>CAZHED010000081.1:0-16228 GCA_964531095.1 uncultured Polyangiaceae bacterium | reverse complement strand
TGAAGCTAGCGGCAAGCATGCCCCATCGGCTAGCGTTTGGGGCGGTGTCCGGTCCTGCCGCCCCGCTGGTTCTCGTCGCTGCCATGGCCTGGGCGGTGGCCGCCTTCTCGTGCCGCGGCGATCCGCCCAACGCGGCCACCATTCTCCGTCCCGTCGACGAGCCGCACGCTGTCGCCATCATGGCGCGTGTTTTTCGCGAGTTCGGCATCGACCCCGTGCGAAACCGCTTGATCAAGTTCGGCCCCGACCAGGCGGACCTCAGGCTCGACGTGGCCGCAAGAGCCCGCCGTTTCGGCATCGCCTACATCACCTGGCAAGATGCCGACAAGCTGGGCGAAAACCTTCCCAAGCGCCGAGATCCCGAGGCGATCGTCGTCGTCCGCGGCAACGGCGACGATGACGACGTCCACGCCGCGCTGATCTTCGCGGCGGACTACATGCAGGACGACCTCTCGGGTGAGGCGCACACAGCCACGAGCATCGCTGCCGAGCGGAAGCTCGAGCTGGCGATCCGGGACGTGCTGCGCCGGGCGACCGTCGAGAACTGGCCGTGATTCGGCCGGGACCCCGCCATATGCTCGCGCTGGGCGCCGTGCTTTCCGTGGTGGGCCTGGCGATCGCGGGCACCTCACCGGTCGTCGCCTCCACCGGCGCGCAGCCGCTCGCGGGAGGCCTTGCGGTGCTCGCCGGATGGGCGCTCCTGGCCTTCGGCGTCCACCGATTCGGTCGGGAGTCGCGCTAAACGAACGGCTAGAGCTCGCTCCGAAGGACGACGACCCCCGCGTCCGCTGCGAGCTTCGGCGTACGCTGCGCGGCGTATCCAAACGCGCGATCCGTAATGGTGAGCGTGGCCTGGTAGGTTCCGCCCCCGGTCTTGCCGACCAGGTCTTGCGATTGCAGCGCCTGCTCGTCGACCTGCGGCGTGAACGGCGCCGAGTAGACGCCCGACTTGTCGAACACAGCGACGTAGAAGACCGGCATCTTTCCCTCGTCGCCGCTCGCCCTGGCTTGTTCGGCGAGCCGGTCCTTGAGCGACTCTTGCAGATGGCGCGCGAAATAGCGGTACGTCCAGCCCGTTACGAGGAGCGCGCCGGCCGATCCGTTCTCTCGCTTGAGCGGTACGGCGGCGATCCAATCGCGGTCCGGCCCGTTCTTCGTCGACCCGTTCGGAAAGGTGCCCGTTGTCGTCACGAATCCCTCTCTCGATTTCGCGAGCGCCGGAAAGAGGGTCAGCAGGTTCTGGCCAGCCATGACGTCTTCCTCCAGGTCGTTGCGAATCGCCACTCCGTTCGTGTCTGCCAGCGCAAAGAAGGTCGATTTGGCGATGTTCAGGTCGGCCACGTCGCGCCGCATGCGAAGGAGGGACCTGCGCACGCCAGCGACGTCCTGTCTCGGGTCCAGGTCGCCGGCCACGAGCACCTTCAGCCTGTCCGCTCCCTCGGGCAATCCGCGTTCGATCTCGGCGACGTCCTTGTCGACGAGCACCGCGAGGTCCGCCACGTCGCGCGCAGCGCGCACGGCACTTTCCTTCGCCTGGTCCTTGCAGCCCGACCCGAGCGTGCAGAAGAGAAGAGCGGCGGCGACCGCGCCGGAGCGGCCCTCGATCATCGGTTTGAGCATCCTCAGCGCATGGTACGACGGTTGAGCGCGCCGCGCCGACTGGTACCTTCGAGCGCCCGGTTCGACCCCTGTCCCCCGACCGCCGAGCTCCGCATGAGCCCCCTCGCCGGGGTCTCATCGGGAGATCCCTCGCCCGCGCGCGCCGGCGCAGCGCCGCGTCGCCTCGGCCGGTACGAGTTGGTCGCGAAGATTGCCGAGGGCGGCATGGCCACGGTCTTCGTCGCGCGGGTCGCCCGGGGCGTCGAGCCATCGGAGGATCGCTCCGACGCCGTCGCGATCAAGATGATCCGCGACGAGTTTGCCCGCAACGACGACTTTCTGACCATGTTCGAGGACGAGGCGAGAATCGTCTCGCGTCTTTGCCACCCGAACATCGTGCGCACACGCGAGTTCGGCAGCGAAGGCGGTCGCGTCTTCATCGCGATGGATCTTCTCTTGGGACAGTCGCTCTGGAACGTCTGGGAGGCTTGTCGCGCTCGCCGACGACGCCTGCGCTACGACGTGATCGCGTGGATTGGCGCGCGCGTCGCCGACGGACTGCACCACGCACACGAGATGGTCGACGAAGATGGGGGTCGTCTCGACATCGTTCACCGCGATGTCAACGCAACCAATGTCTTCGTGACTTACGACGGCGACGTAAAAGTCATCGACTTCGGCTTGGCGAAGGCAGCCAATCGCGCGTCCAGGACCGCCGCCGGAATCATCAAGGGGAAAATCGCCTATATGGCGCCCGAACAATCGGTTGGGGCTCCGGTCGACCGCCGCACCGACGTGTTCGCCCTCGGAGCCACTCTGTGGGAGCTGAGCTGCGATAGGCGTCTCTTCAAGCACGCAGACGAGACGGAGACGCTCCGTCGCGTGCATGCAGCCGATATTCCCGATCCCAGACGGCTGATCGACGGGTTTCCACCCGCGCTCTGGCGCGTGCTCGAGCGAGCCCTGGCGCGCGAAAAAGATCACCGCTACGCCACCGCGGCCGAGCTCGCACGGGATCTCGATGCGTTCGCACGTGGCGTGGGGACCGTCGACCAGCAAACGGTCGCCGACACGATGCGAGAGCTCTTTGCCGACGACCACTCGCGCCCAGCGGCACGCATCGCCGAGTGGCGCCGATACGGACAGAGCGCCGCGACGGCCGTGCCGGACACCCAGGAAGCCGAAGTCACGCGTTCGCGCTCGAACGCGCTCGTCGCGCTCGGACGGCCTGCGGCGGTGGCGGTGCGCGAGGCGGGCCCGAGCCGGGGCGAATTGGTTCGGATTGTCGTCGCCATGGCGGTGATCGTCGCCATCGTCGTTGCTTCGATAGTCTCGGCGCGCTGAGCGACTAAGATGAGGCGTCGGCAACCATGGACATCGACAGACCAGGCGACCCCGAGACGACCACGCACAAGACGGTCTGCAACCGCGATTGCCCGGACGCCTGCCGGATCGTGGCGACGGTGAGGGATGGACGCGTCGTCAAGCTCGGCGGGGATCCCGATCATCCGGTCACGCGAGGCTTCTTGTGCTGGCGAACGAATCACTTCTTGAACATGCAATACGGCCCGAACCGCGTCACGCAGCCGCTGCGTCGCGGAGCCGATGGAATCCATCGACCGATCCCCTGGAACGAAGCACTCGACGAGATCGCCGATCGCTTGCTGGCGATTCGGCGCGAATCGGGCCCGGCGTCGATATTTCACTACAGAAGCGGTGGCTCGCTCGGCCTGTTGAAGCCATTGGTCGACTGGTTCTTCGAGTGCTTCGGACCTGTGACGATCAAGCGGGGTGACATCTGCTCGGGCGCAGGCGAGGCGGCTCAGGAGGCCGACTTCGGAGCGTGCGACAGCCACGATCTGTTCGACTTGCTGCATTCGCGGCACATCGTCCTGTGGGGGAAGAACGTCCACGTATCCAGCCCCCACACCATCCCGGTCTTGCGCGACGCTCGATCTCGGGGGGCCGAGATCGTCCTAATCGACCCGGTGCACCACAAGGGGGCGGACTTGTGTGACCTGCATTGGCAACCTCGCCCGGGAAGCGACTGCGCCCTGGCCATGGCGGCGGCGCGTTTGCTCTTCGAGCGCGGCGCGGTGAGCCAGCGCGCGGCCGCCATGTGCGACAACCTCGACGGCTTTCGCGAGCTCGCGCACGCGAAGAGCGTGTCGAGCTGGTGCGAGCAGGCCGATCTCCCGGTCGCGGCCGCCGACGATCTCGCCAGCCGCCTCGCGAGCGGCCCGACGGCGATTCTGGTGGGATGGGGAATGGCCCGTCGCGCCAATGGCGGCGCGATCGTTCGTGCGCTCGACGCGCTCTCCGCGATCAGCGGCAACATCGGCGTATCGGGCGGGGGGGTCTCCTACTACTTCCGGCGCCGGCGAAGCGTCGACACGTCGTTCGTCCGTGGAAAGGCGGCGGCGCCGCGGACGATTTGCGAACCGCTGTGGGGTCGCGAAGTTCTCGACGCGCGCGACCCACCCATTCGCGCGGTTTGGATCACGGCCGGCAATCCCGTCGTGATGTTGCCCGACGCTCGCCTCGTCGAGCAGGCTCTGTCGTCGCGCGAGTTCGTCGTGGTCGTCGATCCATTCTTCACCGATACGGCCCGTCTCGCCGACATCGTCCTGCCCACGACGACGTTGCTTGAGGCCGACGACCTGGTCGGTGCCTACGGGCATCACCACGTCGGAGTGGCGCGGCCCGCCGCTCTGCGACCTGCCGGCGTCTTGGACGATCTCGAAATCGTTCAGGCACTCGCGAAGCGCGTGGGCCTGGACGCCCAGTTGGCCGGAACCGCTCGACAGTGGCAAGAGCGCCTCATCGCGCCGGCCGCTCGCTCCGCCGGGATGACTCTGGAGGGGCTCGAGGCTGCGCCGATGCGCAATCCTCTCTCGCCGCACGTCCTCTTCGCCGACGGGAGAGTTCCCACCGCCTCGGGACGGGTGAACCTGATGACGACCGTACCGCAAGGGCCGCAGGTCTCGCCCGCCTACCCGCTGCTGCTCCTGTCCCTCTCGTCGGACCGCTCGCAGTCTTCGCAGTGGTCACGTGCCAGCGACGGGCCGTCCGGCGGTCCGACGGTCTGTGCGGTCCATCCCACCGTGGCCGACGGAGCCGGCGTGGGCGACGGACAAGTCGCCCGACTCGAATCGGAGATCGGCGCGATCGACGTGCGGATTCGCGTCGATCCACACCAGCGCGCCGACGTGGCCATTGTCCCGAAGGGCGGGCACCTCTCCACCGGTCACTCGGCCAACGTGCTGATCCGGGCGGCCCTCACCGACATGGGCGAAGGCGGCGCCCTCTACGATCAGCCTGTGAGACTGATCGCGCGGCCCTGATGTCTCGGTACCGAAGGAGGGACTCGAACCCTCACACCCTTTCGGGCGGCGGATTTTGAATCCGCTGCGTCTGCCATTCCGCCACTTCGGCTCCCAGCCCGGCCACTCTGTAGCACGAAAACGTGTTGACCCAATTTGCAATTGGCGGTTATCCATTTGCCCATGCCTACGTCGCTCCGCCAACGTCTGAACGGGCTTGCCGTTTCATTTGCGTCCGACGTCCTCGACGCCGTTCGCGGCGCCTCCCTGCAAGACCTACTCGGAGCGTCTCCCGGCGCCGCGCGCGTAGCCTCCCCGCGCACGCCGCCGGCCGCCGGGCCGGCGCGTCGACGCGGCGGACGACTGCCGCGTCGCTCGGCCGACGACATCGCACGAGTCGTCGAGAGTATTATCGGGCTGTTGCGGCAAAGCCCCAACGGACTTCGGGCGGAGCAGATTCGCGAAAAACTCGGCCTTCAGGCCAAAGAGCTGCCGCGCCCATTGAGCGAGGCGCTCGAGTCGGGACGCGTTGCCAAATCGGGTCAGAAGCGAGCCACGACGTACTACGTGAAGGGCGCGGCGGCGAAGCCGGTGGCCCGGAAGGCGCCGCGCGGGACTCGTGGCCGCCGGGGGCGAGCGGGCGCCAAGCGAGCGAAGGCGGCGAAGCCCATCGAGAAAAGCGAGAAAAAGGTGACCGCCGCAGGTGGGGTGGCCGAGGCGGAAGCGCAACCGTAGCAGGGTGCCGACGAAGCGGACGCAACGCCTGGCTTCGGGGCGTTCGCCTTCTCGACACGATGCTGGAGCGCAGGCTTGCCGAGCCGACGGAATCCTTGTACGTTCGGCCCCATCGATGCCCAGTGAAGCCATCCAGTGCAAGCCTCTCGAGGTCGTGGTCAGCGACCGCGGAATCGAGCGCGCCATTAAAATGCTCAAGCGAAAGCTCGCGTCCGAAGGCGTGCTTCGCGAGCTGAAGATGCGTCGCCACTACATGAAGCCGAGCATCAAGCGCCGGAAGAAGCAGGCCGAGGCGGCGCGCAGGCGGCGCAAGCGGGCCAAGGTGGACGCGGCGACCCCGATCCAAAAGCCGTAGAGGCCCTGCGCTTCGCCGAGTACGGGCGTGCAGGCGTTGTCATTGCGCCCAAAAATGGCACGGCATTCGTCGCGCGGCCGCCGATGCGGTCGATTCGTCTGGGCGAAAATCGCCTGACCTCTCCTCCGATCGAGGCCGCCTGCGGTGTTACGTTGCGGCTTCGATGGCTTCTTCCAGGGTGAAGACGCCTTCGTAGAGAGCGCGTCCCACGATGCAGGCGCTGATGCCTGCGGCCGAGAGGGCGCGCAGGTCATCCAGCGATCCCACGCCTCCGGAAGCGATCACGGGGACCTGCGTGCACGCCGCAATCTCGGCGGTCGCCGCGACGTTTGGACCGGTCCGCATCCCGTCTCGGGCGACGTCCGTGTAGAGCACCCCGCCGAGCGGTGCGTCGGAGAACGAGCGCACGAGGTCGGTCGCGAGCACGCGCGTAGCCTGCGTCCACCCGTCGACCGCCACACGCCCGTCGCGCGCGTCGACCGCGAGCACGACCTCCCGGGGATGTCCGGCGGCGATCGCGCGGACGAGCGCGCCGTCCCGCACAGCCGCCGAGCCGAGCACCACCCGTGACGCGCCCAGCTCGCGGTAGGCCGCGAAGCTCTCCGCCGTTCGTACGCCGCCGCCGACCTGCACCCCTGCCCCGAACGCGTCCACGATCCCGCGGACCGAGTCGCGCTGCAGCGGTTTGCCCGCGCGGGCGCCTTCGAGATCGACGACGTGCAGCCACGGGACTTTGCCGCGCCATCCTCGAGCACGCGACGGTGGGTCGTCGTCGAAGACCGTGACGGCGTCGTACCGCCCCTGGAGGAGCCGCACCGCCTTTCCGCCCAGCAAATCGATCGCCGGGATGACGATCACGAGGCGGCGAACCTCTCGAGCAACGCGAGCCCTGCTCGCTGGCTCTTTTCCGGGTGAAACTGGCAGGCGAATACGTTTTCGAATGCGATCGCGCTCACGAACCGTTCTCCGTACTCCGTCGTGGCCGCGATGACGCGCGCGTCGCTCGGCGCCACGACGAAGCTGTGCACGAAATAGAAGTGGAGCGGGTCGCCCGGGGGCAAGAGCGCGCGATTCTCGGTCGCCTCGGCCTCGTTCCAGCCGACGTGGGGCACTTTGCGGGGCGTGCCGGTGGCGGGGTCGATCCCCGCCTTGAGCCTGACCACGGTCCCCTCGAGCACGCCCAGCCCAGGGCAGCCCGGCGCTTCTTCACTCGCCTCGAACAACACTTGCAGTCCCATGCAGATGCCGAGATACGGCCGCCCCGACCGCAGGTGCTCGCGCACGGCTTGCCCGAGGTCGCCCGAGAGAGCCCGCGCGTAGTCGCCGAAGGCGCTCTGGCCGGGCATGACGAGCCTGTCCGCGGCGCGAACCCCTGCCGGGTCGCGCGTGACCTCGACCAGCGCGCCGCTTTCGCGCGAGGCCTCGCGGAGAGCGCGCTCCACGCTCCGTAGGTTGCCGAGCCCGACGTCGCACACGACGATGCGCACATGGCCCGCATACCACGGCGCCGCCCGGAGTGGACACCGGACCGACGCACCGCGGAAAAAGCGCCCTGGATCCTGCGGTCCCGGGCGTGGTAATCGGCCTCTGGACGGTCAGCGCGAACGGCGTACGGCGCGATAGTGCGCTCGACACCAATCCGGTGTCATCCCGGCCCCGACCGCGCGCGGCCCCGTCCTGGCTCGGCATTCTCTGTCCGGGCAGAATCATCGAGCGAGATGTGGGACGGGCAACATGTCTGAGGAGGGAGATAACGATGACTCGTAAATTCTGGCGACGGGTTTCTTGGCCGATCGTCTTCGCGGGAGCACTCGCACTGTTCGTGGCGAACTGCGGCGGCGCGATGCCGTCCCTTCCCGGCGGAAGCGCCGGAGCGCCCGGCGGTGGCGGAGGACAGCTGGGCGGCCCGGCCGGCGCCAGCAACTGCCCCGACATGGCAAAGGTCGAGGCGATCGAGTCTTTCGATTTCGAGAAGGAGTTCAACCTCAAGGCCGACGTCGCGGCCAAGATCAAGACCGGCGCCGAAGCGGCCGCCGAGATGAAGGCACTTTCGGACAAGATCGACGGCGACCTCAAAGTGGCGTGCGGCAACCTCGCGCACGACCTCGGCGCACAGGGGGACCTCAAAGACGGCCAAGACGCTTGCAAGGCCGCGAGCAAGGCGATCGGCGATGCCAAGGCCAAGCTCGGCGCCAAAGCAGAGGTCAAGCTGGACGCGACCGAACCCCATTGCGGAGTCGAAATGCACGCCTACGCGGACTGCGCGGGCAAGTGTGACGCGACGGTCAAGCCCGGCACGGCCGAGGTCAAGTGCGAGCCCGGCAAGCTCCAGGGTCAGTGCTCGGCCAAGTGCTCGGGGGTCTGCGAGGTCAGCGCCGGCGCGCAGTGCTCAGGCGAATGCCACGGGTCGTGCGACGCGGACATCAAAGGCAGCTGTTCCGGCAAGTGCACGGGCAAGTGCGACGGCAAAGTGATGGACGCAAAGGCCGCCGGCAAATGCGACGGCAAGTGCGACGGCAAATGCGACGCCGAGATCAAGGGCGAATGCAAAGGCAAGTGCGACGGCGAGTGCAAGATGAGCGCGGGCGCCGAATGCAAAGGAACGTGCACGGGCAACTGCTCGGTCGCGATGCAGGCCCCCAAGTGCACCGGTAAGGTCGAGCCGCCTCAAATGAGCGCGGAGTGCAAGGCCAAGTGCGACGCGAGCCTGCAGGCCAAAGCGGAGTGCACGCCCCCCCACGTCGTCGTCCGAATCGTCGGTGCCACCGACGCGCAAGCCGAAGCGAAGTTCCGCGCCGCGATCGAGAAGGATCTCGGCGCCGTCATCAAAGTGGCGGTCGGCACGGGCAAGGGCGCCGTCGAGCTTGCCGACAACATGAAGGTCGTGATCGAAGGGGTACAGAGCGGCCTGCAAGCCGCCGGCGATCCATTGACAGTCGGCAAGCTCTCGGCTTGCGTGGCCGCGCCCTTCAAGGGTGCGCTCGACGCGGTCACGAGCGTAAAGGCGAACGTGAGCGTGTCGGTGAGCGTGCAAGCCAGCGCCAGCGGAAGCGCGAAAGCGGGCTGAGCGCTTTTCTTACGGGACCAGGACCGTGCCGACGCTTCCGGGATCGGCCACTTCGCGAGCGAGCTCGCCCTTCCCCAGGCGCCCGACGATGTGCACGGAGCGCACCCCCTGCTCGATCGACGCCAAGGACTCTTCGAGCTTGGGGATCATCCCCTTGGTCACGACCCCTTCGGCGATCGCTCGGCGGCCTTCGGCGACCGTCATTCGCGGGATTCGCGACGCGGGGTCGCCGACGTCGCGCAGCACGCCGGGGACGTCGCTCACGAGCACGAGCGATTTGGCGTCGAGCGCCACCGCCAGCTGGTTGGCGACGACGTCCGCGTTGATGTTGTAGCAGCGACCTTGTTCGTCCGCGCCCAGGCACGCCAGGACCGGGACGTATCCCGCGTCCGTCAAGAGCGCGAGCAAGGCATCGTTGAACCCCATCACGTCGCCGACGTTCCCGAAGTCGATCGGGTCGGGACCCCCGCCGCTCACCACGCGCGGCGGTCGCCTGCTCGCGCGCACCGCCAGGGAGCTCGCCCCATGCAGCCCGACGGGATTCAGCCCGGCGACGACGAGCGCGGCGCAAGCCTCGACGTTGACCTTGCCGGCGACCACCATCTTGATCACTTCGAGGGTCTGCGCGTCGGTGATTCGCCTCCCGGCCACGATCCTCGGCTTCTGGCCCAGCTTTTCCTGCAGCTCCGTCACCTGCGGACCCGCGCCATGCACGAGCAGCACGCGGTCGCCTCGCTCCGCTAGATCGGCGATTCCCGACGCAATCGTCGCCATTCCCGGAGATGCCACGACCTCGCCGCCGACCTTGATGACGACGCAGTCTTTCACGGCCATCCACCCGGGTCTTCCAGAGTCGTGCGCTCGTCCAGGCCCAGCATGAGGTTCATCGATTGGATCGCCTGGCCCGCGCCGCCTTTGATGAGATTGTCCGTCGCCCCGAAGCAAGCGAGCGTGCGCCGTCCATCGCGGACCTCTCCTGGTTGTACCCCGACCTCGGCGTAGTTCGTTCCTTTCACCGCGACCACCTCTGGCAGCCGCTTCGCAGGAACGCGCACGAACGGCTCGCGCGCGTACGCCTCGGCGTAGATGCCCGCAATGGTCTCGGCGGACACGCCCGCATCGACGTGCGCAAAGCACGTCGCGAAGATCCCGCGCGACAGCGGCGCGCTCACCGGGACAAACTGCATCGTGAGGTCCTGCGCGCCCGCGAAGGACAGGGTTTGCACGATTTCCGGGACGTGCTGGTGCTCGAGCGGCCTGTAGGTCCGCAGGTTATTGGCCCGCAGCGGGTGATGCGTGCCGGCGCTCGGCGCGACGCCGCTCCCGCTCGATCCGGTGATGCCGACGATCTCCACCGATCCGGCCAGCAGGCCGCGGCGCGCGAGCGGCAGAAGCGCGAGCTCGATCGTCGTCGCGAAGCACCCGGGCGACGCGACGTAGCGCGCCGTGCGGATCGCGTCGCGAAAGAGCTCCGGCAGGCCGTAGACGAAGGTGCCCTTCGTCAGCTCGTCGGGGCACGGGTGCTTGGCGCCGTAGTACTTCTCGTATGCGGCGGGATCCCGCAGGCGGAAGTCGCCCGAGAGGTCGACGACCCGCACCCCGGTCTGCGTTAGCTCAGGCATGCTCTTCGCGCTCACTTTGTGGGGCAACCCGAGAAAGACGATGTCCATCCCGCTCGCCGCCTTCGCGGGTGGGATCCCTTCGAACGTGAGGCTCGTCCGGCCTTCGAGGTTCGCATGGACCGCCGAGAGAGGCTCGCCGACGAAGTCGATCGATGCGACGCGCACGAGCTCGACGTCAGGGTGGCACAAGAGGCGTCGAATGAGCTCCGCGCCGCCGTATCCGCTTCCGCCGATGACGGCGGCTTTGAAGCGCTTGCTGGCCATATCGGACCCCAGGCTACAGTCTCGCGCCGGGGGTGCTCCAGGGGATCGTCCTCGGGCAGGCAATCATCCGCCGATCCGGCGGTGCTACGCTCTCGTCCACCCCACCATGGAGACGCACGCCGAGCGAGCCGCCGCGTGGCTATCCGACAAGCAGCGAGCGATGGAGCAAGCGCTGGCGTCGCTCGTCGACGTCAACTCGTACACCGAGAATCCCGAAGGTGGACGGACCGTGGGCGTGCTGCTGCGCGAGCTCTTCGCCATAGACGGCATCGAAGCGACCGTGCACCCGAGCGAACGCTTCGCCGACCATCTGCTGTTTCGCACACGCGCCGCGCTTCCGAATCGTGGCGCCATCGCGCTCGTCGGCCACTTGGACACCGTCTTCCCGCCTGGTTCTTTCGAGGGGTACCGCGCGGACGGACCGCTCGCTCGGGGCCCTGGCGTGCTCGACATGAAGGGGGGGCTCGTCGTCGTCGCGTTCGCTCTCCAGGCGCTCGCCGCGACGGCCGGGCTCGACTCGCTGGCCCCCATCCGAGTCGTCGTCGTGAGCGACGAGGAGGTGGGCTCGCCGGAAGGGCAAGGCGTCATCGCCGCCGCGATCACCGGCTCGAGTGCGTGCCTGGTCTTCGAAGCCGGTCGCCAGCGCGACGCGATCATCACGCGCCGAAAGGGAACGGGCGGGATGACGGCGGTCGCCCACGGCCGCGCTGCACACGCCGGCAACGCGCACGAACAGGGGGCCAACGCGATTTGGGCGATCGCCCGCCTCGTGGATGGCGTGCAGCGACTGACCGATTATGGGCGCGGGGTCACGGTGAACGTCGGACGTGTCGCCGGGGGACAGAGCAAGAACACCGTGCCCGACCGCGCCGAAGCGCAGATGGATCTGCGCTTCTGCACGCGCGCCGACGGCGAACACTTGGCCCTGGCCATCCACGGCGCGGCCGACCAGGCGGCGGCCTCCGTTCCTGGAACGCGCATCGAGCTCCATGGAGGGGTGTCGCGCCTGCCGCTCGAACGCACCGAGGCGAGCGGCCGGCTGCTGGCGGAGTACGCGGCGTGCGCGCGGGCACATGGGCTTGGCGCAGACGAGGCGCCGCTCATCGGCGGGGGCAGCGACGCGAGCACGGCCGCCTCGCTGGGGATTGCCGCGATCGACGGCCTCGGACCGCGGGGATCGGGCTTCCACACGACGGACGAGCAGATCGAGCTCGCGTCGCTGATTCCAAAGGCGCAGGCGCTCGCCGCGTTCCTGGCCCTTCGCCCGTACGCCGCTGGCTAGCCCGATGCGGCGGCTGGTCGCGTGCGTCGCGTGCTTGGTCATTTCGGCGTGCCCCGCGCCGCACGACGCCACGCCGCAGATTCACGTGGCGCCGGGCGCCGCGGGGAGATGGCGGGCGATCCTGCAGCAAGGATCGGGTGAGCGGGCGACCGCCGATCGGGCGCGCGTGCATCGGATGAAGAGCGGAGAACAGCTCGGAGGACCGAACGCAATCGGGCGCCCGGGGGACTTGGTCCTCGAGAACGATGAGGTGGTCTTCGTCATCGACCAGCTCGGACCGAGCGAAGGGTTCACCGAGAGCGGCGGGAACATCGTCGACGCCGCCGACGCCCGCAGTCGCAAGGACGAGCTGGGAAAAATGTTCACGTACTTCGGCGTATTCCCGCGCCAGGGCGTGTACGACGCTCTTTCGAGCGGCGTCGCGAGCGACGGAAGCGCTTGGGTCGAGGCGAAGGGACGTGAGCTCTACGACCCCAGGCTCGCCGTGACGACACGCTATTCGCTTCGCCCCCCCGACCGCGCCGTGCTCGTCGAGACCACGGTGATGAACTCGAGCGACGCGGAGATCGATCTGCCCTCGCTGGGCGACGCGATCCAGTGGGGCGGCGCCGAGAAGATCGCGCCGGGCAAGTCGCGCGGATTCAAAGGGCCGTCGAGTGGCCCGTACGTCGGCGGTGTCGGGCGCTTCACGAGCTATGCGGTCACGTCCACCGAAGGCACCGTCGACGCCACCAGCGGCAGCGGATGGACCGACACGGTCCAGCGGAGGGACATCCGGCTCTCCCGAGGAGACAAGACGAGCTACACGCGCGTGCTCATCGTCGGGGAGCGCCCGGACACGTCCAGTCTGGTCGCCGAGCTGGCGATGGCGGCGGGGCAGCCCGTCGGGGGGCTGGAGGTGAGGGTCCCGCCCGCCGCTCTGCTTCCCACGGGGTCGGTGATCACGTTGGTTCTAGAGGGGTCGTCGGAGCCGTTGACGCTCGCGTCTCCGTTCGCGGGCCGCCTGCCGGTCGGACGCTACCGGATCGCGTCGATGCTGGGTCGCCCGGACGGGCGGATGGCTCCCATCGACGTCGAAGCGGGAAAGGCGGCGGCCGTCGACGCGCCGTTCGAGGCGCCCGCGACCCTCGATGTTAGCTGTCTCGATTCCTCGGGTTTGCCCCTGCCGTGCAAGGTGACATTCGAGGGGATGGGGAGCACGCCCACCCCGGACTTCGGCACGGCCCATTCGGCCGGTCCAGCACGCCACCAGGCAACGACGCGCGACGGGAGCACGCAAGTGATCCTGCTCGCCGGCCGATACCGGGTCACGGCATCTCGAGGACCCGAGTATGCGCTGGCTTCCACGGTCGTCGATCTGGCTCCTGGCGATCGTCGAGCCGAGAACCTCGCGCTCTCGCACGTGGTCGACACTCGGGGCTATTTGGCATGCGACTTTCATCAGCATTCCAGCTTCAGCGCGGACGCGCAGGTGAACGCACGTGACCGGGTCATCGCCAACGCCGCCGAGGGGGTAGAGGTCGCGGTGGCCAGCGAGCACAATGTCGTCGCGGACCTCGAGTCGATCGTCCAAGAACTGCACCTCGAAGGCGACCTCGTCGAAATCTCGGGCAACGAGCTCACCAGCGACGCGAGCCGCCACCCGTGGGGGCATGCCAACGCCTTTCCACTCCCCTTCGACGCGACGAAGCCCGCGGGCGGAGCCATCCGCGTCCGCGATCGGACTCCGCGCGATCTATTCCAGCAGCTGCGCGCCGAGGCCACGGGAGATCTTGTCATCCAGGTGAACCATCCGCGAGCCGGTTCGAACGGGTACTTCGATTTGCTCGGTTTCGACCGAGCCAGCGGCCTGGGGACCGATCCCGCCTACGGCGCGGACTTCGACGCCATCGAAGTCTGGAACGGCCGCAACGTCGAAGCGCGCGCCCGCGTGATCGACGACTTTCGCGCTCTTCTGCGCGACCGACACGCGGTCACCGCCACGGCCGACACGGACACGCATGGCATCGTCGGGCAAGAAGCGGGGTACCCGCGCACGTATGTCCGCGTCGCCGACGACGAGCACTTGGCCACGTGGGATGCGGCGCGCACCGCGGACCTCGTCCGCGGCATCAAGGGCTCGCGGGACGTGGTCCTGACCAATGGTCCCATGCTGCGCCTCTCTGCCGGCGGCGCTCCCATCGGCGGCATCGCGCGCGGTCCGACGGTGACCGTGAACCTGCACGTCGAATCTGCGCCGTGGGTCGACGTGGACACCGTGCGCGTCATCCGCGCGCGCGAGTGGCCGGGCGGACGCGAGCGACAAGACGAGCGGGAGGAAAGGTCCGTCACGCTCGGCGCGCTCCCGAGCGGCGCGCACGGGGCGGACGTGACCTTCGCGCTGCACTTCGACGCCGACGACGCGTTCTTCGTCGTGGCGAGCGGGAAGAAGCCATTGACGCCGGTGCTGGAAGGCGACGCGCGCGACATCCTCCCCTGGGCGATGACCGGCGCCGTCTGGGTCGACGCGGACGGAGACGGGCGGGCGCTCGAGCGCTGAGCGGCACCGGCGAGCCCGAGAGCCAACGAGCGGAAAGAAGGCGTGAGCTCCGGCGAGTCGAGCGAGATGCGCCTTGCGCTTGTGCGCGGCTCGACTACGGTGCGCCGCTACCCACGCGACGCAGAGCGCGGGTGGTTCGGGGCGTAGCGCAGCCTGGTTAGCGCACTTGACTGGGGGTCAAGGGGTCGGAGGTTCGAATCCTCTCGCCCCGACAAATCATCACGATTTGCCGGAAAAACAGTGCAAACGCGAAGGGCGGCGGGGTCGTTGCCTTCCAGTTGCCTAAGCGTCGGGGACCGGGGGTCTTCTCCGGACCCCACATGCCGAGCTTATCGATGGCCGCCCGAAGGTCGGCCGGCGCGGCGTGGGCGTACGGTTGGTAAGCAAAACCGCCTCGGGCCGGCCACTACGTCGGGTGGCATGAGTCGATGCGCCGGTTTCACGTTTTTCTGGTGCTAGCGTCTCCCCTCGTCGACGCGGCTTGTTCGTCGCGGTCCATGAGCGACCACGCGGAAGACGCGGATTCCTCCGTCAAGGAAGGCGGCAGCGCGGGCTCGACGGCGGTGGGCACGAGTTGCCAAGCGAGCGGCAAAGGCCTCACCGACTGCGGCGCGGCCCGTGAGAATTGCTGTACGAGCTTGGAGGTACCAGGGGGAACGTACTACCGGACGTACACCAATAGCGGAACAGGAGCGATTGGTCTTGCGGACCCTGCGACCGTGAGCGGGTTCCGCCTCGACAAATATCTCGTGACGGTCGGACGGTTTCGTCAGTTTGTGGCGGCTTGGAACGGGGGCGCTGGCTACGCGCCCGCACCCGGATCGGGGAGGCACCTGCACTTGAATGGGGGCAGCGGCCTGAATGCGACCGCGGGGGGCTACGAGCCAGGGTGGTTCGATGCGGACAATGTCAACATCTCGCCGACCGACACCAACCTTACGTGCGATTCGAGCTACGCAACATGGACGTCTTCGTCAACGACGCAGGAGAGTCTGCCGATCAACTGCGTGAACTGGTACGAGGCGTGCGCATTCTGCATTTGGGACGGAGGCTTCTTGCCGAGCGAAGCAGAATGGGAATTCGCCGCGGCGGGTGGGAGTAAGCAGCTGGAATACCCGTGGGGTTCCGCGGGTCCGGGGACGTCCAATCGCTACGCGATCTATGGCGACGGAACCGCGTGCTACTACCCGAGCGGCGCAGAGTGCACTGGGCAGGTCAACATCGCGCCGGTGGGGACTGCGACCCTCGGAGCGGGGCTCTGGGGGCAACTCGATCTGGCCGGCGAGGTATGGGAATGGAACATCGACTGGTTCAACACCGACACGGCCTGCGTGAATTGCGCCAATCTCACGGCAGCATCCTTCCGGATAATCCGAGGGGGCGAATTCCTCTACGACGCGTCCTACTTGGTCCCTTGGTACCGGAGCGGCGACGCCCCCTCG
>CAZHED010000080.1:0-16276 GCA_964531095.1 uncultured Polyangiaceae bacterium | reverse complement strand
ACGGGCACGGGCACGGGCACGGGCACGGGCACGGGCACGGGCACGGGCACGGGGAAGAATTCGGGGGAGAGACCCTTGCAGTGCCTTCCGGGCGGCGCCGGCGCCGGGGGTGGCTCGGATCACCTCCCTTGACCGATCGGACCCGTTTGGGTACGCCCTCCCGCACCATGCGGAGCCCCTTTCGCCTCGTCCTCGCCGCGACCCTCGCGGTCCTCGTTTCGTTTTCCGGTAAGACTGTCGCCGCGCAAGTGAAAGTGGCCGTCGTCGACGTGCAACGCGCCGTCATGCAGACCGAAGACGGCCTGCGCGCGCAAGCGACGCTCAAGAAAATGTTCGACAGCCGCCAGCAAGAGATCAACAAGAAGCAGGTCGAGCTGCAGAAGCAGAAAGAGGACATCGACAAGCAGTCGCGCGTCCTCTCGCAGCAGGCGCTCCAGAAGAAGGTCGACGACTGGCAGAAGCAGATGGTCGAGCTCCAGGGAACGTTCGTCGAATACAACAAAGAGCTCGAAAAGAAGCAGAAGGAGATGACCGATCCCATCTTCGAGCGGGTCATCGGGGCCATCAAGCGGGTCGCGGGAACGGATGGCTACGACCTCATCGTCGACCGGGCGACCGTCGCGTTCTCTCGCAGCGATCTCGACCTGACCGACCGAGTCATCCAGCTGGCGAACAGCGGCACGGCAGCTCCCCCCGCGGGGGCGGGTGCGACCCCGCCGAGGGCGCAAGCTCCCACCGGCCCCGCGAAACCCTGAGAGGGCGAGCCGGCCGGCCCTGCTGCGCCCGCCCCCCCTGCGGCCAACCCTCGATGTGGGACGGAATCGTCAGGCTCCGAGCCGAATCCCTCGAGTCGCTGGCGGCGCGCCACGGCGGTCGGGTCTTGTCCGGGGGCGAGCGCGCGCCAGAGCGTATCGTGCCCGTCGGCGTGGCGCGATCCGGAGACCTCGCGCCGGTGCTTGCGAGCCGCTGGCTGCGCGCGGGCCGCGAGGCGGCGGCTCGAGGGGCGGCGCTCCTTCTCGACGAATCGCTGGCCAACGGGCTCGGCAATCCGCCGGGCGGGGCGATCTGGGCGCACGAGCACGCGAGCTGGGCGATGGCCGATCTACTCGATCGCGCCATCGTTCCCGATTGGGAAGCGGTCTCGGGCGAGGCGTGCTCGATCGCCCCAAGCGCCGTGCTGGGACCTCGCGTCGTCATCGGCGCGCGAGTGACGATCGGCGCGGGCTCGGTCGTCGGACATCCGGGGTTCGGATGGGCGACGGGCAACGATGGCGCCGTGCGCGCGATTCCTCAGCTGGGTGGCGTGGTGGTCGAAGACGACGTGTCGATTGGTCCGCTTTGCACGATCGACGCCGGCACCCTCTCGCCGACGCGCGTTCGCCGGGGAGCGAGGCTCGACGCCCATGTCCACGTCGGCCACAACGGCGACGTGGGCGAAGGGGCGATGGTGGCCGCGCAGTGCGGGTTCGCGGGCTCGGTGACCATCGGGCGCGGGGCGCTCATCGGCGGCCAGGTGGGGATCGCCGATCACGTCACCGTCGGCGACGGAGCACGAATCGCCGCGAAGAGCGGTGTGATCGGCGATGTACCGCCGGGAGCGATCGTGGCAGGATACCCCGCCGTGCCGCGCTCGCTCTGGCTTCGGGCGCTCGCGAGGCTCTACCGCGAAGCTCGGGCGCACGGTCACGCAGCGACGACGGCGCCCCCCGGTGACGCGTGAAAGCCAACACGACGATCGAGATCGACCGCATTCTGCAGATCCTGCCGCACCGGTGGCCGTTCGTTCTCGTCGACCGCGTGACCCAGGTGGTTCCGGGCCAGCGCATCTCGGGCCACAAGTGCGTGACGATGGCAGAGCCCTGGTTTCAGGGACACTTCCCTTCTCGGCCCATTCTTCCGGGGGTGCTCATCGTCGAGGCGCTCGCGCAGATCGGCGGCATCTTGGCCTACGCGACCGAGCCCTTCGACGCGTCGAGCTCGCTCATGTACTTCCTCGGGATCGACAAGGCGAAGTTCCGCCGCCCGGTGAGGCCTGGCGACCGCCTCGACCTCGACGTGGCGATCGTCCACCATCGCACCAACGTGTGGAAGTTTCACGGCGAAGCTTCCGTCGACGGCACGCTGTGCGCGAGCGCGGAGCTCCTCGCCAGCGTCGTCGACCGCGCGGGGTGAGCCGTGCCGCCCGTCCATCCGACCGCGCTGGTCGATCCGCGCGCCCAGCTCGCCGACGACGTGGCCGTCGGACCGTACGCGATCGTGGAGGGTGGAGTGACCCTGTCGCGCGGCTGCGTCTTGCACGCGCACGCGATCGTGCGCGGGGCCACGTTCCTCGGGCCCGGCAACGTCGTCTGCTCCTTTGCGGTGGTCGGCGGCGATCCGCAAGTGAAGCGCGGTCAGGGCGGTGTGGGCCGGGTCGAGGCGGGTGAGGACAACGTGTTTCGCGAGCACGTCACGGTGCACGCCGGCACCGACGGGCGGACGACGCGGATCGGCGCCGCCAACCTGCTCATGGTGGGCGCCCATGTGGCGCACGATGTCGTCGTCGGCTCGCACTGCGTGCTCTCGAACGGAGCCCAGCTCGCCGGTCATGCCGTCATCGAAGACTGGGTGACGTTCGGTGGCCTGAGCGGCGTGACGCAGTTCGTGCGTGTGGGTCAAAGCGCGTTCGTCGCGGCGACCGCGGCGTGCGAAGCGGATGTACCCCCCTTCGTCATCGTGCAGGGAGACCGCGCGCGCGTGCGCGGGGTCAATGTCGTGGGCCTTCGCCGCCGCGGAGTGCCCGAAGACAGCATCCGCGCGCTGCGCCGGGCGGTCGGGCGGCTATGGCTCTCGGGGGAGACGCGCGCGCAGGCCCTAATCGAGATCGAGCGGGATGAGGATCCGTATGTTCGGCAGCTCGCGGCCGCGCTGCTGCGAGGCGCGCCGAAGGGAGCGTGAGACGCCTCCCGCGGCTACCAGGTCCCGGCGAGCGCCACGTTCGCCGGCCCCACGAGCAACCGCGCCGTGGGCGCGCCCGGCTCCGCCGATCGCGGCGCCGTCAGCCACAGCGTCAGACCCGTCGCCAGCGCCACCCCGCCGACGATGAACGCGGCGGTCGAGATATTGCCGAACGTGATCGCGTCGTTCGACGCGTCGAAGCCGTCCTGACTCTTGCAGGTCGTCGCCGAGCACTGGGAGGTCACCGTCGCATGCTTGGAGATGGAAAGGAGGCCGAAGACAGTGCCCACGCCGATCCCGACGACGCCGATGCCGCTCACGAGAGTCCCCGCCGTCCGCTGTGCGTTGCCCCCGTTCGGTCCGTCGCCCGTCGAGTGCGCGGGTTCGGCGGCATGCGCTGCAGTCGCGGTCTCCGGGCCTTTCGCCTCGACCGGCGGCGGGAGGATCGGCAGCTGGGGAACGCTCGAGAGGGCGGTCGCCGCTCCATCGGACACGGCCACGGTCTGCGACCACGGTTTTCTTCCGGGGGCCGCAGCGTCGATCGTGTGCGACCCCGCGTCGACGGGAATGGGGGCTCCCCATTCGGCCTCGCCCACCACGGTTCCGTCGCGGCGAACTTCGAGAGACTCCAGGCGGCTCTCTTGCGGCACGTCGATGACCAGGTGCGAGAGCTTCGGTGCCAGGGCAGCGGCCCTGTCGCGCGCGATGCGCGCCCGCTGCGTCTGCCCGTTGGCCTTGGCCTTCGCCGCCGCCTCGAGGAACTTTCCCCAGGCGCTCGCGAGCTTTCCTTCTTGCTCGTAGCAGTCCGCCAGATTCAACATCGTTCCGACGGCCTCTTGCAGCTTCAGGCTCTCCTCGAACTTGGGGCAGGCCTCGCCGTAGTCGTGGGCCTTCATGGCCTTCTTCGCTTGATCGAAGAGAGCCTGGGCGGCGGCGCTGTCATCGGCGCGGGCGACAGGCGCTGCGGCTGCGATCGCCAGAGCGGCGCCGAGCGCGCACCCACCGACACGAGGATTGGGCACTTTCATCGGTCATAGCCTCTCGTCGAACGCGCTGGAGTTCGCAGCCGGTTCGGAAGCCGCGGCCCCCGATCGGGAAGTCGCCGCCCCTTGCGGCGTTTGCCCTGCGGTCGCTGGCTTCGACCCGGATGCGCTCCCGGGGCGCCGCGGTTTCGACGGGCGCGGGTCCGGCCGTTGCGCGTCCACCGCGGCCTCCTGGGGCGCCGCGGCGGGCTTGGATGGACTCGGGACGGCCTCGACCGAACCATCGCGGTCCTGGGGCGCCGGCGCGGTCGCGATCGGCGTCAGCGTCGACACGGGCCCCGCGGACGGATCGCCGCGCGTCACTTCGGAAGCGGACGTCGGCGTGGCGGCGGGTCTCGGCCCGGCGGAAAGGACGATGGCGAGGATCAATCCGCCGATCGCGAAGGCGACCGCTCCCAGTCCGAGCACCACTTTGCGTCGTTTGGCGCCCAGCCAAGTGGCGCCGCCCTTCGTGTGGCCGAGCGCGCCGAGCGTCTCGGGACCAGAGGGAAGCGGGGTTGCCCCCCGCGCAGCGACGGACATCGGACCCGGCGGTCCGTACAGATGCTGCGCGGTTCGCCGGAGCCGGTCCACCGTGTCGCGCGAGTGCGACGACGAGAACGGGGCCAGGGCCACGGCCAGATCGGCGACGGTGGCGAATCGCTTGTTCCGGTCTTTTTCGAGGCACTTCAGGATCGCCGCCTGCAGGCCTTCGGGCACTTCCGGTTTGACGTCTCGGATCGGAGGGGGCGGATGCGTGGCGATCTTGATGCAGACCTCGGGAAGCGTTTCCCCGCCGAACGGCACGTGACCGCTGATCAGCTCGAACAAGATGACCCCGAAGGTCCACACGTCCGACCGGCCGTCGACGTCACGCGCCGACTCGAGCTGCTCGGGAGACATGTAATACGGAGTTCCCATGAGCGCCGACGTGCGCGTCATCGACAATCGGGACAGATTCCCGCCCGCCGCGGTCACTTTCGAGATTCCGAAGTCGAGCACTTTGATGAACGGCGCCTCCGCCCGCTTGACGCAGAAGAGATTGGCCGGCTTGAGATCGCGGTGAACGATTCCGAGCGTGTGCGCCTCGCCGACGGCCTCGCACGCCTGCAAGACGAAGTCGACCGCTTGCTCGGCCGGCAGCGCGCCGTCGCGATACAGCCACTGCTGGAGATCGATGCCGTCGAGAAACTCCATGACGAGATACGGCGTGCCGTCTTCGAGCGCGCCGACGTCGAACACCCGAGCCACATGCTCGTTGGTGATTTTGGCCGCGGCCCGGGCCTCGCGCGCGAAACGCGCGACGACGTCCTGGTGCTGGAGCATCTCGGGCAAAAGGAGCTTGATGGCGACTTTGGTGTCGAGCCCGAGGTGGTGCGCCGCGACGACCACGCCCATGCCGCCCGCGCCGAGCACGCGGTCGACGCGGTACTTGCCGGCGAGCACGTCGCCTTCGCGGGGGCCTATGGGCTCGGGCACGGGTTCGGCATCCTCAGTTGCACGCCTGGGGAAACTGGGTGTTCGTGGCTTCAGGTCCGATGGGCGGGCAGTCGAATTGCACCCATAGAGCCGGCACACCCGTGCTCGGATCTTGGCCGCATGCACCCGTCTGCACGTACGAGCAAGAATTCGCGCACGCGCTGCTGGTGTTGCTACTGCAGACCGGAGACAAGGAAGGGCACGACACGGAGACCTGGCAGTTCAGCGGCGTATTGGAGACCGTGCCGGGCGTACAATTGGTCACAAACTCGTCGGTGCAACCGGTGTTGTCGCACTGGCAGCACCCGACGGGGGTGCTCCTATTGTCGCAGTTGAAGTCGTAGCTGCCGCATTTGTTCGGAGTCGATGCACAATGGGTGGAGCCCTGGTAGGCGTTCGCGTCGCTGTCGCAGCAATCCGTATTGTTGGGCGCCGTGTTGTTTGGTTGGCTCACCGCGCATGTCGCCTGCGCGTTCGAGGCCCCCTGGTGGTCTCCATCGGTGTCGGGGTAATAGTTGCTTCCGCACTGTCCCCCGGAGGTGCAGCAGCCCGAGCAGCTCTTGCAGGTCCCGCCACCGATGCCGCAGGTCGTTAGGCCCGACGTGTGGCACTGCTGGCTCGCGTCGCAGCACCCCGCGCACGACGTTCCGTCGCAAACGCACTGACCGCTCGTGCTGCAGTGCTGCCCGGCGCTCGCGCACGTACCGTTCGAACCGGTGCATTTGCCCCCGGCGCCGTCGGACGCGCCGCATGCGGCGTTCGTGCAGTTTGGCACTTTGCACGTTCCGGTGGATGGATCGAGGACGAACCCTCCCGCGCAACTCACGGCTTTGCAGTTGCCCGCGCCATCGCAGTTGGCCACGATCGCGTTGGGAACCGTCGTGCACACCGTTCCGAGCGACGCAGGCGTGGGGGACGAGCACGTCCCCGTCGCGGCGGTGCACGTGCCCGCGTTGTGGCACTGGTCGGGCTTCGGGCACGGCGGCGTGGGGCCGGGCGAGCACCCGCCGTTGCCGTCGCAGGTATCGGGATTCGTGCACGCGTTGCTGTCGGCGTTGCACGAGCTGCCGGCTCCCTTGTTCGAATAGACGCACTTTCCCGAGGTCGAATCGCAGGAACCCGTCATCTGGCACTGGCCGGGCGAGTTGCACGGGATCGGGTTGCTCTGAACGCAGGTGCCGTTCGAGCACGCCACCGTCTGCATGCACGCGTTGGTGATCTTGCACTGCGCGCAGCTCACGCCGCCCGACCCGCAACTCTGGGCCGACTGCGCCGAGAACGCCTCGCAGGTGGTCGCGCTGGAGCAGCACCCGGAGCACGACGTGGAGTCGCACACGCAAGTCCCGGCGGCGCTGCAGTGCAGCCCCGAGCCGGAGGGACAGGTTCCGTTGCCGCCGGTGCAGGTGCCTCCCGCCCCGTCCGAGCCCCCGCAGGCGACGCCCGTGCAGCTCACTTTCTTGCAGACGCCTTGATCGACGACCAGGCCACTGCTGCACGCCAGCGCTTTGCACGTTCCCTGACCGTCGCACATGGCGCTCGTCGCGCTCGGCGCCGTACACGCGGTCGTGCTCGGCGCGTTCGACGGGGTGGAGCACTGCCCGCTCGCGGCGGAGCAGGTGCCGGGAACGTGGCACGCGTCGGGCGACGTGCAGACCACGGCGGGGCCAGCGGCGCAGACGCCCGCCTTGCACGTGTCGGGGCCCGTGCACGCGCTGTTGTCGGCGTTGCACGCGGTACCGTCGGTCTTGTTCGAATAGGTGCACGTGCCCGACGCCGGATCGCACGTCCCGCCGGTTTGGCACTGGCTGGGCATCCCGCACACGACCGCGGCGCCCGGCGCGCACACGCCGTTCATGCACGTATCGCCCTGCGTGCACGCGTTGCCGTCGCTGCACGCCGTACCGGTCGTAGGCGTGCAGGTTCCCGTGGACGCCGAGCAGGCCGAACAGCCCGTGCACGTCGTCGGGTCGTTCTGCCAGCGTCCGTTCTTGTCGCACGTCTGCGGCTGCGCCGTGCCGTTGCACTCCTTGGACCCCGGGCTGCAAACCCCCGTGCACGCTCCGCTCGTCGGATCGCAAATGAAGGTGCACGCCTTTCCGCTGTTTTGCCACTTGCCGGTGGGGTCGCACGTTTGCGGCTGGGTCCCCGTGCACTGGACGGCGTTCGGCGTGCACGCCCCCGCGCAGCCGTGCGTCGTGGGGTCGCATACGAATGGACAGGCCGCCCCGGTGTTCTGCCAGAGCCCCGTCATGTCGCACGTCTGCGGCTGCAGCCCGTTGCACTGCTTGGCCCCGGACGTGCAGGCGACGCACGTCCCCGCGTTGCAGACGCTGGGACACGCCGCCCCCGGCTGCCATTGGCCGGACGGGCTGCACGTCTGCGGCACGAGTCCGCTGCATTGCATCGAGCCCGGGGTGCACACGCCGCTGCAGCTTCCGGCGTTGCAGACGGTGGTGCACGCGCTTCCCATGTCTTGCCACAGTCCATTGCCGTCGCACGCCTGGGGCTGAAGCCCGTTGCAGCGCTTCGCGCCCGCAGCGCACAGCCCCGCGCAGTTCCCGAGGTTGCACGCATACGGGCAGGAGGCGCCGGCATCTTGCCAACGGCCGGTCATGTCGCACTCTTCGGGCTGCAGACCTTTGCACTGCGTCGAGCCGGACGAGCATTCGCTGGCGTCCACGCCTGCGCCGTCCGCACCGCCGTCCAAAGCGGCCCGCCCGTCCGCCGAACCGGACGCCGCGTCTCCCCCCGTTCGCGACGTGGCGTCTCCCCCTGCGCCTCCGCCCTTCGCTGCTGCGTCGCCCTGGCTGGCCGTCGTCGCGTCATCCGACGCGTCGGAGGCGCCCAGATCGAGGTCGTGCGGGGTATTGCCCAAGATCGAGTTGCACCCGACGCTCGCGGCCGCGGCCAGGGCAACGAGGAGTCCGATCGCTGCGAAAAGCGCCGAGCGCGCGGGGCCGAAGGCCTTCTCCGGTGCTGCAACAACGAGAGAAGGGCGCATGGGTGTGTGCCACTCTTACCCCGTCATTTTCTCGGCGCAAGGCAGTTCGTGTCACCCGAACGAACGACGAAGGTGCCGCCTGTCATCCATTTGGGCGACAGCTTTTCCGATCCGACAGAAGCCTCGCGGCTTTCCGCGCGCGACAGCCCGTCGGCGCCTCCGCTCGCAAATCAAGTTCCTTTGCCCAGAATGTCCGCGAACGCCCGATCGAACTCTTCGTCCGCCCCCACCGCGACAGCGCGCGTGGGCTGGGCAGGCTCCGCTTTCTGCAGGTGCCGGACCCGCTCGACGACGTCGCGAAAGCCGGGGATGAGGCGCGCCGCGCGCTGGAAAAACTCGAGCGCCTGCTTGTTCATCTTCTTCACTTCGTAGGCGGCGCCGACCTCGTAGCTGAGCGCGGCCTCCTGCTCTCTCGTTCGGTCGGGGGCCTGAAGTCCCTGCAGCAGGGCCTCGATGGCTTCGTTGATATGTCCGCGCTCGAGATGAATCATCCCGATCATCGAATGGCATACGCACGCGCGCCTGGGATCGCGCGCGGCCGTCTGGAACTCGCGGGTCGCGTCGTCGAGCAGCCCCATATCCTTGTAGGCGAGGCCGAGATCGTAGTGACTCTGCGCGTCGTCGGCGCCAATCTGCTTGGCGACGCCCTCTTTGAACTTCGCGAAGACCTCTTCGACGTCCACCTGCTCGGTCGGCTCGCCGGGATACGCCGGGACACCCGGTCGGTCGGGCCCGTCGAGCGCACCGAGCGACTCGGCGATGTCGAAAGCGCGATCTTCGATGGTTCCGGCGGCCGGCGACGGTCGCGTGCCCGAGCCGCCTTGTGCACCCGACTCCTGGGCGTCGAGCTCGATGAGCCGCTCGATGAGGAGCGGATGGTTGGGCAGGCGCACGAGCTGCTCGTCGAGGATGGTCCGAGCGTCGTCGTAGAGCCCACGCGATGCGAAGAAATCGGCCTCCTCGAGCGCGGACTCCAGCTCCACCCCGCGGGGGGTGGCGGGAACCCGTGCGCCCGCCTCGGTTCCGGCTTCGAGCGGAAAACTCGGCAGCGGCGCTTCGCCGAACGGATCATCGATTTCGTCCCCGAGCTCGTGGCCACGCTGCGCCGCAAGCGGGCGCGCGGGTTCGGGAACCTGCGCCGCGCGGTCGGGACCGGACGAGGCGCCGAATCGACCCGGGCCCACGCGCCCGGGCTGCGCGGCCCGCGCTTGGCGAGCGCCGGGCTCGTAGCGCAGCGGAAGGCTCCCGTCGTCGGGATCGTCGATCTCATCCAGGTTGTAAGACGGCAGCGGAGCCGACGCGTGCAGGGCCGGCTGCTCGAGCGGCGAGGGAAAACCGCCCTCCTGATCGGGAGCGGTCGATTCGCCATTCGACGCGAGACGTTCCGCCGTCGTCGACAGCACGGGCTCCTCGACGAGCTCGTAACCCAGCGCGCGCAGCATGTCGGCTGCACGATCGTGGCGAGGTTCGATCGCGAGGGCGTCTTGAAGCGTTCGCACCGCCTCTTCGGCGCTGAGCTCTTCGATCTGAAGGCCCGCGATCTCGACCATCTCAGTCACGGCTTCGCTGACGCGGCCCGTATCGAGAAGCAGATCGCGGAGCACTTCGCGCAGCTCGATCGCGCGGGGAAGGGCGGCCACCCCAGCGCGGAGCGTCGCGATCGCCTTCGTGGGCAAACGCGCACGCCGGAACGTGGCCGCGTCCGTCAGAATCTGGGCCATTTGTTCTTGAAGGGCGGCCGACGGCGCGTTCGGTTGCTGTGGATCGGACTCGGCGACGACGACGTCGGCGTCCGACAGCGGGGGCTCGTGCCGTCGGGAGAGCTCGATCGGCTCTCCCGACTCGTCGTCGATCTCGCTCTCGCCTACGTCTTCGTACGACCCCTCGTCGTCCGCCTCTTGGCGCTCTTCGCGTTCACGCCGCGATTCGGTCGGCGCCGCAGCTGCGCGGCCGGGCGGTTGGGGGGGCGGCGCCGAGGACGTTCCCGGCGGGCTGGCGGCGATCTGGCGTACGGCTTCGTCGTTCGGCACGAGCTTGACGAGCCGATCGACGATCTCGTGAAAGAGCTCGGCCTTTCCGGTGTCGCGCGCGATGCGCGCCATTTCCTTCTGCACTTCGATGGCTTTGGCCGCCTGCCCGATATGGTTGAACGCTCGCGCCAGGAGAGCGAGCGTGTCGAGATCGCGGGGGTTGGCCTGAAACGAGATCTGAAGCTTCGAGAGCGCCTGGAGGCCGTCGTTCGGAGCGTTCCGCGCGAGGTAGAGCTCGGCCGCGGCGCGAGCCTGCCTGGGCTCGGGCTTGTGCTGAAGAAGGCGCTCGATGACTTTGAGAGCGTCGTCGCGCCGCCCGAGCTTCGCGAGCTCGCCGGCCGCGACCGCGAACTCCGCGACCGCGCCGTCCGCGTCTTTCGCCCGCGACAGCGCCTCGGCCAGCCGCAAGTGCGGAAGCGGATTGAGCGGGTCGAGCTCGACGATCTTGCGAAAGACATCGATCGCCTCTGGCTCGCGGCCTGCGCGCTGAAGGCGCGTGGCCACGTCGTCCAGAGCGCCCAGGGCATCGCTGGTCAGGCCTAGCTGGTGGTAGAGCTCTGCGAGCTTCGGAGTGACGTGCGCATACTTGTCGTCGAGCTGCGGTACGTGCTTGTCGATGATTTCGCGAATCTGCTTGTAGACGGCGATCGCCTTGAGCAAGAAGCCCTGGCTCGCGTAGAACTTGCCGACGCGCTCATAGGTAGCGACCGCACCGGCATACTCCTCCATCTTCGACTGGAGGTCGCCGATCTTCAGGAGGGTCCGAGCGTCGTTCGGATCGTCCTGGATGACCTTTTGATACTCGACGACCGCCTTGTCGTACTTCTTCTTCTCGACGTACTTCTGGGCGGCGACGAGAGTCTTCTCACGGTCGATCGCCACGACTCAGGGTACTCCTCGGTTCGGGTGCTAGAGCAAAGACAAGGGCGTCGAAGACGTTTGCAGGCGGTCGGCGGGACATGGGTGGCAGGAAAGCGGGGACGAGGCGGCAGAACCACCTCCAGGATACCTCGCTTTTACCACCGCTGCACACTTCACTCGGGGTGGCCCGTTTTTTGGGCAACGCTTGGGCGAAGCTCGGGATGGCGCGGGACCCCCCCCTCGACGGCGGCCGCCGCAGCACATACGTTCCGCCTACGATGGCAGCACCCCTCCGCACCGACCACCGCTCGAGCACCGCCCCCGGGCGCACCCAGTCGGCGCTGTACCGCGCCCCGTTCGCCCCCGGCGCCTCCGCGGCGATCGACGCCGCGATCGCCCAGCGGCTCATTGCCATCGCCCTCGCGCGCGGCGGCGACTACGCCGACCTTTTCTTCGAGTATCGCGCCGCCGGGGGCTTCGTCTTCGACGACGGCATCCTCAAGAGCGTTTCGCGGGGCGTGTCGATGGGGCTGGGCGTTCGCGTTCAGAAAGGCGACGCGACCGGCTACGCGCACGTCGAGCGCCTCGATTGGGACGCCATGAAGCGTGCGGCCGAGACGGCGGCGCAAATCGCGAACGCCGGGGGATCGACGGCCCCCGTGGGGGTGACCCGGGCGGTGGAGCTTCCCCGCCGGTACGAGCTCGAACAGGTCACGCTCGACGTGCCGGGGATCGAGAAGCGTGCCCTCCTCGAACGCGCCGCGGCCGCTGCGCACGCGTTCGACGCGCGGGTGGTCAAGGTCGAGGCGAGCCTGGCCGAAGAGATCCGCGAGATCCTCGTCTACACGAGCGACGGCACGGTGGTCCACGACACCCAACCGCTCGTACGATTCGGCGTGCGCGCGATCGCCGAGGAACACGGCAAGCGCCAAGACGGGTCGAGCGGCGGCGGGGGCCGTACGAGCATCGGGTATTTCGAGGGCAAGAGCCCCGAGTGGCACGCGCGCGAGGCGGCCCGACAGGCGATCGTCATGTTGGGGGCCGTGGAAGCACCCGCCGGCCAGATGGAGGTGGTCCTCGCCCCGGGTGACAGCGGAATCTTGCTTCATGAGGCCGTCGGTCACGGCCTCGAGGCGGACTTCAACCGCAAAGGAACGAGCAACTACGCTGGCAAGATGGGCACGCTCGTCGCGAGTGACCTCTGCACCGTCGTCGACGACGCGACGCTGCTCCAGAGCCGGGGAACGATCAACGTCGACGACGAAGGCAACGAACCGCGGAGCACGGTGCTCATCGAAGAGGGCAAGCTCGTCGGCTACATGCACGACCGCCTGAGCGCGCGCCATTTCGGCTTGCGCCCGAGCGGAAACGGGCGGCGCGAGAGCTTCGCTTGCGCCCCGATGCCACGCATGACCAACACGATCCTGCTCGCGGGCCCACACGATCCCGAAGAGATCTTGCGCAGCGTCAAGCGGGGCATCTACGCGAAGAAGTTCGGCGGCGGGCAGGTGGACATCGCGAACGGGGACTTCGTCTTTTCGCTGACCGAGAGCTACCTCGTCGAGGACGGCAAAGTCACGGCGCCCCTCAAGGGCGTGAACCTCATCGGCAACGGACCGGACGTTCTGCGCCGGGTGACGATGCTCGGCGACGACGTCGAAGTCTCGGACGGCATCTGGACGTGCGGCAAGGACGGGCAGAGCGTACCTGTGGGCGTGGGCTGCCCGACCATCAAGATCGATTCGATCACGGTCGGCGGTACGCGGGTGGGGTAGTGGTGGCCTGGCCCGTCCTCCTATTCTACCCCGCGCCCGTCTGATTCAGCCCGTGCCCGTCGGATTCTGTGCCGGTCGGATTCTGTGCCGGTCGGATTCTGCCCGGCAGTCGGATTCTGCCCGCCTGTCCAATTCTGCCCGTGCACGTCTGAGGCTCGGTCACATGTTGTGAGTTCTGCCCGTGTTCGGACTGCTCGTCCTGCATGACGATAAAGTGCGCGAGTACGCCTTAGCCCACCCGGGCCCCGTCGACGATCCCCAGCTCCTCCTCGCGCGACGAAAGGCAGCACTCGCTCCCGGGAGGAAACGAGCTGCATGCGCTCGGTCGGAGCTCGTAGACGGCGCACCGGTTGTCCTGGCCCAGGTGCTTGCAGGACTTGTCTCTCCGGAGGACGAGCACGATGGTGCCGTCGTCACGGCGAGCGTATGGAGGGCGCAGCAAATCACCGCGTCCGGCGCGTTCGAACCGCGCGACATCTTCGCTGTCGAGCTCCACGCGGTTGTCTTTGCAACAGGCGCCGCACGCCAGGCAGTCGAGGGACAGATCGCGCGTGGGTCCCGCGTGCACAGAGTCGCGCACTACCCTCGCGCGCACGATGGCGTAACAATCGTGCGGAACGCGCAGGTACGCCATGCCCGCGAACGCCCCACGCGTCGCGACGGAGAACTCGGTGCGAGCGAGATCGAGCGCCGACCACCATCCGAGATCGCCGTCGTCCCCTTCCCGCGGTTTGGCGAACACGAGGCGCGCTTTTCGCGGCGATAGCCATACTACGGCGTGCCCTCCCGCGCGCACCCACGAGACGGCTTGCGCGACGTACGGCAGCCGAAAGCTGCGGACTACGGGCCTCGTTATGCGCGTCGCGGGCATCGAACCGGAAGACACCGTAGCGCAGCTCGCAAGCGGGGTCGGCAGCACACGGCGCAATCCTCGCGTCTTGCACCCGTCGTGTCCATCGTGTCCGCCGGAGCGGAGCCCGGACCTGTCTCGTCGCGAGATAGCGCACCTCTGCGGTACTCTCTCGCCATGCGCGCGATCGTCATCCGTGAGCCGGGCGGGCCGGAGGTGCTCGAGCTTCGCGACATTCCCATCCCCCAGCCCTCGCGAGGCGAGGTCCGCGTACGGGTGCGTGCGACCGGCGTCAACCGCGCGGACATCTTGCAGCGGCTAGGACGGTATCCGCCGCCCCCGGGTTCGCCCGCGGACGTGCCAGGCCTCGAGCTCGCCGGAGAGGTGGACGCGCTGGGCGACGGTGTCCGCGAGCTGGCGAGCGGCGATCGGGTCTTCGGACTCGTCGGTGGCGGCGCCTACGCGGAATACATCGTCGTGCATGCCAGGACTCTCGCCCGCATTCCGCCCGGAATGGCGTTCACCGACGCCGCCGCCATTCCTGAGGCTTTCGTGACGGCGTGGGACGCGATGGTGGTGCAGGCCAGGCTGTCGGCGGGCGAGACGGTGCTGGTGCACGCGGCCGGGAGCGGAGTCGGCACCGCCGCGGTGCAGATCGCGCGCGCCATCGGCGCCCGCGCCGTCGGAACGGCGAGAACCGCGGACAAGGTCGAACGCGCGCGCGGGCTCGGACTGGCGATGGGGATCGTGGCCTCCGGACCGACGTTCGCAGGAGACGTGCTCGCGTGGACCGACGGCCGCGGCGTCGACGTCGTGCTCGATCTCGTGGGGGGTCCCTACGTGGCACAAGACCTCGCGTGCCTCGCTTCGCGCGGGCGAATCGTGGTCGTTGGAACGATGAGCGGGGCGCACGCGCAGTTGGACCTCGCTCTCTTGATGACCAAGCGCGCCGAGCTTCGCGGCACGATGCTGCGGGCGCGGCCTCTCGAGGAGAAGATCCTCGCCGGACAGGCCCTCGACCGTCACATCGCCCCACTCTTCGGGGCCGGCTCCCTGCGGCCGGTGGTCGACTGTGTCCTGCCGATCGCCCAGGCGGCGGAGGCCCACCGTCGGGTCGAGGCGAACGCGACGTTCGGAAAGATCGTACTCGAAGTGTGAGATTCTCACGCCTCGGCCGCGCCTCACGCGGCTGCCCTCGCACGCCTACTCCGGATCGCCGTCGGGATCGCCGTGAGCGTCCACTTGCACCGTGACGTATTCCACGCCGAGCCCCGCGCGGATGCGGCCGGCAAGGCGCTGCCCGAGCTCGAGGTCGCGCGAATCGCTTTGCACGTGGACGGTGACGGCGTCGTGGCCGGCACCGAGCGACCAGACGTGCAGGTCGTGAACGGTGACGACGCCCGGAAAGTCGGCCACGAGCTGTCGAATCGCGCCCACGGGAAGGTGCGGGGGCGCCGCTTCGAGCAGCACCAGTGTGGCGTCGCGCAGCAGCCGCAGCGATCCGAAGAGGAGAATGGCGGCCACCACGAAGCTGGCGAGGGGATCGGCGGCGGGGTGTCCTCCGAAGCGAATCACGAGCGCCGCGCAGAGGGCCGCGAGCGCTCCCAGCGTATCGCCTACCAAGTGCAGCCACGCCCCGCGCAGATTGAGCGCGTGACCGTGCGACTTGGCCGGATGGCTGTGCGCGCCCGCCTCGTTCGTCTCGTGCCCGTGGCCGATGGCGTCGTGCAGCAGCCAGGCGCTGAGGCCGTTCACGGCTAGCGCCATGACGGCGACGACGATCATGAGTCCCGCCTTCGGCGGCGTGCGCGTGCCCAGCGCCTCGACCCCCTCGATCACGATGCCCACGGTGGTCGCGAGCACGAGCAGCGCGCTGAAGATCGCGGCGACGGGCTCCGCCCGCCGCAGCCCGTAGGTGAACCGCGGGGTGGGCCGTCGGACGGCCAAGCGCATCGCGAACAGGCTCACGCCAAGCGCGAGCACGTCCATGAGGAGGTGCAGCGCGTCGGCCTGCAAGACGACGCTGTTCGCAGCGATCGCCCCTCCCACCTCGAGCACGAAAAAACCCCCGACGAGCGCGATCACGGTACTCAGCCGCCGCGCCTGTCGCGCCTCGCGATCCGTAAAGACCCCGTGGACGACGGGAGCAAGCGGCGCGTGCCCGTGCCCGTGCCCGTGCCCGTGCCCGTGCCCGTGCCCGTCCCCGTCCCCGTGCCCGTCCCCGTCCCCGTCCCCGTGCCCGTCCCCGTCCCCGTCCCCGTCCCCGTCCCCGTGCCCGTGCCCGTGCCCGTGCCCGTGCCCGTGCCCGTGCCCGTGCCCGT
>CAZHED010000079.1:0-16405 GCA_964531095.1 uncultured Polyangiaceae bacterium | reverse complement strand
ACGTTCAGGACCTGAAGGAGAAGGTCGAAGAAGCGCAGAAGGCTGCCAGGGCGACTCAGAACTGACGCTCCTGGTTGGCTCACTGAGCGTAAACGGGAATGACGTCGCCCGTGTCGCCTGACCGGCGGTGGTTATACACAAGCACCGGTACGTCGGACCGGACGGAGAGCGATCCGAGGAAGATCGGCGGCAGGCCCATTGCGCTCACGAGGTCTTCGGTGAAAAACTGGGCGTTCGGCGGAAGCGTTACGACGAACGGCTGGGTGGGCGTGCCTCCGGTCGCGTTGATTGCAGCGAGCTCCACGGTCGCCGTCGTGGCGCCCGGGTTCGAGACGCCGAATCGTGAGAGCGCGGTCGTTGTCGTAGCCCCCGCCGCGAGCGTGACCGCGGAAAACGTTGCAGCCGACGAAGCTGCGAGCTGCAGAGTGATGGGCTCGACCCGGATGAGAAACGGCGAGAATGCGCTCGTGACGGCGCTCTCGAGACCCGGCGTCGCCGGGTCCGCTGTCACGTTGTCCACGAGCTTCGCTTGCGCCGTCACGCCCTGCGGCGTCGTCACGACGAGGAAGCCGTGCTTGCCGGACGGCGTCGTCGTGGTCTCGCGCAACACCCAGCGCACGACGTCGGGGATCGACGTGTCCGCGTTGACGGCGATCGGCACGTCGCGGCTGCTCACCGAGCCCGACGTTCCGCCCGTCGTATCTTCGGTGTCGACGAACGTCACCGTCACGTCGGCGGGGTTGAGCGTCGGATTGCTCACGAGGAGCGAGGTGCTGAACGCCGCGGTATCTTCGACGTAAGGCGCGTACACCGTCGAAGCCGCATCCGAGATGCTGCGCACGGGCTCGAACCCGCTGTAGGCAGTCTTCGGGACGACCGTCCGTGCCGCCGCCGCCACCGGCTGGTTGGAGCTGAACTGCAGCTGCCCCACGAAGCCGCGCGGCAGCTTGAGCTGCTGCACGACGTCCGCGTAGTTGACCGAGCTGTGCCCACCCAGGATAGCCAACGTCGCCGATGACGGCGTCTCGCCGCCCCCCGCCGGATAGGCGACGAGCTGCAGGATGGCCGTGTTCGGCGACAGGTTCGAGAAGACCGTCCGCGTCGCGTCCGAGTCTTCTTCGATCGCCGGAAGGAAACCCGCGAGCTCGCCCTTCATCGACTGCCCGTCCTCGAACGCCGAGTCACCGGTCGCGTTGTTCACGACGGATGCCTCAATCCGCAGGAGGTCGGTCCCGAAGACCGCGAGGCTGCCCATGACGTTCTGCACCGTCGTTGCGCCCTTCAGGACCCGCACGATGTCCGTCACGGCGTGAACCTCGCCCGGGGCGGCCTTGAACTGCGCGTGCCCGAGGACCGCCCCGTTCACGCCATAAAGGAAGCACGTCGCCGTGAGTGGCGCGTTGCTCAGCGAGTTTGCGATGAAGAGCGACGTTCGCTCGTTGGTGACACCCGACACGTGCCCGTCGCCGTCGACCGCGAACGGCAGGACGGCGCCCGATGAGAGGTCGCCGAGCGTGCAGGGGTGGAACTGCCAGTGGTTGGCGGTAATGCCGGTCGTGTTGTTGAAGCCGCCGATGACATGCAAGCGCAGCCCGAGGACCGCCCCCATCGTGCCTTCGACGCCGTTCGACGCGCCCGCGATGGGCATCCCCTGCGTCCACGCGCCGGACGCCGGATCGTAAATCTGCGTGTACGCGATGGGCTGTCCACCGACGACGTAGATCTGGCCGGCCAGCACGCCGACCGCCGGATCCGTGACACCGAAGGGCATCGGGGGCGCGGTCGTCCACGTGTCGGTCGCGGGTGTGTACACCACGTGCGAGCTGCCCCCGATGCCTCCGCCGAAAACGTGCATGTCTCCGCCGAACGCGACGGCGTGAACGTCCTGGTCGACGGGCAAGAAAGGCGCGTTCGCCTTCTGCGAATACGCGTCGGTCGCCGGGTCGTACTGCCACGTCTCGTTGAAGAAGCCGGTACCGTACGCGATGTAGATCTTGCCGCCGATCGCCGAGACCGCCGACGCGTTGTTGAAGAAAGGCAACGGCGCGCCCTGGCTCCATGTATCGCTCGGCACGTCGTACTTCCAGAGCGTCTGCCCGGAGAAGTTGCCTCCGAAGACGTAGATCGTCTCTCCGATCGCGACGGCGGACCCGTACGTTACCCCCACACCGGGGGGCGGCACGTCCGCCTTCTGCGTCCAGCTGTCGGCCGTTGGATCGTACGCCCACGTATGGTTGCTGAGGAAGAAGCCGTCGATCCCGCCGATCACGTAGATCTTCCCGACTGACGGCACTGCCACCGCCGCGCCATTCTCCACGCCGCCGTTCGAGCTCGGGACGGCCGCGAGCGCCGACCAGACCTCGGAGCAAGCGCCGACGATGAAACTCGCGACGCTCGACGCCGGGCTCGACCCGCACTGGTTCGTGGCTGTCACGCGCCAGAAGTACTGGGTCGCCGTCGCCAGGTCGGACGCCGGCGTGAAGGTCGTGTCGGTCAGCATCGTGTCGGTCACGATGCGGGTGAAGGCCGAATCGGTGGCGATCTGCAGGTGGTACTGGGAGGCGCCGAAGGCGAACGGCGTCGGGACGACCGCCGCCTTCTTGATGGCATCGGGCACGAAAGGCGCGGTCCACGAGAGGGTCGGGCGGAGCGGGACGTTGACGGCTCCGTTCGTTGGGCTGAGCACCTGCGGGGCCTGGGGCGCGTTGGCGTCGATCTGCACCGCCGTGGTCGCGACACGCGGGCCGGTCGGAGGCGGGTTGACGGCGGTGCCCGACACCGTGAAACCATACGTCTGTCCTATGGTGGGACGCGTCGTGAGGAGCGTCATCGTCGTGGAAGCACCCGGCGAGACGGGGTTGGTCGCGAACGTCGCCGTGGCGTTGGGCGGAAGGCCCGTCGCCGTGAGCGTGACCGGCGAGGTGAAGTTGGGGCCGTTCAGCGAGGCCACCGAAACCGTGTACCCGAGCGAGGCGCCGGCGCAGACTTCGCCCGTTGCGACGGGCGCAACCTGCAGCGTGAAGTCGGGCGGGCCGCATTGTGTGTAGACCGCGCTCACGTCGTCGATGTTCATGCCAGTGCCCCCGAAATCACCGTTCTGATGGACGCCGAATGATACGCGCACGGTCTGTCCGGCAAACGCTTGGAGCGAAAACTGCCTCAGTAGGTACGTCTGAGCGTCGCTGAGCTCGCTCATCAGCGTGACGGTCGGCCCGACTGGGCTCAGCGGCGTCACGGTGACGTACTGCGACGCGGTGAACGCGTTGAAGTTGAGCGGCCATTCCCAGAACGAGAGGTTGGGGCTCGCGCCCGCCGGAATCGTCAGCACCTGGGAGACGGCCGAGTCGCCAAAGGGCTCGAAGGTGAAGAAGAACTCGCCCACGCCGAGGGCGTTGGCGCCGCCATGCGGGTTGGCCGTCGAGACGACCGGCGCAGGATCCGATGCGACCACGTTCCAGCCCGCGAGCCCCTGCTCGAAGCCCCCGTTCCGCACCAGATCGACGGTTCCGGTCCCGCAAGACTCGGTCCGGAACGTCGAGCAGGCCGATACGGTCTGAGGAACGCACGAGTTGGACGCCGCGACCTGCCAGGAGAGGGAGGTGAACGTCGGCAGCGCGTCGCCCGGCGGTACCGGGAATGACGTCGACGACGTCGTGTACTGATGGAGCGGCGTGCCAGAGCAGTCGCCGCTCGTGTAGAGGCTGAGAGTGTACGAATCGGCCTGTGTCGACGCCGCCCACGTGAACGTCGGGTTGAACGCGACCCCGTCCGCGCCGCTCGCCGGCGACTGCAGCACGACCGCGCCTGGAGCCTGGTTGCGCACGACGAAGGTCGTCGACGCCGTGGCCGTCACGCCGCCGCTGACCCCCTGGACGGTCAGCGTGTAAGTCCCCGCCGGCGTGGACGCCGTGCCTTGGATCGTCATCGTGGCGGTCGAACCTTGCGCGGGCGGCGACGAGATGGGGTTCGGGGCGAAGGTCGCGGTGATCTCGCCGCCGGGTGGGGGAGTCGGGCTCACCTGGGTGAGGCTCAGGGCGACGTCGCCGGGGAAGCCTTCGGGGCCGCCCAGTGCCGTGACGTTGACCGTGCCCGCAGTCGCGCCGCAGACTTCGTCACTCGGATCAACGAGGAGGGGATTGACGTGCGGGCCAGAAACGATGCAGTTGTTCTGCGAGTTGGAAAACTCGGTTTGCACGTCGTAGGTCACGCCGTCGCCACCCACGATCTGGGCATTTTGGTCGTTACAGATGTCGCCAATCTCCCCGTAGGACGGGTCGTACCAGGCCATGGGTAAGCCAACGGTCGAGGTAAGACCCACTTCGCTGTCGGTGATGGTTTCCATGAGCTCGTGCGACGCCACCTGCGTGTAGTTGCCGAACACTGTCGACGCAGCGCCACAACCGGTCTCGCAGCCCGACCCAGGCTGAAAATCGGGGTGCACCCCGTAGTAGACCTCACCTGCGCCGCCGGCGTCGGCAATGGTTCCGTGGTACGCGCAAAAGAACGAGCACGAAGCCGTGCCGCCGAGCGTGATGGTCTTGCCGTGTGGAAAGAAGATTGCGTAATACGTATTGTCGTTGCCGGCGGCGTCGTGGGTCGGTGCCGGAACGTTGCCTGCCTGGATTTGTGCAGTGAGTTCGGCCTGGATGTTGGTGTCGTCGATGACGGGGCCGTCGTTCTGGGGTGCGGGCGTGATGGTCACCTGACTCGAAAACGTGCCGCGGCCGATGATCTGGTTGGTCCCGGCAACCGGGTCCGTGGTGTTGTACTCGGTCAGCCAGTCCACGTAGGGGCTGTTGAGCACGCCCTGGTAAAATGTCGCCATGCTGGGCGAGTTGGTGGTCGTCACCTGAGGAATGTAGCTGCCCGTGCCATAGAGCACTTGCACGACCTGGATGTTGGACACCACGCGACCGCCAAAGTAGGAGAGATGGGCGCCGAACGGTGCGGACGTTCTCTTTACAGTCGTCGTCTGGCGCAACTGCCCGCGAAAGAGCCCACTCGGAAAGCTCAACGCCGCGGAGCTTCTTGCGACACCCTCCTCGCGCGCAGAGTCGTCGCGCGGAGAGTCGCGCGCAGATGAACACGCGGCGCTTGCGATCGGCAGGAGTCCCAAAACCACCGGCAACCAACGTGAGCAGTGCATGAGGGCTCCCCTTCTTTCACGAGACTGGACGGTTCTCGGATCGCCACCGAAGCAACGCGGACAGCCGTGACGCTGCCTCCACGAAGCCGTGGCGACGTCATACCCGAATGCGTTCGGTTCACGCCATTGCAGTCCATTTCATGCGCCGGCCGTTACGCGCATGCCTCTCGCCGTGTTTCACGTCGAGCGTCTCCGGGAGTGACGAGTACATGTGGTGGCCGGAGACAGGATCCGTGCGAATCATCCGTATTGCCGTCTACACCATACCAACCGCGGGACGAGCTCTCCGCTTTCAACAAGAAAGCCAATTTCCGGCGCAATCCACCCTGATCGAATTTCGGGACCATACGGGATCACGGGGACTGGATCCGCGCCCAGCATGGCCGACCGCGACCCGCTGAGCCACGCGCCTCGGCAGAGCTCGCGCCTCTCCTCGGTTGCCGAGGAAACGCGCGAGATGCCGGCACGGCGGTTTTCCGGTGTGTCAGTTTGTCTCAGATGAGGCAGTGTGCCGCGTCGGACGGAGGCACGACGAAGATCGGCACGTCGATGAAGAAGACAGCTCAGCCCTCGAGGCGCCGACTCCAGCAAGCTCGGGGCCGAACCCTTGCTTGTACTTCGGCGCTTTCTGCCATAACCATCGCTTATTGCAACATAAATTCCGGGCCGCCCATGACCCATGACCTGCCCATTGGCGCAAAGGGCGCGAGCTCAACGCGGACGACCGATGCGCACCCGAGCGCCGAGTCGGTGATAGCGAGCTTCGAATGGGTGAAGACTCCGCTAGGACCTCTCGATGCGTGGCCGTCGAGCCTGCGCACTGTGCTGCGGCTGATGCTCTCGTCACGCTACGCGATGTGGCTCGGCTGGGGGCCCGAGCTCACTTTCTTCTGCAACGACGCCTACCGAGACCAAACGCTCGGCGCGAAGTACCCGTGGGCCATCGGCCGACCCGCCCGCGAGGTCTGGGCGGAGATATGGGACATCCTCGAACGGCGGATCCGCCACGTACTGGCGACGGGGGAGGGGACCTACGACGAGGGACTTCTCCTCTTCCTCGAGCGTAGCGGGTACTCGGAAGAGACGTATCACTCGTTCTCGTACAGCGCGGCACCGGGCGACGCCGCCGGTGAGATTGGGGGCTTGTTCTGCGTCGTCGTCGAGGAGACCGAGCGCGTGATTGGTCAGCGCCGCATCGCGGTTCTCGGCCGATTTGCCTCCCGTCTGAGCAGCGTCAAGACACCCGGGGACGTGTTCGCAGCGCTGGCAGAGTGCCTCGCAGAGGATGCGCGCGACGTCCCGCTCGCGCTCGTCTACCTGTTCGACGACGCCGCGGCCAAAGCTACGCGCGTCTTCGCGCATGGCATCGACGGCACGCACGCCGCCGCGCCGGCGAACATCAGCTTGGCGGACGAGAGCGCCCCTTGGCCAGTGGCTTCGATCCTCTCCCACGCCGTCCCTCTCGAGGTCGACCTGGACCCCCGCCAGCCGTGGCCTACGGGACCATGGATGCGCAGCCCGTCGCGCGCGCTCTTGCTCCCCATCGCGAGCGCCACGGGCGAGGGCAGTCGCCCGGTCGGGGTGCTTGTGGCTGGGCTCAACCCGCATCGCCCGTGCGACGACAAGATGCGCGAGTTCTTTGCGCTGCTCGTGGGCCAGCTCGCGGCGGGCCTCTCCACCGCGGGAGCCTACGAGGTCGAGCGCAAGCGCGCCGAAGCGCTGGCGGCGATCGATCGGGCCAAGACGGCGTTCTTCTCGAACGTGAGCCACGAGTTTCGCACTCCCCTCACGCTGATGCTCGGCCCGATGGAGGACGCGCAGGCGACCCCGGAGCACAGTCTCGGCGGCGAGGCGCTCGACACCGCGTATCGCAACGCGCTGCGCCTCCTCAAGCTCGTCAACGCGTTGCTGGACGTCTCGCGCCTCGAGGCCGGCCGCATCCGGGCCACCTACGAAAGGACGGATCTGCCCGCGTTCACGGCGGAGCTGGCGAGCGTATTCCGGTCCGCCATCGAGAGGGCAGGCCTGCGCTTCGTGGTGGACACGCCGCCCGTCGAGGCGCCCGTCTACGTGGATCGCGACATGTGGGAGAAGATCGTCCTCAATCTTCTCTCCAACGCGCTCAAGTTCACGTTCGAGGGGGAGATCGTCATCTCGTTGCGGGCAGCCGGCGACAGCGTCCTGCTCTGCGTGCGTGACACCGGGACGGGCATCCCTGCTGCCGAGCTTCCGCGTCTCTTCGAGCGTTTTCACCGTGTGCAGGGAGCGCGCGCACGCACGCACGAGGGCAGCGGCATCGGGCTCGCCCTCGTCTCGGAGCTGGTAAAGCTGCACGGCGGCCACATCCGCGCCGAGAGCACCGAGGGCCAGGGCACCTCCTTCACGGTGCGCATCCCCACAGGCGCGGCGCATCTCGAGCGCGAGCGCGTCGTCGATGCTCCGTCCGCGCGCCGGGTGGTCGGTGCGGCGGCCTACCTGGAGGAAGCCCTGCGCTGGCTTCCGTCGCAGGCGCACGCGCCCGAGGAGGCTTCCGCGACGGTACCATCCGCCCCCACGACATCGCCCGATGCGGCGAAGAGCCCGGCCGCGGAGCGGATCATCCTGGCCGACGACAACGCGGATATGCGCGAGTACGTCGCGAGGCTGCTCGGAGCGCACTGGCGCGTCGAGGCGGTGTCGAACGGGGAGGCTGCGCTATCGGCCGCGCGACGCGAGCGGCCGGCGCTTGTCCTGTCGGACGTCATGATGCCTTGCCTCGATGGCTTCGGCCTGGTGCGCGCACTCCGCGACGATCCGGCATTGAGGTCCGTACCGGTCATCCTCGTCTCGGCGCGTGCCGGGGAGGAGGCGACGACCGAGGGCCTCCAGATCGGAGCCAACGATTACCTCGTCAAGCCGTTTTCCGCGCGCGAGCTCGTCGCACGCGTCTCCGCGCAGATCGCACTCGCGAAGGTACGCGACTCGGAGCGTCGGCGACTCCTCGGTCTGCTCGAGCAGGTGCCCGCCGTCGTCAACTTCCTGCGTGGTCCCGATCTCGTGTTCGAGTTCGCGCATCCGAAGACACGGGAGGTTCTCGGGGGCCGCGACATCCTTGGCAAGCCGCTGCTCGAAGCCATTCCCGAGCATCGCGACCAACCCCTTTACGAGAGGCTCCAGCTTGTCTACCGGACCGGCCAACGGATCGAGCTGCGCGAGCAGAAGGCGCACTTCATGGTGGACAGTCGATCCCTCACGACCTACTGGGACTCGGTCTACCTGCCGGTGCGCGACGAGTCGGGCGACGTCGTCGGGGTCATGACGTTCGACGTCGATGTGACGGACGCCGTCGAAGCGCGGCGCCAGCTCGCGTCGGCCACCCTGGAGCTGCAGGACGCCAACCGGGCCAAGGACGACTTCCTCGCTATGCTCGGTCACGAGCTGCGAAACCCGCTCGCGCCCATTGCGACGGCCGTGCACCTCCTCAAGCTCCGCAGCAAGGGGAGCCTCGCGAGGGAGGTCAGCGTTATCGAGCGCCAGTCGAAGCACATCACCCGGCTCGTGGACGACCTGCTCGACGTCTCGCGCATCGCGCGCGGCAAGGTTACGCTCGACAAAGAGGCCATCGAGGTGGCGGACGTGGTCGCGGCGGCCATCGAGACGGCCAGCCCTGCCATCGAGAGCGGACGGCATGCGCTGACCGTGAGCGTGCCCAAGCATGGTCTCGTGGTGGACGCCGACCGCGGGCGCATGACGCAGGTCCTCGCCAACTTGCTGACTAACGCGGCGAAGTACACGCCCGCGAGCGGGCGTATCCGTGTCACCGCCGTTCGCGAGGATGGGCAGGTGGTGCTCTCGGTCCAGGACACGGGAATCGGTATCTCGTCGGAGCTCTTGCCACGCGTGTTCGACCTATTCGTGCAGGCGCGGCAGGCCATTGATCGGGCGCAGGGCGGGCTCGGCCTGGGTCTGGCGCTGGTGAAGAACCTGGTCGGGATGCACGGAGGAACGGTCTCGGCGCAAAGCGACGGGCCTGGTCGCGGGAGCACGTTCACCGTCCGCCTGCCGGCGGTGGAGGGACCCGTCGAGAGCGAAGTTCTCGTCTCGCCGCCGAGCGTGTCGCGGTCCGTCCTGAAGCAGCGGGTGCTCGTCGTCGACGACAGCGCGGATGGCGCCGACATGCTGGCCGAGGCCGTCGACATGCTCGGGTATCGAGTCGCGATTGCGCACAACGGTCCGGATGCCATCCGGGTCGCGGCCGAATTCACACCCGACGTTGCGCTCCTCGACCTGGGCCTCCCCGTCATGGACGGCTACGAGCTGGCGGCGCGCCTGCGCGAGACGCTCCAAGATGTGAAGCTCGTCGCGATCACCGGCTATGGCCAGGAGGGTGACCGACAACGCAGTTACGGCGCCGGCTTTCTGGAGCATCTGACCAAGCCCGTCGATTTGGACCGGCTGGCCAGGGTGCTGGGCGAGCTCTCCGGCACGACGCGCCGGGCAGCTCCGGGCCAGGGCCCTGCCTAGAACGCGCTTGCGGGAAGTACCTGGATGCGCACGTCGCGGCGCTGGGGCGACCTTTCATGGCACTTTTCGGCTCGAGTTGAAATTTCGTAGGCTTGGTCTCGCATGGGCCTCACCAGTCCCGAAGTCGTGCGCCTGCTCGCGAACTGCGCTGTCGCGCTTGCCTTCGGTTACCTCGGATCGGTACCGCTCGCCGGGCCGATCGCCGTGATGGTCTTGTCGCGTGCGGCCGCAGGGAAGTTCGGCGAAGGTCTCCGCATTGGTCTCGGAGCGGCGGTGGCCGAAGGCCTTTACGCCGGGATGGCCTTCTGGTCGTTTGCGGCGCTACTGGGCCGAAGCACACTTCTGGTCCCTTTGGCGCGCGGCGCAACTGCCCTGGTCCTCATGCCCCTCGGAGTGCGCTTCGTCTTCTGGCGTTCGAAGGAAGACGGCGACCGTCGCCGGGGGCGAGCCGGAACTTCCCTCCTCGGGTTCAGCATCTCGGCGCTGAATCCGACGCTGTTTCTCACATGGAGCGCCGCGGTCGGCGTTGTCCTTTCCCGGCAGCCGCGGCCTCTTTGGGAATGGGACGCCATTCCGTTCGGTCTGAGTGCCGGGGCGGGCGTCGCCTTATGGTTTCTCACTCTCGTACTGCTACTGCGGCACTACGGAGAAAAGCTAGGGCGCGATGTCATGCCCTGGATGGTACGGGGCCTCGGCCTCGTGCTCTTCGCCATGGGACTCTGGTCGGCCGTCGGTCTCGCGCGTTCGCTCGCCCGCGGGCGCGGCCACTCATGAACGGGCATGGCGGTCGAGCGCGTGACCCACAAGGCGGCTGGGAGCATCGTCGACCACTCCACGCATTGGAATTTGGCACACAGGCCTCAACGAATGATTGACTCCGCTCTGCGCAATGACGTCAGTTCGAGCATCCGTAGACGTTTTCCCACCGCTTGTCGGGGTCAAACACCGCGTGCCAGGTGCCCGCCGACAGGCATGCAGCGAACGAGAACAATCGTTGCGGGGCGGGAGCCCATCACGACTCGGAGGTCTTCACTATTCGGAGGGAGTGACTCGCCGTCGCGAGCGGGCTTCGTCGGCGTAAAGGCGCAAAACGGCGATTGCGATGGCCATCAACACTGGGCCGAGAATGAGCCCCTTCAAGCCGAAAACCTCGGCGCCGCCGAAAAGCGCGGTGAACGTGAGCAGCGCCGGCACGTCGCTCTCGCGCCCCACGAGTCGTGGACGGACGACGTAGTCGGGGATTCCGGTCACCACGAGAACGCCCCACGTCAGGTCGACGATGCCGCGCCCGGGGTGTCCGAGAAGGACGAGCACGATCCCGGCGGGCACCCACACGAGCATCGTCCCAACGCCCGGCACCGGGGAGGCGACGGCGGTCAGTGCCCCGAAGAAGAGCGGGCGCGGGAGCCCGATGATGAAATAGCCGATCGTGGCGAGCGCACCTTGCACCAAGCCGGTCACCACAGTGCTCAGGAGCGTCGTACGCCCGACGCGGCGGAACTCGTCGAAGAGCTTGAGGGTGTACTCGGGTCGAAGCGCAGCGTCTCCTGCGCCATCGCCGAGACAGCCTGCCATCGGCGCAGGATGAGGTACATGGTCAGGATCTGAAAGAAGAGCGTCAGCGCCGTGCTCGCCGCCGCGCGACGCCCATCTCGCGCCCAAGCTGTTCGGCTCCTGACAGACGGCTGTCACGGGGGCCCGCATCCTCAGCCGCATGACGAACACCACACCTTTGGACCTCCACGCAACGGGCATTCATTTGTGGAACGAATGGACCCGCATGCGGAACGGCGAACCCGAGCTCGCGCATGCCATCGTGGCGGAGCGCTTCGCGCTCCATCTCACGCCACCCAGCACCGTGGACCCGCAAACCGTGAATACTCCAGCTGCCGTCGAGCGATGGGTCATCGCTCACCGCGCCAAATTCCAGTGTCTCAGGTTCGACACAAATTGTGGGCCATTCGTCGATGTCGCCGCCTGTGTCGTCGGCGGCCCATGGTTTGCCGAAACGTCGACTGACGGTTCGTCGCCGCCCGTCTGCGGCATGGATACCACCGCTTTCCGCGATGGGAGAATCGTCGAGTATTGGACGATCGGAAAAGTTGCCGAGACCGTCTCGGACCTGGGCGCGCCGGCTTCGGGCTTGACCATCGCAATCGCACCGCCCAATCTTCGCCCGAGGTCGTCAAGAGGCCCACCGCGCGTTCGCCTTCGTCACCCCAGGCGTCGGAAAGGAGCCAGGCTAATCGGGGACTTGGGGGAAAGACGCGCCGACTAGCCTGGCGGAGGAGTAGGACGGCAATTCGTCGGAAATGTTTACTCGGGTGGGGAACCGCGAGCCCGAGACCCTGTCGAAGCCGGCGTCGCCGCCTGCCACGGGCAGGAGTTTCTCGACCGGTTTCGCGCAGTGTCTAGCGGTCGAACGTCCGTGAAGCGTTTGCCGAACGACGAACGAATTGCGTAAGCGAGGGAGAGCCTTTTCGGCAATTCCGTGCGAAACGGGCAAGGCACGAGTGCTGCAACTTTCGCCTTCACCCATGCGCCCCGCCTCCGTTTTCGTTCTGATCACATGTGTCTGCGTCGGCTGCTCCGCCGCCCGTGCGCCCGCGCAAGCGCCGCCCGTCGCGGCGCCGGGCTTCGAGGCACCTGCGGCGTCGCCGGCCTCCGCCCCACCCGCAGCGACCGAGCCGTCGCCCGGCCCGGCGGAGGTCGAGTGCAAGCTCTCTTGCCAGCCGCCGCGAATGATCGCGCGCGCCGCTCCCGATCCGGATTACACGCAGCGCGAGATCGACAACGCGAACACGGTTTTGGCGGGGATGACCGACGATTTGCTCGGTTGCTACAAGAAACGGCTGCGCGTCAATCCCAAAGCACAAGGGTTGATCTCGGTCGAGATCATGGTGGGAAGCGACGGGCGCGTGCGCAAGGTGGACACGAGCGGCGCGACCATCCTAGGCAACACCACGATGGCCTGCATCGTTCATCGCATCGAGCAGGGAGTCTTCGAGCCACCCCACGGGGGCGGAAATATTCACGTCCAAGTACCGTTCATGCTCAGCGTCGTCACCGAAGGGGACGAGACGTAACCCGCTCCTATTGAACGATGATCTCGACGCGGTGGTGCGCGTGGCGTCGGCGGTCGGCTTCGTCCGTCGTGTCCCATTTGCCGACTCTCGTCACGATCCGCTCGCTCGAGACCCCTCTCTTCTCAAGATAGTGGGCGACGGCTTCGGCGCGCAGATGCGACAACCGCGAGTCCGTCGAGTCCGCACCAGTCTCGTCGGAGTAGCCGTCGATGACAACTTGTTGCGACGGGTGGACGCGCAGCGTAGCGGCTTCCTCGTCAAGCCTCGCCCGTTCGTCTTCCGTGAGATCGGAGCTGCCCACGGCGAACGCCACCGCAGGACGGTGGGGGCGCGCGGCCATACGCCGATCGACCGGCTGTCGTTCGCTAACCCCGGCGCGTTCCGTCCGCGCGTCGCGCTCGGCTTGGGCCGCGATTTGGGCTGCGTATTGCGCCTTCTCGTCCGCTTCGTGCTGCGCTCGCGCAGCGTCCTGGGCGTTCAGTCGGGCCCCTTCTGCGTCGAGGCGTGCTTGGCGCGCATCGTCCTGCGCGTGTTGGTTGTCTTTCTCTGCCTGGTGCGCTCGCTCGGGTGCGGAGGCATGCATCGAGTTGGACGCGCACGCGGTGACGAGAATCGCCGCAAGTGCGGGCGCGATGGTGTGGCTGAGGTTCATGGTGTCTCCTTTTCGGCTTTTGCGTAAGGCAAAGCCAAACGCGTGCCACCTCGTGCTCGCGGGATCTCGTGTGCTTCGTAGTGCACACGTTTGCACTGGCCTTTTGCGGTCCGCGGTTCGTCTTTGCACGTCGCCGAAGCGAGCCATTTGAACGCCGCACCCGTTCTTCTTTTGCACAATGCCATTTGACGCGCGCGGCGCGAATGTTGCGTCCTGGTCGTGTCCGACGAGGAGTACGACGTCAATGTCCTCATAAATTGGGGGGACGGCAGCAAACCCGAGGGTCAGCGCTGCGTGCTCTGGAAAGGGATGGTGACGCGCCCGAACGTCTGACCGTCGATTTCATTTACCAAGGTCATCTCGAACTCCACCGCCGATTCCCGCCCGGTGACGCTCTGGAAGTAGACGAAACCGGCGATCGCGCCGCCATCCGCCAACGCGCCCTCCGGAAGGGCCTGCGAGAGCATCTCCTGGGTCGGCAGCTTTTCGGGCCACTTCGCGTCGAAGCCGTCGTAATACATCGGCGCGTACGCGACCCCGGCGGGCCACGCATCGACCGGGGGGTAGACCAGGGCGGAGTGCGGCTGCGAGGCGGCAGACGTCAGCCCGGGGCCGCTGAGCGTCCCGTGCGCCTTGATTGGCGCCTTGGCCACGTAGTGGAATCCGCTCGACCCGGAGAGACTGAAATCGCGGTGGCCAATGCGCAACGTCTTCCCGCTGTGGTTCTCGATAGTCACTCGCACCGGCGTGAAGAGAATCCCCAAGCCTGGCGGGTCCCCTTTCCACGAATCTCCCGTCACCCGGACGATTACGCCGGCAGCCGCCGTCTCGGCGACGTTCTGACGGCCTTGAGCGAGTGGCGCACCCGCAGCAGGTTCGAGCACCCGTTGGTCGACGCAGGCTTCGAGGGCAAATGCGGCGATTGCGGCGGCAACTAGACGTTTCATGGTGTGGCTTTCCTTTCCTGCCTCGAGCGTGACCCCCAAGGAACGTTTGGCCCTTGCGGTCCCACTTCGCGGAGCACGTGTTCGCAAAGCACGTGCCCACGTGCCAACCAGCACGGCGCGGGCACGGAAACGCAGGGCAATCGACCAACTCGTGCAGCTCCCGCACGGACCCGCATGCGGAATCCGCATTGGAATGGCAGCAACGGCCACCCCGCAGTGACAATTCTCGATTCCGCGCGATTCACGCAGCGTTTCGCTCGTAGAGGGAGAGCAAGCCACCGAGTCCTTCGCGTCGGCCGATACGGCCGACAGGTACCGCCGAAGGATGGTCTCCGGGCTCACGAGCGACGCCATCTTGGCTAGACGCTTTCGGCCGTGCGGCTTTCCCTTCTCGGCCAGCAACCGTCGTTCGGCATCGGCGAAGCGAAGCCGCTTGGGCCCGAGCGCGGCACGCAGCACGCGGTTCTCGGCGCGCAAGTACTCGATCGCAGGTTGCAGGAAGCGCGGCGAGATAGTCCCTGTGCGGGTCAGCAGCTGCATCCGTATCCCGGCTTCGGCAGTGCCGTGACTCGCATGCGCGACAGCTACAGGAGAGGGTTTAATTCGGTGAAGAGCTTCTCGAAGCGCGCGAGGAGCACCGCAACCGTTTTCGTCCGGCCCTGGCTTTGCTTGCCAAGAACACGAGCGAACGGCAGACAAACAAATAGAGGCACCATGAACAGCTCGTGGACGCACTTCACACTCGACCGCCAAAATCCCGCCTACTGGCGAGTGACCTTCAACCACCCTCCCATCAACACCATCACGGCGACGACCGTCAGGGAGCTCTCCGAGCTCGTCGATTGGATCGAACGCGACCCCCAGCTGAACGTGGTGGTCTTCGGCAGCGCGAACCCCGATTTCTTCCTCGCGCATTACGATGTGGAGAAGACCAGGCTGGTGGGTCGGGGCCGCGCGCTGGAGATCCTCCTCGTCGCCGACGACTTCGACGGACCTCGGGCGGCGCAATATGGCTATGTCAACCGAGTCGTTGCCGACGACGAGCTCGAGGATGAAGTCGAAGAGATGGCGGCACGACTCGCGCGGTTCGACCGTGAGGCGATCGCGCGCACGAAGTCGTACGTAGACCAAATCACTTTGCCCCGGGACAGTGAGCTTCCCCCCGCGTTGACCGACTTCCGTCAAGCGTTCGGTCGTCCTGGGCCGCGGGCGCGTTTGGCCAAGCTCGAGGAGCTCGGGCTCAACAGCGACAGCGACCTGGAGCGCCATCTTGGAAGGCGCGTCGTCGAGGCCGATCCGCTCACTTGACCATGACGACGAGCGGCGTCGCCGTTGTTCGGGCGGATGGGTCCACACTGACGATGCCGATGTCGGCGCGCTCTGGAGTCCTGCAGACTCGCTATGCCGCGATGCGCGCCAATTGATCGACCAGAGCGCGCGTCCCCGCCAGGCCGAGCTTCGCCAAAGAGCCACAAGCGCGCCGAACGCCTCGCGAACGCACCCTTCGACGACGTTCTCGACGGCGATCGCTTCGAGGGTCCGGACCGGCCGCGATTCCACCCTCGCTTCGAAGACCACTCCGCCGTGCCGCGTGGCGAGCGCACGGGTCATCCGGGCGTGCCGGATCTCGTCTCGGGCAGCGCGCTCGGCTGCCCTGACCAAACGCCAGGGGGCCCCGTGGGCGATGAGCTCGCGACGCAGGTGGCGGAACGCATCGACCGATGCCGCTTCGAGGCGCGCCATCTCGGCGAAGTGGGCGCCCACCATCGTGCCGCGTCCGGGCGGCGATGCAAGTTCGTCACAATGAACGCGGTGTCGCCGTCGCCGCCCGCGTCGGCGATCACGCCCTTCGCGTCGTTCTGTGCATCGACGCTTGCGTCCATCGAAGTCGCGTCGATCGACCGAACGTCGACCGACGTTGCATGCGCTGAAAGGCCCTGGCAAGGACTCTATGGTTCATCGGAAGCCTTGGATTCACCCAGCAACGCGGGTGCCAGACGTGAAGCCGCAACGGTTTCGCGAGAGCGACGGTGCATACCCTGACGTCGGCGACGCGGTCTGGCACAGCGCG
>CAZHED010000078.1:0-17042 GCA_964531095.1 uncultured Polyangiaceae bacterium | reverse complement strand
CGACTACCTTCCCGCCCGAGCGCGGCCACGGGCACGGGCACGGGCACGGGCACGGCCACGGGCACGCGCCAGGTACGGATTGGGCTCGGGCTGCAGCCCTCCAGTGCCACGGAAAAACAGCCGTTCGAACGTACCCCGCGACTCGCCCTGCCCCCGAGCTCGGCCGTAGAGGGGGAACATGGCTACAACTAGCCGGACTTTCGCTACCATGGCCCGCGCAGTTGCCAGGTGCCCCACATGAATCCCAACATCGAAATCGTACGCGCGGAGCTCGAGCGCCTCTTTTCGCTCGAAGAGATGACCTCGATGAGCGAGCGCCTCCTCGGGCTCGACCCCGAGGACGTCGGCGGCACGACCGCCAAGGCAAGCTTCGCCAAAGCGCTGGCGGAGCGCTGCGTCAACGCCGACCGAATCGACGCGCTGGTCGACGTCATCACCGCGGCCCGCCCCGGCGTGAATCCGCGCGTGCGCGATGTGGCGGGGATTTTCGGCCGCGAGCAGCTCGAGCCGGGAGAGCGGCTGGGGACCTTCGTCATCTCGCGAAAGCTCGGCGAAGGCGCCGTGGGCATCGTGTACGCCGCCCTGCGCGGCGACGAGCCGCACGTCGTCAAGCTTCTGCGCCGGGAGGCGGCGCGCGATCGGCGGGCTGTACAGCGTTTTCTCACCGCCACGCGCATGGTCGCGGCGCTCGATCACCCCGGGCTACCGTCGAAGCTGGAGACGGGGGAGAGCGACCGGGGGTATTGGGTCAGCTATTCGTCGCTTGACGCGCAGCCGCTGAGCGCGCGCCTTTTGCGCACGGGCCCGTCTCACTTCAGCGACATCCAGCCGATTCTCAAGGGCATCCTCGAGCCGCTCGCGGCGCTGCACAAGGCCCGGATCGCGCACGGGAACATCAAGCTCGAAAACGTCCTCGTCGGCCGCGGCCGCCCCGGCGAAGACAGCGACGCGACCGCGCTGGTCACTCTGGTCGACTTCGCGGCCGACCGGCTTCGCCAGCGGTCGCTCGGCGCCAACGGCCACGGCGGTGCCCTCGCGGTGTTCGGATCGCCCAAGACCACGGCGCCGGAGCAAGTGCGCGGCCTTCGCGCCGAAGCGGCGACCGACGTCTACGCGTTCGGCGCGATGATGTACGAGCTCCTATCGGGCAAGCCCATCTTCCCGTACGAGACGGAAACGGACGCGGCGCTCGCCCACGTCGCGAGGATGCCGGAGCCGCCCAGCGCGAAGGCACCGCGCGGCTGGATCACCAAAGACATCGACCATCTCGTCCTTTCGCTCCTCGCGAAAGAACCCGAGAAGCGTCCCAGGGACGCGTCCGCCGTCCTCGACGCCCTCGCATCGCTCGGACGGGCATCCGCCGCAATGCGCGCCGTACCCGAGGTGGACTTCCCCGAAGAGACGCTCTCGAGCCTCGTCGACTTGCTGCTCGCGGCACCGGACGACGCCGAGACCGCCATCGCGCTCGAGAAGGCGATCGAAGAAGGGGCCGATCCGATCCGGGTGGCCGAAGCATTCCAAGCGGCTTCGGAAGACGTGATCGAGCTCGCGAACGACGAGGAGGGGCAGGGCGAGGACCGCGAGGCGGTCGAGATCAAGAAGTCGCTCCTTTTCCGCGCCGGGCGGATCTTCCACACGATCGTCCAAGACAAAGAGCGCGCCGAGCGCGTGTACTCCGAGATCCTGGAGCTCGACCCCAAGGACGAGATCGCGCTCCTCACCCGCGACGAGGTCCGCAGGGCCCTTGGCAAGTACACCGAGGTCGTCGAGTCGCTGATCGGTCGAAGCGAAGAGGCGGCACCCGGAGAGGAGCGCGCTCGCATTTACGCCGAAATCGGCCGCCTGTGCGCCGCGGAGATCCGCGACCCGGAGCAAGCGGTGCTCGCCTATGCCCGGGCGCTGTGCGAAACGCCCATGGTGCGCGAGTACGCCGACGAAATCGAAGAGCTGGCGCAGGGGAAAGCCGACCTTTGGAACGAAGTCGTCTCCACGGTCAGCGGGGGGGTCGAAGGCGGGTCCCTCTCGTCGACGGAGCGGAGCAAGCTTCTCGCCTATTGCGGGCGCTGGTACGAGCAGAAGCTGGCGCGACCCGACCTGGCGCTCAGGGCGTACCAGCAGATCCTGGTGACCGACCCCGCGAACGACGAGGCGCACGAAGCGCTTGCCGCCCTTCTCCGCAAAGCGCACCAGTGGCCCGAGCTCGTGGCCACGCTGGTCGCCCGGGCGGACGCCGCGGGCGGCTCGCCGCGCGCTCGCGACGCGCGCGCCGAAGCCGCGGAGGTCTACGATCAGAAGCTGAACGACGCCGCCCGCGCCAAGGCGCTCTATGCGCAAGTCCTCGCCGAAGAGCCCGGCCATGCCAGAGCCGTGGACGGCATGGCACAAATCGCGGAGCGCACCGGGGACTTCCGCTCCCTGGTGGTCGTGCTCGAGCGGCAAGCCGAGTCCCGGCGGGGGCGCGAGAAGGCCGATGCGCTGCTCAAGGTTGCCGCGATCTACGAAGAGAACCTGGGCGACCTGACGGAGGCTGCCCGTCGCTACGAAGCGGTGCTGGCCATCGAGCCCCACGACCTCGAGGCTCTCAAGGGGCTCGACCGCATCTACAACCGCGCGGGCAAGTACCGCGAGTTGCTCGACAACCTCGAAACGCAGGTCTCGATTGCGGCGACGCCCCGCCAGAAGATCAACCTCTACGAGCGCATCGCGACGCTACGAGAAGAAGAGTTCCTCGACCACGCCAAGGCCGCCGAGTGCCTCGAGCAAATCTTGGCGATCGATCCGACCAACGAAGGAGCCATGTCGGCGCTCCCCCGCCACTACCGCGCGACCGACGAGTGGGATCGGCTCGAGCAGCTCTACGAGCGCCACGCCAGGGCGACGACGGATACGGCGCGTCGCGTCGAAATCCTGATGCAGCGCGCTCGGGTCCTAGGCGAGAACGTCGGCTCGCCGGACCGGGCGATGCGCATCTACGACGAGGTGCTCGCGCTGCAGCCCACGAATGGCGCAGCGCTCGAAGCGCTGGCCCGACTGCGCGAGCAAGCGGGCGACGCGAGCGCGGCGCTATTGGCGATCGAGGCGCTCGCCGCGCAGGCGACGACACCCGCCGCGCGCGCCGAGCAGTGGGTCCGGGCCGCTCGATTGCTGGAGGGTCGCGGGGACGTCGAGGGGGCCATCGAGCGTTACAAGTCCGCGCTGGAGGCCGACCCCAAGGACACGGCCGCCGCCCTCTCTCTCCGACAGGCGTACGCGGCGCGCGGCGACGCGACCAACGTCGTGGCGCTCATCGAAAACGAGCTCACGATCGCCGAGGGAAAGATCGCCAAAGCGCGTCTCTACGCGGAGCTCGCACGGGTTCAGCACGAAAGCATGCACGACGGCGCGAGCGCAGAGGCGAGCGCGCAGACGGCGATCGACCTCGATCCGACCAGCGCCGTGGCGATGCTCGTCCTCGGTGAGCTCGCCTACGAAGGGGAGCGCTACGTCGAGGCCAGCAAGTACCTCGAGCCGCTCGTGTCGCGGGCGGCCGCGCTGCCGGCCGACGACGCGCGGCGCGTGCTCATCCGCTTCGTCGAGGCCTACGGGCGGAGCGTAACCGAGCGTGTGTCGTCGCCCCCGGCGGAGAAGGGGCGCGAGTCGCTGCCACCGCCGTCCACTTCGGTCGAAAACGAGCACCCGCGCCTCGCGGCCGCGGTCGCGGCGCTCGAGCAGATCGCACAGGACGACCCGGACACGCTGTCGCGAGCCGGACGCGTGCTGTTCGACTGCGGCGACGTCAAGGCCGCGCGCGAGATCTATCGGCGGCTGCTCGAACAGCACACCGCCGCGCTGTCGCACGACAGCTACGCAGAGGCTCTCTGGCGGCTCGGCGAGGCGCTGCGGCAAAACGGGGAGCTGGACAAAGCGGTCGATCTGCTGCGCGAGGCCGCCGACGTCGACCCAGGCAACAAGGGCGCCCTTCAGGCGCTCGCCAGGTTGTACGAGCAGACCGAAGACTGGGAAGAGCTCATCCGCACCAAAGCCCGCCGTCTCGAGCTCGCGCACGGAGACGAGCGCTTCGATCTGCTCCTGCAGATCGGCGACATCGAGTTCAACAAGCTGAGCGACCGCGGTCGCGCAGCCCGGACGTACGTGACCGCCCTCGAAGAGCGCCCAGACGACCGCAAGCTGCTGACGAAGCTGATGCAGCTCTATTCCGAAGAGAAAGACTGGTCGAACCTGGTCGAAGTCGTCCTTCGGCTGGCCGACTTCGTGGACGACCCGAAGCAGCGGGCGAAGTACTTGCACACCGCCGCCATCGTCAGCTCGCGACAGCTCGGCGAGCTCGAGCAGGCGATCGCGTTTTACGACCGCGCGTTGGAGTTCGACCCGACCCTCACCAGAGCCATCGACGAGTCGATCGCGCTCCGCGGGCAGACCGGCGATCACGAAGGCGTCGAGCGTTTGCTCAAGGCGCAGCTCGAGCAAGCGAAAGAGTCCCAAGACCGCCCGCGGATCGTCGAGCTCCTGGACCGCCTCGGCAAGGTGTATCGCGAGTCGCTGAACGAGCCCGAGCTCGCGATCGACGCCTACGAGGCGGCGCAAGCTTTCGAGCCCGACGACAAAGAGCGCAGCGAGACGTTGGCCGAGCTCTACGCGAGCAACGTGACGCAGTACCTGGACAAAGCGGTTCGGGCCCAGGCCCAGATTCTCCGGCGCAACCCGTACCGTCTCGACAGCTACAAGCTGCTCCGGCGTCTCTACACCGAGGCCCGGAGGCCCGACCCTGCCTGGTGCGTCTCCCAGGCGCTGAGCGTCCTCAATCGGGCCGAGCCCCACGAAGAGCGCTTTTATCGCAAGCACCGCTCGGACAGCGCGGCGCTCGCGCAGGCGGTGCTCGACGACGACGACTGGGCGAGGCGACTGGCCCACGCCGACGCCGATCCGCTGGTCACCCGCATCTTCGCGGCGATACAGCCGACGATCATCCGTGCTCGGACCCAGCCTCTAGAGGAGCTCGGATACGACGACGGATACCGAATCGATCTGGTGACGCAGCCGTATCCCGTGACGCAGACGCTTTACTACGTGCAAGGCGTCTTCGGCTTCGAGGCGCCGCCGGTGTTTCAGAATCCGAACGACCCGGGCGGGCTCGGGTTTCTCCACGCGACCACGCCGGCGATCGTCCTTGGGCGCGCCGCGTTCGAGAGCGACGTGCCGACGCAGTCGCTCGCTTTCGTGGCCGGTCGTCACATGGCCTACTTCCGTCCCGGCTTCTACGTGCGCCACCTCGTGCCAACCGGCACGGGGCTCAAGGCGTGGCTCTTCGCGGCGATGAAGCTGTGCGTTCCGCAGTTCCCGATCGCCCCCGACCTCGAAGGTCAAGTCGACGAGGCGATGGAGTTCATGACGCAGGACTTCCACGGCGTGCAGCGCGAGGTGCTCGCGAGCACGGTGTCGAAGTTGCTTCAGTCCGGCGGCTCGCTCGACCTCAAGAAGTGGGTGGCAGCCATCGACCTCACGGCCGACCGAGCGGGGTTCTTGCTCTCCCACGATCTCCAGATCGCAACGGACGTGATGCGCGCGACCGAAGACGCCTCCAGCGTGCCGCCCAAAGAGCGCATCAAAGAGATCGTCCTCTTCAGCATCAGCGAGGACTACTTGGCGCTACGCGAGAAGCTGCAGATCACCATCGACTCGTGACATTGCGCCGCTGGGTGGTGTGCGCCACCCTCGTGATGGCTTGTTCGAAGGACGCGTCGCCCGTCGGTCCTGCCGCGACGATCCCATCGTCGGCGCCGACCCCTGTGCCGGCGCCGCCCAAAGAGCCGCCTGGGCCGCCCAAAGACTGCAACGTCATCCTCCTCTCGATCGACAGTCTGCGCGCCGACATGCCGTGGAACGGCTACCCGCGGCCCATCGCCCCGCGTCTGACGGAGCTCGAGAAGAAGTCCGTCAGCTTCCGTCGGGCGTACTCGGTCTCGTCGTACACGTCGATGAGCCTCGGCGGGCTGCTCGGAGGCCGCATTCCGTCGGAGCTGCATCGCAGCGGGTACTTTTTCGGGACGTACAAAAACGACGTGTTCTTTCCGAAGCTGCTCCAGCGGGCGGGAGTGCACACGATGGGGGCGATGGCGCATATGTATTTCAAGGCGGCCGGGTTCGACCAGGGGTTCGACGAATGGAAGATCGTTCCAGGGATTGCGTTCGACCCGAACACCGACCGCGAAATCACGTCGCCCCGGTCGGAGGCGATGGCCGAGGCGATGCTCGGCGATCCCGCCAACGAGACGCGCCGCTTCTTCTTTTGGGCGCACTTTCTCGATCCGCACGACATCTACATGCGCCACGAGGGGATCGACTGGGGAAAGACGAGCCGTGACCGGTACGACGGCGAAGTCACGTTCACCGACCAATACGTCGGCAAGCTTCTCGACTTCATCGCTCAGAGGCCGTGGGCAGCGCGGACGGTGATCATTGTGACGAGCGATCACGGCGAAGAGTTCGGAGAGCACGGCATGACGCGTCACGGCTTCGAGATCTGGGAGACTCTGGTGCACGTCCCGCTTCTGGTGGTCGCGCCGGGGGCGCAGCCGCGAGGCATCGATGCTCCGCACAGCAATATCGATCTCGCCCCAACGATCCTCGATCTATTTCACATCCCCGCCGATCCGCTCTTCGAAGGGACGTCGATCGTGCGAGAGGTCTATGGCCATCCGTCCGAGCCGCGCGACGTCGTCGTCGATCTGCCGATGACCAGCGACAACGGCAAGCGCCGCGCGCTATTGCACGGGGACCTGAAGCTCATCTGCTTCGACGACGACTACTGCAAGCTGTTCGACGTGGTGAGAGACCCGCTCGAGCGCGCGCCGATCACCAAGGGTGACGATTTCAAAGACATGAGGGCGCGGTATCGCGCGCTCGCGAAAACGATAAAAGAAGTGCCGCCGTTCGGGTGCACGGGCGATTGCCTGAACGGGGGCTATCGAAAGAAGTAAGAGGAGCCAATGCGCATCGTCCCGGTTCCGTGCCTGACGGACAACTACGCGTACCTCGTCGTCGCCGAGACGGGCGAGGCGGCGATCGTCGACGCCTCCGAAGCCGGGGCCGTCCGCGAAGCGCTCCGTCGCGAGGGCGTACGTGCCCGCGCCATCTGGAGCACGCACCACCACTGGGACCACGTAGGGGGAAACGAAGAGCTCGCGCGGGAGCTCGGGCTCGAGGTCGTGGGGCACGCCTCCGACGTCCGGCGCCTGCCCGCGATCTCGCGGCCGGTTGACACCGGCGACACGGTTCGCGTCGGCGAGGTCGCGGCAGCGTGCATTCACATTCCGGGGCACACGCTCGGCGCGGTCGGCTACTTCGTGGACACCGGAGGGAACCGCGCCGTCTTCACGGGGGATACGCTGTTCTGCGCCGGGTGCGGCCGCCTCTTCGAGGGAACCGCCTCGCAGCTGCACGCATCGCTTTCGCGTCTTCTCGGGTTGCCTGGCGACACGCACGTGTACTGCGGCCACGAGTACACGGAGAGCAATCTGCGCTTCGCCGCGCACCTCGAGCCGTCGAACGCGGACGTGGAGTCGGCGCGCCGCCGGGCGGCAAAGCTCCGCGCCGAAGGCAAGCCCACCGTGGGCACGACCCTGGACGAAGAGCGCAGGGTAAACCCGTTCTTGCGGGTGCGCTCTCCGGAGATCCGAGCCACCCTGGGCATTGCCGCCGGAGGGGACGACGTCAGCGCCTTCGCGGCGATCCGCATTGCCAAGGATTCGTACCGGTAGCCAGGGTCATCTAGAGCGTCGCCGTCCGCTGCTTCTGGAGCCAATCTCGGCGGCGCCGGTCGGCGACGCTCGACTTTTGCGTGAACACCCTCAACTCTCTCCCATGCGAGAGGACATCCTCGCATTTCGTTTCCAGCATGCCACGCTATGGGAACCTCACCAATCGAGCTGCGCTCGTGGGGCTAACCGCCATCCTCGTGGCGGCGCTCCATATGCTCCGCCTGCCGGCTGCGTTCCTGCTCGGCGCGATGGGAGCGGCGATGATCGTCGTGGGACGCGGCGCGACGATGCGCCTCCCCGAGCCGGCGTTCGCGCTCGCACAGGCGGTCGTCGGCTGCTTGATCGCGCGCAACTTCACGCCAACGCTCTTCCACACGGTCTTCGCACGCGCCGGAGTTTTCGCCGGCGCGACGCTCTCCGTACTCCTCGTCGCGACCGTGTTGGGTCTCGCGCTCGCGCGGGCGCGGCTCTTGCCTGGGAGCACTGCGCTCTGGGGGATGTTCCCGGGCGGGGCGACGGTCATGGTTGTGCTCTCCGGCTCGTTCGGCGGCGACATGCGCCTCGTCGCGATCATGCAGTACCTGCGCGTCGTCGTTGCGGCCGCCACGGCATCGATCGTCGCGCGGGCCGCCGGGCTCTCGGGCGGAGCGGCGCAGAGCACGCCGTGGCTTGCGCCGGTCGCGTCGGTCTCGTTCGCGGTGCTCGTGGCGATCGTCCTCTTCGCGGGGCTCGTCGTGCCGCGCCTGCGGGTGCCGGCCGGTTCACTGCTCGTGCCGATGGTCGTCGCGACCGTCCTCCAGGACGTCGGGCTCCTTCGCGTCGAGCTGCCGCGGCTCTTGCTGGTCGCAAGCTACGTCGTCGTCGGCTGGGCGGTTGGGCTTCGGTTCACCCGCGAGTCGTTGGCGAACGCGCGGCGCAGCCTCCCGCAGATTGTCGTATCGATCGTCGCGCTTGTGGCCGCGTGTGCCGGCATCGCGTGGGCGCTCGCGCGGATCGCCCACATCGACCTGCTCACCGCGTACCTTGCCACGAGCCCGGGCGGAGCCGACTCGATCGCGATCATCGCCGCGGGCACGCCGGTCGACGTCGCCTTCGTCCTGGCGACGCAGATGGCGCGCGTCGTCAGCGTCCTGGTGCTCGGGCCGCAGCTCGCCAAGCGGGCGGCGAAGCTCGCACCGTCCGTCCCCGAAACCAGTGGAGAAAGCTCATAGTCATGCACACGATCGATCCCTCTTCGAGCGCACTCTTGGTGATGGATTACCAGCCCGCGATCCTGAGACGCGTCGGCGACGCCGACGCGCTGCTCGGTCGCGCCGCCCGCGCCATCGACCTTGCGCGCGGCGCCGGCCTCCACGTCGGCCACGTGCGCGTTGCCTTCGAGCCGACCGAGGTCGCCAAGGTCCCCGCGACCAATGCGGCATTCTCCCGAGCGGCCGCGGCGATGCCCGCCGACGCGCCGGACACGCAGTTTCACGAGCGCGTCGCGCCGCGCGCCGGCGACATCGTCGTGCGGAAGACGCGCGTCGGCGCGTTTTCGACGACGGATCTCGACGCGCAGCTCCGCGGGCGGAAAGTGACGACGCTCGTGCTCGCCGGAATCGCGACGAGCGGCGTCGTACTCTCGACGGTCTGCGACGGCGCCGATCGCGACTACCGCTTGATTGTGCTCTCCGATGGCTGCGCCGATCCCGACGAGGAGGTGCACCGCGTGCTCCTGACAAAGGTGTTCGCGCGCCGCGCCGAGGTGATCACGATCGACGAGCTCGCATGGCGCGCCACCGCGAGCTAAGCCGATCGACCAGCACGCGCCGGCTCCCGCTGGAGGGCACGGGCTCCTTCCGTTCTCGGGTAGGAACATCGGACAGGAGAATTCTCATGCGAACGAAACAGGCAGCCCTGCATACGGGATTCGGCGCGACGACGACGGCGCGCGAAGTGCTCGGCAACGTCCGGCTCGACGGGAAGGTCGCCGTCGTGACGGGCGGCTACGTGGGCATCGGACTCGAGACGACGCGCGTGCTCGCCGAGGCGGGAGCCACCGTCGTCGTACCGGCGCGCAGCCTCGAGAAGGCGCGCGCCGCGCTCACGGGGATCCCTCGCGTGGAGATCGAGAGCGTCGAGCTTGCCGAGTCGGCCACGGTCGACGCCTTCTCCGCCCGCTTCCTCGCGTCCAAGCGTCCGCTTCATCTCCTGATCAACAACGCCGGGGTCATGGCGATCCCGTTCGCGAAGAACAGCCGCGGCTTCGAGCTCCAATTCGCCACGAACCACCTCGGGCACTTCCAGCTGACCGCGCGTCTGTGGCCCGCCCTCCTGAAGGCGAACGGAGCGCGCGTCGTCGCGCTCACATCGCGCGGGCACGCCTTCGCATCAGTCGACCTCGAGGACCCGAGCTTCGAACGGCGCCCGTACGACAAGTGGAAGGCCTACGGGCAGTCGAAGAGCGCCAACGCCCTCTTCGCGCTCGCGCTCGACGCGCGCGGCGAGAAGCACGGCGTGCGCGCCTTCTCCGTGCACCCCGGCTTCGTCGCGACCGAGCTCGCGCGCAGCGTTCCGGAGGAGGAGCTCCGCCCCGTACTCGCCGGCCGCACCCCCAAGATGCCGCCCGCAGGGGCGGCCACGAGCGTCTGGTGCGCGACGAGCGCCACACTGGACGGGATGGGCGGCGTCTACTGCGAGGACGTCGACATCGGCGAGCCCGTCCCGGCCGACTCGACCGCGTTATACGGTGTTCGTCCGTGGATCAGGGACGCCGACTTCGCCGAACGGCTGTGGAAGAAGAGCGAAGACTGGACCGGCGCGCGACTTTTCTAGGCCCTTTCCACTCCGACTACCCCCTTCACCTTCTGCAGCGCCTTCATCACCTTCTTCAGCTCTTGCAAGTCCTGGCACACGAACGAGAAAAGGTTGACCGCACGCCCGTCGTCACTGGCGCGGCAGTTCGCTTCGCTGATGTTGATCCCTTGCGCCATGAACGTCTGCCCGACGTTGGCGAGGATGCCCGGCTGGTTGGCCGTCACGACCCGCAGCTGAACGCTGCGGTTGATGCGCGCCTTGCTGTCCCAGGTGATCTCGACGCGACGCTCGGGGTCCATGTCGAGGGCCTTGGAACAGCCCCGCCGGTGGATGGTCACCCCGCGGCCGCGCGTGATGAAGCCGACGATGTCGTCGCCGGGGAGCGGCGTGCAGCACTTGGCGTACCGCACGAGGACGTCGTCGATCCCGTTGATGCGGATCGCCCCCTCGTCGCGCTTGATCACTTTGCGAACGAGACCGGCCAGCCGGCCCTCGCGGAGTCCGGCCGGTGGCTTGCTGTCTTGGCCCTGCTCGTCGGGGGGGGCGACCGCTTTGATGATCTCTTCGGGATCGATCTTGCCGTAGCCGATTCCTATGTGCAGCTCTTCGAGATTCTGCACTTTGAGCGTGTCGAAGAGCCGACGTAGCTCCGCTTCGTTCTTGAGGAGCTTGCTGGCGCTGATCCCTGCCTTGTGAAGCTCGCGATCCAGGAGCTCCTCGCCGAGCCGCTTGCTCTTGTCGCGCTGTTCTTGGCGTAGAAAATTGCGGACCTTGGACCGCGCGCGCGTCGTGCCGAGGAAGTCGATCCAGTCCTTGCTGGGATGCTGGTTGGGGCTGGTCAGCACTTCGACGACGTCCCCGTTGCGCAGCTTGTAACGAAGCGACTCCATCTTGCCGTTGATGCGAGCGCCCGTGACGTGCTCTCCCAAGTGCGTGTGGATCTGGTATGCAAAGTCGATCGGCGTCGCTCCCCGCGGAAACACCCGCACGTCGCCCTTCGGCGTAAAGACGTACACTTCGTCCTGGAAGAGGTCGACCTTCACCCCCTCGAGGAACTCGGCGGGATCTTTGAGCTCCTTCTGCCACTCGAGCAGCTGGCGCAGCCACGAGAAGCGCTGCGCGTCTTGTTCCGCAATCCCGCTTCCTCGCTCCTTGTACTTCCAGTGCGCCGCGATGCCCCGCTCCGCCACGCGGTGCATCTCGTGGGTGCGTATCTGGATCTCGATGCGCTCCCGCCCGGGGCCGATGACCGTCGTGTGGAGCGACTGATACATGTTCGGCTTGGGAAGGGCGACGTAGTCTTTGAAGCGCCCGGGAACCGGCGTCCACTGCGAGTGGATGACGCCGAGCGCCGCGTAACAGTCGCTCACGCTCTCGACGAGAACGCGGAACGCGATGAGGTCGTGCACCCCCTCGAGCCCGGTCTCCTGCGACTTCATCTTCCGATACACGCTGTAAAGGTGCTTCGCTCGACCGTTCACGTCCGCCGCGAACCCTTGCTCGGCGAGCCGGCCCGAGAGCGTCTTGCACACCTCGGTGATGTACTTGTCGCGCTCCTTCTTCGTCTGGTGCATCTGCGCGACCAGATCGGCGTAGGCGTCGGGCTCGAGATGCTTGAAGCTCAGGTCTTCGAGCTCGCTCTTGAACGATTGGATACCCAAGCGGTTCGCGAGCGGCGCGTAAATCTCGAGTGTCTCGCGAGAAATGCGCTCCTGCGCCTCGCGCGGCACGTGCTCGAGCGTCCGCATGTTGTCGAGGCGATCGCAGAGCTTGATGAGAAGGACGCGGATGTCCCGCGCCATCGCCACCACCATCTTGCGGAAGTTCTCTGCCTCGCGATCCTCGTTGGAAGTGAAGTTGATCTTCGACAGCTTGGTGACGCCGTCGACGAGCTCGGCCACTTCGCCGCCGAACTCCTTGGTGAGGTCTTCGGTCGTCGCGAGGGTGTCTTCGACGACGTCGTGCAGAAGGCCGGCGCACACGCTCGCGGCGTCGAGCCGCAGATCGGCGATGATCGCCGCGACGCTCACCGGATGCACGATGTACGGCTGGCCCGACTTGCGGGTCTGCCCTGCGTGCATCCGGAAGCTATAGTCGTATGCTCGCTGGATGAGGCCGGCGTCGGCCGACGGCTGGTACGTCCTGACGCGCTCTATAAGCTGATCGACCTGGAGCATGGCAGCGCCGCGTCATCGCATGGCGCGGCAGCATCAAAAAACGTAACACTCGGCCTCCACCCGGGCAATCATGACCGAAAAAAACGCTCCTGCTGGAGTCTACGTGCACTTCCCTTTTTGCCTCGCGAAGTGCCCGTACTGCGATTTTGTCAGCTACTCCGCCAGCCGCGAGAGCATCGACCACGCCGGGTACGCCGATGCGGTCATCCGCGAGATCGACGCACGCGCACCGGTTTTCGTCGGCCGAAACGTGAAAACTGTGTTCTTCGGAGGGGGAACGCCGAGCCTCTGGGAGCCGCGCGAGCTCGGTCGCGTTCTGGCGCGCGTGCGAGAGCACCTCGGCCGGGAACCGCCGCCAGCGCCTGCACCGCTTGCGTCCGGGGCCCCGCCCCTTCCGCCTACCCCGCCGGTCCCTGGCCTGGAAGTGACGGTCGAGTGCAACCCGACGTCGATCAGCGAGGACCGGGCACGCGCGCTCCTCGATGTCGGGGTCAACCGCCTCTCGATCGGCGTTCAATCGCTCCGCGACGATCGACTGCGCTATCTCGGGCGTCTTCACGACGCCAGCGGAGCCCGCGAGGCGGTGCTCGGCGCGATGCGCGCGGGGATGGCGCGCGTCTCCGCGGACCTCATCTTCGGCATGCCCGGGCAATCGCCGGCCGAAGCGCGCGACGAAGCGCTGGAGCTCGCCCAACTCGGACTCAGCCACGTGTCGTGTTACCAGCTGACGATCGAGCCGGGGACGCGCTTCGGCGAGCTCGCCCGACGCGGGCGCTTGCCGCTCGCCGACGATGGGGCCGTGGCCGAGGCATTCTTGGCGATCGACGACGCCCTGACGGGAGTCGGCTTGCGCCACTACGAGGTGTCGAACTTCGCTCGGCCCGGGGAGGAGGCGCGCCACAACCTCGGTTACTGGCGGGGCGACGAGTACTTGGGCCTGGGGTGCGGAGCTTTCGGCTTCGTGCGGGAGCGCGGCGAGGGCGAAGCAGCACCCCGCGCCGAGAAACGCGCAGCCCACGGCGTGCGCTACCGGAACGCCGTCCTGCCCGAGCGCTTCGTCGAGAGCACCCTCGATGCCGCCCGCGACGGAGACGGGATCTCGGAGTCGAGCGAGCAACTCGACGCGCCGACGCTGCTGCGCGAGCGCATCATGCTCGGCTTGCGCGTGGACGGAGGGCTCGACCTCGAGGCGGCGGCTCGCGAGCTGGGCGCGCCGGGGTGGACGCCGGAGCGGACGCGAGCGGCCGACTGGCTCGAGGGGCGCGGTCGGATCGTTCGAACCGGCCCGAGGGTGAGCATCCCGCGCGCGGCGTGGCTGTGGACCGACGACACGGCGGCCAGGCTTTTCTAGAATCGTGCGCGCTCTCCCCCTTGCGTTGCGCGCAGGCGTCGACGCCGCCTTGGCGCGACCGTCGATCCGCCCGTAATAGTAGGTGGGTGCGAAAAGCCCGCCTCGGTCCGATCTCCGCACTTGCGGCCGCCACGCTCGTGCTGGGTTGCAGCGCGGCGCCTCCAGCTCGTCCGCAGACGGTCGCGCCGGCTCCTCCGCCGAAGGACGACGGCACGGCGGCGCAAGGCGGAGAAGGCGGCCTCCAGCACGCCGCGGCGCTCGAGCAGCTCAAGGTCGGTGCCCTCGGCTGGCGGATCGACCGGCAAAACAGCGTGCGCCTCGAGCTCCCCGACCCCGACCACTGGCTACGGGTGAAGTTCTGGGGACTGAAGAGCCTCGTCGGCTTCCGCTACGGAAAAGACCACCATGCAATCGTCGCCGGGTTCGTCATTCACGTGGACGACGAAAACGCGCCCGGCGTGTGCAGCACCACGTTCGAGCATTGGGCGCAGCCCTGGGTCGATTCGTTCGAAGTGGCGATCGAGCACGAACCGCCGAAGGCGGTCCCCTGGAACGGAAAGATCGCCGACATCGACTCCCTGGTCGCGACCACAGCCACGCTCGGCGATCGCGATCGATACGCCGTGGCGTACGGCATCTACCCCGCATGGAAAGGGGCGTGCCTGGTCCTCGGGGTCGCCGTTCCGGCGCGCGATGAGCTCGACCGCGCCAAGTCGGTCCGGAATCGCTTTGCAAGTGACGTGCTGCCGAGCGTCCAGGTGGTCGCGACGGAAGAGCCGAAAGAGCGCTACTAGTACACCGCCGTCGAGATACGACCAATCGCCTGCGGCGATTACGCTCGCTGCGCGAGCGGGCGGTGCCCCAGTTTTTCCCTTGGGCTCCGCCCAAACCCCGAACTCGCTCCCGCGAGTTCGCTAGCGCACCGCCTACTGCGGATCTTAATTCCACCTCGACGGCGGCGCACTAGTGCCGCTCGGGGGGGGCGGTGTTAAAGACATAGTGAGTCGCTTTTTCTCCCGCGCGAAGGAGCCATAGAACGCTGATGCAATCGCCCACCGATCACGCCGGCAAACCTCTCACGAGGAACGCCGATCTCCTGCAGTGGGTGGACGAGACCGCCCGCCTGACCAAGCCCGACCGTGTGGTGTGGTGTGACGGCTCCGACGAAGAGAAGCACCGGCTCACCGAGGAAGCGGTGGCCAAGGGAATTCTCCTTCCGCTCAGCCAGCAGAAGCTGCCCGGCTGCTACCTCCATCGCTCGAACCCGAACGATGTCGCGCGCGTCGAGCAGCTGACCTTCATCTGCACGCCCACCCGCGACGAGGCCGGGCCGATGAACAACTGGATGGCCCCCGACGACGCCTACCGAAAGCTCGGGGCGCTCTTCGACGGCTCGATGCGCGGCCGCACGATGTACGTGGTCCCGTACGTCATGGGCCCAGTCGGCTCGGGGCACTCGAAGATCGGGGTCGAGCTGACCGACAGCATCTACGTTGTCCTCAATATGCGGATCATGACCCGCATGGGGCGGCCCGCGCTGCAGATGCTGAGCAGCCAGAGCGACTTCAACCGAGGCGTGCACTCGACGCTCGATTGCAACCCGGACCGACGGTACATCTGCCATTTCCCGCAAGACAACACCATCTGGAGCGTGGGGAGCGGTTACGGCGGCAACGTGCTCCTCGGCAAGAAATGCCTGGCGCTCCGCATCGGCAGCTACCTCGGGCGACGCGAGGGCTGGCTGGCCGAGCACATGCTCATCCTCGGCGTCGAGTCGCCCGAAGGGGAGATGACGTACGTCGCCGCGGCCTTCCCGAGCGCGTGCGGCAAGACGAACTTCGCGATGATGATCCCGCCCAAGCGCTTCAAGGGGTGGAAGATCTGGACCGTCGGCGACGACATCGCATGGATGCGCAGCGGCCCCGACGGACGCCTCTACGCGGTGAACCCCGAAGCGGGCTACTTCGGCGTCGCCCCGGGGACGAACTTCAAGACGAACGCGAACGCGATGAAGACGATTTCTCACGACACGATCTTCACCAACGTCGCGATGACCCCGGACGGCGACGTCTGGTGGGAGGGCAAAGACGACGAGGCGCCCGCGCAGCTGACCGATTGGCTCGGGCGCCCGTGGAAGGCCGGGTCACCCGACAAGAGCGCGCACCCGAATTCGCGCTTCACGTCGCCGGCCACGAACAATCCCGTCTTGAGCAAGCTCTGGGACGATCCGGAGGGCGTGCCGATCAGCGCCATCATCTTCGGGGGACGGCGTGCGACGACGATTCCGCTCGTCATGCAGGCGTTCAACTGGATGAATGGCGTCTTTTTCGGCGCCACCTTGGGCAGCGAGACGACTGCCGCGGCGGCCGGCAAGACCGGCATCGTGCGGCGCGATCCGTTCGCGATGCTCCCCTTCTGCGGTTACGACATGGGAACGTACTTCGGGCACTGGCTCTACATGCAGGCTCGCCTCGTCCAGCCGCCCAAGATGTTTCTCGTCAATTGGTTTCGAAAGAGTCGCGACGGCAACTTCCTCTGGCCCGGGTACGGCGAGAACATGCGCGTCCTCAAGTGGATCGTGGACCGAGCGAGACTGCGGGTCGGAGGCCAGGAGACGCCGCTCGGCTGGGTGCCGAAAGCAGGCGACCTCGACCTGTCCGGGCTCGACATCCCGCACGAGCAAGTGGACGAGGCGACGCACTTCGATCTCGACGAGTGGAAGGCCGAGCTGGAATCGATCGGGGCATTCTTCGAGTCGGTCGGTCCGACCCTCCCGCGGCTCCTCGCGCTCCATCGCGAAGTGGCCCTCGAGCGAATCCGGATCATGCGCGAGGCATCAGTTTAGTCTCGTCTAGTCTCGTACAGCCTACGCTCCGCCCCTCCGGCGCGCGCCGGGCTGAACGCACTTCGGGGCTCCGCTCCGGCTGACGCGATTGGCGCTCACGCGACCAAACGAACTGC
>CAZHED010000077.1:0-17088 GCA_964531095.1 uncultured Polyangiaceae bacterium | reverse complement strand
TGGCACGAGCTCCGGCTCCGGTGGCACGAGCTCCGGCTCCGGTGGCACGAGCTCCGGCTCGGGTGGTTCGAGCACGAGCTCCGGATCGAGCGGCGCGGACTCGGGCCTCGCCAGCGCCGATGGCGGCGCGGCGGGCGACACCGGCGTCGCGCCAGCGGGGACCGGGGTTTGCGACATCTTCGCGTCGGGTGGTACGCCGTGTGTGGCCGCGCACAGCACGGTGCGGGCGCTCTCGGCCGCGTACAATGGCAGCCTCTACCAGGTCACTCGCGCGTCGGACAACACGACCAAGGACATCGGTGTTCTGAGCGCCGGCCGCTTCGCCGACTCGGCAGTGCAGGACACGTTTTGCGCCGGCACGACGTGCACGATTTCGATCATCTACGACCAGTCTGGCAAGGGGAACAACCTCACGCCGGCGCCCCCCGGCCAGCGCAAGGCCACGCCGGACAACCCGGCCGACGCGACGGCTCTCAAGGTGACGCTCAGCGGCCACACGGTCTACGGGGTCCATATCGTGGCGGGCGACGGCTATCGGAACGACAAGGCTGTGGGCACCGCTACCGCCGACCTGCCGGAGACCGAGTACATGGTGACGAGCGGCACCTTCTACAACTCTGGCTGCTGCTTCGACTACGGCAACGCAGAGACCAACAACTACGACGACGGCGACGGCACCATGGAAGCGGTCTATTTCGGCACCGCCTCCCAATGGGGAAAGGGCGGCGGTGCCGGCCCTTGGGTCATGGCGGACATGGAAAACGGCATCTTCGCCGGAGTGAGCTTCGCCGCCAACGCGGCCGACACGCCCCAGACTTCCGCCTACGTCACAGGCTTGGTGATAGGCAGATCCGGGACCTTTGCACTCAAAGGCGGCAACTCACAGTCGGGGACGTTGACGACCTTCTACGACGGAGCGCGTCCTAACGGCTACAACCCCATGAAGAAGCAGGGGGCCATCATCCTCGGGATGGGCGGCGACAACACCAACGGCGCCCAAGGAAACTTCTTCGAAGGGGTCATGACGTCCGGAGCCGCGACGGACGCGATCGCTGACGTCGTCCAGGCCAACATCGTGGCCGCGGGTTATGGGAAGTAATGACACCTCAGCGGAGAAGATCAGATCCAAGCGCTGCAACGAAGAGGCGTCACAAACCGGCACGTCAGGGCTCCCGATAAAACCGCGGCACTCGTCGGGACACGCTCGTCAGCACTTCCCACGGAATGGATCCGGCGTGCGAGGCTATCTCGTCCACGCCGATGACGTCGCGTCCGAGCACCCCGTCTTGGGCCCCCAGGACGACCACTTCGTCGCGCAGGCTCGCGCCTTCGATGCCCGTCACGTCGACCATGGTCATGTCCATCGACACGGCGCCCACGATCGGCGCGCGCTTTCCCCGCACGAGGACGTGGCCGCAGTTGCCCAGGTGACGCGAGAGGCCGTCGGCATAGCCCATCGGCAAGGTCGCGATGCGCGAACACCGCGCGGCTTTCCACGTGGCCCCGTAGCCGACCGACGCTCCCTCGTCGACGTCGCGGAGCGAGACGATCTCCGTCCGCACGCGCATCACGGGCCTGAGCTCCGTGGACAGCGGGTCGCCCTCGACGCGCGGCGCGACGCCGAAGAGCGCGATTCCAGGGCGCACCGCGTCGAGCCGAGCCTGCCCGCGGAGGAGCGCCGCGCTGTTCGCCGCGTGCCGCTGCTCGGGACGGACGCCAGCCCGCGCGAGGATCGCGGTCGCTTCCTCGAACCGCGTCATCTGCTCGCTCGTCGCCTCGGTCGTGGGAGCGTCTGCGCACGCGAGGTGGGTCATCAGACCGCGCACGCGCACCTCGGGATAGTCGGCGAGAGCGGCCGCCAGCTCGGGCAGCGCCCGGAGAGTCACGCCGAGGCGTCCCATCCCCGTGTCGACTTTGAGGTGCGCGTCAATGGGCCCTGACACCTCGCCGGAGCGAACCAAGCGCGCGAATGCGGCGACCTGCCCGATGTCGTGGACAACGGGAATCAGCGCTCGCGCGACGACCTCGTCGTGCGCATTGCCGTAGTGGCCACCCATCACCATGATGGGCGCCACGATCCCCGCCTCTCGAAGCTCGACCGCTTCCTCGAGCAGTGCCACGCAAAAGCCGTCCACCCGGGCCCGTTCGAGGGTGCGCGCGACACCTGGAGCGCCGTGCCCGTAGGCGTCGGCTTTGAGCACCGCCCACACGCGCGCCCCTTCCGCTCGCTTCTGGACGACGCGCAGGTTGTGGCGCAACGCCGCGAGGTTGACGTCGGCTCGCGTCGGCCTCACGGCATCGGCGGGGGCGGCCCGCCGGGGGCGGAGCACGCGAGGAACGAGGGGCTGCGACATTGCAGGGAGAACGCCCGGCCAGGGCGCTACGATTCCCTTCACGACTAGCACCGAGCGGGAGCAAGGGCCAAGCGGACGAGCTCTAGTCTTGTGCAGCCTCCGCTGCGCTCCTTCGGGGATCCGCTCTGGCTGACGCGATGGGAGCTTACGCGATCAAACGACTTGCACACGGGGGGGAGCGCGGCCGCTCCCCCCGACCACCCCCCCCCGACCCCCAGCCGTAAACACGACTTCTACCGGGGGGGAGCGCGGCCGGGTTCAGGTGGCGGCGCCTCCTCACCATGAGGCGGCGCCGCCCGGCCGTGAGGACCCGGCGCCCGGCGATGAGGAGTCGGCGCCCGACGGTGAGGACGGAACGCCCGACGATGAGGCGTCTTGTCCCCACCGTGTGGGAACTGGCCCCCCCAGGCGAGGACGGACCTTCCCGGGTCGGTCGGTACCGCCAGGAATCGCATGAGCCCAGTCCTCGAGAATTCTTCCCTTGGTGACCCTGGTGCTCCTGGCGGCTTTCTCTCGGCAGCGCCAGTCCAGGTTCACGTCCTCAGCGACCGCCCACTCGCCGAGCCGTCCGCGCTCGCCGAGCATGACGCGCAGAACGACCCATGAAACTGGTACGTTGCGCGCGTGCGACCCGCCGCTACTCGCCGCATCCGTCCTGCACGCCCAGCGAGAGATCCTCCCCTTGCGCGCAAAGCGCCTCGGACCCTTGACCGTAGTGAGCTCGGAAGAACGCGTCGAACGCAACCGGGTCGAAGCAGTCCGCGCGGAGCGTCCACCCCCACGCGCTCGCCGCGAACTTCACGTCGAGGTTGGGGTCGGGCGTCATGACGATGCGGATGCGCGCGTCGCCCGCCGCCGGACTGCAGATCGGGTCGTCCGGCAAGTTGTCGATCCACCGTTGCGCCGCCGCGACGTCCGCCGCGCACCCCGCGGGACAGTCGTAGGAGAGGACCACCGCGCCGTGCTCGAGATCGTGCACCCAGAACCCCTCCGGGATCGCCAACGGGTAGCTCTCGTACGCCGCCCAAATGGGATAGTGGTTGCCCGACGAGGGAGGCTTCGTCAGATAGGTCACCGGCGCGCAGACCGCGACGTGCGTAGCCCCTTCGATCGCGTGTTGCTCGACGACCGCGCCACACGCCCCGCCGTCTTCGCTCGAGAGTCCGTCGTCAGGCGATCCGCCCGCGTCGGGCGCATCGCCGGTGACGGCCTCGCTTTCGGCAGCACCGTCGTCTGACGAGTCATCCGAGTCGGGCAGGTCGGTCGGTATCGCGGCATCCAGAAAGCCGGATTCCGGGGCGGTCGTAGCCGCATCCGAGCCCGGCACGCTCGCGGGCATCGCCGCGTCGATGGCGGCATCGGGTGGGCCTCGTTTGCCAGCCGACGGCTGGCCGCAGCCCACGAGAAAGACGAACGAACACTCGGCCGCGCGCCGGAGTCCAAGGGCTCTCCGGCGCCGAGAGCGGGCCCGCACGCGCATGGGGGATCTTACCATTTCCCGTCTGCGGCACCGACTCCAAAGCGGCGGCGCGTGTTGGCCAACGCGCGAAATGGCGAAGCCTAAGCGCTCAAGTCTTGGTGCGCGCGCCGCTCGGCGACTGTCGCCTGCTCGTGCGCGGACTGCATCCGGTAGAGGCGCGCATACACCCCTCCTTTGGCGAGAAGCTCGTCGTGCGTCCCGATTTCGACGACGCGGCCCTTGTGAAAGCACACAATCCGGTCGGCCGCGCGGATCGTCGACAGGCGGTGCGCGATGACGAGCGACGTTCGCCCCCGCACGACCTCTTCGAGCGCCCGCTGCAGCCGTGCCTCGGTGTCGGAGTCCACGCTCGCGGTCGCCTCGTCGAGGACCAGGAGCGGCGCGTCTCGGTACATCGCGCGCGCGAAGGCGAGCAGCTGCCGCTCGCCCGCGCTGAAATTCTGCCCCCTCTCGTCGACGCGGGCGTCGAGCCCTCCCTCCCGATTGGCGAACACTTCGAACGCCCCGATCCGCCTCAGCGAAGCCTCGGCCCGTGCGCGATCCGGCGTTGCGTCGGCCACGCCGATGTTCGACAGCAGCGTACCCGAGAAGAGGAAGACGTCTTGCGGCACGACCGAGAAGTTCCGTCGCAGATCATGCGGTTCGTAGGTCCGCACGTCGCGTCCGAGAACCCGCACGGTCCCCCCTTGTGGCTCGTAGAGGCGCAGCAGCAGACTGGCGACCGTCGTCTTTCCCGCACCGGTCGCGCCCACCAGAGCAACGCGTTCCCCGCGACGGGCGCCGAACGTGACGTCGCGAAGCACGGGCACACCCGGCTTGTATTCGAAGTCGACGTGCTCGAGCGCGATCCCTTCGTCGGGTGGTCCCGCCGGCCCGCACTCCTGCGGGGCGAGCGCCTCCGGCGCGACGTCCTTCTCGTCGAGGAGCTCGAAGATTCGCTCCGCTCCCGCCATGGCGCTCTGCAGGAGCGTATACCGTTGCGAGAGAAGGCTCACGGGCTCGAAGAACTGCCGGATGTATTGCGTGAAGGTGACCAGTAGCGCGAAGCTGATCGTGTGCTCCCCCAGGCGACGCACTCCGGAAAACCAAAGAATGCTCGCGATGCACACCGTGCTGACCATCTCGATCGACGCGTCGAGCAATGCCTCGTAGTAGATCGCGCGCTTGTTGGCGTCTCGATAGCCGACGTTGACGCCGTCGAACTCCTCGGCCATCGCGCGTTCGCGCACGAACGCTTGAACGACCGCGATGCCGCTCACTTGCTCGTTGAGAAACGCGTTCAGCCGCGCGGTGCGCGCGCGGACGTCGCGGTACGCCGCGCGCGACCGGGTGCGGACGAAGTTCACGATGAGCCCCACCAGCGGCAATGCGAGAAAGGACACGATCGACAGTCGCCAGTCGAGCACGAGCATCATCGCGACCACGCCGATGAGCGACAGAAGGTCGCCCATGGCATTGAGCCCGCCCGACGCGAAGAGCTCGTTCACCGCGTCGACGTCGTTCGTCGCGCGTGTCACGAGGCGCCCCACAGGCGTGCGATCGTAGTAGCGGAGGCGAAGCTTCTGGAAGAAGCGGAAGATGGTGCTGCGAAGATCGGCCATTGCCCGGGCGCCGGCGATCTGCATCGTGTACATCTGGACGTACGTCAGCGACTGGAGCAGAACGAGCAGTGCTGCGATCGCCAGCCCGTCGCGAAAAAGGCGCTGCGCGTCGCGCGCGCCGGCTTGGCGCACGACGTCGCCCAAAATCAGCGGTCGCACGAGATTGATCGCGGCGATGAGCGCGAGGGTGACCAGCGATGCTACGACGAAGCGCGCGTGCGGGCGCACGAAGGGCCACAGGCAGCGCAGGAGACGTGCGTCGTAGGCTTTGCCGATCGCCCCCTCTTCGTGGAACGTGCGCAGCGCCTGCTCGGCGCGCGTCGCCGGCTTTCGGGCGGCGCGGTCGCTCACGACGCCGCCGCTCTTTCCGGCACGAGCTCCGGATCCACTGGGGCGACCTCGAGCTCTTCGAGCTCACGCGCCATCTTCTGCTCTTCGGCGAACGCCGCGTAGATCCCTCCGCCGGCGACGAGCTCTTCGTGCCGGCCTTGCTCGACGATGTGCCCTTCGTCCAGCACGATGATGCGGTCGCAGCGCGACGCGGCCGCGATCCGGTGCGTGACGAGGAGCACAGTCCGGCGCGCTGCCTGTCGCTCGATTGCCTCCAGGATGGCCGCTTCCGTCTTCGTGTCGACCGCCGACAGCGGGTCATCCAGGATCAGGATCTTCGGCTCCCAGAGGAGAGCGCGCGCGAGGGCGATGCGTTGTTTTTGCCCGCCCGACACTTGCACGCCGCGCTCGCCGACCACCGTGTCGAAGCCCTCGGGCAAAGAAAGCGCCTCTTCGAGCACCTGCGCTTCGCGCGCCGCGCCGCGGATCCGTCCCTGCGCTTCTTGCGATTCCGGATCGTCGAGCGCAAAACCGATATTTCTGGAGACCGTGGTCGAGAAGAGAAACGCGTCTTGCTGCGCGTAGCCGATGGCGGACCGCACGGAGGCAAGGGGCAGCTCGCAGACGTCCACGCCGTCGATGCGGACGCTTCCGACCGGCGTCGGCAGCAGGCGTGCGAGCAGCATGGCGAGGGTAGTCTTGCCGGACCCGGTGCGGCCGACGATGGCCAGCGACTCTCCGGGCGCGACTTTGAAGCTCACGTCGCCCAGCACCTCGCGCGATCCGTACGAGAACCGCAGGTGCTCCACGCAAAGCGAGCCGCCCACGTGACGAGGGGGCTTGCGCGCGCCGTTGACCACCTCGGGCTGGGCGTCGAACACTTCGCGTAGCCGCGCGAAGCCCGCGCGGCCCCGCTGCACGATGCTCACCGAGAAGCCGACCGCGATCATCGGCCAGGTCATTCGCGCAAATGCGCTCCAGAACGCGAAAAACGCGCCTTGCGAGAGCCCGCCTTGAGCGGGACCGCGCAGCAGCAACGCCGACCCGTACCAGAAGAAGACGAGGTAGCCGGCGGAGGCAACCGCGCCGATCGTCGGCGCAAGGGAACCGCGGAGCCGCGCCAGAGACAGGTTCGCTTGAAGGTAGTCTTGATTGGCTTTCTCGAAGCGCTCCCGCTCGCGCTCTTCGAGCGCGAAGCTGCGCACGACCCGAACGCCCGCGAGGTTCGCCTGAAGAACGTCGCTCATGCGCCCGAGCGAAGCCTGGTTCTCGCGCATCCGCGTGTAAAGGCCCCGCGAGATCCAACGCGTGAAGAGAGTGACCACCGGGAGGTTCGCGAGGCACGCGATCGTGAGCTTCGGGCTGACGTGAAGCATGACCTGGAGCGCGCTCGGGAAAACGAAGAACAAGTTGACGAGGTTGAGCATCCCGAAGCCGAAGAGCATCCGGACCTGCTGCAGGTCGTTGGTCGATCGGCTCATGATCTCGCCGGCCGACATCTTTCGGTAAAAGGCTGCCCCGAGCTGGTGCAGCTTGGCCAGGAGCTCCAAGCGCAGCTCGTACTCCGCGTCCCGCCCCGCGTTGAAGATGAACCAGCGGCTCGCGACGCGCGCGACGAACGCCCCCACCGCGAGCGCGAGCATCGTCGCAGCCGGCTTCCACACGTCGAGCGGATGGGCACCAAAGACGAGATCGATCGCGGCTTGCGACCGCAAGTCGATGCGGTTCATGGCGAGCTGAAAGGCCGCCAGCGTGAGGCTGCCGATCACGTATTGGGGCATGTGACGCCGCAACTGCCCGCCGAGGGTGGTGGGGTAACGGGTCGACGCTTCGGAGGCCTTGTTCACCGGTGGTCCGTCGAAGATCGATGCCGGGAGAGGCCCGCCCGTTGTCACGACCGGACCGGCACTGGTTTGCGGTGGGACGACGACAGCAGCGGCCGAGTGCCCCCTTCGGTGCTCCGGGCGAGGTGTCCCACCTCGACTCGAACCGCGAGGAGGCCGAGCATCACGCGTGCCGCACCCTTGCCGTCGAGCTCTTGCACGACGCCGACCTTGCCGCAGAACGGCCCGTCGAGCACGCGAACTCGCGAGCCCTTCTCGATCGGTCGGTTTGCGTCGGGGTTGCGGCTCCGCCGCGCGCGCACACCGGCGCGGGCGGGTGCTTTCGCGCTGGCTCCGCCGCGCGGCTGCCGGGGCGAGCTCGCACCGTCGTGCTCGCGCGCCTCGGGCTCGGCCGCGTTCTCGGAGTCGCGCTCGCGTTGCTCCGGATATTGCCCGTGTCCACTGCGGGCCGGGGCCGTGCTGTCGTCGCGCGCTCGGGCGCGTCGCTTTGCCCCCGGCCGCTCGTCATCGCTCCGCGAACCGTCACGTTCGCCGCGACGCCAGGAGGCAGCCCGCTCCCGAGGCGCGGGTGCGAGCCGGCCCGGCGGCAGCGCCAGGAGCGCGAGCACCGAGCCGAGAGCGACGACCGCGTCCTCGAGCTGCTCGTCCAACAGGTCCGCGTGGGTCATGGCCACGTCGCGTGGGATGCTCCATCCCAGCCAAAGCGAGCGCTGCTCGTGATCGGCGCGGTCGAGCAGCGCACGGATTTGATCCGTCGACGCGCGCGACGCCGGCGCCCGCCCGCCGTCTCCAGCGACGCCGATGGCAAACTGTTCCGGGAGCGCCTCGAACGCCGTCGTGAGCTCGAGCGCCCGAACCGGGTCGGCGATCCGGGCGCGCGCGGCGGACGCGTCGGCCGGTGGCAGGTCGACAGCAACCTCCACGTGGCTGTCGTCGATGAACAGGGAAATGCTCGCTGCCGCTTGCTCGCGCCCCCTCGCGCGCCGAGCGAGGACCACGAGCGTGGACCGACCGCCTGGCTGTGCCCTCCCGACGCCCTGGCCGGTGCTGTAGCCAAGCTCGCCCAAACGTGAGCCGGTCGCCCGAGCCCACTCTTGGATACGCTGCCGCGCTTCGGCGCTTTCGGGGCGAGCCAGGGCGCACGCGAGAAATGGCTCGCGCGGGCTGGGGGGCATGGGCGGAGGCGGCGCGCCGGGTGGAATGGGTGGAGCTGGCACGGGCGAAAGAGATTGCACCGCCGACCGGAGAGACGCGCACCGCGGCCACGTGCGGGCAGACCCGAACGTTTGCGCGAGCGTTCACGCGTTGTCAATCTACGAGTCTTCGTACCCCGTCCGGCGGTACCGACGAGACCCCACACGTGCTACGCCCACGTGCGCCTCGCCGTCGCAACCCCTCGAGGAGCGCCTTGCCCCGCACCAACAAGCATGACCGCAACAAGCCCGAAGGCAAGAAGCCTGCACGAGCTTCGAAGGTGCGCACTCCCTCGGGGGCCGGGGCGTACGAGTCGGAGAGCGCCGAGCTCGGGCCGCCGGAGGCCCCGTCTCCCGACCAGTCCAGGCAGTCGAGCGAGCCAAAAAGCGACTCGGAGCGCGAGGACGACGGCGACGCCCTCCTCGAGCCGGACGCGGGCGCAGACGCCATCGATGCCCGCGGCGAGGATGTGGGAGAAGACGACGTAGCCAGCGCGCCGGTCCCATCGGTCCGGCTTGGGGCTGCCGCCGCGCCGATCGAGCGGTTCGATGCGCTCTCGACGTACTTGCGGGAGGTGCAGCGCCATCCGCTCCTCTCGCCCGAGGAAACGCAGGCGCTGGCGGTCAAATTCGTCGGAACGCAAGACGCCGTGGCGGCGGCGCGCCTGGTCACCGCGAATCTGCGCCTCGTCGTGAAGATCGCCTACGAATACCGGCGTGCGTACAAGAACATCATGGACCTCATCCAGGAGGGGAACATCGGCCTGATGCAGGCCGTCAAGCGCTACGACCCGTACCGCGGGGTCAAGCTGTCCTCGTACGCGGCGTGGTGGATCCGCGCGTACATCCTACGGTTTATCCTGAACAACTGGCGCCTCGTGAAGCTCGGAACGACGCAGGCGCAACGCAAGCTCTTCTTCAATCTGCGCAAGAAGCGCGCAGAGCTTCAGGCGCTCGGGGTCGACCCGACCAACGCGGAGATCGCCAAGCAGCTCAACGTTCCGGAAAACGAAGTCGAAGAGATGGAGGTGCGCCTCCAGGCGAGCGAAAAATCGCTCGACGCGCCGGTCGGCGATGCCGAGGGCCGTGCGATCGCTAGGGTCGACATGATGCCCAGCCTCGTCGAGGGTCCAGAAGCGATCCTCGCCGACGGCGAGCTCCAGGCGCTGCTGAAAGACAAGCTCCGGACCTTCAGGAAGACGCTCGAGGGCAAAGACAAAGAGCTCGCGATCTTCGACGAGCGGCTGGTCGCCGACGAGCCACTGACGTTGCAGGAGCTCGGCGACCGCTTCGGAATCTCGCGCGAGCGGGTGCGCCAGCTCGAGCAACGGCTCACCGGGAGGCTGCGGGAGTTCTTGCGCGAGGAGATGGGCGACGCGGTGGGGGTGGCGTGACTCATCGGTGCGCGAGCCGCGCGACGTGACAGCGCAGCAAAAGGGCGGCGGGACGCTCCTCGTCGTCGCAACGCCCATCGGCAACCTGGGCGACATGACCGAGCGAGCACTCGAGGCGTTGCGCGCCTGCGACCGAGTGCTCGCCGAAGATACGCGCCGCACGAGGCATCTTCTCACGCACTTCGGAATCGGCGGCAAGCGGCTCGATCGCCTGGACGCGCACGCCACCGAGCGGGACGTGGCGCGCGTGGTCGAAGAGCTGGCGGCCGGCGAGCGCGTGGCGCTCGTGACCGACGCCGGCACACCGGGCGTGAGCGATCCCGCCGAGGCGCTGGTCGGGGCAGCGATCGGCGCGGGCGTGCGCGTCGTTCCCATCCCGGGGGCAAGCGCGGTGCTCGCGGCGCTGGTTGTGAGCGGGCTGGCGGGCGACGGCCGCTTCCGCTTCGTGGGGTTCTTGCCTCGCGAGGGGCGGGAGCGGCGCGCATCGATCGCGCTCGTGTGCGATACGCCCGAGGCCGTGGTTCTCTTCGAGTCACCGAATCGAACGGCCGCGACGCTCCGCGATCTCGCCGACGCGACTCCGGATCGCCGCGTGTGTGTCGCACGGGAGCTCACAAAGCTGCACGAGGAGATGGTGCGCGGCACCCTCGCCGAGCTGGCCCAAGACCCTCGCGAGTGGCTGGGCGAGATCGCCATGGTTCTCGGCGTGCACGCGCCCGAGGAGCGCGGCGCCCGGCTCGACGAGGCGTCCGTCGACGCACGCATCGACGAAGCCCTGGCCCGCGGCGAGCACCTGCGCACGATCGCCGAGCGGCTCGCGGCCTGGAGCGGCCGGCCAAAGCGCGAGCTCTACGCGCGGGTCTTGACGAGGAAAAAGCGATAATCCCGCGGCCTGTGCGTTGACACAGGCCCCGCGCTTCGCGTCATATGGGGAGATAGGGTTGCTTCGATGAGCGTGTCGATACCGCCGTCCGGGTCGACGTCCCCCCTGGCGTTTCCCGGCGCCGTCTTGGCGGGCCGATATCGACTGGAAGCGATCGTAGGGTACGGGGGTATGGGGTCGGTGTGGCGCGCGACGCACACCGGGCTCGGAGAACCGGTCGCGGTCAAGCTGGTATCGGCCCATTTCGTCCGCTCCACAGAGGCGCTCCGCCGGTTCGACACGGAGGCGAAATCCGCGGCGAAGCTGCGGAGCCGGCACGTCCCGCAAGTGTTCGACAACGGCGTCCTCGAGGACGGCACGCCGTTTCTCGTCATGGAGCTCCTGCAAGGCGAGTCTCTCGCCGCGCGCATCAACCGCCTCGGGCCGATTCCGCTGCCCGAGACCGTCACTATCCTCGAACAGTGCTGCCGCGCCATCTCGCGCGCCCACTCGCTGGGGATCACCCACCGCGACCTCAAACCCGAAAACGTGTATCTCGCCCACTCGGTGGACGACGACGGCTATGTCGTCAAAGTGCTCGACTTCGGCATCGCAAAAGTGACGTCGTCGCTCACCGACGACGGGCGATCGTCGACGCGCACGGGCACATTGCTCGGCACTCCTCTCTACATGAGCCCCGAGCAGGCGAGGGGCCTGCGCAGCGTCGACTTCCGGACGGATCTCTATTCGCTCGGCCTCGTCGCCTACACGATGCTGACGGGGCGGCTCCCGTTCAACGGCGAAACGCTGGGCGAGCTGCTCCTCCAGATTTGCGCGGAGCCGCTGCCGAGCTTGCGGGCGGCCGTCCCCGGGCTACCGCCGTCGGTGGAAGACTGGTTTCAGAAGGCGTGCGCGCGCCTACCCGAAGACCGCTACCCCTCGGCGCAAGCTCTCGTCGAGGCGCTGCGGGTGGCCGCGGGCATCTCGTCGGCCGGCCAGCCCGAGCTCGTGCCCGGGGGGCGCGCTGCGCTGTCGCCGTCGTACGGTGGTTCGAGCGGAGGCCCGAACCATCCGTCCGGGAGCGCGTTCCACGTGCCGTCGACGACCGCAGGGACGAGCATCGGCACGTCGTCGACGATGAACCGTGGTCCGGTGTGGATCGCGCTGGCCGCCGCCGTGGCGGGCCTCGTTGCGGTGCTGGCCATCGCGCTCACGCTGCGCGCGCGAAAATCGCCGGCAGATGCGAGCGCGTCCGTCGCCGCCGCTCCCTCTTCTCTTGTCGCGAACGTTCCGGAGGCCGAGGCGGGATCCGCTCCATCGGTCCCGCCCTCCGTCGCAGACTCGGCACGCACGGCCGACCCCGTGGCGCCGAGACCCCCGTCCTCCGTTGTCGCTCAAGACAAGCCCACCGCAGTACCCGGGCACTCGATTGTCCGACCAGCGCCGACCCCAGCGCCCGCGAAGCCGACGAGCGCCCCACCGCCCACGAGCAAACCGAGGGGAGCCATTGACCTTGGGTACTAATTACGCACGCCGCCGCATCCACGCGCCCCGTTGCGCCGCGCTCTCTCTCTCCTTCGCGGCCGTCTTCACGATGGGGTCGTCCGCGCGCGCGCAGCCCGCATCTCCCGAAGACATCGCCTCTGCGCGGGCGATTGGCACCGAGGGGTTTCGCCTGGCTGACGCAGGCGACTGCGCATCGGCGGTCCCCAAGCTCGAAGCCGCCGAGAAACTCTACCACGCACCGACGACGCTGGAACGGCTCGGCGAATGCCAGGTAAAGCTCGGGCACGTCGTGGCAGGCACGGAAAGCTTGAACCGGGTGGTGCGCGAGACGTTGCCGCCCAACGCCCCTACGGCGTTCGTCACCGCGCAGCGCCGTGCGTCGCAGCTTCTCGCCTCTGCGCAGTCGCGAATCGGCAAGCTTCGGATTCATGTCGACGGAGCGCCGATCGACAAGGTCGCCGTCACCGTCGACGGCGTGAACGTGCCTTCGGCGCTCTTCGACGGCGAGCGGGCGACCGACCCTGGAGCTCACGAAGTGAAGGCGGCCGCGCCAGGATTCAAGACCCTGGTGGTGGCCGTGCAGCTTTCGGAGGGCGGCGATTCGTCCGTCTCGCTGAAGCTCGAGCCGGACGCGACGGCGCCGATGGTGTCACCCGAGTCGGGATCGCTTGCAGAGACGCCGACCGGGGCGTCGCCCGCCGCGGGCGGATCGCCGTCCTCGGTCGAGGGTGGGCCGAACCGCGTTCCCGCGTTCGTCGCGCTCGCGATCGGCGGCGCGGGCGTCGCCGTCGGATCGGTGTTCGGAATCCTGGCGCTCGGCACGAAGTCGTCGCTCGACAATGCGTGTCCTGCCAAGATCTGTCCGGCGACGTCCCAGTCGGACATCGATGCACTGAGCACGAGGGCGACGGTCTCGAACGTCGGCTTCGCGGTCGGCGTCCTTGGCGTGGGGGTTGGAGCCGTCCTGCTGCTCGTCTCGTCGGCCGGTGAGGCCCGCCCGGCGGCCGCATCGACGCCGCGCCTGCGGGTGAGTCCATGGATTGGCGTGGCGGCGGCCGGCTTGGGAGGGACTTTCGAATGAGAGGTCGGGCGACGACGAGAGCAGCTCTTGCGCTCGTATGGACGGCGAGCGTGGTCAGCGCGCTCGCGAGCTGCAACTTCATCGTCGGCGTGGGGGACTACTCGGTGGGGGACGCCGATACGGACGGCACGGCCGCCGAGGGAATGGATGGCGCCGGGCCACAGCCGGACGCGGGGCTATTCGACGTGGGTGCCGCACAGCCCGACGCCGACGGCAGTGGGCCGGACGTCGCGCAAGCGGACGTGGTCGGTGACGGCAACGAGGCGAGTCGAGGCGTGAGCGATGGGCCGATCGATTCGGCGACCGACGTCCGTTCCGACGCGGCTGGGGGGCACGAAGCGGGGGGCGGCGGGCCGACCGACGCGAGCGATGCGGCCACCAGGTTCCCGGACGCCAGCGATGGGGGCAATGCCGTTGCCGACGCGAACGACGGCGCTCCAGAGGCCGAAGCGGCCGCGCCGCTGCGCTGTGGGCAGGGCCTGCCGACGGGTCAGAGTGACTTCCAAAAGCTCGTCAGCACGTGCTTGCTCGCTGTCAGCTGCGATCCCTATTTCTTCAACGTCAACCTCTCGCAGTGCATCACCGGGGATTACCTCGAGTCGACCGGCTCGATCGCCTGCCTGTCGACGATTCAGGACTGCGACGGCTTCTACAGCTGCGAGGGGCGGCGGTATGCGACGACGACCGAGTGTCCCGTCGGCTCGACCAGCGTGACGTGCGACCCGGTCAACAACCTCGCGATCGATTGCGGTGCGGGGATCGTCAACAACTGCTCCAAGTACGGCGGCACATGCGGCACGTACCTCGACGACACCGGAACCCTCGCGGTCGGCTGCGAAGTGGCCCCTTCTTGCACGCCAGGCGACGGCGGCGACCAGTGCCTCGGCAATAAGCTCTACTCGTGCGCGCCCTCGGGCGTCGCCTACGGACGCGACTGCACCACGATCGGCGCGACCTGCTTGAGCAACCCCGTGGACGGCACGAGCTGTTATTACGACGCCCCCGCGTGCGGCGACGGCGGCGCCAATGCGTGCAACGGCGGCACGCTGAGCGCGTGCACGCTCGAAGGACGGGCGCTGAACTTCAATTGCACCCGGGCGGCGGGATCGTGCGCGATCGACAACACGGGAACGGGCTACTGCCTGGCCCCCGGCTGCTCGATCGCATCGACGTGCAGCGAGAGCTGCGGCCCCGACGGACACACGATGACGGTTTGCGTCGGAAACGCGCCGTACAAGATCGACTGCGCACAATACGCGTCTTTCAAGTCGTGCGATCAGGTCCTCGACACGTCCGGCAACCCGTTCGCGTATTGCTATTAGTGCCTTACGACCTCAGCTCTGCAATCAACCCGGCGGCCCTTGCCGCCGGGTTGATGACGCAGTCGGGTAAGTAGCCAATCGTCATGCGCGGCCGCTCACCCCGTCACCGCTGGCTCAGAGAGGGGGCAGCCCGGGAAGTTGCGTCTGGAGGACGGCAATCGACGAGTTGACTCCGCCGTCGAACAGCGACAAGTTCGTGAAATAGAGCTGATTGCCCAGGAACACGAGCGACGCGGGGACATCGACCGGTAGGCTCGTGTTCGCATACCGGGCGGCGAGCTGCGCAGACGGCGAGATCACTTGAATTTCATTGTTCGCATTCGCGGCCACATAAAGATTGCCGAAGAGGTCGAACGCGATTCCGTCGGCGCCGTCGAGGGCGTTGGTCGTGCCCTGCGTCTGGTTGATCGTGTTGCCGTCGGCGAAGACTTGGGCCGTGCCTGCGCTCCCATCGTGCTGGACGGGAATGCGGATGATCTGCTGCTTGCTCGTGTTCGAGACGTACACATTCTGAAAGAAGAGATCGAACGCGATGCCGTTGGCGCCGATCGGCAGGGGGGCGGCGGGGTTGCCGGCCAGGAGGGGGCTCGCGGACCAGACGGTCTTGTTCGAGCCGTCTTGCGACAGGCGTGTGATCGTCCCCTGAAACGAGTCCGTCACGTAGAGATTGCCCCGCAGGTCTTCCGCGATGCCGTTCGGGAACGAGAAGCCGCTGGCGATCGTCGTGACGACTCCGCTGGACGTATCGACGGAGAGAACGCGGCCGTCGGTTTTTCCCCCCCCAGGCACCAGTGTGTCCGCGAAATCGAGCGCAAACACGGTGTGCTTTCCTTCGAAGAGCACCCCGAGAAGAGAGACCACGTGGCCGGGTCCAGCGACGATCGGGGTCGATCGCTTGTACATGCCGTGCGAATCGAACTCGCACACGGCGCCTACCGCCCGACCTTGCGCCGAGCCCGTGTAGAAGTTTCCTTCGAAGTCGACTGTTAGCCCCTCGGGATTCACGCACGGAGTGGTCGCGATGTTTCCGGTGAAGGGTGAAATGGTTCCAACGGGCGGAGATGCATCGGCCGGTGCGGCAATCGTCGAGACGCCGGCGACCACTACGGACAGCATCCACAATCCTTTTTTCATGGGTCCCTCCTTTCCCTTATTCAGGGGGTCGAGACGCTCGCACGGGCAACGGATGAGTTCAACCGCTCACTCTGCAACACCTTCGTGGCGAGGGGGAGCCGGACGCCCTCGACCGCCCCTTGAAAGAAAGCTCTCGCCGGTGTAGCCGTTGCGAAATTCTCTCGAGGGCAATGGGCACGTGAACAGCCTGGAGGCGAGCAGCAGGGCCAGCCTCATGACCAAGCTGGCTGGGTTCGTCGACGGCTTGGCGGCCCCGGTGGTTTCGTTCTTCGACGATCTCGGGTCGACCGTTCTGCTCGGGGTCCGCACTGTCGCCTGGACCGTGAGGCCACCTTTCCGCCCCGCCCAGCTTCTCGTCGCGCTCGACTTCGTGGGCGCCGGCTCGACGTTCATCGTCGCACTTGTCGGTCTCTTCACGGGAATGGCCTTCACTGTCAGCACAATCGTCGGCTTCCGTCAGTTCTCGGCAGAGGGGATGGTCGGCGGCGTCGTCGCCCTCGCCCTCGCGCGCGAGCTCGCACCCGTGCTCGCGGCGGTCGTCGTCACGGCCCGCGCCGGCAGCACGATGGCGAGCGAGCTCGGGAACATGCGGGTCACCGAGCAGATCGATGCGATCACGACGATGGGGGTGAGCCCGGTGCAGTACCTGGTCGCACCCCGCGTCCTCGCGACGACGCTCATGTTGCCCCTGCTTGCGATCTGTTTTGGCGTCGCAGGTCAGGTCGGCGCCTACATCGTGGCCGTTCTATGGCAAGGGATCGACCCGGGTATCTTCTTCGACCGGGTTCAACAGTTCGTGAAAGTGAGCGACCTGCGGATGATGTGCACGAAGAGCATCGTGTTCGGCTTCGTCCTCAGCGTCATCTGCTGCAAGAAGGGGTTTTACGCGTCGGGCGGGGCCCGGGGCGTCGGCGAGGCCACGGCAACCGCGGTCGTCGCCAGCATCGTGGCGATCTTCGCGCTCGACTACGTGCTGACCGCGCTGCT
>CAZHED010000076.1:0-17813 GCA_964531095.1 uncultured Polyangiaceae bacterium | reverse complement strand
TACGCCGCGCAATCGCGTGCGTACGTCGCGCAATCGGGCGTGTGCGCCGCGCAATCGCGTGCGTACGTCGCGCAATCAGGGGCGTACGCCGCTCAGCCACGAGGGTACGTCGCGCAATCGCGTGCGTATGCCGAATGCTCGCGTGCGTATGCCGAATGATGCCCCCTTCGTTGGCGAGGTCGAAGGACCAGCGCGCCTTGATTCGCGCGCTATCCTGGCCGGGTGGAGCCTGCGAAGAACCTGGCGACTTGGGAAGCTCTCCGCACCCTGCCCGAAGGCGTGAAGGCGGAGATCGTCCGCGGCGTTCTGGTGACCCCGCCCGCCCCGCTGCCGCGACACTCCAGCGTGCAAGGCAAACTCCGGCGATTCATCGGCGGGGCCTTCGACGACGACGATGGCTCGGGCGGTCCAGGGGGCTGGTGGGTCTTCCTCGAAGTCGACGTTCGACTGTCTCCGCACGACATCGTGAGGCCGGACCTCGCGGGGTGGCGTCGCGAGCGCCTCGCGAGCCCGTGGGACGTGCGCCCCATTGACGTCGTGCCCGATTGGATTTGCGAGGTCATCTCTACCAGCAACGCGGGCCACGACCGCGTGACGAAGCGCGATCTCTACGCGAGGCACGGCGTCAGGCACTACTGGCTCGCCGATCCAGCGGCGGGCACCCTGGAGACGCTCCGCCTCGACGGGCAGTCGAAGCGCTGGGTCGACTCGGGAGCGTTCGACGTATCGGCCTGCGCGCGCATCCCGCCGTTCGAAGCCATCGAGCTCGACTTGTCGCGCGTTTTTCCCCCGCCGGTGCCCGGGTGAGGCCGCATTCAGCCGCTGCCGGACGACTCCGTGGTGCTCGCCTTTCAAATGCGCCCTAAGACTGAGCCAAGCCTAAGAGCCCATCGACCCCAACCCACGCCCGATCCACGTGACCAAGTCGTCCACCGCCACGCCCGTGCCGCGCGCGCTCCGGCGGAGCGCGAGAAGGCTGGACGCGCACGCCGTCACGATCCGCCCGCCGCCCGCGCGGGTGTGCGCTTCGACGCGCGCGTCCGCGATCGACCTCGCGACCTCGGGCATCGTCGACGGAAGCAACCCGCCGGCGCCCGAGCAAACCCCTTGCTCGCGGCGATCGTCGAGCTCGGCCGGCGGCCCCCCGAGGATGCGCGCGAGCACCGCCCGGGGAGCGTCGTAGACGCCGAGGCCCCGCCCGAGCTGACAGGGGTCATGCCACCGCACCGGTTCGTTCGGGCGATCCACCGGCGATAGGGCGCCGAGAGAGCGCGCCGCGAGATCGACGAGCAGCTGCACTCGGGGCGCCAAGCGGATGCCTGCCTCGGGATACAGCCGCTCGAGCGCGACCGCGCACCCCGCGTCGACGACGATGACCCGCGCGTATCGCTGGACCGATCGCGCGACGGCGAACGCGTGGCGAGCGAACGCGTCGCGATCGCCCGCCAGCCGCAGTGGCAGGCCGCAGCAGTCCTCGACGAGCGCTGGGGAGCCAGCGAGCGCCGCGGCGGCGCCCACCGCGTCGCTCGCCTCGCGCCGGGCGGCTCGCACGTATCCACAACCGACGAGGAGCGCGTCACGCGCATCGGTCCGGGTGCGCTCCCCGAGCCGGCGCACGGCCGCCCGCGTGCGGTCGTTGTGCCGGCCGAAGCGACGGAGCACCCGCTGTGCCGCGTCGGGCGCGACGCCTCGGCGTGCGAGCGCGTCCCGCGCGTCCAAGAGAACGTCGGCCACCGGGTTTCGATGGTCGCACGACTCTCGGCACGCCAGGCAGCCGGTGCACGCCCACGCCGGCGAAGCGTGTGAGCCGTCGAGCGGCACGTCGCCGTGCGCGGCCATCCAGGCGATGCTCATCTTGCCCCACGGGGTGATCGTCTCTCGCGGCTCGGCATTCGAAACCGGGCAGGCGCTGCGACAGAGCTTGGGGCAAAAGACGCACTTCTCGAGCTCGACGCGTCGCGCCTCGAGAACGGGGAGCGCGCGCATGGGGCGCAGGCCGGGGCGCGGCATGGTCGTCTGCGCGCGAGGGGCTACGGCTTCCGAAGGCCGCTCAGCGGTAGGTGAACGAGAGGCCGTGATCGCAGATCCGGAAGACGTCTCCTTCGGCGATCTGCTTGCGGGCGATTCGCTGGCCGTTGTACTCGACCCCGTTGGTCGAGCCCATGTCGACCATGAAGTACACGCCGTTCTGGAACTCGACCATCGCGTGCTGGCGCGACACGTTCGGGTCTTTCAGCGTGAGGTCGCTCGACTGCTTGCCTCGCCCGATCACGAATCGGTCCTTGTCGATGGGAAATCGCTCCCCCTGATAAACGAGGGTGAGCACGGCTGCCTGGGGCGCCGGAAACCCGTTGGCACGCGGGTCGGGCGGAGGCATCGGCGTTCGCGGCAACGGTGGCGGGACCGTTCGCGTGCTCGGAGGCTGCGATCGCGAGAGGGCAGGCATGCCCGCTGCCATCGCAGCGCGCGCCGGCGGCGGGGGCGGCGGCGGGGGCAGGGGGGCGCGGGCCGGCGGCGACGGCATCCGGTTCCCCGGGTGGGCCGCCGCTCCCCCTGCGGGCGCTGCTGCCGCTGGCGCTGCCGCCGCTGGCGCGCGTGCGGGAGCGGCCGCCGCGACACCGGCTGGCTGCGAGGCTTCGCGCCCCGGGGCCGGATAGGGCGCACGCCCGCCGTCTTGGCTCCGCTGGCGTGCGTACTGCTTCATTGCCTCGTTGATGAGGTAATCGACGCTGCATTCGAGGTCGCGCCCCATCTGCTCGAACGCTCCCCAAAGAACGTCACGGCATTGGAACGTGCGGGCGCTCTTCTTGTTCGGATCGGCGCTCATGGCTTGGTCGCTGACGCGCGGGGGGGAGTCGTGACTCCCCGCTGGCGAGCCCCTAAACTACCCTTCCTCGAACGGTTTGCACAGCTCTAGCCTCATTGCAGCGAGGGCTCGATGCACCACTTCACGAACTCCCCAATTGTCGTCACGTTCTTCGTCTCCTTTTCTTGGGAGCCGGGAGTCTTCGACACGTCGCATTGCCATCCGCACTGATCGCCGGGATCGCATCGCGGAACCGGTGTCCTGTCGTCTTCGAGCCCCGCGACCGGCGCCGCCTCGGACTTCTTGGCCGTGTAATACGAGCCCGCCGCCGTCAGCTTGGCCCCCATCGGCCCGAACCCCAGGAACTGGTTGAGAACGTCGCGCGGCTTGGGGCCCCCCTGCGGGTCCATCGCCAAGATGAGCGCCCCGTACGTGATGGGCTCGCTCAGCGCCATCTTCGTCCGATCGGTCTGCGGCAAATGACGCATGAAGTCAGGAACGTCTTTGGTCGTTATCGTCTTCAGGATCATTCGCGCCGCGTCGAGGCGAAGCTGCCACTTCTTGTCGAAGAGCGAGTAGAGCCTCGGGACGATCGTCTCTTTGGGCAGCTCGCCGAAGCGCGCCATCGCGACGCCGCGCACTTTGTCGGGGTTCGCGTCGTCCCGCAAAATGTCGAAAATCGCGTTGAGATCGCCCGGAACCGCCTTGTCGATTCGGTTCTCGATCGCAGCCAGAGCGTCCGTTCGCATCTTCTCGCTCTTGCTCTTGTCGCGCGCGAACGCAAGGCAGTACTCGACGACTGGCCGGCCGCCGAGACGCTTCATCGACGTGAACACACGCTCGAGCTCCTGCTCCTGGTAGTTCTGGAGCTGCGCGGCCACTTGCTCGGGCTTGACGTTCATCTTCGCTTTGGCGTTCGCCTCGCTGACGAGCACGCGCTGCTTCTCGATCCACTCCGTGGTGTCGATCTTTTTGGCCATCGCCACCAGGGCTTCGCCGGCGCGCTTCTTCGTGTCGTCGTCGCCGATGTCGGCGATGAGCGAGCAGGCGCGGTCGACCTTCGAGGACGCCTCGTTGATGATGCCGGGGAGCGTCTTGACCGCCGGCGCGCCGAGGAAGCGCATGATCTGCTCGACGCCGAACTGCTGGGAGCTGTTGTCGATCCGCGTTTCGAAGTCGGTTTGCACCCATTGGGTGAGCGCGGCGCCCAGCTCGGCTTTCGTTTTCTCGTCGGTGGCGAGGGGCGGCTCGTGCGAGAGGAGGGCAAACGCCGCGTCCTTGTACGGAATGCTCGGATCGGGCAGGAGGGGGCTACCCTCGGCGGCCTTCGGAGGCTGTTGCGCCATCGCCTCGACCAACGTGGGCAGGATCCCGTCCACGATCGTGCGGCGGGCCTCTTCCGGCACTACGGAGAGCGCCCCGGCCACTCGGCCCTGGGGCGTGTCGTAGCCCATGGCCAGGTACTCGAGGCCGACGCGCTTGCCGTTGCGCGAGCGCATGCGCACGAGCGAAAGGGCCGCCTCCGCCCGAAGCTGCCACGAGTACTTGTCGTGGGTCACGATGGAATAGAGCTTTTCCGGCCCCGCCTCCGTGGTCTCCCATCGGTGCACGTCCGACTCGCTCACCGCGCAGCCGGCGCTCAGGCCTGCCATGGCGATCGCCGCGGTTGCCGCCAGGAGGTGTCGGCACTGCCATCGCTTTCCTACAAGCCGCTGTCGCATACCTATGTCGCCTTTTCCTCGGGGTGTGTCGGTCACGCGATGCTACGCCCCCCGCCGTCCGATCGGAATTGTTTCGGGAAGTTGACCGTCGGCGCGCCGCGCCCTAGCGTCGTGTAGGACGACGTAGGCATGGCGCTCCCGGTCTTTGCTCCAAGGCCCGCTTCCAGCGAGGCTGCGCGCGTGCCCGCAAACACGCGAGTGCCTGCCGTGCTCGGGCGCGGGGCGGCTTCGTACGGACGAAGGCACGAGGTCGCGGCGCTCGTCTTGTGGACCGTGGCGCTCTTCTTGGCGCTCGCGCTGGCGTCGTACCAAGGCGACCCGGCGGGCGCGTCGCTCGCAACCCCTACTCCGGGTGGGCCCGCGTGGGTCGGGCCGGTCGGCGATGTTCTGGCGCGCGGGCTCGTCACGCTCATCGGCGTCGTCGCGTGGGCGCTTCCGCTCGAGCTCTTCGTGCTCGGCATCCCGCTCGTCCGTGGCAGGCAGAGCCCCCTGACCCCCGGGCGCATCGCGGGGGACTTGCTGCTCGCGGTCGTTACCGCGGCGCTCGTCCAGGTCGGATGCCTGGGGCGCACGGCTTTCGGGACGCACCCGGCCGGCGGACTGGTCGGCGAAGTGTTCGGCGAGCTGGCGCGATCGCTGTTCTCGACCGCGGGCTCGTTCCTCGTCGGGTTCGCTTGCCTCGGCCTGATCCTCATCGGCCGCGCGGCGTTCTCGTTCATCGCGCTCGCGAGGCTGGTGGCGCGGGTGACGAGGCGTGTGGCGGCGTGGAGCGCTGCGGCGATGCGCGCCGTCGCCGCGGCCTGGCGGCAAGCGCGGGCGCTCGAGCGCGAGCGCAGGGACATGGCGCGGATCGCGAGCGAGCCGCACATCGACGCGTCGCCCAAAGACGAGGCCATCGTCGCCGCGCTGCCGTTCGACATGGACGACGGTCTCGCCGGAGCGCTCGCCGACGAGAGACCGATTGCCAAGCCGCGGCGCAAGGCGCGGGAAGCTCGCCCGAGCCCGAAGGACCTCGCCTCCCCGGCACCCTCAGAGCCCGCCGGCGAGCCGGCGGACGAGCCGGCGACGGAGGAGATCGCCTCGGTTCCTGCCGAGCCGTCCGTTGCCGCCGAGCCGGACCCGTTAGTCCCGATCGGCGCTTCGGCCGAGCCCGCGGCGAAGCCGAAGCGACCGCGGAAGGCTGCGCCGACCATCGTCGACACGTCGGCAGCGCTCGAGAAGGAGCAAGTCGCGCCCGAGGAAGGGCCGGCGGCGAAATCGGCGGCGTTCACGCTGCCGAACATGGACCTATTGGTCGCCGAGGAGGTCGATCCGAGCCTGGCGATCGACCGCGACAAGCTGCTCGCCAACGCGCAGAAGCTCATCGAGACGCTCGCCCACTACGGTGTTCAGGGGAAGGTCGAAGACATCTTGCCCGGGCCGACGGTGACCACCTACGAAGTGTCGCCCGCCGTCGGGACGAAGGTGTCGAAGGTTGCGGGGCTCGCCGACGACCTGGCCCTCGCGCTGGCGCGCAAAGTGCGGATCGTCGCTCCGATCCCCGGCAAGAACCGGATTGGCTTCGAGCTTCCGAACGACAAGCGCGTGCGGGTCGTGTTGCGAGACCTGGTCGAAGACCGTCGCTTCCAGTCTCTCGCCGTGCCGCTTCCGATCGTGCTCGGGCGCGACATCCTCGGAAACCCGATGTACGCGGACCTCGCGAGCATGCCGCATGTCATCGTCGCCGGAGCGACGGGCGCCGGCAAGAGCGTCGGGCTCAACGTGATGCTCCTCTCTCTTCTCTACCGTCGGTCGCCCGAGGAGCTTCGCCTCTTGATGATCGATCCGAAAGTGGTCGAGCTCGCCCCGTTCGACCGGATCCCGCACATGCTGCTTCCAGTCGTCACCGATATGAAGCAGGCGGCGAACGCGCTCAAGTGGGCGGTCGACGAGATGGAGCGGCGCTATCAGCTCTTCGCCGACGCGGGCACGAAGAACATCGCGACCTACAACGCCTGGGTGGGCCGGGTTGGGCGCGGCGAGGCGCCGAACCACAACGCGAGGACGGTCATCGCCAAAGACCACAACGGCCTACCCGAGGAGATCCCGGCGGAGAACGGGGAGGGCAAAGCCCCGCTGCCGGAGAAGCTTCCGTGGATTGTGATCGTCGTCGACGAGTTTGCCGATCTGATGATGCAGCAGGGGAAAGAAGTGGAGTCCGCGGTTGCGCGCCTGGCCCAGAAGGCGCGCGCCGCCGGAATGCACGTGATTCTCGCCACGCAGCGGCCCAGCACCGACGTCATCACGGGCACGATCAAGGCGAACTTCCCGACGCGGATCGCCTACCGAGTGGCGCAAAAAGTCGACTCGCGCACCATCTTGGACGAGCAGGGCGCCGAGCACTTGCTCGGGATGGGCGATATGCTGATCAAGCTGAACGGCACCGGGGAGACCAGGCGAGTGCAGTGCCCCTGGGTCAGCGAAGAAGAGGTGCAACGGGTAACCGACTTCTTGCGCACGCAGGGAGAGCCCGTATACGACGACAACATCGTCAAGCCGCGCGATGACGAAGAGTCTTCGCCCGACGACGACGACGCCGAGCGCGATCCTCTTTATGACGACGCCGTTCGCCTCGTCGCGGAGACGCGTCGCTGCTCGACCTCGTGGCTGCAGCGAAAGCTCGGGCTCGGCTACAACCGCGCGGCGCGAATCGTCGAGACCATGGAGCGCCGCGGGCTGGTCGGCCCGGCGAACGGCGCGAAAGACAGGGACGTCCTGGTCGACAGCCTGTAGCCATCGGGCGGCTCGACGGCCGCGCAAGGCCGGGTATGCTTGCGCCCGAGTGTCCCGGACCGACGAGGCGAACGGAAGAACGGCGGTCGTTTCGCAGAGGGCGGCGACCGCGCAGGAGTCGGACTACGCGGAGCCAGCCGCGGAGCTCGAGAGCTCGGCGCCGACCTCTTCCCGGAGACTTCGAGGCGCCGACGGCGGGCATGACGTCGATGGCGCGGGCGCCGACGAGCGCGCTCGACTCATCACGGACATTGGCCGGCTGATCCGCGAACCGGAGGTACCCGAAGCAACCCGCCTCGCCGGGCTGACGCTCATCGGTTGGTTGGCTCGGCGGCGTCCGGACGAGCCCGCGCACGCGGTCGGCGTGGAGGAAGCCCGGAAATGCGAGCGACGCTGGCAGGCGGCTCGGGCGAAGGCGCGGTAGAAACGCGCGCGTGAAGCGCGTCCCACTTGGCGTCGTTGCGTTGACTGTGGCGACGGTCCTTGCAGCGGCGGCGTTCGCGTCGCGGCATCGGCGCGCGACGTTCGGTTCGACGGCCTGGCCGAGACCCAACGAGGGAACGCCGTCGAGAGTGCCGCTCCCGGTCGCGCCGCATGGCCTCGGCGGGGGACCGCCGCCGCGCGAGGAGCGATCCGCCGGCGTCTTCATGATCCATGGCGATGCGCGCCACACCCACCGCGCGGTCGGTCGCGCGCCTCGGTCTTCACCGGTCGTCGTCTGGACGCACGACGTCGGCGGTCCGGTCGAAGCCCAGATCACGACCTCTCCCGACGAACAAACGCTCTACGTCGCATCGCTCGGCGGCTCGCTGACCGCGCTGGCTCGCGCGGACGGGCTCGAGCGATGGCGTGTCGAGCTTGGCGACCGGGCGTATGCGACGCCTTGCGTTGCGCGCGACGGGACGATCTACGCGGGCAGTGACTCCAAGAAGCTCGTGGCGATCTCCCCAGAGGGAAAAGTGAAGTGGTCGCTCGAGACGGATGGGGACGCAGACACCGGTCCGGTCGCCGCGAACGACGACGTCGTCATCGTTGCGGCCGGCCGTACGGTTTACGGCGTCACTCCGCTCGGTCACATCAAGTGGCGTTTCACAGCCAAGCGAAAAGTATTCACTTCGCCGGCAATCGGGCGGGACGGCAAGGTCTTCTTCGGATCACAGGACCACCACGCGTATGCCTTGACCGAACAGGGAGTGCTCGCGTGGAGCGTCGATCTGGGCGCCGACGTCGACGGTGCGCCCGCTGTTGGCGACGACGGCGCCGTGTTCGTCGGCACGGACGGCGACGAGGTCGTCCGGCTCGAACCCGATGGCGGCGCGATCGTCTGGCGCTCCAACGTCGGCGGATATGTCCGCGGCACGCTCGCGATCGCGCGGGGCGGCGACGTCCTCGCCGGCGTCTACGGTCCGACGCCGCACGAGGTGCGCCTCCGTGCCGGTGATGGCAGCCGAGTCGGTCAATTCCCGATTCAAGGAACCGGTGCGCGCGAGTTCGGCGTCCACGGCGGCGCGCTCGAAGACGAGACGGGGACGCTTCTCTTCGGCACGCAAGACGACGATGTGTACGCGGTTGGAGAGACTGGCGACTTGCTCTGGCGCTTCTCGACAGGAGGAGACGTCGACGCTCCGATCACGCTCCTGAGCGACGGCTCGGTGGTGGTCGGCTCGGACGATGGTCGCGTGTATCTGCTCCGCGCGATGTGAGCGTTGGCGTGGTACGAATACGCCGCCATGCCCGGCATCCCGCCCGCGCTCGACACGGACACGGAGGATGTGACGTGGGCCCTTCAGACGGCAGAGGCGCTCTGGAAGCGCAACGAGCGGGTCGACGCACTCGTGTGGCTGCGGCGCGCGGCGCAAGCCGCCGGCGAGGCCGAGCACGACGACCGCGCGCTTCAGCTGGCGAATGACGGCGCGGAGCTCGCGGAGTGGCTCGCCGGCCATCCGCAGCCCACCGGCGCGAGTCTCTCCGCATTTCCGCTGTCCAACGTCCGGACAGTCGCGAGCGCGGTCGACGAGAGTCGAGCGACGCACCCCGACGAAGTGGAGGAGTTGTCGGTCGACGTGATCGTGGAGTCGACGCCGTCGCTTCCGCGCGAGCGGATGGACACGCCGATGATCCCGCACGATCGAAGAGCGCCCGCGCGCGTCCCGAGCGGGGCCGAGAAGCACGCGGGCATGCTCGACCCGTGGGCCGATGCGGATGCCCACACCCACGAACCCGACGTCGATCGCGAGACTCCGAGCAGTCCGTCTCCAGCGCCGCGCCGGGCCGAAACGGACGAGGTAGTGACCAGCGCCCCGCGGATCGCTCCCGCACCGGCTCGCTCTCCGGCTCGCCCGGCCACGCCGATACGGTCCAGCCGCCCCTCCAGTCCGCTTGCGTGCGCCGTCGACCTTTCCGGGATCGACGCCTTCGGCGATCTTCCCGACGACGCGCGCGAAGCCTTTGCGCGCGCCGCCGTCGTTCATGAGCTTTCCTCCGAGGAAGAGACTTCCGGGTTCGCGCTGGCGCTGGTTCTCGAGGGCAGCGCCGACCTGGCGGCCACGATCTTGGACGTGGCCGCGCAGCGGATGGAGGCGGGCAGCGTGATTCGTTCCCGCGGAACCACCGAGCATGCTGCGCCCGTGCGGCTAGTGGCCGCGTCCGAGACCGCACGTGTGGCGACCTGGGACGAGCGCGCGGTCGAAGAAGCCTTTCGCACATGTCCGTGGGTGGAGGACGATCTTCGCGCCGCGGGCAACCGGTTCCAGGCTCTGGTGGGGGTCACGATGGGTCCGCTCGGTGAGAGGTTCGACCCCGTGCTGCGGGCCCAGGTGGCCAGCCGCTTGACCCTCGTCGCGCTGGCCGAGCACGAAGTGTTCGCCGCGCGCGGCAAGCCGATCCCGGGGCTGCTCGTGGTCGGGGCCGGAGAGCTCGAGCTCGTCGGCGCCGACGGCCTGCCGAACGGCAGCGTGCTGCGGCCCGGCGACTTTCTTTTCCCGAGCGAAGTGCTTCTCGCCGCGCCCGCGCCGAGCACCGTACGCGCCTCGAAGGGCGGGGCGCTCGTCCTCTTCGCCGATCGGCCCGTCGCTCAGGAGCTGCTCGTGACGTGTCCGCCGCTGCTCGAAATCTTCGGCGGAACGTGAGCGCCCGCGATCGACCCCGCTGCGGCGGCGTGGAAATGAACTAGAGCGCAGCGGCCCGATCGTGCGGTGGTTCGACTTCCCATCGCAGCTCTTCGTTGCCTTCGGCCCCGGCGAAGCGCAGCCCGAACCATCGCGCGCTGTTGGCGATCGTCGGGCGCCCGTCCGCGGTCTGCCGTGGGAAACGGATGCGGAACACGCGGCGCCAGACGGTCGTAAAGGGGAAGTAGCGGAACTCGAGCGGGCCGGGCTTTGGAATGGATTCGATTTTCGCCGGTGCCGTTTCGCTCCCCTGGTCGTCGATGAGGCGCACGATCCAGGCGCTCGTGGGACGGCTCAAGTCGAGCCAGCGCCAGCTCGTCCCGTAAAGGGCGACGTAGAACTCGTGGTCGTCCGCCGTCTCGTGCAGCGTATGTTCCAGGAGCTCGCGGCGCTGGTCGATCGTCAGCCGATAGTCCGCCGCGTAACGGACCACGTACGCCCAGCGGAAGTCCCACGACTCGTAGGTGGCCGTGACGTTCAGCTCGTCGGCGAGCTCGGAGAGCACGATCAGGCTCTCGTTGCGCGTCCACTTCTTGAGCACCTGCGGGTAGTCGGTGGGTACGTACTCGCGAGCGCCGGTGGCCAGCGACACTCGCGGCTCCGCGCACGCGGAGAGCGCGGAGAGGGAGAGGGCGAGCGCGGCCAGCACCGCCAGGCCGCCCAAGGAGCGCCGCCATCGCGGCAAGGGCTGCGTTGGAAGAGGTTGCCTCATCGCCGTTTTCGTCCGCGAGCGTAGCCCAGTTTCATCGGCGCGACTCGCGTCCGCCTACATTGGGCCCAAGGGGCCGTTCTTGTACTCGGCGCGCCGGCTCTGGCATAGTCGCGTCCCTTTCGCTTCCCTCCGGAGTCCGGATGCCTCTCGACATACAGTTTCGTGTGGCGCCACCGCAGGAGCTCGCGGCCGACATTCTCGTCGTCGGCGTCCCGCAGGCCGGCGCCAAGTCTCCAGCCATTCCGCAATGGCTCAAAACCGTCGATCAAGCCCTCGAAGGAGCGCTGTCTAGGCTCGCGGCCAAAGAGGAATTCACCGGCAAACGGGATCAGTTGCTGTCGCTCGCGACGCTCGGTCGACTGCCGGCGGACAAGGTCGTTCTTCTGGGCCTCGGCGAGCGCCGCGCCGTCGGGGCACCGGAGCTGCGCGCTTTCGCCGCCAAGGCGGCGCGGACGGCCAACTCCGAGAAGTGCACCTCGCTCGCATTGGCTCTCCCCGCGGGGCTGGAAGGTGAGCTCCGCGCCGTCGCCGAAGGGCTCGAGCTCGGCGCGTACCGCTTCACCAAGTACTTCTCCGGCGACCGAAAGCCGAAGACAGAGCTTCAGAAGGTCGCGATCGGCCTTGCGATGCGCCCCAAGGGAAACGCGAAGGGCGCGATCACGCTCGGGCAACGCGTCGGCGCAGCCGTCAACCTCTCGCGCGACTGGAGCAACGAGCCGGGCAACGTCATGTACCCCGAGGCCTTCGCCGTCGCGGCGACCAAGCTCGCGAAGGACTGCGGCCTGAAGGTCCAGGTCTTCGACTTCCCGGAAATACGCGCGCGAGGGATGAAGCTTATCGACGCAGTCGGCCGGGGAAGCGCGCGCGAGCCCCGCTTCGTGCACCTGTCGTGGACGCCCAAGAAGGCGAGCGGCCGGCTCGTTTTCGTCGGCAAAGGAGTCACTTTCGACAGCGGAGGTCTGAGCATCAAGCCCGCGGCCGGTATGGGCGAGATGAAGCACGACATGAGCGGCGCCGCGAACGTCGTCGCCCTCATGGCCGCGGTCGCCGCGGTAGCGCCGAAGGTCGAGGTGCACGCGATCGCAGCGTGCGCTGAGAACATGCCCGACGGCAACGCGTACCGCCCCGGGGACGTTTGGGGTTCCCTCGACGGCAAGACGGTGGAGATCGTCAACACCGACGCCGAAGGGCGATTGGTGCTCGCCGACGCCCTGGCGTACGCGCGCGCTCTGTCCCCGAGCTTGCTCGTCGACAACGCGACCCTCACCGGTGCCTGCGTGGTGGCTCTCGGAACCACTTGCTCGGGCTGGTACGCGAGCGACGAGGAGGGTGCCCGCGAGTTCGGTGCGGCCCTGAAGCAATCCGGCGAGCAGATGTGGCGCATGCCACTGCTCGAAGATCTCCGCGACCAGGTCAAGAGTGACATCGCCGACCTCAAGCAGGCCGGTGACCGTTACGGCGGTTCGATCACCGCGGCGCTGTTCCTCCGCGAGTTCGTGGGACAGGCGCGCTGGATCCACTGCGACATCGCCGGACCCGCGTCCACGGACCGAATGAGCTCGTGGACGCAGACCAAGGGGGCGACCGGGCACGCGCTGCTTACGTTCCTCGCTTTGGTCGAGCGCGCGGCGCGCTGACGTGCTACCGCGCCACGGGCCAATGCCTGGCGTCGAACCGACTCGCGAGCCCGTCGAGCGAAAGCTCGGCCGCGCCGTTTCGCGCGCCATCGGCGACTACGCGATGATCGACGACGGCGATCGAATCCTCGTGGCGGTGAGCGGCGGCAAAGACAGCCATACGCTCCTCTATCTTTTGCGCGATCTGCAGCGCAGGGCGCCCGTTCACTTCGAGCTGAAAGTCGTCAATATCGACCAGGGGCATCCGGGGTACCCGAGCCACGTGCTGCGCGAGTACATGGATCGCGAGAAGTACGATTTTACGCTGATTCATGAGGACACGTATTCAATTGTAACGGACAAGATACCGGCTGGAAAAACCTATTGTTCGCTCTGTTCGCGATTGCGTCGAGGCATCCTCTATCGCGTGGCGAAAGAGCTCGGATGCCGCAAGATTGCGCTCGGTCACCACCGCGAGGACGCGCTCCAAACGCTTCTTTTGAACCTCGTCTTCGCGGGCCAACTGGCTTCGATGCCCCCCAAGCTCGTCGCCGACAAGGGTGCCCACATCGTGATTCGACCCCTCGTCTATTGTGCCGAAGAAGACATTCGCGAATTCGCAGAGCTGATGCGTTTTCCGATTCTGCCCTGCGACCTTTGCGGGTCGCAAGACCACCTTCAGCGCAAAGCGGTGGGCCGCCTGATCGACGACCTCGAGCGCGAGCGCCCGGGCACCAAGAGGGTAATGCTGGCGGCGCTCCAGAACGTGAGGCCGAGCCACCTCCTCGACCGGCGGCTGTGGGACGCGTTGAACCTGCCCGTCGCAAGCGAGGACGAGGAGACGCCGGACGGCCCCGCGACGATTCCGGAGCGGCGACTCGCTCGTCGCTAGAGCCGTGCTCCGGATGCGTGCCGATGGGCTGCTCCACCGCTTGTCGGCGATCGGTCCGGCGGCCCAGGCAAGCGTTCCCGGCGTCTATGCGTGGGGCGTCACGGTCGCCCCCGGCGCGTGGGCGCGTGGGGCCCCATGGCTGGCCAAGGCGGCGGCGGTCGCCGCGCTCTTGACGCTGGCCGTCGGGGTGCTTGGAGAGCGACGCTGGGGCGGTCGCGCGCGGGCTGCCGCGCTCTGGGGGTTCGTTGTCGCGTGCGCGGCCTCGTGGTGTATTGCCCCCGCGGGGTTGGGTCCTCTTCGAATGGACGCACCCCGCGGTCTCGCCGGAGTCGTGGGCTGGGCCCTCTTTGCGTTCGCCTCGGCCGCCCCGGCGCTGCGCACGTCCGATGCGCAAGACCACGGCACGGACGGTCCCGCCACGACTCCGCGGGCCGCCGCCTCCGGCACGATCGATATCGTCGGCGCCGCCCTGCTCGCCGCCCTGCTGCAGACCGTGGGCTGGCGAATCGCGGGCGCCGAGCGAGCGCTCTTGGTGCGGTTGGTCGCGGTGGCGACCGGGCTTGCGGTCATCGGCGTTTCGGCGGAGGTGGCTCTACAGCGGCACGTGCCGCGCGCTGCGCCGTCGCGCGCTCGCGCCCTGCGCCGTGCGATGGCGGCGCTCGTCGCGCTTGCGATCCTCGCGCTCGGGGGTCTGCTGAACACCGCGCTGGACTGATATCTTGACGATCGATGAAGCTCGTCGACGTGCTCGCCGTTGCGCTGGTCATCGCTGCGGCCTCGGCGTTCGTCGCGGGCGAGATGGCGATTGCGCGTGTGGAGGATCTGCGCGCCGTGTATTGGCTCGCCGTCGGCGTGGTCTCCCTTCGCGCTGCCGTGCAGGTGGCTCGACCCGGAGCCCGGCCATGATCCGGAGGGGGCGGGCGCTCGCTCCGGCCGGCGTCATGCTGCTCGGGGCGCTGGCCTGCGGGTCTCGCGACGTGCGAAGGCCGTCGGCCGTGGCCCTCGGCGGGGATCCGGCCCGTGTCGGGGATCTCGCGATCCCGGCGTCTGTCGTGGCCGACCTCGCGCGCTCGCGCGCCGAAGGAGCTCGCCCGGCGCTCGATGCGCTCGTGGAGGACGCGCTCTTGGCCGGCGCGGCCAGAGCCGCCGGACTGGAGGCGACGCCGGCCGTGGGTTGGGCGTCGACGACCGCGTTGGCGAGAATCGTTCCGGAACGATTGCGCGACGAGGCGCGCGCCCGCGGCGGCCCCACCGACGACGAGATCGCGACCGTTCGAGTGGTGCATGCGGTCGTTCGCCGGCCTTCGAGCATGCCCTCGGGGCGCCTGGGGGCCATCGCCGACGCGATCGCGCAGGCGGTAGCGGGCGCTCGCGACGACGACGACTTCGAGAAGCGCGCCACCCAAGTGCCTCACGTGGGCGCGCAAGTCGTCGTCGAACGACTTCCGGCGTTCGACTTGGCGGGGCACACGACGGACGGGGCGGAGATCGACCCGGTCTTCGTGGCGGCTGCGTTCGCGCTGCACTCGCGCGGCGAGTTGAGCCCGGTCGTCGAAACCGGGTTCGGCTGGCACGTCATCCGCCTCATCGACCGCGAGCCACCGGACCCGCAGGCGGTCGAACGGTTGCGTCGCGACCTCGCAGGCGCCGCAGAGGGGGCACGCGTGCGCGCGGAGCTTGGCGCCGTGCTCCGTGAGCAGCGAAGCCGCAAATCGGTCGAAATATCCCCCGGCGCAGCCGCGCTGATGACAGAGGCCGCGGCGAGTGTCCCATGAGGGCGCGGGCGGGGAAGCGAGCGGCGCTTCCGTCGCGTGACCAAGGCGAAAGTGCGTTCACCTCCATCCTCCGAGCCCTGGTGGCTCGGGTCCCCGGCGCGCGCGCTGCCGCATTGGTCGACCTTCAAGGCGAGACCGTCGACTACGCCGGTCGCACGATCCCCTTCGATCTGCGTGTCGCGGCGGCCCACTGGCGCATTGTCCTCGACGAGGCCGAAGGCCGCCTCCGCGGCCCGAGGTGGCTCGCCGCACGCTTCGCACGAAGGAGCTACCTCGTGTATGCGTTGCCCGAGCGCTACGCGCTGGTCGTGGTCCTCGCGCGAGCCGCGGGCCTCGCCGGCTGGCATCGGGCGGTCGCCGTTTGTGTCCGAGCCCTTAGCGAAGAGGCGAAGTGGACTCGTGGCGCGGTGCCCATCGCGCCATGGTTCTCCGTCGACGTGGTCTCCGACAGCCAGCGCCGCCCGAATTCGGTGCGCGTCGCGGGGCGCCTTTTCCCCGTTGAAATCCTCGGGACCATCGTGAACCAAGGGCGTGCGGCCGCCGACCTAGCCCACCGGGAGCGCGGATGGCGCGTCCGGCTCGACACCGGCGCCGAAGCGACCCTCGTTCGTGAGCCCGGCGGCGGCTGGTACGCGGACGCCGAGATCGACGGGGCCATTCCCGGACGGCGCCAGAGCAAGGAGCGAAAAAGTCGTTGACAGAGGGGCCGCCGTGACTACTGTGCGCCCCCCACCGGCCGGATGGTGTTCCACCCGCACGGAGGCGATGCTCACTTCGAGTTCGGCTGGAGTTACGCGGCGTTCCCTGAGGAAAGATTGGGGATAACTTCATAGCTCTAGCGCTACAGGCTGGTGCGCAATGCGCCGGCCTCTTGTTGGGTTGCGCTGCGTGGGCGCCCAACCGAATTGTCCGGTCCGCGGGGAAGTCGACCAAAAAAACTCCCCAAAGACCAGCACGCTCTTGACGACACCGTCGCGACAAACTAACTTCACCGGCCCCCGACACGGAGCCCCTGGCTCCCTCGGTCCTTGAAAACTGAATCGTACGCTCGCATTAGCGTTTCGCGTGCACGCTTCCAGCTGGCACGCGAGACGAAGACGAGTGGGTCTCTCGGAGAGCGCGAGGTCCGCGTCCGCCGTCACGGTGGCGCTGCGACCGAAGTGACTCTCCAATTCCAAAAGCCAGAGCCCGAGCTCTGTCACGGGGCGCAAGCCCCAGGGCAACTCGGGGACTCGACAGATTCAACTGGAGAGTTTGATCCTGGCTCAGAACGAACGTTAGCGGCGCGCCTAACACATGCAAGTCGCACGAGAAAGGGCTTCGGCCCCGGTACAGTGGCGCACGGGTGAGTAACACGTGGGTAATGTTTCCTCGGGCGGGGGATAACCTTCCGAAAGGAGGGCTAATACCGCATAAGACCACGACCTCGAAAGGGGCCGCGGTAAAAGCAGGCCTCTACATGTAAGCTTGCACCTGAGGATCAGCCCGCGGCCCATCAGCTAGTTGGCAGGGTAACGGCCTACCAAGGCTAAGACGGGTAGCTGGTCTGAGAGGATGATCAGCCACACTGGAACTGAGACACGGTCCAGACTCCTACGGGAGGCAGCAGTGGGGAATCTTGCGCAATGGGCGAAAGCCTGACGCAGCGACGCCGCGTGGGTGATGAAGGCCTTCGGGTTGTAAAGCCCTGTGGGGAGAGACGAATAAGTCGGAGCCAATACCTCCGGCGATGACGGTATCTCCTTAGCAAGCACCGGCTAACTCTGTGCCAGCAGCCGCGGTAAGACAGAGGGTGCAAACGTTGTTCGGAATTACTGGGCGTAAAGCGTGTGTAGGCGGCCATGCAAGTCGGATGTGAAAGCCCCGGGCTCAACCCGGGAAGTGCACCCGAAACTGCAAGGCTTGAGTACCGGAGAGGTTGGTGGAATTCTCGGTGTAGAGGTGAAATTCGTAGATATCGAGAGGAACACCGGTGGCGAAGGCGGCCAACTGGACGAGTACTGACGCTGAGACACGAAAGCGTGGGGAGCAAACAGGATTAGATACCCTGGTAGTCCACGCCGTAAACGATGGGTGCTAGGTGTCACGGGCTTTGACTCCTGTGGTGCCGTAGCCAACGCATTAAGCACCCCGCCTGGGAAGTACGGCCGCAAGGCTAAAACTCAAAGGAATTGACGGGGGCCCGCACAAGCGGTGGAGCATGTGGTTTAATTCGACGCAACGCGAAGAACCTTACCTGGGTTAGAAAACGCGCGAGCCTGGTAGAAATATCGGGGTGCTCTTCGGAGAACGCGTGGTTAGGTGCTGCATGGCTGTCGTCAGCTCGTGTCGTGAGATGTTGGGTTAAGTCCC
>CAZHED010000075.1:0-18466 GCA_964531095.1 uncultured Polyangiaceae bacterium | reverse complement strand
CTCGGGGCGGCCCGTGATATCCAAAGATACGAAAGGTGGAGATGTCACATGAGCGCATTGAAATCGCGTAGGTTGTTTCTCGCCGGGGCGGGGGTATCGCTGACGCTACCCTTCCTTCCCTCTGCGCTCTGGACGCGGCGAGCGCAAGCCGCGACTGGCGTTGCTCCCCGACGGTTCATGTCCTGGTTCGTTCCGAACGGCATGGTCATGAACAACTTCACCCCCGCCACGGTGGGCACGGCCTGGACTCCGACGACGATCCTGGCGCCGCTCGCGCCGATCCAGAAAAAGATCGCCATCCTGACGGGGCTGGACCACGAGAATCTCGCTCTGCCGCAGCCGTCGCCCACCGGCAATCCGCCGGGTGGTCACGGCTCGGGAACCGGCATCATGCTCAACATGATGTCGGTGGACGGGCACGCGACGGACGCAACCCGCATGAGCGTGGACCAACTCCTCCTGCCGGTGCTCAACGCCGGATCGGCCCCGCGGATGTCGTCGATGCAGATCGGTCTGCAGGGCGACAACGGCCTCTGTGACCGCGCCGATTGCAGCTTCTCCCGCACGCTATCGTGGAAGAACGGCGCGGCGCTCCCCAACATCTACGACCCCGCGCTTCTGTTCGACGCGATGTTCTCGGGGGCGACGTCGGCAACGACGGGTATGCCGACTCCTGCGAGCACCGCGGCCGCCGCGGCCCGCGCCGCCGAGCAGAAGAGCATCCTCGACGCGGTCGTCGCCCAGGCGACGTCGCTTCGCACCAAGCTCAATGCGGCAGACGGGGCAAAGCTCGATCAGTATCTGACCTCGGTGCGCGACATCGAGACCCAGATACAGAATCAAGCGAGCGCCAAGCCGCTGATGTGCACGATCCCGGCGCGACCCGCGTCTCCTGGAGTGCTCAACTTCAACCGCGGAATCACGCCGAGCACCGTTCTTCAGGCGGACATGCCGCTGTTCGTCCAGCTGATGGGCCTCGCCTTCACCTGCGACATCACGCGGTCGATCACGTATATGGTCGGCAACGGGACCAGCAACAACGACTACCAGTTCCTGATTGGGAGCTCGACTCCTCACCACGGAACATCGCACCACAACGGCGACGCCACGAAGCTCGCGGCGCTCACGAAGATCGATACGTGGGAGATTCAGCAGCTCGCGACCCTTCTCATCGCGCTCGACAACACGATGGATGTCGACGGCAACACGGTCCTCGACAACACGACGTTCTATTTGTCGAGCGACATCGGCGACGGAGCCTCCCACAACCACTGGGACATGCCGGTCATCATGGCGGGCGGTGCCAGCGGGAAGCTGAAGCTCGGCGGACAGCACATCAACTACACCGACGGCAGCTCGGGACGGGGCCCGGCCCTCGCACTTCCGCGAAGCGGCGCCACCGCGCTCGTCGGGCCGCGCAATCCGGTGAACTGCACCGGCCAAGCTCTGCTGTCGATTCTGTCGGCGCACGGGCTTCCGGCCACGAAGATCGGGCTCTACACCGGCACGGCGCTCACCGAGATTTTGGCATAATGGCTTGAGCGCTCGGCCTCCCCGGCCGGGCACTCCAGGAAGTGGATTGGCGAGGGCCCGCGAACCCGACAAGGGGTTTGCGGGCCTTCCGCTTTCTGGCCTAGAAAAGGCGCTATCCGCTCGGAGCGGCGCATTCCTTTTTGGGGGAAAGTGGTCACAGGATGAGCCGACTTCCCTTGTCGCGTCACACGTTCCGGTCAATAATGCCGCCGAAGCTCGGTTGTCGGTTTCTTCGTTCGATGGGTCTTGGCGACCCATAGGCTCGCACACTGGGACTCACGAGGTAAGGTCACCATGCGTTTCACCATGTCGCCCAAAGTTGGTTTCTCGTTTTCTGCCATGGTCGTGCCGCTTGCTGCGGTGATGGCCGCGTGCTCGTCGACCCCCTCGACCAACACCAATACGGGCGGCGGTGGGTCGTCCTCCGGAAGCGGCGAAGGTTCGGGAAGCGGCGCGACGGGCTCCAGCAGTGGAGCCGCGGGCAGCAGCTCCGGAGTCGCGGGCTCCAGCTCCGGTGTTGGCGGCAGCTCGAGCGGCTTCGTGACCGGCAGCAGCAGCTCCGGAGCCGGGAGTAGCTCGGGATTCGGAGGGAGCTCCAGCAGCAGCAGCTCGGGTGGCAGCAGCTCGGGCGGGGGCAGCTCCGGGTCTAGCAGCTCCAGTGGGGGCACCGGCAAGGACGCGGGCTCGGGCAGCGGCGTAGTCGGGGGTGGCAGTGGCGACGCGGGCGCGGGCGGACCCTCGCTGTGCGCCCAAGCGATGATGCCGCCGATTTCCGCGACGCTCTGTGACGGGTTCGAAGGCGCGACCAGCGACTTCACTCCCACCGCGGCCGCGCCGGACACGATTGCGGTCGCCACGACGAAGTTCTACCGCGGGGCGAAGTCGATGTACTTCTCGGCGACGAACTCGGCCTACGCGGTCGAGACCAAGACGTTCACCGGGACGACCAAGGCGACGAACAACGCCTTCTGGGGTCGCTACTTCTTCTTCAACAACATGACCACCGCTCCGATGTCGCACTCGGTGTTTGGCGACATGTCCGGAACGAACGCGACGGCGACGGCGATGGATTTCCACTTCGTCGGCGGTTCGCGCGGCAAGCTGCAGTCGCAGATCCAGTTCGCGGCGGATCAATATACGGACAACATGAAGGCGCCGTCGGCGAACGATCCCCCCTTCCCGCTTGCCGCAGACGGGTGGCAGTGCTGGGAGTGGCAGATTCAGCCGGACGATTCGTTTGATTTCTACATCAACGGGGCGGAAGTGATGGAGATGAAGATCGTGGCCGGAAAGGCGATGATGAGCGGGGCGAACTTTGCCCCGCTGCCGGTCGTCACGAGTCTGAAGCTCGGCTGGCAATACTTTGGTGGGTCGATGAACTCCGGGTGGATCGACGAAATCGCGGTCGGTCCGAATCGCATCGGCTGCGGCAACTAGGAGACCGTTAAGCGAGAGACGAACCGCCAGGACGCCTGGGGCGCCATGCGAGAGCCAGAAAATCTGGCAATCATTTCTCTTGGCGATCCTGGCGTGCTGGCGGTTTTCTCGTTCTTTTTGTTTTTTTCAATAGCCCGCCAAAGTCCGCGTTACACAAGACCGCGGCGAAGCCGGTCCCAGGGGGCCCGGGGTACTAGGGCGCCGCGTCGGATGCGGATGCGGCGTCCGTGGACGTGCCTGGGTCTGCATCCGGCTGCGACGCCCCCCCGTCCGCCTGGTCCGGCGGTCCCGATTCTCCCGCCTCGAGCGTTCCTCCGTCCGACACCGGTGGCCCGGCATCGACCAGCGACTGCGCACAGCGGAAGCCCCGGCTCGGGTCCGGAAACGCGGGGTCGAAGCCCAAGCGCACAGCCGCGCGCAGGTACGAGGGATCGTCGAAGCTCCAATCGCCGCCGCGAAACACGCGGCCCATGCCGGCAGTCAGGTTGGCGCAGTTGTCGCACGGGTCGGTGGTGTACGTGCCGTACATATCGAGGGTCCATTCCCAGACACTTCCGGCGAGGTCGAGCTGTCCCCAGCGGCCCGCCCCGAGCGGCACGCTTCCGACCACCGGCAAGTCCGCGTCGGAGCATCCCGGCACGCCATCAAAGAGGCATCCGTAGACGGCCAATCGCGGAGTGGGCGCGGCCTCCCCCCACGGGTACGTCCGCTGTTCGCTTCCGCCCGCCGCGGCGTACTCCCACTCTTCTTCGGTGGGAAGTCGCTTTCCTTCCGACACGCACATCGCGAACGCCTGGTACCAATCGACGCAAGTCACCGGGCGCGCTTCGTTGGCCCCCGCGAGCGGCGTCCAGGGGCCGCCGCACTCTTGAAGCTCGAAGCTCAGGTGGTCGTTCGTCGTGGCGATGGTGCCCATCCAGGAGTCGCTCTGCCAGCCGCTGCCGGGAATGAAGGGGTTCGCACCGGCTCCGTCCGGCGGGCTGAAGCCACCGTACCGGGAGAGATACCGCCGAAATCGGCCGACGGTCACTTCGTACTTGTCGAGGAGAAACGGCGCGACAGTGACCGCATGGCGCGGGCGCTCGTCGTCGTTGCCCAGTGCCGCCTGCGCGAGGGCCCGTGGAGCCCACACGTTGGGCAGGCCCTCGGGCGAGCCCATGTAGAACTGGCCGCCCTCGACCAGGAGGGCGTCGGAGCACGGCTGTGAGAAACCGTCCGGCGCGCAGGGGTTGGGCTCGACAGGCAGGGTGAGCGATGCCTGCCCTGTCTGGCCCAATCCGCCGACTTGCGTGGCCTCGAGCGTGATGGTGTACGTCCCGAGCCGAGGCGGCGAGAACGATACTCGCGCAGCTCTCGGATCGGGGTCGATGGGAAGATACGTTCCGTTCGGATCTTGCACGTTCCAAAAGACGGTAAAGGCGCCCCCTTGGGGATCGGAGCTGCCGTCGGAGGACAGGTAGACGGTCGACCCCGGCTGCGGGTTTTCCGAGGGGAGAGCGCCCGGGCCGTAGGGATAGTCGCTGTCGTCCCGAGGCATTCCGATTTGGAATCGGATGTTCGCGACGGGTGCCAAGTTGGTCGTCAAACTGATGCAATGACAGCCCGCGTCCCAGGCGCAGGCGAACCCCGGCTGGGCGTCGGCCTCGCACTCCGTGGCCGGCGAGGTCGCAGGCTGCCGGTCCGCCCCCGTGCACGCCGCGAAAAGGACGACGGCGCCCACGATCGCGGGAAGCCCGGCCGTCTCGTTCGGTTCCCGCTTCGAAGTGGAGCGGGCAAGACGTCGAGGCATGGCCTCGAAAGTTTATAACGCCGGTTGCCCGCGGGATGCCGAAATCATCGATGGAGCGCGGGCTTCCAGTGCCCGGGGCCGACCGCCCCACCCGAAAAATGTAGAAGGGGCGGCTGAACGCCTTGCTACGGACGAGCCCCGCGCTAGCGTTACGGCCAGTGTCTCCCATTCGTTTGGCCGTCTTCGGCCTTGGATCCCTCGGCATGGGCATGATGGCCTGCAGCGGCGTCGCACCGCCCGCCGGGGGCATCGGCGGCTCGGGTGGCGGCAGTGGCGGCGGGACGCAGGCCGGGGGGATGGGCGGCTCGGGTGTCGGCGGCGGAGGGGCATCGGGCGGCGGCCAGGGACCGCTGGTGCTGCCCGGGCCAGGCGCGGTGGGTACCACCGGCGACGGAGGCGGCGCGGGTGGGGCAGGCGTGTCGACGCTCGTCGTCACGATCCGCGACTTCAAGTTCTGGAACGCGTCGGACCCGACCACGAATCCGGACTTCGAGAACGTCATCGCCGACGATCAGGGCGCGATCGTGGCCGATGTGCTGGGCGCCGACCACAAGCCGGTTTACCGGAATCCCACCGGGATGACGACCACCACCCACGGCAAGCAGTACTTCGACCAGTGGTACCACGACGTCCCGGGGAGCAACATCACGCGGCAATACCCGGTCACGCTGACGGCCGGCGCGCAGGGCACCTCCGGATACGACAGCCTCGTCTCGGGAGTCGCGCTTTCGCAGGGTGACCCGACGAAGATGTGGTTTCCGATCGACGACGGCACGCCGTACGCGACGGCGTTCGGCAACCAGGGCCAGGCGCACAACTATTCGTTCACGACCGAGCTCCACACGGTCTTCGTCTACAACGGCGGCGAGACGTTCTCGTTCAGCGGAGACGACGACGTGTTCGTCTTCATCGACAACAAGCTCGCGATCGATCTCGGCGGCGTCCACCCGCGCGAACAGAAGTCGGTGGACCTCGATTCTCTCGGGCTCGTCAAAGGGCAGCAGTATCCGCTCGATCTCTTCAACGCCGAGCGCCATACGGACGAGTCCAATCTGTCGTTCACCACGACGCTTCGCCTTCAGGCGCCCGCCCAGTGAGCCGCCCGCGCCTCGGGCTCACGCCAGGGCGGACCCCACGACCTTTCCCGTCGTCGACGTGATCACCGCGGGGTCCGCGCCGACGGCGGCCAGCATCGTCTTGCCGAACGCGGCCAGGGTGTCGGCGGCCTTGACGTCGCCGCTCGAGCTCCCAGCGCCGGTCTTCGAGTCGATCGCCGACGCCCCGTAGTCGTTTCCCACCGGCCCGACCGCGCCGACGACGCCGCCGACGAACGGTTTGCCGATGGTGATCGACACCTGATGGTTGCTGTTGTGCTGGCGCCCGTCGGTGTTGGTCGACCCCAGCGTGCGCCCGAACACGCTGAGGGACATGAACGTGACCTTGTCCGCCAGACCCGCGCTCGCGAGCTGCTGCATCAGCGATGCAATCGTCGCAACCCCCGAGACCGTCTCCGCCGTCTCCGTCGCGAGGGCGATGTCGCGGTGGTTGTCGCCCCCGAACGGAATGTGGATCGCCACGACCGGCGCGACGTTCATCTGAATGAGCGTGATCGCGGCCAGCACTTGCGAGCTCGCGCTGTTGTCTTTGATCGATGAGAGCGCGCTCAGGAGGCTCTGGCCGATGTTTCGAACCTGCTCTTGCGAGGTGACCAGCGAATCGATGTACTGGCGCTGGGCGGGGCTCGCGGCGGTTTTGTAAACGTCGTAGATTTGATTGAGCGTCTGGTCTCGAAGCGGTTGCAGGGTCGTCAGAGGCCCGGCGGGGTTGGTCAGCGTCGCTTTGAGGGCGAGCGCGGGAACGACGGGGAGCGCCGCCCCGCCATAGGTGAGCGCTTCGGACGGCGAGGCGGCACCCACGCTGATCGGCTGCGGCTGAATGGTGCCGAGGCATGGCGCGATCTGCTTCGCCAGCAGCGACGGCAACATCTCGCCGGCCTGCGTCGCGCCCATCAGCTGAAGGACCTGCGGTTCCTTGGGATGCACCGGCGTGTTCGTCATCAAGTGCCAGAAGACCGTCCGATCGAGCACGCTCTGGGGCAGCGTCGCCCAAGGAGCCGCCGCCATGTGCGTCTGACCCTGGATCGTCAGCGACGTCGGAGCCATCGAAGGATCGGCGCTGTGCGCGATCTTCGTGTCCTCGTAGGTGCCGGGCACGTTCGCGTTGATCGGATCGCCGGCGCCCGACGTATTGAAGATGATGTACTGCGCTTTGTCGGGCGCCACGCACATCGCCGAGGGGGCCGCCAGTGCGGTGCGAGGCCTGAGCAAGAGCGACGCGGGCAGCCCGGTGGCGAGCGCTCGCAGCCCAACGTAGCCGGATCCGAAGAGGGTCGACAAAAGAGCATCACGCCGAGAAATCATGGATAGCGTCCTTCCCCTACAGACCAATCGACGTCGCCGATGGCGACAAGCATGCGACGACGAACGTGGACCGCAGCGCCTGCGTGGCGGTGATGCCTGGCTGCTGCGTCGCCGACGTGAAGTGGGCCTTGAGCAGCGACTGCAACGGAGCCGACCGCGCGTCCGACGGAGTCACCGCCATCACGGTGCTCACGAAATCGGCGATCGCCGCGTCCGGTTTCGTGCTGGACCAAAGGGCTTGCCCCGCGGTCGTCGAGGTCGGATCGACGACCATCGCCGCAACGGCCTCGCAGATGTTCTCGGTGCCGGCCCGGAAAAAGAGCGTCGGCTGATTGGGCAATATCGGCTCCACGGCCCCGCGCCCGTACGCGTCGGAGGGCAGCCCCGAGACGATCTCGGGGACCGTCGTCGCCATCCCGCGCTTGCCGAGCGCGTCGAGCCCGCACACGTCGGTCAGCCCCAGGCGGGCATTGAGCGCCGCGCAGAGGTGGTCGCGCCGCGCCACGGCGACGACTTCGCCGCTCACTTGCGCCGTTCGCGTGTCGGCGGCATGCGTCGTGATGGGCGACGTGACGAACGACTTCACGAGCGCGTTCCACGCGTAGCCCCCCGCCTGAAAGGAGCTCGCCAGGCGCAGAAACTCCGGGTCATCGGGGGCGCACGCGACGGAGTTGACGTAGTAACAGAGCTTTTGCACCCAAGCGGACGCCACGAGCGGGTGCTTGGCCAGCACGGCGCCGAGATCGGCGAGCGTCGTGACCGGCTGCGTGACGTCGCGAAACGCGAAGAGACCGGGCTGCGCCGTCCACGTCGACTCGACTTGGGTGTGGTAGTCCCAAGACCACGTCGACGAGAAGATCGATCGCGTCGGATCCAGGCTCGCGTGACATCCGAAGCATTCGGCCTGGTTGACGTGCACGGGATCGAGGCCGGGCGTGCCCGGCGCGATCGTCGTGTCCGTGCCGTCGACCTGCGACCCGGTTGCGACGATGAGCGTCTGGTTCATCGTGACCCGCATCTGGTTGCTGATGTTGGTCTGCCAGTTGGCGAAGAATGCGGGCGTGCTGAAGAAGCCCACGCGCGGGATCCCGAGAACGAGCTCGGTCGCCGTGCGTAGCGTCGGCAAGTCGTAGAACGACGTGGTGGGCTCGCCTGCGTTGGGCTGGCGCAGGGTGACCATGGTCCAGTCGGCGAAGTCGCCTGCCGTGAGCTGCGCGGCCGTGGCCGTGCCGGCGTACTGCGGGCACGCGGTTCCCGCCGCGGACTTGCCGCCATCGAGAGACCCGAGCAAGAGGTAATGCAGCGTCAGCGCGCTCGCCGGGTACACGATCGGGTCCGCCTGGCAGCCGGCAATTCGCATGTCCGCTATGGCCACGTCGGGGTCGTACCAATGCATGTAGTTCGGGCTCGTGGGGTCGAGCGTTTGCGCGATCGGAATGGGGCCTTGCGATGCCTCGACCGTGATCGTCAGAGCCGGGTTTGCGGCTCGGAAGCGATCGGTGACCTTGCCTGCGTCGTCGACCTGCCATACGTCGAGAAGCGCATAGAGCTCCTTCATGGCGGTGGTCATCATGATCTGCGGGGTGGTCATCGCCTCGGTCAGCGGATGTCCCTGCGACGAAAGCTCGATCATCGTGCGAGCAAAGCTCTCCTGCGCGTTTTGCACGAGGAGCGGCGTCGTGGTCGCGTTGAGATCGATTCGCCTGGGGTAAAACTGGTCCGCAAAGTCGACGTCGGTCACTTGAGTCTGCTGAAACGCGAGCTCGAAGAAGCGCAGCATCTTCTGGCTGTACTGCGGCAGTTGCATCCAGCCGTCGACCAGCGCCGCGAGCTGCGACGGATCGGCCTCGACCGCGCGGACTTCGTCGTCCGTCGGTGGCAGCCCGACGAGGACGGTCTTCACTTTGGCCACGTACACACTCGGCGGATCCCCTTGAAAGGGAGCTCCGGCATCGGCTTGCGCGAGGGCGCCGCCGCCGCCGTCTCCCGCGCTCGCTTGCGACGGAGCGTGGGACAGAGACCCTGGAGCCTTTCCAGAGCACGCGATTGCGCCCGCGAAGACGGCCGCGATGGGGAGGGCATGTCGGACGGTGCGATCCATGGCGGTCGACAAGGGAGCAAGGTTGGGGCGGAGCACCATGAGCGACCTTTCAATAGTCTCGGGGAGAAAGGAGGGTGGCGTTGGCGGCCAAGCCAACGGCAAGGGAGCAAGACGCGGGCCGGAAGCGCGTAGGGCAGAAACGCCGGACAATCGCGCCTGCATGGGTGCGATCGGATCGATCCACGATGGATCGGTTCGATCGCATCGCAGGATTAGACCCCCCTCGGTCAGGGTGTAAGCCGCCAGACGAAAAGCTCGCTCGTCAAGTTCGAGCTCACGACGGCGAGCACGTCGCGCGACGTAGCCGCGATCCCGTCGTTGGTGGTGGGGGCGGGGGTCAAGCCGTTGACGAGCTCCTTGGGGGCACATCCGGCGTCGGCGTCGACACGACAGTAGAGGACGATCCCGCTATTTCCCCGGAGGCTCCAATACGCCACCCCGGATCTCGCGAAGAGCTCAATCGGCTTGGTCGTGGACGTCAACGGAGAGTCGGCACCGCCGCCATCGAGGCGTACGTACCCGACCCCTCCCTGTCCCACCCAGGAGAGATTGCCGGACACCGCGTCGACCGCTACGGCCGCGACGTCGAAACGAACCGGGATGGATCGTGTCGCCGCCCCTTCGTCGAGCTGAATCGCGCTGCCTCCGTCGGTCCAGGCGACGCCTCCTGTGGGTATGACCGCGAGACTGAGCGCGCCCCTCGACCCGGGAATGGTCGTGGGCACGCATCCCGCGAGACCGGCGGGGCACGTCCGAACGCCGCTGTTGTCGATCCACGCGACGACCGAACTGCCCGCGGCGATGTCGCGGGGAGCATTGCTCGGGAAGAAGCCGCAGGCGCCGCCGTCGACACTGCAATAGTGAATTCCGCCGCTCACGGTCCAGAATACACCCGCGGCCGTGGCCGCGATTCCGTTCGTCTGCAGACTGAACGTGTCGCCGCCGTCGCCGGTCCAGAATGGCATGAAGGCCGCGCTCGCGTCGTATGCCACGTGGACGCCGCCTTGGGGATCCGCCGCATAGACCGTGTCGCCGCGGACGGCGATCGCGTACGGGACGAACCCGGCGTCGAGCACGCGTCTACCTGCGACCGCCGCGTCGCGGCTGCCTGCGTCATCAGCGGCATCTTGTGCGGAGTCGCCCGCGTCGCGGAAGCCCGGCAACTCGGTCTTGTACGGGTCGTCGAGAGCGGCCCAAATGGAGCACGCCGCACCCGCGGCAACCGCGGCAATGAGTGCTACGGGGATAGCCGCCTTGGTCATGTCGCTCCCAGGGCACGCGCCGCGGGATGGGGTGACGGCATGGTTCTCACTTTTCGCGCCGGTCGCGCAGAAGCTGAAAGTAGCGCCTCGCGATTCCGGATGCCGCGGCGGCCTGCGCCACGTTGCCGCCGCTGCCCTCGAGAGCCCGCGCGACATAACGGCGCGTGAAGGACTCGAGGACCTCCCGGCGCGCCTTGGGGTACGGCATATTCAAACCGAGCACGTCGCCGATCTCGAGCTCGTTGCTCTCGCCGCCCGAAGGCGGCTGCGCGCTCCCCTCCCCACCTCGTGCCGAACGATCGAGCTCGCCCAGGGCGATGCGTCGCGCCACGGCGTTGCGGAGCTCGCGCACGTTGCCGGGCCACGGCATGTCGCACCACGTGTCGACCAGCGTGCCGGGAGGGCCGCCGGGCGTCCCGCCGAGGCTCTGCCAGAAGTGGAGAGCCAGCAGCGGAATGTCCTCTCGGCGCTTGCGTAGCGGCGGGAGCTCGACCCGGGTGACCGCAAGCCGGTGAAAGAGATCGTCGCGGAAGCGTCCCTGCTGCACTTCGCGCTCGAGGTCGCGACGGGTGGCCGCGATCAGTCGTACGTTGCATCGAATCGATTTCGACGCGCCGACCCGCCGGACCTCCGAGCGCTCGACCGCCCGCAAGAGCTTCGACTGGAGCGGCAGATCGAGGTCGCCGATCTCGTCGATGAGGAGCGTTCCCCCTTCGGCGAGCTCGAACATTCCCTTGCGCGCCGCCGATGCTCCCGTGAATGCCCCGCGCTCGTGCCCGAACAGCTCGGACTCCATCAGGTTGGCCGCGACGGAAGTGCAGTCGAACACCACGAAGGGAAGAGCCGCGCGAGGACCGGCCTCGTGCAGGGCCTCGGCGAGCGCTTCTTTTCCGGTGCCCGTCTCGCCCTCGATGACGACCGGCACTTGGCTCGCCGCCAGGCGCTCGAACACAGGGTAGAGTCGACGCATCGCGGGGCTCGCGCCGATGACGCGCGCGAACCGGGATGCGCCGTGCGAAGGGGGCGCCTCGGCGGAGGACACCAGACGCTCGACCTGCAGGCTCGTCGCACCGATGCGAAGAGTCTCTCCGCCCCGCGCGAACGCGTCGACCACTTCGTGGCCGTCGATCTGTGTCCCGTTGGTCGACCCCAGGTCCGTGACGCGGAGTCGGCCACGCTCGATCTCGAGGGCAAGGTGGCGGCGGGATACGGCGGGGTCGACGAGCTTGAGGTCGGCGGAGGGGCCTTTGCCGACGAGAAGGCGCGATGGCTCGCCGCCATCGACGCGAAGCTCGCGCCCGAGGTCCAGCCCGTCGACCACGACGAGGCGAAAGCTCGCCGCCTCCGGACTGCCCTGCGCGCGCTCATCCGCGGGCAATTGCGCTGCTCTCGTGATTTCTTCGGTGCCAGGACCCACACGCGGAGACGACGTCACCCTGCTAGCATACGTTCTCGTGGGCGAAGCCGAAAACGTCTCCGGCAGACGCGCGGTCGGCCGCTATCGAACCTACGAGGCCATGGCGGCCGGTGGGATGGCCACGGTTCACTACGGGCGGATGCTGGGGCCGCTCGGTTTCGCCCGCACAGTGGCCATCAAGAGGCTGCATCGCGAGTACGCGCGCGATCCCGAGTTCGTCGCCATGTTCATCGAAGAGGCCCGGCTCGCGGCGCGCATCCACCACCCGAACGTCGTGCAGACCCTCGACGTTGTGAGCTCCGACGGCGAGATTGCGCTGATCATGGAATACGTTCCGGCGGTCTCGCTGGCGCAGCTGCTCCTCGCGGCGCAAAGCCGCGGCGAGCGCTTGCCCTCCGCCGTCGCGGCCTCGATCCTCGTCGGTGTGTTGCAAGGGCTGCACGCCGCACACGAGGCGACCGACGAAGGGGGCAACCCCCTCGATATCGTGCATCGCGACGTCTCGCCGCAGAACGTCCTGGTCGGTGCCGACGGATGCGCGCGCGTGCTCGACTTCGGGATCGCGAAGGCGACCGGGCGAGCGACACAGGTCACGCGCGAGGGACAGGTCAAAGGCAAGTTTGCGTATATGGCGCCCGAGCAGGTCACGAATGTGGGCGTGACGCGGCAGTCGGACGTCTTCGCGGCGTCGATCGTGCTCTGGGAAGCCCTCACGGGAACACGGCTCTTCACCGGCGACAGCGAGCCGGCCGTCCTCGCGCGCGTGCTCTCCGCTCCGATCGCGCCGCCGAGCAAAGTCGCTCCCGAGGTCGGAGCCGAACTCGACGCGGTCGTTCTTCGGGGCCTTTCCCGAGATCTCTCGGCCCGGTACGCGACGGGGCGCGACATGGCGCGAGAGATCGAGGCGCGCACGCCGCTGGCATCGGCGTCGCAAGTGGGCGAGTGGGTCGAGCACCTCGCCGGCGACGACCTCGCGAGCCGCGCCGCTCGCGTGGCGCAGATCGAAAACGAGTCCCGAGCCGATCGGGTATCCACGGAGAGTGTGCGGACGCCGCCGGTGCCGACGCCCGCCGGCGCCACAAGGCCCGCCGCGCGGGAGCCGCACCGCCAAAGCCGGTACCGGATGGCCGCTCTCTTTGCGGTCGCGGTCGTGAGCGCCGCGGCCATCGGCGCGCGCGTCCTGTCGGGCCGAAACCCGACGTCGCACGTCGCCGAGCCTCGGGTACCCCCGGTAACCCCAGTCCCCGCCGCGCCGAACCGTGCGAGCGCGGGAGCCACCGTCGCCGAGAGAGCTCCGTCGCCGCCCGAACCGCCCGGCGCGCTCCTTCGCCCTTCGCCGAGCGCCGCCTCGGTCCGGACGACGCGGGCGGCAGAGGTCAAGCCCGCGCCCGTGCGGCCCGTGCTTGCGCCAGCTGGGGCGCAAACGGCGTGCGATCCCCCGTATTACGCGGATTCGAAGGGCCACCTCATCTACAAGCCGGAGTGCTTCCAGTGACGAGCGGGCGGGGCCTGGCCGGGCCGGCGCTCCTGGGGGTGTGCGCCGCGTTCGCGTGGCCCGCGGCGGCTGCGGCGGACGTGAAGGCGTGCCTCGACGCCGCCGAAGAGGGCCAGCGACTGCGCGATAGCGGCGCCTATCGCGATGCGCGCCAACGGTTCATCGCGTGCGCGGCCGACGAGTGCCCAGGCGAAGTGCGCAAGGGCTGCGTCGGCTGGCTGGGGGAGATGGACAAGCTCACTCCGACCGTGGTCTTCGGCGCACGCGCGCACGGAAAGGAGATCTCCGACGTGCGCGTGAGCGTCGACGGCGAGGTGCGCGCCGAACGGATCGACGGAAAGCCCGTGGCGCTCGATCCGGGTGAGCACCATTTTCGATTCGAGCTCGCTGGCGAGACCGATATCGACCAATCGGCCGTGGTCATGGCGGGCGACAAGGAGCGCCTGATCACGGTCCAATTCGGAGTGGACTTGCCGCCTCTGCCGCCGCCGCCGCTCGCGATTCCCGCCGAGCCGCGCGCCGCGCCGGACGTACCCCACGAGGAAGCTACGCGCGCGCCGGCATACACCCTGGGCGCGCTCGGGCTCGCCTCGCTCGCCGCCGGCGCGGTTCTCGACCTATCGGGCTACGTCTTTTTGCAGCAATGCAACAGCGACCCCACCTGCCCGGGCGGACACGAGCGCGCCGAAGTCGAATGGCGGTTCGTGACCGGCGACCTCCTGCTGGGTGCGGGAGTGATTTCGAGCGTCGCGGCATGGGCGCTCTGGCCGCGGCGAGCGCGGGATGGGGGTCGGCCGACGGCGACGATCGATCCCTCCGTGCGGAGCGTGACTTTGGGATGGAGAGGGGCGTTTTGATCGGCGCGGCTACGCGATGCGCTGTGGTACGAGAGGGCTCACTGAATGACCAAGAACGCGCCGAGACACATCTCGTCGAGGGTCGTCTCGCCGAGCTTCACGTCCTGCGGCTGAGAAAGCCCTCGGAAGGCGAGCGACGCCGCGAGCTGGGTGTTCTGAAGTGTATTGTCGTACGTGCACTTGATTTGCACGACGTCCCCCGCCATCACTTTGGGGAGCCGATCGAGCGTTGCGTCGTACATGTAGAAGCGCTGCCAGTCGAAGTTCCACGTCGGGATCGACAGCAGGCACTCTTGGGCCGGCGCCGCCGACTCTTGCGCGTTGGTTCGCGTGACGGAAATCTCCACCGCGCTGCCGACGTAGTGCTGGTGTCCGGCCACCCCGACGATTTGAAGCGGGGGCGACGTCGCCGGGACCGTCACCTGCATGGTCTCCGTGTGCCCTCGAACCCCCGGTGGGATGTCGAAGACGGGGCCCGCGGGCGGATCATCGGGACCGGGCAGAAGGCCGGTGCCTGCAAATAGCCCCGTGGTGGCCGCCGCCGAGGCGAAGTTGCCGAGGAGCATCGCCGTCGCCAGATGCCCCGGAGTGGACGCCGCGAATCGGACTTGGAACTTGGTCTGGTCCGGACCCGGCACCGCCGTGGCGGAGTGCGGATGGTAGTGCACCTGCATGACGAGGAGGGATCCCGGGGCGAGCTCCGCGCCGACGTCCGCGGGGTATTCGACCGGAACGCTGCCGGGCGCCCAAGCGGCCACGAGGGTGGTGTTCGAAAACCCGGGGCCGCCGAAGCAGTCGTAGCTCCCGGTGGCCGAATCGGTGATGAGCGCTTTGCTCGCGGCGCCGGTGTCCGCGAACACGAGCGCGTGGTGCACGACGGTGCTGTTTCCGGGAACGATGAACGTCCCGTTGACGTAGCTCGGTTGGGTCAGCTTGGGATCGAGAACGAAGCAGCGAAACTGATCTTCCGGCCCGTCGACGAGCGAATAGGGCGCCGCTGGGGACAGCACGAGCTGCGCGCCGTCGAGGGCGAGCGGCTTCGGCACGACGGGTGGAGGAGCGTCTTTGGGGTCGCCTTCGACGGAGCCCTGATCGCGCCACGCTTTGATCAGCGCGATACTGGCGCTGCTCAAGCGAATATCGTCCTTCCATCCGTAGCCAGGGGTGCACTCGGACGTCTCGACGGCGGCCCACGGGGGCATGGTGCCCGCGCTCGTTTGCGCGACGATCAAGTCGGCGTACGCCTTCGCATCGGCGTACGTGGCCAGAGCAAAGGGGGCGATTCCCCCGGACACGTGGCACGGCTGGCATGTCTTCTGGACGATCGGCTCGACGTCCTTGTGAAATGTCACGCTCGATAGGTTCACGTTGGCGGCGTCGGAACCTGCCGAGACGCTCCCGGCGTCGGGGGCGCTGCCCGACGGGGCCGAGGAACAGCTTTGGAGAACGACGCAGACGGCGAGCGCCCCGAGGCGGCCGGGCAAGAAATCGCGCATTGTCCCAATGCTGTCTTGATTCGGCGACGCGATCCAGCGTCAAAGCAATTTTGAAGTCAATGAAGTGAGATTTCCACGCACAATGGCGCGCGAGATGAGCGAGGGAGGACGACATCGTTCGTGATGTGCATTCTGGCGGTTCGTCCATTGGTGTGCGGAATCCCACGTAGCGGGACGGGGAGAGGTCGCCCGCCACCGGCGGCCTCTCCCCCTTCCCTGGTTGTTCACACCACCGCTCTAGGTGGTGCGCGGTGCGGTCACGGCCGTGGCGCCCACACCTGGGGCGCTCGTGCCGCTATTCACCGTCGCGACGGGATGCGAAGCGGAAATCGGCGTCACGACGACCCCTGTCACGGTCCCCTTGACGGTCTTTTTCTGCTTCGAGCCCATCGTGCCCCGCGCCGCGCGAGTCGCCTCGCGCTTCGCGACCGCCGCGGCCTTCTGATCGACTGTCAGCGGCGTCCGCGCCTTCTTCGTCAAACCGAAGTCAGCGAGGACGTCGGGCGAGTTGCTGAACGTGGCCCTCACGAACGACTCGTACGCAGCCATGAAGCTGTGCAGAGTCGGCGCTTGGGCTTGTTCGGCAGCAAGCTTCGCCTTGGTCGCGGCCTGGGCAGCGTTCACGTCGTTGCGCAATTTCACGATCGTCTGCAAAGACGCCGTGACTTGAGCGGGCGTGAACGTCGCACTTGCGAACGCGAGCTGACTCGTGTTCGCAAAGTGCTTGTTCGTCCCCGCGATCAACTGCCCCGCGAGGGCGATTTCGGTGCTCTTTCCTTTGCCCATCTCAGTACTCCTCCTTTCTGGTCTGTCCTGTCGACCGTGAGCTGCACCCCGCCGGGCAACATGCCCGGGCGCCGTGCCCCTCACTGGCTTTAAGTCCTGGGCGGGAGGGGTTTGCCGCGGGGAAGCGATTTAATTTAATGGCGCGAGGTCGCGAGGTCTGAAGGCATGAGTTTGGCGCGGTGGACGCCTCACGCCCTCGATCTACGACGCTGCGGGTACATCGCCGCCGCTAGGATGGCGCGGACGCCCCGCGCAAGGACAACGCTTCGGCTGGACGCCCGCGGGACGAAGGCGGCCAAGGCGGCGATCGCGAAGCCGATGGCCCCCCGGAAGGCCGAGCGGGCCTTGCTCAATGGCGCGCCGACCTTGACGCCGTGTCAGGTCGACCGGGAGCGGGCGGCGTAGGCGGCTAGGATGCGCTGTACGCTTAACGTACAACGTACAGGCGCTAGGCTATCCTCTGATGATCCGCATCGTTTCGATGCAAGGAAACGCAGCGGATCGATGAGGGCCATGCATCCAAGCGCTTCGCCGCACACCGGAACGCCATCGAACGCAAGCTCCAGATGCTTGAGGCTGCCACGAGTCTCGATGACTTGCGCTCTCCGCCCGGCAACGAGCTGGAAGCGCTGGGCCGCGACCGCAAGGGGCAGCACTCGATCCGAGTCAACAAGCAATGGCGCCTCTGCTTCCGCTGGACGCCCGACGGCGCCGAAGACATAGAATTCGTCGACTACCACTGAGGTCCCCATGAGCACGCCTGTCAACCGCATGCGCCCGATCCACCCCGGCGAGATTCTACGCGCGGAGTACCTAGAGCCCCTGAACATGAGCGCGAACGCGTTGGCTCAGATCATCGGCGTTCCGACCAACCGCGTGACCGAAATGGTGCGCGAGCGCCGGGGGGTCTCGGCGGAGACCGCGTCGCGGCTGGCTCGCGCTCTGGGAACGTCGGTCGAGTTCTGGCTGAACCTTCAGCAGTCCTATGATCTGCGCACCTTCGAAACCTCGCAAGAGGCGAAGAAGCTTGCCGCGATCCGGCCGATCGATTTCTCCGCTCGGCTGGCGGAGCGGACGCGCACGAAGAGCGGCACGCAAGCGATTCCGGCAGCGCCCGGCCGGCGGTTCCGCCGCGCCAGCTCCTAGCCCCCGCCCCGGCGCTCCGCCAACGATGCCCCGCAAGCGGGCCTTTCGCCGGGGCCCTGGCCTCGGGGATGGGCTCGCGGGCTCGGACGCGCCTGCTAGCGACAGGGCGGGGCGGTCGCGTCGGGTGAGGCGCCCCGCCGCCGGTCTTACTCAGCGATCGCACCGCCGACGACGCGAGGAGCACCCGACCAAGGTGTTGGCCAGTGCCAAGCCAAGCATTACGGCGGGAGACACGGCTTACGGTCTCTGCGGCGCGCCGGGCAGGCCCTCGACAGGGCCGTCTTCGAAAACGACGTTGCCGCCCGGGCCGTTGGGACCTCCCTTGCCGGCGCGAATGTGCAACGGGCCGTGCGATCGGAGAGACGAGTGACTGAAAAAGACGCCCCCGGCGCCGCTGTCGCTCCCGGAGATCTCTATGCCCATGGGCGCCGACGCGATCGGCGTAGGCGGCTGCTCCCGCGCTTTCCCCCTTACCTGGCCACTTTCCCCCGACTCCTCAGATGCCGCCACCCATGCACGCGTATCCGCTGCCTACGCATGCCCACCACGGGCCAGCCGCGTCCGGCACATGCGGGGGACCGGCATCGGCACAATTGCAACCGAAGCCAGCATTCTCAAAACATCCCATGCATGCGCTGCCCGCAGAGCAGCTCGTTCCCCCTCCGGCGCCGGCGGGACATTGCGGCATCGAGAAGTTATCGCAGATGCAGACCCCGCCTTCGTTCAC
>CAZHED010000074.1:4395-18604 GCA_964531095.1 uncultured Polyangiaceae bacterium | reverse complement strand
CGATGGCATAGTCGTCGATCCAAACGTCTTCCGCGGCGGTGTCAACGTCGAAAACCGTGCCGCAGCTCCTGGCATTGATACGGCGATTTTCCAAGGCTGATCGTCCGAAATCGATGGCGCTGTCTCTCTGCAGGCCGAGCCGTGCAATCAATCACCCGTGCGGCTTCCTGGGCGAGCGTTCAACCGGGTCGACGCAGCAGCTCGACGCGGCACGCTCGACGTAATAGGAAGAGCGAGGTGCCTTTCGAGCTCGACGTCTACCAGCCGCCCAAAGGCGAAGTCCCGGCCTCTTCGAAGGCACAAGGAAAGGTCTACACCCCGCCGCAGGTTGGCATTGCCACGTTCCTGGGAGGGCCCATTGCCGGGTCCCTTTTACTCGCGTCGAACTACGCGACGCTCGGACGTCGGTCCGCGCGTACTCAGGCCCTCGTTTGGGGCGTCGTTGGCACCGCTGCCGCGCTTGCCGTGGCCCTCGTGTTGCCGAAGAACATTCCCCATTCGAGCTTGCCCGTGACGTACACCGCCGCGCTCTACCACTTCGCCAAAACCAGCCAGGTCGGGGACTACCAGACTCGACTCGCAACGGCGGGGCGCCAGTCTCATTGGAAAGCCGTGGGAATCGGGGTCGCGAGCCTGATCACGCTCTTCGCCCTGTTCACGCTGTATTTCATGCTCGTGGGCAACGACTCGTAGCGACCAAACATCTCCGAGATGCCTGAATGCCAGTTCGCAGGGTCATGGGACCTCCTGCTTCTTGCCAAGCACAAAGGCCTCGCTCCTACCTTCGAGGCCTCCGCCCTCGTCGAGGAACCGGTAACGGTCGATACTTGAACGAAGGCACGCCGGTGGCGGGGCTTGCCTGACGCCGAGCTGCAGGCTTCGGACGAAAACACATCGAGGACGTTCACATCGACGGTGGCCACCCCCACGTCGTCGTCCGCTTTGGCTCCTGGGACGCGAAGAAGCAGCGCTATCGCCCGCCGAAGGGACGAGCGGGCGAGAAAAAATCACGGCGGGTACCGCTCTTCGGCCTCGCACTAGAGGCAGCCACGGAGTGGCTCAAGCTGCTGCCCACGTATGCGCCCGACAACCCGCTCGGCCTCATGTTCCCCACGCCCGCCGTGAAGAAGGCCGGTCCGGATGGGCAGCGTGACTACCCGGGGGGCTCTCGACGGGTGAGAGAGCCGTCATGACGCCGTCACGACCTTTTCTCTCGATCCCAAAAAGCTGAGCGATCTCGACTGCGCGCCCGGCAGGACTCGAACCTGCGACCAGCGACTTAGAAGGCAGCCGGATTGGGGCACAAACATCGATAAATCCGGGGATCGTGACGGCGTCGTGACGGCCATCTTGGGCGCACTGTCGTCCGCGGCGGCGAGGGAAGCCCAGGCGCTGTCCCGGTGCGTCGAGGCACTCGGCTTGGCGCTTGGGGCGCCGATGCAGAGCGCGGGCGAGAACGCCACGGGCACGGACGATGACCGTCGCGCCCTGCTAGACGAACGGACGGGGTGCGACGCGCCGGGCGTTCGGTGATACGCAGCCGGACGTGATCCTCCGCGATCGGAACGCAAGCAGGGCGCTTGGTGCCAGTTCGGACGTCGAAAGGAGTGACCTGGCGAATGGCAGAGGATTGCGTTGTTTACGACGACGTCATTGCTAGTAAAGTCAGCTTGACTAGCGGTCGCAGCAAGGAAAGCATCCTTTCCTAGCGTTGGCGCCGCGTCACGTCCGCTTCACCAGCGCGCCACGGACCACGATGGACTCTCCAAAGCGAATCACAGGACGCCATGAGCGAACCTCCGCCGGCGAAGAGGAGGTCGCGGCGTTCATTCCGAAACCGCTTCCTCCTAGTGATCCGCCGCTCGTTATGGGCGCCGCGCTTGCACAGCGCCTGCGCGCGGCCGAGCAGGCCCTCGCGCGTCTCGAGCTCGCGGGCGAGATGGTGCCGTCGGTCGACTGGTTCGTCTACGCGTTCGTCCGCAAGGAGGCGGTGCTCTCGTCGCAGATCGAGGGGACGCAGGCGACGCTCGTCGATCTCCTCACGTTCGAGGCGTGGGAACAGCCCGACACTCCGGCCAACGCGGACGTCGAGGAGCTCTGCAACTACCTCGACGCGCTCACATTTGCGCGGAAGGAGCTCGCGTCCTCGAAGGGCCTACCGATCTCCATGCGCTTGCTCAACAAAGTGCATCGCCGCCTGATGCGCGGCGTGCGCGGCGCCGAGCGGGCCCCCGGCGAGGTGCGCCGAAGCCAGAACTGGATCGGCGGAAGCCGTCCCGGAAACGCCGCCTACGTACCGCCGCCTCCCCACGCGCTCGGCGACCTGCTGAGCGCATTCGAGCGGTACGTACACGCCGACGACGACCTCTCGCCGCTCGTGCGCGCGGGCCTCCTACACGTGCAGTTCGAGACGATCCATCCATACCTCGATGGCAATGGGCGCATTGGGCGTTTGCTCGTGGTGCTCGTCCTCGAGCACTGGAAGCTTTTGACGAAGCCGCTCCTTTACTTGAGCCTGTTTTTGAAACGGCATCGCGATGAGTACTACCGCCGCCTCACAGCGGTGCGTGTCGAAGGCGATTGGGAGGGGTGGCTCGACTTCTTCCTCGACGGCGTCGCGACCATAGCGGACGAGGCTGTGATGTCTGCGCGAGAGCTATTCGCGCTGGTCGCGGCGGATCGCGAGCGCGTGCTCCGGCACGCCGGGATATCGATCGTGGCCTTGCGCCTCTTCGAGCTCCTGCCGCGGCATCCCGTCGTCACCGTCGCATCCACCATGAAACTCGTTGAGACGACGAAGCCGACAGCGGGGCGCGCGATCGAGGTGCTCGTCAGCGCGGGAGTCCTTGCCGAGACCACGGGGAAGAAACGCGATCGGTCGTTCGTGTACGAGAAGTACCTCGAGCGGTTGCGCGTCGGCACCGAGCTCGCGCGCGGGCGTTGACGCCGCCGCCACGCAACGACGGTCGCGGGCAAGGCGGCGAAGAGCAGGTCGCAACCCGCTCTGTATAGGTCGGGCCACGTGCACGACGTCCTGGGCCTGTTCCGCTGGACCGACATGGGCGAGGCCCCTCCTGGCAAGTTCGCCGATCCGTCCTGTTCGATCCCGGGCTCGACGACGTCATCAAGCAGTATTTCAGCAACCAGGCCGTCTCAACGACGTTCCTGGGCCGGAGGACGAGCGCCGCCGCCGTCCAAGCGATGTTCAACCGCGACTCGGCGAGCGCCACGAGCGCACGGAGTCCGCGAGTAGGAAGAGGTAGCGCCTCTGGCGCGCCAAGAGGGGGTCAAAGGCGCCTCCCGCGTAACGAGGGGTCGGTGTGTTACAAGCCGCCGTCTCAATTGAGTGTCGCTCGCCCGGGAACGGATCTTCTGAAATCTTTGATAGACTTCTCCGAGTTCGATTCACGATCGAACGGCAGAGAGGGAAGGGCACATGCTGCTCGCGTGGGCGGATGCGCTCAAGTCCTGGATGGGGCATCGCGTGAGGAGGCCAGGGGCTGGAACCGGCCGATCGTTCGCCGCGGATGAAGCCCGCGCGTACGGCTTTGCTTCGCGCGCGCGTCGTTCGATCTTGGTGCTCTTCGCCGCGAGCAGCTGCGGCGGCGCGGTGCGTGACCTGCCGGATGCAGCCACCAAGCGTGGACTCGGCGGTGCCCGACGGCGGCGCCGCCGAGGGGGGCCCCACGAACGAGACAAGCGACCTCGGCTCGGCGAGCCCGGCGGTCGGCGACGGGGACGCGAATGCAGATGCGGGGCAGACGGATGGCGGCGAGAGCGAAGCCGGAGCGGCGGTCCCTTCGCCGGGCCCGGTCGATCCGGCCGTGTCGAAGCAGTGGTCTTGGCAAAGCTGCGGGACGATCCCTCCAACGCCGCTGGCCATCCAAGCGGAATACCTCCCCGACTCCGACGAGCTCGTGGTCTGGTACGCGGACGGAAGCATCCTCGTTCACGCGGCGGGCGGTGGACCGCCGGTGCGTCAGCTCGTCGGCCCGATTGGCGCGTCGGCCTGTCCGGACGGTCCGTCGACGGCTCGCTGCGCCTGGCCAGCCCGTCCGGACTGTCACTCGACGGCACGCTGCTCGCGAGCGGCAGCCTTCAGAATGTCGTGGTTTTGAGCACGGCAGACGGTTCGGAGCTGCGCCGGGTCGCGCAGCCGATCGAGTGTGCGGGCGGCGCCCTGCAGTTTTCGGCGGAGGGCGACTACCTGTTTGAAACGACGGGCCAGACCATGTGTTTTTGGCGGATGGCCGACGGCGCGCTGGTCGCCGAGATGCCTCTCGCCGTGCAGCCGCCGCCGGGCCCTCCGGTTCCGCCGGCTCGGCCCTCACCGAGCTGGCCGTAGGCGTTGAACCCCCAGCACTTCACGGTGCCGTTCGACAAGAGCGCGCATGTGTGGCCGTTGGCGCCGTCGCTGCTGGCGATCGCGGTCACGCCGCTCAAGCCAGAGACGGCTGCCGCTGCCGTTTTCGAACACGGCCACGTTCCATTGGGATAACAATAGTCGGGGCCCGTCGTCCCAATGCCAAGCTCTCCTTCCCCGTTGTACCCCCAACACTGCACCGTGCCGTTGGCGATCAGCGCACAAGCACCATAGCCATTGGCAGTTACCGCAATCGCCGCACCGCTCAGGCCAGAGACGGACACGGGCGCCGTGGAGCCCGTGGTCGTGCCGTTTCCCAGTTGCCCCAATGAGTTGGCGCCCCAGCATTGCACCGTTCCGTTCGAGAGTAACGCGCAGCTGGGGCCGCTCTCCCCGAAATCCGAGGCGGCAATGGACACGACGCCGGTCAGGCCGGCAACGGGCACGGGCACCAAGGCGTTGCTGCCGGCGGTGTTCGGGTCGCCCACTTGTCCGGAGGAATTATGCCCCCAGCACCGGACCGTGCCGTCGGACAACAGGGCGCACTCGTGCTTGGCGCTTCCCGAAATCGCGGTCACGCCGCTCAAACCGGGAACGGTCACCGGGATCGGACTGGGCAGCGTTGTCCCGTTGCCCAGCTCCCCGTCCCCGTTGTATCCCCAGCACTGCACCGTGCCGTTCGCAAGCAATGCGCACGTCTCGAGCTCGCCCGCTGCTAGCGTCGAATTCGGCGACGTGCTCGCCGTGCAGGGTGCCGGGTTCGACGCCGTACAGGTGCCGCCGGCGCACGCGAATGTCCGGTTGCATACGGGTGTGCCCGTACACGCCGTGCCATTGGCGGCAGCAGGATTGGAACACGTGCCGCTCGTCGTGTCGCACGTCCCCGCGACATGGCATTGGTCGCTGGCGGTGCACGTGACGGCGGGACCGCTCTGGCACGCTCCGTTTTGGCAACTGTCGTTCTGCGTGCAGGCGTTTCCGTCGCTGCACGTCGTGCCGTTCGTCGCCACGGGATTCGAGCACAACCCCGTCGCCGTGTTGCACGTTCCGGCCGTGTGGCAGGCGTCTTGCGCGCTGCACGGCGGCGGCGGCGTCCCTGCGATGCAGACGCCCGACGCGTTGCACGTCTCCATTCCGTTGCACAGGTTGCCGTCCGAGCACTGCGTTCCGGTCGGCTGCAGCGGGTTCGAGCACACCCCCGTCGCCGCGTTGCACGTTCCGGCCGTGTGGCACGCGTCAAGCGCCGTACAGGACCTCCCGGTACCCACGCGAGGAACGTCAGGCCCGAGCGCGCAGCGATCTCGGCTCCGAGCGCGCGGCTCTCGAGGTCTCGCAACTTCGCTACCCGGTCCGGATCGTCCGGCTCGATGCCGAGGCGACGCAGTGCCTCGCCGCGCTCCGCAACGGCTTGCCGCATGTCGGCCCCAAGTCCCCAGTAGGCCAGCGTCTCCGTCTCGAGGCGATCGAGCCAGACCGGTCCCCGGTGGACGACCTGCTCCTTGAGCGACAGGGGCTCCTTGCGAACGACGAGCCGGTAGCGAGGAGGCGCGTCGCGTGCCCGCTCGGCGAGCCGGTCGAGCAGGTCCGGCGGCACCTTCCAGCGCGCTGGGCCCTCGGCGGCCACGAGCCCCGCTCGTTCAAGGTCGCGTAGGCGCCGCGCGAGCCCCTGCGCGTCGCTGCCAGCGGATGGATCGACGGCGAAGACGCCGCCGCGGGCGCGGGCGGCCTCGGCGATCTGCCGGTCCACGGGACGGACGGGCGTCTCCGGCGGCGTGGCGAGCGAAACGAGATCCCCCACTCCCACCGTCTGCGCACTCCGCGCGTCGAGCGGGACGTGGTACGCGCGCCCCGCGGGCGTCTCGACCACCGCGTAGAACGTGCCCTTGAGCTCATCGGACAGACCCTTGCCAGCCACGCGGCCCGTGACGACCGCCGGCGCCATTCCAGGCTCCGGCGGCAGCGCCTCTCCCGGCCGAACCGCGTCGTAGCGGGACGGGTCGCCTCGCACGGCTGCGTGGATCTGCTGGAGAATGTCGCCGCGCGAGCCGTGATCACGCAGCCGCTTCTGCCAACCTTCGATAAGCTTCCACGACGTTCCCGAGACGCGCTCAGCGAGCCGGAGCCCTTCGAGATGCTCGAGGCGTGCGATGAGCAAGGACTCGTCGATACGTCCGTTCCGTGCCCGCGTGCGGACCTCCACGAGGTGGTCGGGACCGCGGCGCTCGAGCTCCCGGTCCAGCGTCGTAAACCGCTGCTGGGTGACCTCGCGCTCCTTGCGCCCGCCGCACATCCCTTTCCGGCCGCGGCCCGAGTTCCTCGGTGGCCAGCTCCTGGGCGCGCCAGCGCATGCCGGCCGAGATGTAGCCCCGGTCAATCCGTAGCTCCCGCCCATCGCGGTCGATGCCGCGGACGACGATGTGGGCGTGGGGGTGGCTCGTATCGAAATGGTTCACCGCCGCCCATTCCACTTTGCGCCCGAGGTCCCGCTCGATCGTCGCCATCAGGCGCCGCACGTACGCGGTGAGGTCGAGCTCCGAGCCGTCTTCGGGCGAGATAATAAACCGAAACTGGTGTTTCTCGCCGGGACGCGGCTGCTCGAAGATGCTCGCGCGTACCGCCCCTCGCGCGTCGTACAGCGTGCCCTTCGAGCCGTCCTTCTCGACGCCATCGCGCTCGATGTAGCGCACGTGCAAGGCTGCCGCCTTGGCGGCGGTCGGCCCCATACGCAGCAGGTGCGCCTTGATGACCACGCGGCGCGCGCGGGCCTGAAACGGGTGAACGCGCGCCTCGCTGCGCCGGGTCCCTCCGCGGATGCGCGCTAAGACCGCGTTGCGGAACGAGCGCGCTCCGTCCGGCGACCGCCGCGAGCCGCCAGCACCCATCCGAGGCCTAAAAATAGGGAGCCCGTCGTCGCGCGCGATTTCTGTCACCGGATTTCCGTTGTCCTATCCGCCGGTTCCCTCGAAGAAGGCACAATCATCGATTTTTTGTCACCGCAAATGTACTGCCTAATTCATAACTTATATACCAACAGACACACCTTCTTTATCTTGCCCTCCGTATTCACTCCGGGTTTGTGAAATCACGTTGACCGCCATAAGGTCCAAAGTCAACTGCCTGTCAGCGTTGGCCGACAGGTCGTCGACCCCCGAAAGGGGAGCACGGGAGACATTCAAGACCTGATTGAACTAAGTGAAGTGGGTGGGGAGGAGATGGATCGGCAGCAAGACCGAAGCCGCGCCGAGGAGACCTCTGCCGAGCCGGGGGTACGGCACCGGCGACGGAATAGAAGGCCGACGCCGAAGCACGCCGCCCGGGAGATAGGCAATGATGGGTGGTCGTGAGTGGACGTGAAATGGACTCCCGGGGGTGACGATGCGCGCGCCTCGGGCGGCGACAACGGTGATTGCAAAGGAGACAGCGAGGTAACGACGAAGGGGGCGTGCACCGGTCGCTCTTCGTGCCCAAGGAGGACACGAGAGACAGCTGCGCTCAAGGGCTTCCGGGGACGGCAAGGAGATGGAAGCGGGATGAGACGAAGGAGGTTCCCGGCAACGAACGGGGCAAGGGTCGTATCGACTGCGTCAGACATCGGCGTTTCCACGGGTGATGATGCTCTTGGCCACGGTCATGGCGTTTGAAGCGTTCTGCGCAACCGCCGGCTACAGCCTGTTGGCCACCCGCGAAGCCGCTCTCGGTGACGAGGGCGGAGATCCTCGGGCCGTCTCAAAGGAAGGCGCGGTGGCGCTGGCGTCATCAGCCGGGTGGATGATTTGGTAGCGGCCGCGGTGACGGAGCGATAGCGGACCCGATGGCAGCTTCGGAAACGAAACAGCGACGTAAGAGTAGGGTCAGACGTCGGATGACGCGACCGGTGGGGGAGAGCGACGAAGTCGCCGCAGCGAAGGCTCGGCGCATCCTGCGCGAGAAAGGATTCGTACCGCGATGATGTCTGCGACAACCGCAACGCTCGACATGCGCAACATCACTCCGCTCCCGTCCGGCGCCTACCGGGTCCGTATCGAGCGCAGCGGGGCTGTGCTGGGTGGGATCGAGGCGAGCGTGGAAGCCGCCGCGGCCCTTCGCGACGCGATCAAGCGCCAGATCGCCGACGACGATCTCGTTCCCGCTCGCGGACGCACGATCGCGGAGCTCGGGAGGGAATTCCTGGCGTCGCGCTCCGGCAATCGTTCGTCGAGGAGCGACGGTGGACGGTGGCAGCACATTGGGTCGTCGTCTCTCGGAAAGCGGGTTCCCTCGACGGTGACCGTGAAGGACGTCGTGAACTGGCTCGCCGCGCTCCAGACGAAGAAGACGAACTACGACGCCAAGAAGCAGGGCAAGCGCGAGACCAAGCTCCTGTCGCGGCAGACGCGCAAGCACGCGCTCAATCTGCTTCGTTGCTTTTTCGGCTGGGCGGTCGAGCAGGAGCACGCAACGAGCAACCCGTGCGTCGGTCTCCAGGTGGCCCGTCGCGACGGCGACGAGAGCGAGGGTTACCAGGAGGGCTGGTACCTCGATGCGACCGACCAAGCGCGCATGCTCGAGATCCTGAAGGACGGCCCTGAGCGATGGATCGTCGCGTTCGCCATCGGAACGGGGCTCCGCCAGGGCGAGCAGTGGTGCCTGCACATCGAGGACGTTCACATCGACGGTGACGACCCCCACATCCTCGTCCGCTTTGGCTCCTGGGACGCGAAGAAGAAGCGCTATCGCCCGCCGAAGGGACGAGCGGGCGATAAGAAGTCACGGCGCGTGCCGCTCTTCGGCCTCGGGCTACAGGCAGCCACGGAGTGGCTCAAGCTGCTGCCCAGGTATGCGCCCGACAACCCGCTCGGCCTCATGTTCCCCACGCCCGCCGTGAAGAAGACCGGCCAGGATGGGCAGCGTGACTACCCGGGGGGCTCTCGACGGGTGGGAAAGACGCCCGGGAGCTGGTCGAAGGTCGTCGCCAAGCTTGATGTTCCGCGACTCGGACGAAAGCCCTGGTGGCACCTGCTCCGCCACACGTGCGCGTCGTCTCTGGTCTCAGGGTGGTGGGGTCAGCGCTGGCGCTTGGAGGACGTGCGCATGGTGCTCGGGCACTCCTCGGTGAAGGTCACCGAGCGCTACGCGCACCTCGTTCCGAACGCCGTTCAGGGCGTCGCGAACGCCGCTCAGGTCGCCTGGGAGAGCCGTCACAACGCCGTCACGACCTTTTCTCTCGATCCCAAAAAGCTGAGCGATCTCGACGGCGCGCCCGGCAGGACTCGAACCTGCGACCAGCGACTTAGAAGGCCGCTGCTCTATCCAACTGAGCTACGGGCGCGTGCGATGCACAACCTACGGTAAGAACGAAAGAATCGCGAGGACCACGGCACGGTCGATCGGCGCCCGAAGCGCTCTCTACCGCGTCGTTAGCACCGCTGTCACCGCGGACTGGCCGCGAGCCGCTCGATCGCAGCGCGAAGGGGTCCATCCGCGCGACGTGCGCATACCGCTGCGTGGTCGTCAGATGCGCATGGCCCCCGAGCGGCTGCACGGTCGGCGCCGCGAACACACGCAAGGGCGGTCGGGACGCGTCGTGAGCTCAGTCAGCGGCAATTCTGCAACGGGACCAAATTTGCGGGTGCATCAGCATTTCGACACGCGCCGGCCCGGCCCGATACCTCGCGACGCAGCCGCGCTGGTCGCACGTCGGTTGAATCGAGAAAGTCGCGCAGCGCGGCCACGAAGGCGTCCGGCTTTTCGTGATGCGGGTAGTGTCCGCAAGCCTCGAAGCGCGTGACGCGCACGCCGTCGACAGCTTTCGCGAGAGCCTCGGCGTGCGAGATTGGAATGACTGTGTCGCGTTCTCCCCAAAAGACCGCGATCGGCGGCAGCGTGGACAGCTCGTGGGCCCTCTGAAAAAAAGTGCGCCGCTGACCGCGCCAATCGACGATGTCGCGCACAGTTCGGGCGAACGCGCGCGCGGAGCCGCTCTGCGCGTTGATCGCGCAGAGACGCGCCGTGTCCTCGTTCGAGAGCACGTCCCCAGTCAGTTTTACGGCGAGCCTCGTGCAGGGCCCCATGAACGGCTGGCCCAATCGCTCCACGACGAACGGGATGGAGGCCAGGCGCAGGGACACGGCGATTTGGCGACCGAGCCCGCCGGATGAAACGAGGACGAGGCGGCGGATCCGCTCAGGGCATTCGAGCAACATCATCTGCGCCACTCCGCCGCCCAACGAGTGGCCCACCAGGTCTGCGTGTTCGACGCCGGCCGCCTCAAGCCAACGCGCCATCACGTGCGCGTACCAGCGCAGCTCGTAGGATGCGTCGGGACGGGCGGACAGTCCGTGCCCCGGAAGGTCGGGCATGAGTACGCGCCGATCGCCCGCCAGCCGAGGACCGAGCTGCCTCCACGTGCGGTAGCAGTCGTTCAAACCATGCAGCAGCACGAGCGGTGGCTTGGCGGTAGATACGCCCAGCTCCGCCCAGTGCAGTCGCACCCCTTCGACGCGAGCGAATCGGTGATGCCACTTCGTGGGCGTTGGCGATCGGTCGCCGCCGGTCACGAGTCCAGGTTCGCGCAAAGGTGGGTGGATCCGATCAGGCGTTCGCATGACGCGCTGCGTTTGCACGCAGTGCGCCAATTGACAGAAGCCTAGGGGTTCTGCGACGAAAGTGGTCGTCGGCACCGCGCAACACGGCGCGTCCCCATCACATCGGCGTTGCCGAGCACGCCTCGCCATTGCGAGCGCTTGTGCGGGGACGCGCAATTTGTGCGCGTGCTACGGGGACGTTCGCAGTCTGTGTCGTCCGCATCCGCTCTTGCTTTGCAAAGCTCGGCCCTTTCAGCGCGCCGAGTTCTCTCTCGCGCCGGCGACGTCGAAATCCCCTGCTGATGTTACGCCGCGGGTTGCGGTGTACCCTCGCCGCGGAGCGGTGGTGACGCGGGACTGCGTTATACGTTCCCCCTATGCCACGGCTTGCCATGACCATTGTGCACCGGCTGGGAAAGGACGAAGCCCAGCGGCGTCTGACGGCGAAGCTGAACGCCATTCGCGACCTCTACGGACGCCAGGTGAGCGATCTGCACGAAGAATGGCACGAGAACACCCTGTCCTTCGGCTTCAAGGCCGTCGGGATGAACGTGGCTGGCGTGATCGAAGTCGACAACACGGACGTACGACTTTCCGCCCAAGTGCCTTTTGCCGTGATGATTTTCAAAGCCATAATCGAAACGCGTATTCGTGCGGAACTCGGCCACTTGCTCTCGTGAGCGCAACGCCCCCAATCGTTCGATCGCGCCCTGGGCCGTGATCCCGTCGACTGCGAACATTCAGCGTCAATATCATCGGAGTTGGCTGCGGACACTCGTAGCTCAACTGGTAGCCGATCCGGATTTGCATGACTTTCCTCAAGGTGTTGTAGCCGCCGTCACGCGGCCGCGCGCGACAGAAACGGGCGGCGACTCGGATTCAAGCGTGATTCGGAGCGACTCGATGACGCTGGCTCGCAATCGAGTCCAGCGACCCTTCGTCCCAATGACCAGGGCCTGATTGATCTCGAGCTCGACACCGACGTAGGCGTCAGGCGAATGGCGCAGACGGAGGTAAGAAGTGAGCCCGTCGCCCTTCCCATAGTACGGATAGTTTCGGCGCACTCTCAGCTCGGGCGCCACACGTTTTATCGCCGCCTTCCAGAGCCGACAAAAGGCGGATTCGCCGGGTCGCACGGGATCGTACAGGAGCCCAACATCCGCGCGCCGCACCTTGCCATGCAATCGGGGCGTGAAGCTGTGGGATGAAATGTGAACGACACGACGCCCGCAACCGATGGCCTTTGCGACCAAACGCTCCACCTCCGAGCGGTAGGGCAGATAGCAATCCCGGAGCATTCGTTCGCGCTCCACCGGCGACAGTTCGCGGTAGACCCTCGAAATGTCACGGTGACCGACCGAGCGGTTCAGATCGACAAGCAGACGAGTCACGGTCGAGGCGACCAGCGGCGCATCGAAACACTGCGAGATTTCCTGGGCCATCAGGAGGGCGCCGAAGTCGAACCCACGATGGGTCTCGAGCCTTCGCCCCGAGCGACGGAATAGGTGGGCGTAGCGACGGGGGACGCGGTTGCCGCCGTGCTCGCACGTGACCAAGAGCGAAGTTTTCACGTTACCATTCGAGTTGTGAACGCCGCTTGAGCGCGGAGCGAACTTCGACACGACGAGTCACTTGGGCGCGTCCGCGAGGTTGGTGGAGGGAAACCACGTTGACGGATGGCGGCGCGTCGCGCCAGTTCGAAACGAGGCGCGTGCGAGCGTGGGCGACGCACGAAGGAGCTGCATCACGTTGCAATCGCGACGTGCGATCGCGCGCGCAAGAGCGAGGAGATCGTCGGGCGGGGGCATCGGTGGGTCGCGCTCGTCGGGCCCATTCTCGGCGAACCGACGCTTTCGCACCACCGGTGCAGCCCGGTCGCGCTCGGAGATGGGCGCGACGGGTCGTGACGCCGTCCCACGCTCGAGCGCGCCGGGCATCAGCTCCTCTACTTGCGCATTGCCTTGAAGCCCGCGCGCAGCTCTTCTGCGAAGAGCTGCGGCTGCTCCCACGCGGCGAAATGCCCGCCCTTCTCAACCTTGTTGTAATAGACGAGCTTGGGATACGCCCGCTCTGCCCAACTCCGCGGGGCTTGATAGAGCTCTCCAGGAAAGACGCTCACCGCGACCGGGATGGTGACGCTCTTGACGTCGAAGAACGGGAGCTTGTTCTCCCAATACAGGCGAGCCGACGACACCCCCGTGGTAGTCAACCAGTAGAGCGTGATGTTGTCGAGCACGTCGTCTCGTGTGAGTTGGCCCTTGGATTGTCCGTCCTTGGACCTGCGCATGGCCTCCGTGATCGCCGCGGCCGGCTCGGCATCACCGTCGCCATGGTCGATCAGCCATGCAGCCAGGCCGACCGGCGAGTCCGCAATTCCGTAGAGCGTTTGCGGACGCGTCGCCATCTCGAATGCCCAATAAGCGCTTGTCGCAAAGAAGCTCTTCAGCTTCTCGTACGTGCGCTTCTCTTCGTCGGACAGACCGGATGGCGGCGGACCGCCGGACGCGATGGCCTTCGATACGATGGCTGGAACCGCACCGGGCATGCTCGTGTGAATGCCGACCAATTCCGGCGGCGTCTGTGTCGCCATCACATCGGTGACGACCGCGCCCCAGTCGCCGCCTTGCGCCACGAATCGCGTGTATCCGAGGCGCTTCATCAGCACGACCCAGGCGCGCGCGATGCGGGCCGGATCCCAGCCGGTCGCCGCAGGTTTGCCGGAAAAGCCGTAGCCTGGCATCGAGGGAATCACGACGTCGAAGGCATCCTCTGCACGACCGCCGAACGCCGTCGGATCGGTGAGCGGAGCGATGACTTTCAGCTGCTCGATGATCGAGCCGGGCCATCCGTGCGTGACGATGAGCGGCAAAGCGTTCTTCTGAGCCGAACGAACGTGAATGAAATGAATGTCGAGCCCATCGATCTCGGTGATGAATTGCGGAAGCGCGGCACGTTGACGCGAAACTTACGAATGGCGGTTGCCGACGAGGTCCCAGTTGCCGAGGAGCTCCCTGTGGAGCTCGCCGGGGTGTCGTTGGTGAGGTGTGTCATGGCCGTTCCTTTCCCAGAATCTCGATTGCGCGTGTAGAGCTCGAGCTCACCGGCCTCTCGGTAAGGTAGGCTGCTTCAGCTTCCGGAAAACGGGCCGATTCTCATTGGGCGAGATCTAGACCCCCCTGGCCGGCGTGCCCGCGCGTAGCTAGTGGATGCGCGTGATGCGGTGCCGATGGGGGGCCGACCTGGTTTTCACTGCTAGGCTCGGTCGGACCTCCGTGCCGTCCAC
>CAZHED010000074.1:0-4295 GCA_964531095.1 uncultured Polyangiaceae bacterium | reverse complement strand
GGGGGGCCGACCTGGTTTTCACTGCTAGGCTCGGTCGGACCTCCGTGCCGTCCACTGCTCCCTCCGATTCGCTCGTTCGCGCGCTCGATGGCGCCATCGCGGGACGTCAGGGTGCGCTGTTCGACCTCCTGGCGAGAGGCTCCCACCTGCCGGGCACGCGTATGAACGTCGCGCTGGCCGAAGCCTTCGCGCTCGCGTGTCGAGCTCGCGGCGCGCAAGCCGACGCTGTGGCACTCGCTCTCGCGCGCCTGTCGGCCAACGAAGCGCCCGGCGCCACTGCGCTGGAGTTTCTCCCCGTTTGCGGCTTGTGCGCCCTCGGTGCACGAGCCGCGACCGACGAGAGCGTGCGCGCGCGCTTCGTCGCCGAGCTTCACGGGCACGCCGACGATCTGCGCTTTCGGTCGCGCGAAGCCGTCGTTCAAGCCCTGTCTCGGATCGGTCAGGCGGCCGGCGAGTCGCTGGTCCGCGACGTCGCTCCGTGGATGGACGGGTATTTTCACGCGGCCGCCGTCGTTCTCGCGCTCGCGCTCGACCCGTGGCTCGGCAGCCTCCACGATTCCGATACGGTCGTGGCCCGCTTCGACGAAGCGTTCGCGCTGCTGCAAGCGGCGCCGCGAGCCGCGGCGCGCTGGCCGGGGCACAAGGAGCTCCTGCTCGCGCTCGAGCGGGCCACGCCCAGCGTCGCGCTGCGCTTCGGCGCGTCCGTCTTCGACATGGTCGAGCGCTGGAGCGTGGTGTCCGACCCTACGCTCCGCGAAGCGATCGAACGCGTGATCGGTGCCAAAAAGCTGGTGGGTCGACACGCTTCCGACGTGGACCGGGTACGGCGAGCGCTCGACGCATCGCGCCCGGCCGTCCGCAATCCGGACCACGACGTCGGTCCCACGCGTGACCGCAGCCGAAACCGCCGCCGCGGAGGACGCTAGTTCATTTTGCGCCGTCCACGATCTTCGTCGCCGCGGCGGCGCGCGCGCTTCTCTCCTGGAGCGTGGCGTGATCGACCAGGGCATGGCCTTCGAGCAGATCGAGCCACTCGAGGTCGAGCGTGCCCCCGCTCGGCAGGATGAAGACGCCGAACAGGTGCGCGTACCGGCGCACCTCCTGCACGAGCGGGCGGGGCACGTGCAGCGCCGCGTGCGTGATCAGGTGAACGACCGGCTCCCGCTTGTCGCGCGCGCGCAAGAGGCCCATCTCGGTCGCCAGCTGCGCGAAGACACGCGCTGGGTTGCGCCCGCGCTCTCCTTTGAAGCCGAGCACCCACGCGGCGGGAAGCTGCGTTCTGTCGCGCGGCCGCTGCGCTTCGTACAAGCGCGAGTCGAAGAAACGCATCCACACTTCCTCGCCTGCGAGCTGAAGCTTCTTGCCCAGGGCGATCGCCAGCCCACGCGCAAAAACCTCCCTATCCCCGCGCATCGACGCGGACGCGTCGATGACCACCTGGTGCAGCCGCCGCGCTTGCTGCGGCGCCCGCTCGCGCGTGTAAAAGAGAAGCTCGCCGTCGACCATCCGCCGCGCCAGCTCGTCGCCGTCCCACGCGAGCTCGGTCAGGACGATCGAGTCGACCGAGCCTTTGCGTCCGACCCCCGCGTAGCCCTGCACGGCGTGCGTTCCCGCCGCTTTGGCGCGACTCGTCTCCAGCACCTTCGGCAGGAGCTCGAGCGAAAAGTTGACGATGTCGTTGGTCGCGGGGTTCGAGAGGGCCGAAAGGAGGTCCACGTGCGCGAGCGCGCCGGACACAGTCGCCTCCGACCCGAGCATCCGCAGCAGGCGTAGGGTGTCGAGGTGGAGCGCGTCGGCCAGGGTCAGGATGTGCAGACGCGCGCGTGTGATGGCGTCGAGCGTCGCGACGTCGACCGAGCGGGGCGCGCTCTCGAAGAGTCGCGGGAGGCGCGCATCCAAGTCTCGGACGAGACCTGGATCGAACGGAGCCGCTTCCGCGGCCGAGGACCGCGCGGGTCTTCGCTCGTCGCCTTTCATCGACCCGAGGACTCGCGCGAGCACCACCACCACGAGGTCATCGCCGAGCTTCATCGCGCGCGCCCGCGTCGCGGCGTCGCTCTGCGCGACCTCGGCCACGATGGCGCGGTAAGCTGCTGCGAGCCGGGGGAGCCCGTGGATCCGTGCGATGGCGGCGTCGGCCCCGGGGCGCGCCGATAGCTCGATCTGGTCGTCGGAGGCCCCATAGATCAGACCGAAGTCGTGGACGACGAAGAGCGGCAAGCGCACGCCGAGCCGCGTGAGGTCACTCCACCAGCGCACCGCGCGCACCACGAGCATGGGCGAGCTTCCGCGCACCGCGCAGAGCAGCATGCCGCCGAGCGGGCCGACGAGGGCTGCGTCGCGTTCGCTCGCGGCGGAGACGGGCACGCCTAGCGCCGGCGGAGGCCGGCCGCGCCGCTTCCTACTGCCACTTGTCCCCTCTCGCCGCCGGATCCACCGGGTTCTCCCCGTTGATCGAATCGAGCTTCGGCGTCATGCCCATCTGCTTGACGCAATGCCAGTCGCCCACTTGCTCCGACTCGTCGAGCGCGTACTTGCCGTCGAGCTCGGGAATGGGTTTGATGCTGTCGTCCTTTTGAGGGGGCACGAGATAGACGAACATGCCAGCGCCGTGCGTGTCGCCGCTGGGCCCGAACGCGCCGTACCGATGCTCGGTCCACGTGAAGTGAACGACGTTGCCTTCGACCGTCCCGCTGAGCTCGCCCCAGTGGCTCGAGTCGACGCGCTTCCAGCGGCCGACGATGTTGTCGCCCTGCGGGACCAGGTGCAGGTAGCCGTAGACCGGGTTGAAGTAGACGCCGTCCCAACTCTCCCCGGACGGCAGCGCGGTCCCCTTGACCTGCGGAAACTTCGCCGGTGTGCCGCCGCACCCGCTCAGTGACCCGGCCACCCACGCGACCGCAACCACCATTCCGAGACTGCACACCCATCGCCGAGCTCTCATGGCGGGCCATGGTACCAAATCTCGGCGGCTTGCCCATCTGTGTCCCGAACCGACGATGGCCATTCGGGAAACCGAGTCGATCCACGGCCACTCTTGGAAGGCGCTGGCCGCGGCAACACATTGGCTCAGCCCACGTGCGCACGCCCCTGGCTGCTGGGGCTGCCGTTTACCCCGCCGCCGCGTCCTCGCCCCCGCTCTCGTCTTCGAGCGCCGCGCCGTGGCACTTTTTGAACTTCTGTCCGCTGCCGCAGGGACACGGGTCGTTGCGCCCTATCTTGGGCCCATCGCGACGCACCGGCTGTACCGTAACCCGCGGCTGCGCACGACCGGCAGGGCGCTGGATGGGCGGCTCGTCCTCGGCTGCCGGCTCCGACCCGTGGCGCATCTGCATCCCGCTCTGCTGAGCGGCGTGTCGCTCCGCGTCCTCTCGCTCGATGCGCTCGATCTCGGTTTCGCGGCGAACCTGCACTTTGAAGAGCTTGGTGCAGATGTTGCTGCTGGTCGCCGCCATCATCGTGACGAAGACGTCGTAGCCCTCCTTCTTGTACTCCTGCTTCGGGTCGCGCTGCCCATAGCCGCGCAAGCCTATCCCGTCGCGAAGGTGTTCCATGTTCGTGAGATGGTCCACCCACTGCCGGTCGATCTCCTCGAGGTAGAAGTGACGGAAGACACGGAGGAAGAGCTCCGTCCCCATCTCGGTTTCTTTTTCTTGGAACTGCTTGTCCGCGCTCTCGAAGAGCGCCTTCGCCACCTGCTCGGGGTCGTGCAAGTGCTCGACCTCCGGCGGCTTGCCCGCGAAGTGCTCCATGTAGCCGCTCTTGATCCCCTTCCAGTCCCAGTCCTCCGGCGGCTTGTTCTGCGGGCAACACTCTTCGACGATCGCTCCGACGATGCTGTCGAGCAGATCGAGGACCTGGTCGCGCTGCTCGGTCAGGCTCCGAGGAATCTCGTCGAGGAGGCGCTCGTAGACTTCTTTGGGATGCTTGCCGTCCGCATCTTTGTAATCGAGCCGGTAGCCCCAAAACTGGTAGATGTCCTGTTGGAGCGAGGCCATCGAGTAGATCTCTTCGACTTCGTCGATGGTCTTTGGAGGCGGGCGCTTCTCCGCTTGCGGGTCGACGGCGATCGGAGTGCCGTGGTGAAGCACCATGTCGGTGACGGCCTTCGTCACCTCCTCTGCGATGCGCGGATCGGTCGTGATGGCTCGCAGCTTGCCAGTGGGCTTTCCGTCCTCGTCGACTCTCTCGGGCTTGTAGATGCCCAGGAGCAGCTGCTGGCGGAGCTTGTAGACCGTCTTGCGCTGCTCGTTCATCACGTCGTCGTATTCGAGCAGGTGCTTGCGAATGTCGAA
>CAZHED010000073.1:0-20004 GCA_964531095.1 uncultured Polyangiaceae bacterium | reverse complement strand
TTCGTCTCCCTGCGCGAGGGCCTGCTCGGGCGCCATGAACGAAGGAGTGCCGACGATCGCGCCCGTCCGCGTCGAGTGCACGCCCGCGGCCACGTCGCGCAGGCGCGCGATCCCGAAGTCGAGGACTTTGACGTGCCCCGTCGTCGACACGAACAGGTTCGCCGGCTTGATGTCGCGATGGATGATGGCGCTCTCGTGGGCAACGGCCAAGACGTCCAGCAATTGGTGCGCCACGGCGAGCGCTTCGCGAACGGGCAGGCGACCGCCCAGGCGCGAGCGCAAGTCGTCGACCGTGGCCCCTTCGAGGAGCTCCATGACCAGAAACGCCGAGCCGTCCGCGTCGACGTCGTCGTCCAGGACCGCGACGACCCCCGGGTGATTCACGGAGTTGGCGACGTACCCCTCGCGCAGGAAGCGCGCGCGGATGTCCCGCCGGGCCGACAGCTCCGCGTGGAGGACTTTGACGGCGAAGCGCTTCCGATTGCGGTGCGTCGCGGCATAGACGACGGCCATTCCCCCGATGCCCAGGACCCCATCGAGCGTGTACTTGCCGCCCAGAACCGAGCCGACTCGCTGCGTAGCTTCACGGAGCACGTCGTCGTCGGACATTGGGCAAGTTATACGTACACCCACTCCACGGTGCGCATCTACTGTGGCGGCGGGTGAAGGGCAGAGCCCAGCGTCTCCCTCTCCTAGTCGTGATCGTGGATAGTCGTGGTCGTGGACGTAACGTTACGTAACGTGGACGTGGACGTGGACGTGCCCGTCTCACGATTAATCACTTGTTGCGCCGCGTCCTCAAGCCGGCTGCGCAGCCGCCGGGTTCAGTACCGCGACCGTCAGGGAGCGGTCAGGTGTAGTTCGTCCAATCGCGCGGGACTCGACGTATTGACAGTACATCTCGGTATCCGGAGCGCGCGCAAGCATCCCCGCTTTCCATTTGCAGCCACCTGCGGACAGCTCGCCAGCGTGGAGTCGTCCGCGATTGGGGCTCGTCGTCCACGGCGATGGAGGGATCGCGCACCTGGGCCCTGACCGCTCCCTTACGGTCGCGGTACTGAATCCGGCGCCAGCGGCGCCGGATTGATGACGCGCCACAACTTGTGCGCGATCACGTCCACGTCACGGGCACGGGCACGGGCACGGGCACGTCCACGTCACGGGCACGTCCACGTCCACGTCCACGTCCACGACGGCTTTCGATGGCCAGCGGAGGTCGGGAAAGGCCCTCTAGTCCGCGCACGAACACCGAGCTATATAGCGACATGATCGACGACAAGCTGCGCGAGTGCCTGACGTTCGATGACGTCTTGCTCGTCCCCGCCTACAGCGAAGTCCTCCCCAGAGACGTCGACGTCAAGACCCGGCTCTGCCGCGGGGTCGACCTCGACATCCCCGTTCTGAGCGCGGCCATGGACTCGGTCACCGAGAGCCGCACGGCGATCACCATGGCGCGCGAGGGGGGCCTCGGCATCATCCACAAGAACCTGCCCATCGCGGATCAGGCGCGCGAGGTCGAGCGGGTCAAGCGTGCCGAGAGCGGCATGATCGTGGGCCCGGTGACCGCCCGGCCGTCGCAGTCGCTTCGCGCGGCGCTCGAGGTCATGCGCGAGCATGACATCAGCGGAGTCCCGGTGGTCGAAGGAGAGCGCCCGGTGGGCATCCTCACCGCGCGCGACATCCGCTTCGAGCAGAACCTCGACCAGCCGGTCAGCGCCCTCATGACGCGCGACCTCGTGACGGTGCCGCCCGGCGTCAGCGTCGACGAAGCCAAGCGCTTGCTCCACAAGCACCGCATCGAAAAACTGCTCGTCGTCGACGGCGACGGAAGACTCGTGGGCCTCATCACGATCAAAGACATCCTGCAAGCGGACAAGTACCCGCAGGCGGTCAAAGACGAGCAGAGGCGCCTCCGCGTGGGCGCCGCCATTGGCCCGGGGCCGGACCGTCACGAGCGCACGGCGGCCCTGGTCACTGCCGGCGCCGACGTCATCGCGATCGACACGGCCCACGGTCACCACAAGAACGTGATCGACGCCGTCCGTGCGACCAAAAAAGAGTTCTCGGGGGTGCGGATCATCGCGGGGAACGTCGCGACGGCCGAAGCCACCCTGGCGCTGATCGACGCGGGGGCAGACGCGGTGAAAGTCGGCATCGGCCCGGGCAGCATCTGCACGACGCGCGTCGTCGCAGGCGTCGGGGTCCCGCAGATCAGCGCCGTGAGCGATTGCGCGAGCGTCGCCGAACGCCACGGGATCCCGCTCATCGCCGACGGGGGCGTGAAACACTCGGGCGATCTCGTCAAAGCGATCGCCGCGGGCGCGAGCAGCGTGATGATCGGGTCGCTCTTCGCCGGTACGGACGAATCACCCGGCGACCTCGTTCTCTACCAGGGGCGGAGCTACAAAGTGTACCGCGGCATGGGGAGCATCGGCGCGATGAGAAAAGGAAGCCGCGACCGCTACGGCCAGGCGGGAACCGCGGACGAGAAGCTCGTGCCCGAGGGGATCGAGGGGCGCGTGCCCCACCGAGGGTCGCTCGCTTCCATCCTGTACCAGCTGGTCGGCGGCCTGCGGAGCGGCATGGGCTACGCGGGCTGCAAGAGCATCCACGAGCTTCGCACCAAGGCGCGCTTCGTACGGATCACGTCGCAGGGATTGCGCGAGAGCCACGTGCACGACGTCATCGTCACCGAAGAGGCGCCGAATTACTTTCGCTCGTGACCTGACGCCTCGGGCTCGATGCGCCGCTTCGTAGCCCACTGGCTCGGCCGCGTGCACTACGCGGAGGCGCACGCGCTTCAAGAGCGCCTGCTCGAAGCGCGCATCCGCGGCACCGTGGGCGACACGCTGCTCCTTCTCGAGCATGAGCCGGTGGTGACGCTCGGCCGCGGCGCCCACGAGGAAAACGTGTTGGCCTCGCGCGGACAGCTCGAGGAGCAAGGCGTCGAGCTCCACGAGACCGCGAGGGGCGGCGACGTGACGTACCACGGCCCGGGGCAGCTCGTGGCGTACCCGATCTTCGACCTCCGACCGGACCGCTGCGACGTGCGGCGCTACGTGCGCGACCTCGCGCGGGTCATGATCGAGATCGCGCGCGGGTACGGTGTCGACGCGAGCTTCATCGAGGGCGACCCGAAGCTCGTGGGTGTTTGGGTCGACGAGGCAAGCCCGGCGAAGTGGGCGGGCGATCCGCGGCACGACGCGGGTGCTCGGCGGGCGGCCAAGATAGGCGCCATCGGCGTGCGCATCTCGCGCTGGGTGACGATGCACGGGTTTGCGTTCAATGTGTCGACCGACCTGAACGGGTTCCGCCTGATCGTCCCTTGTGGGGTTGGACAGTATGGGGTCGCGTCGCTGGCCAGCCTCGGCGCGAAGACGCCCAGCGTCGAAGATGCGGCGCGCGCGGCCGTGGCGGTGTTCGCGGCCGTCTTCGAGGCCGAGGGCACCATTGCAACCGCCGACACGCCGCTCCTCTGACGATCGGGAAGGGTCAACTCTCCTTCGAAGACTCGCCCTCGGGCGGCGGCGCCATGATCCGCAGGTACATCTTGGCGCGCACGTTGTCCGGCTCGATCTCGAGCACTTTGCGCCACTCTGCGCCCGCTCCATCCGCATCGCCCATCGCCAGGAGAGTCACGCCGAGCTGGATGCGCGCCGGGACGTACGTGGGACGCGAATCGATGGCCGCCTCGTACTGCTCGCGGGCTCGCGCCAGGTCGTTGACCTCGCGCAGCAGCGATCCCAGGCGTGCGCGCAGGTCGGCGAACTGGGGGCAAAGCGCGACCGCCTTCTCGTATTCGGCGATCGCCTCGCGAACGAGCCCCGCGTCGGCATAGGCCTGCCCCACTTCGGCATGCATGTTGGCGATCTTGCCGCGGGCGAACGGATCGAGCCCTTGAAGCGGGCCGCTGGGCGCACCCTTGATGCGAGCGTAGACCTGTCGCCCCGCCTCGTATTTTCCACGGTCATTGTACGTGACCGCGAGGTTGAGCGCCGCCTCCGTGTAGCTCGGGTTGATCGCCAGCGCGCGCTCGAAATGGTGCTCGGCCTGCGCGAAGTTGCCGCGCGCGTGGCAGATGACCCCGAGCATGTCGTGCACGTCGGCCAGGCGATCTTCCCTTTCGACCACCTGCCGAAGGGCCTGTTCGGCCCGATCGAGGTCGCGCTTCTGGTAGTGCTCGCGCCCGAGGAGCAAGAGCTGCTTGGTGTGCTCGTCCATCGTGCGTACGGGCCCTAAATCGAGGGTACGACGAAACGCGCGGAAAAAGCGAGAGCGGGATTAATACGTGCAGCGTACACGCGCGGTTGCACGCCGCCGCCTGTAGCACTAAGGCCGATGTACGGTGGACGGAGACCGCAACACGCCGGCCGATCACGCGGACCCCGCCGCGACGGACCTACGCGAAGCGAATGCGCCGGCGGCCGCCGATAGCGCGGCGGACTTGCGTGCCATGCCTGGCTTACGCGCAGGCTCGGGAACGGGCGGCCCGGTCATTCTCGGCTCCGAGAGGGGGAGCCCTCGAAGGGGGAAAGACTTTCTTCCGCGCGCCAGGGTCGCACTGGCGATCGCCGGAGGCGCGGCCCTTCTCGGTGCGGTCGCGGTGTTCCTCGCGACCGGTGTGGCACCGCGGTCGTCGGCGCGGGCGACCGCCGCGCCCATGGCTGGCTCGGCATCCGGCAATGGCGCGTTTTCCGACGAGGGAGGAATGGACGCCCTGGTCGATGCACAGCTCGATGCGGCGCCCGATGCGCCGGTCGCGCGCCCGACGGTCTGGCGGGTGGCGCAGCTCGGCGACGACGCCAGCATCACATTGGTGGACGGCGTCCTCGGGCGAAGACCGATGCTGGTCGCGCTGACGGCGGCGGGCGTTTCCCACGGCGAGGCGCAGCGCATCGAGCGATCGCTCGGAGACGTGCGCAGCATGGACCGCTTTGGGCCGAAGGACGCGTTCACGGTGGCGCGCGACAAGGCCAGTGGTCGCGTGGTCGGCTACGAGATCCAGAGCTCGCCCATCGACGTGTGGCAAGGCCGCGAAGAAGTGCAGCCCGACGGAGAGCCGAAGCTCGTCGCCCGCAAGCTCGGGCTTTCGACCGAGCCGGTGAGAATATGCAAGTCCGTTCTCGTGGGACCGGACTTACGCGCGTCGCTTGCGGAGGCCGGCCTCGGGCCGGTCGACGACGTGCTCACGATGCTCGACGACGCGCTCGAGGGGCGCGCAGAGCTGTCCGACATCCGCCCGGGTGCGCGCATCCGCATCGTCGCGACGCAAGAGCGGGCCGACGGCGCGTTCGTGCGTTGGGTGTCTCTCGACGCAGTCGAATATTTTCCCGCCGCCTCGACGGCTCCGTCCGTGCGGGTCTATTGGTTCGGCGACGACGAAGGAACGAAGAAGCACCACGGCTGGTACGACGCGAAAGGCAAGCAGCCCGTGCGCGGCGGTTGGCGGCTGCCGGTGCCCCTGGCCAGGATCGCGTCGCGCTTCAATCCGCACCGCATGCATCCGGTGTTGCACGTCATCATGCCGCACAACGGGGTCGACCTCGCCGCACCCGCGGGCGCGCCTGTGTACGCGACGGCCGCCGGGGTCGTCGTACGCGCCGCTTTCGACGGGCCTTGTGGGAACAAAGTCGAGATCGAGCATCCGCACGGCATGACCAGCATCTACTGCCACCTGTCGCGCTTCGCGCCAGGGCTGCACGTCGGACAGCACGTGGAGCAACGCCAGCTCATCGCGTTCGTCGGGCAGACGGGCCGAGTGACCGGGCCCCACTTGCACTTCGGGATTCGCCGGGGCGACGTCTTCATCGACCCGATGACGCTCCGGCTCGACGGAGTGCGCGTCGTTCCCCGCTCGCGCCGCGACGACTTCGACAGACTGCGCAGCCAGCTCGATGCCGAGCTCGACGCCATCCCCCTTCCGGCCCCACCCGCTGCAACGGCGGAGCCTGCGGAAAGTGAGACGTTCTACGAAGAGGCGCCTTAGCAGGCCCTTGAAAAAAGCAAGACCGCCAGGACGCCGAGATCGCCAGGAGAGAATGATTGACGATTTTCTGACTCTCGCATGGCGTCCCTGGCGTCCTGGCGGTTCATCTCTCGTTTTTCAACGGCCTGCTAGCTTAGAAGCACCGCGGCGCGGTACTGCGTTAGTCTAATGTACAGTCCCATGTGCAGCCTTCCATGACCCAAGCCACGCAGGCGGCCAAGGTGGGGCTTTTCGTCGCGCTTGCAGGCGCGGCCGCATACGGCATCTACCGCTATGTCAGCCCCCAGGTGAGCGGGTCCGGCGGCTACACCGTCCACGCGTTCATCCATGACGCGACCGGGCTCGCGACGCATTCTCGCGTAACGATCGCTGGCATTCCTGTCGCCTCACTCGACGCGATCAAGCTCGAAAACGGCGAAGCGCGGCTCGAAGTGAAGGTTCGAAACGACGTGGTGCTCTACGACAATGCGACGCTCGGAAAGAAGAGCACGTCGCTTCTGGGCGAATCGGCCGTGGTCTTGACGCCGGGCACGCCGGATCACCGCAAGCTCCGCGACGGCGACGAGATCCACGTCATCGTCCAAGAGACGACGCCCGGCGATCTGCTCGATGAGGTGAAGCAGATCGCCGACGACGTCAAGCAGGTGACCGCGCAGCTCGCGAGGTCGGTCGGGACGGAGCAGGGCGGGCAGAATATGAAGGCAATCCTGCAAAACCTCGCCGACGCGACCGACGCGGTCAATCGAACGATCCGCGAGAATCGCGAGAGCGTGCGAGAGTCGCTCTACAACGTGCAGGAAATTACTCGGAACGCGAGCCCCGAAATCGCGAAAATCCTCGAGAACGTGCGCGTCGTCACCCAGGACGTGCGCGAAATGATGGCGGCGAGCCAGAGCCCGACGGGTCAGAAGGGCGAGCTCCGCGAGGTGATCGAACGCCTCGATCGATCGAGCAAGAGCCTGGAGAGCGCGCTCGGCCACGCGGACAACGTGGCGGGCCGCATCGACCGCGGCGAGGGGACGATTGGGAAGCTGACCAAAGACGAGCAACTCGTCAACGAGGTGCAAGGGGTGGCCGAGGGCGTAAACGACTACGTCCAGAACATCACGCGTCTCCAGACGATCGTGGGCCTGCGCAGCGATTACAACTTTCTATCGAATACAATCAAGACGTATGTCCAGCTGCGGCTGCAGCCGAAAGAGGACAAGTACTATCTCGTCGAAATCATCAATGATCCGCGCGGTGCAGTGTCGCTCACCCAGCAAGACGTCACGACGACCAACCTCACCCAGCCGCAGGCCTCCACGACCAAGACGATCACCCACAGCACGGGGTTCGTGTTCTCGCTGGAGTTCGCCAAGCGCCTCGGACCGTTCACCGGTCGCTTCGGGATCATCGAATCGAGCGGAGGCGCCGGCCTCGACATCCACCTCTTGCAAGACCGATTCGAGATCAGAAACGACCTATTCGGCTTCGCCGAATACTTTCAGCCGCGCTACCGCGTGTCTCTTTCGTACGAGTTCATCAAGCACCTCTGGCTGCTGGGAGGCGTGGACCACGTGTTCGATCCGGAAGGGGGCGCCGACGGGCGCGACTACTTCTTTGGATTGCAGCTGCGCTTCACCGACGACGACCTCAAGACGATCTTGCCGTTCTCGGGAGGCGCAGCGTCGATCGCGCGCTAGCCTTCGGCCCGGCCTACTGCCAGGAGACCAGCTTCGCGACGAAGAGCACATCGAGCGCACGGAGAACCTCGTTTGCCGTCGTCGTCATCTCCGCCTTGGCCATCGTCGAGAGCACGTCGCGTAGAGGCCGCCGCTGGCCGAGCGTTTCGATGAGACGCGCGTACAACGGCGGCCAGGCGGCCGATCGCATTCGCGGGCTCGCGGACGGCGACGGCCCGACGACGTCGTCGTAGCGCGCCCGCCACTTGGCGAGCGACGCGTCGTTCGACGCCGCGGCTTCCACGCCCGCGACGACGAGGGGCACGACGTCGAGATCGAGCGGAAATTCCACGTGCGGCGCGGTGTGTCCGGCAAAGAACGCGAGCTTGCCTGTGCGCCACTGAAAGAGGTGCACCACACGGTCGTGCCCCTGGTCGCGGATCGCGTGGAAGATGTCGAGCGACCCGACGAGGCCCAGCGAAATGAGCGTATCGCCCATCCGGCCGCCGTAGCGCGGGAGAACGGCGAGCGCGAAGTCGAGCTCGTCGCGCGAGATCATCTTGCGGCGCACGAGGTACTCGCCGAGCAGCTCGCCCGCATTGTTCGATGCGACGTGGTGCAATTTGCCATTCAAAAAATAAAGGTCTTTTCGCCCGGCCTCCCCTCCCGCCGGTGTATGGATCCGGTCGGGACGCCTCGACTCGGTCGGGCCTTCGGCGAAGAGCACCCCGGTCGCCTCCGTCGCCGCGACGCGCAGGAGCACCGTCGCGAGCGCCTCGGTCGAGACTTCGTCGACGAACTCGGGCGTTCCGATTTCGGCGAGGCGGTCGGTCGTGACGGAGCGTGCGGGCAGGAATCGCGCGAGATCCTCGATCGACTCGAGCGCGGCGAAGCCGCGCCCCAAATAGTTGACCTGATCGCCGCGTCCAATCTCCTCCGTGGCGATCGCCTCGACGAGACGCGCAAAGGGCCACGGTCCGAGCTTCGCCCCGCTTTGCGTCTGCACGTGCGACTGGAGCGGCTCGTACTCGAGGGTGCGGTCCGCCTCCTGTTCGCGCGCTGCGACCGCTGCGCGGATCTTCCCCGCGCTCTCGCGCACGGCCTGCATCTGTTCGGCCGATGGTGCCGACTGGACCCAGCGCACGAGCGCGGCGAGCTCGGTTCGCGACGCCTGCGGGGCCGTGTCGAACGGCGCGAGAGCCGCCGACAGCGCGGCTGCCGACTGAAAGCGCTGCCCGGGATCCCGAGCCAGAGCGCGCTCGAGGACTTCGTAGAGTCCGGGGGGCAAGAGGCCTCGCGCCTCGCGGAGCGGGTCGATGCGGCAGTCGCGGATCGCCAGGAGAACGGCGAGCTGGCCGCTGCCGGCGAAGAGCCCTTTGCCCATGAGCATCTCCGCGAGCACGACCGCGACCGAGAACAGGTCGGCGCGCGAGTCGAACGGCTCGCCGGCGACCTGCTCGGGCGCGAGATAGGCGAGCTTGCCCTTGAGCATGTCGCTCCCGGCGGACCGCAGGGTTGCGCGGTTCGCCCGGGCGATGCCGAAATCGCCGAGCTTCACTTCGCCGCGAACGGACAGGTAGATGTTCGATGGCGTCACGTCCCGGTGGACGATCGACATCGGCCGCCCGTGCACGTCACGGGCCTCGTGCACGCTACCCAGCGCGGAGAGCACCTGGCGCGCGACGAACGACGCGACGCTCGCCCCGAGCCTCTTGCCGTCGCCGGCCACGCGGCGCAGCAGCCGGTAGAGGTCGCAGCCGTCGACCAGCTCCATCGCCAGCCACGGTTCGCCGCCGGCCATGCCCGAGGCGTACACCCGGACTACGTTCTCGTGATGCACCGAGGCGTGCAAGGCGGCTTCGCGCTCGAACATCGTGTGCCCGTCCGGGTCGGAGGCGAAGTGCGGCAGGAGGCGCTTGACGATCAGCTTGCGCGGCTTGGCGCTCGGGTCGATCGGCCGCGCGACGTACACCTCAGCGGTGCCTCCGACGGCGAGGCGCGCGTCGAGCCAGTACGGGCCGAACTTGATAGGTCCGCCCGAGAGCGGACGGGGTACCCCGCGAGGGGGAGGGTTTTCGCCCGACGACATCCACCGCAGAGTGTATCTATGCGGGGCTTCCGAGGCACAAAATGAAGGTTCGCCGTCGCCACTTGCTCTTCGCCGTCCTCGCGTTTGCGCTCGGGCTCGCGGCGTGCGAAGGGTGCCGCTCGGGCGCTCCTGCCTGGAACCTGCAGTCCGCGGGGACGGACCCCGGGGCGCCCACTGTGCGCCTGTACCTCGTCAGCGACTTGGCGGGAGCGCTCGAGCCGTGTGGGTGCACCAGGGACCAGTTGGGGGGATTGGACCACTTCGGTGCCTGGGTGAAAGCCGAGCGCCCCCGTGCGCCGGCGGCGCTGGTCGCGGCTGCGGGGCCGCTCTTTTTCATGGACGAAGGGCTCGGAGGAGAGCGCGCGTACCAGGACCGCGCCAAGGCCGAGGCGATTGCAAGAGTGCTCCGCGAGCTCCGTCTCGCCGCGTTCGCCCCCGGCGTCAACGACTGGGCCGACGACGGTGCCCGCGGGCTAACGAGGCTTGCCGATACGGCGGGAGCGGCGGCGATCGCCGGGTGGAGCGGGGCGCCGCCGCCTTTCACCGAACAGATCGTCCGCGACATCGGCGGCATCAAAGTGGGGTTCGTCGGCTTCGGCCAGCCGCCGGCGGCGACGAACCCGCCGACCGTGCCGAACGTGGAGGAGGCCGTGGCTCGGGGCGTAGACGCCGCGAAGCGGCAGGGCGCGAACGTGCTCGTCGCGCTGGCCGCGGTCGGGCGCGGCGAGGCCAAACGGATCGCCGACGCGGTCCCCGAGCTGACGGCGATCGTCGTTGGGTCCGGGAAGCTGAACGGGGAAGGAAACACGAGCGCGCCGCAACCGGAACGGGTGGGCGACGTTCTCGTGTTGGAGACCGGCAACCACCTGCAAAGCGTCGCCGTGCTCGACCTCTACGTGCGCGAGCCGGTGACGCCCGGTCACCTGGTCAAGCTCGGCGATGGCACGGGGCTCGAGCTCGCGCGCAAGCGGGACGATCTCGCGCGGCGCATCGACGACCTGCACATCAAGATCGCGGGCTGGGAACGTGACCCGAGCATCGCCCCCGCCGACGTCGAGGCGCGCCGGCGCGAGCTCGCCGAGCTCGAAGCGCAGCGCGAGGGCCTCGACGTCAAACCAGCTCCCGCGAAGGGCAGCTTCTTTCGCTACACGCTGAAAGAGCTGCGGCCATCGCTCGGAAAGGATCCGACGATCGAGACGCTGATGCTCGGGTACTACAAGGCCGTCGACGACCACAACCGCGTTGCCTTCGCAGACCGGCTGCCGCCACCGGCGGCACCCGGCGAGGCAGCCTACGTCGGCAAGGACGTGTGCACCCGTTGCCACGCCGACGCCCGCGCGGTCTGGAACGGAACGGCACACGCGGGCGCCTACGCGAGCCTTTCGTCCCAGTTCAAGGAGTTCAACCTCGAGTGCGTCGGCTGCCACGTGACCGGCTACGAGCGCCCCGGCGGATCGACCGTCGCGCACGTCGAAGCCCTTCGCGACGTGCAGTGCGAAGTCTGCCATGGCCCCGGGTCCAAGCACGTGGTCACCCCGCTCGACCCGACCGCGATCGTCACGAAGCCGCAACCGAGCGTGTGCCTCGACTGCCACCACTCGCCCCACGTCGAGAACTTCGACCCCTCGCTCAAGCTGAGGGAGATTCTCGGACCCGGACACGGCTTGCCGGCGAAAAAATAGTCAGTCCACCGAGCCGAGCTTGCGCTCCAGTGCCTCGAGGTGGGCGCGCACTTCGGGATCGCTCGTGCGAAGCGCCTCGACTTTGCGCACGGCGCTGATCACGGTCGTGTGGTCGCGGTTCCCGAAGGCCCGGCCAAGCTCTGGGAAGCTGCACTTCAGCCGCTGTTTGCACAAATACATCGCCACGTGGCGGGCGAAGGCGATGCTCTTGTGACGATCCTGCGAGAGGAGGTCCGTCGACCGGAGCTTGAAGTGATGGCAGACCATCCGCTGGATGTCCTCGACGCTCGCTTCGTTCGGGCGCGATGACATCGTTGCCGCGATTTCGGTCCGGGCGAACGCGAGGTCGATGGGCTTGCCGAGGAGCGACGCCTTCGCCGCCAATCGGATCAGCGTCCCCTCGAGCTCCCGGACGTTGCTTCGCACGACCTGCGCGACGAACAAGCACACGTCGTCGCCGATTTCGATGTGCTCGAGCTGCGCCTTCTTGAGCACGATGGCGACCCGCGTTTCGAGCTCGGGCGCGTGGATGTCGGCGACGAGCCCCCACTGAAAGCGGGAGACCAGCCGCTCTTCCATCTTGTCGAGCTGCTGCGGGTACTTGTCGCTGGTGACGACGATCTGCCGGCTTGCCTGGTGCAGCGAGTTGAAGGCGTGGAAGAACTCTTCCTGCGTTTGCGTCTTGCCGGCCAGGAAGTGAATGTCGTCCACCAGGAGAAGGTCGCAGCGCTCTCGAAACCGCGCGCGAAAGTCGTGCATGCGCTGATCGGTGAGGGCCTGAACGAACTCGTTCACGAAGCGCTCTGCACTGATGTAGACGATGCGCGCGCCGGGCTGCTCCTCGCGAACGCGGTGGGCGATGGCGTGCACCAGGTGCGTCTTGCCGAGCCCCGTTCCCCCGCAGATGAAGAGGGGGTTGTGCCTGCGCCCGCCGACGCCCGCGGCCGCCATCGACGCGGCGTGCGCGAGCTGGTTGCTCGGTCCGACCACGAAGTTGGCGAACGTGTACTTCGGGCTGAGCCCATCGATGGGGGGCGCCATGGCGACCCGCGCCTCGGCCAGGACCGGGCGCACGCCCGTTGCCGGAGCCTCGATCGAGCCGGTGACGGGCGAGCCGGCGACGGGAGCGCTCGGACGGACGGAGAGCGCCCGCGGTCTCACCGGGACGAACGACGCCGTCCGTTCGGCCAGAGGGCGATCGAGGGCACCGTCGATGGTCCAGCGCACTTGGATGCTCAGGCCGGTTTGGGCGATCAGGCGGTCGACCAGGGTGGGCAAGAAGTGGTCGTCCACCCACTGGCGGACGAACTCGTCGCGCGCCCGCAGACATAGAACGCCGTCGGCGAATCCGTCGAACTGCACGCCCGAGAACCACTGATCGAAGCTCACCGGCGAGTTGTCGCGCGTAAACGCGAGCGCGTCGCTCCAAGGATGCTCGTCGAGCGTTGCCGCACGCGGACCCGCTTGCGCGATCGTGGGCCCTCCCGCTCCGCTCACCGGCTCGTGGCTCTGTATGTGCTTGTGGCTCTGCATCCGCGCTTGCACCGTTTCTTTCGTGACCCAATCCACCTTGACGCTCACGGCTGTGCCACCCCACCTTTCTCGAAACAAAACGGCCCCCAATCGCGCCATCGTCCGCGATGGAGACCACAAGTTATCCACAACCTGTGGAGAGGGCAGAAGCGCTGCCCTTTCACAAGCTTGGGGAACGAATCCCCGGCAGACTTTCCATGGCAGGCCCCCCGGACCTCCCACCGAACCGAAGCAATCGAGGGACTCCGTTTCGCGCGCGAGACGGGCCGACGCAGTCGCGCCGCGCCCGCAACCTTCTTTTCCGCCGTTCGCCCTACCTCCGTCCCGTTGGGGCGCCCACCTCATACTGACGTAAGAAACCTGAGAGAACCCGTTGGGGTGTACTCGAACGAAGACAGCGCCCGCGATGTGGCTCGTCTCGGCTCTCGCGAACGCGGATGGAGCTATCACTCGCGCTTGGCAGGCGTCCATGCCCTTCGTGTCGAATGCGTTTAAGTCTCCGGAATGCGGGCCTTTTTTTGCTTGTAGTCCGCCGTTGAAATCGAGTTCGCGCAGGGTCCGCAAACCGCGGAAACGTCGAAGTGATGGACAGGGCTCCCGAATCCGCTGATCGGTCCGGCTGTCGCATTCCGTCCCTACGAGTTTTTGGCTGCGATCGCATGTCAAGAGTCAACGGTTGCGCGTCCTTCACGCACCGGTTCGGTGAACGCCCCTGCCAGCGCAGCGGATTTCGACGCCGACGGGGCAGCGCCCGGCGGAAAACTCGTCGGTGGTCGTCCGCGCTGGTAGGGTCGCGCCGGTGCGTAGGGTGAGGAAGGCTGCGGCGATCGTCTTTGGGACGGCGTTCGTCACGTCGCGCGCGGCCTTGGCGCAGCCCATGTCGACTTCGCCCGAGCTCGCGTACGACATGGGCAACATTCCCAACGCCCGGACCTTGGGGATGGGAGACGCCCTCAACGCGCTCGGGGTCTCCACCCCTGCGCTCTCGCTCAATCCGGCGAACATGGCCATGGCGCGCGTCTATCACATCGAGGCCATCGCGGCGTTCTCGCCGGAGGCGAAGCGCCAGACCTACGGGGCGGCGGTCGTCGACTCGGTTCTCAACAGCAGCCGCCTTGCCGGCGGAATCCTTGGGACGTGGTCCGAGATGGACCCGGACGCGATGCACAGAACGTGGACGGATGTGCGCGGGGGGGCGGCGCTTCCTTTGGGCGATCACGTCGCGCTCGGCGCGGTCGGGCGCTGGCTTCGCGTCGAGCAGGCGGTGGCCGCCGGCCCGTTCGCACCAAGCCTCGCGTCGGGTGGCACGCCCGGCGGTCCAATCGTCAACACGTTCACGTTCGACGTTGGGGCGACGGCCGCGATCGGCGACGCCCTGCGCATCGGCGCGGTGGGCCACAACCTGACCAACCCCGGCACCGCGCTCGCACCCACGACCGGCGCTCTCGGCCTGGGATACGGCACCCACGATTTCGCGCTCGAAGTGGATGGTCTGCTCGACTTCACCACGTACGCGAGCGTACGCGGACGCGTGATGGCAGGCGGCGAGTTGTTCCTCGCGGACCACTACGCCGTGCGCGCGGGATGGCGCTACGACGCCGGGACCGGCGTCCACACTCCGTCGCTCGGCTTCGGATACATCGACGCGCGCTGGAGCATCGAAGTCGGAGCGCGGCACGACCTCATCGCGGACCACGCGTCCACGTTTGCGGTGCTCTCGCTTCGCTACTTCTACGACGCGACGGGGTCGACCACGCCGGCGGACGCGCAGGATGCGTTCTGACAGCGCATTTCCGCTACGGCGCTTCGTCGTGCGATCGGGCGAGATAGCGTCCACGCGACGCTTCCCGCGAGTGCGAGCACGCCGAGAAGCAACAGGCCTGGGGCGCTCTACAAGGAGTCTCTGTAGAGCCGAACCAGATCGTCCCGAGTGACCGGTCGCGGATTGCTCCGGTGGCACGCGTCTTCGATCGCCTTGTCGGCGAGCGCCGGAACGTCGCCTTCGCTCACGCCTTCCGTGCGCAGCCCGCCGGGCAGCCCCACGCGCTTGCGGAGCGCGCGCAACCCGTCGCCGACGGTCTTCGCGTCCGGGGTCAGGAGGGCGCGGATCCGCTCGAGCTTGGCTCCCGCCACCGACTGGTTGAAGTCGACGACGGCCGGCAGACACAGCGCGTTGGCGAGGCCGTGGTGAAGCCCCTTCTCGCTCGACAACGGGTGCGCGAGCGAGTGGCACGCCCCCAGACCCTTCTGAAACGCGACCGCGCCCATCATCGCCGCCTTCATCATCCCGCCTCGTGCCGATAGGTCGTCGCCGTGCTCGACGGCACGCACCAGGTGCTGCGCGCAGAGCTCGAGCCCGCCCAGGGCGATCGCGTCGGCCATCGGATGATCGCCGAGCGAGCAGTAGGCCTCGAGGCAGTGCGTGAGGGCGTCGAAGCCGGTCGCCGCAGTGATGCGCGGGGGCATCGAGCGCGTGAGCTCCGGGTCGAGGATGGCGACCTTCGCGAGCAGGTGCGGGCTGAAGATGACGGTCTTGCGCCCGGTCGCGGCCAGGGTCACGACCCCCGAGCGGCCGACTTCGCTTCCGGTTCCCGCCGTGGTCGGAATGGTCACGATGGGGGGGACGTTGGGCGAGATGAATTGGCCGCCGTCGACCGCGTCGTCGTAGTCCGCCAGCGGGCGGTCGTGGGTGACTTTGAGCGCGATGAGCTTGCCCGCATCGAGGGGTGAGCCGCCGCCGACCGCCACGATGCAGCCCGCTCCGTGCGAACGATAGGCGGCGACGCCGTCGAAAACGTTCTTCTCGACGGGGTTCGGGTCGACCGCGTCGAACACCGATACGGCCACCCCTCCCGCTTCGAGCAGCGCACGCACGCGCTCCGCGATGCCCACCCGCACGACCCCTGGGTCGCACACGAGCAAGGCGCGGCTCGCCCCGATGCGTTTGACGTGCTGCGCGAGGGTCTGCACCGCGCCCGCGCCGAATACGATGGTGGTCGGAAAGCTCCAGGTGACCGTGGTCGTCATGAGCCGATGCCTACCACGTCAAACCGCCTCGAAGTAACGCCCGAGCTCCCACTCGGTCACGGCCCGCTCGTACTGCCGGCACTCCCAGTCTCGCGTGACCACGTAGTGATCGACGAACGGCTCGCCCAGAAGGGCGCGCGCCTGCTCGCTCTTGGCGAGCAACTCGGTCGCGTCGCGCAGCGTCCGCGGCAGCGGGGCGAGGTCGGCGCGCGCCGAAGCGTCTCCTTGGACCGCCTGAGGCGGCTGCCTTTTCTGCTCGATGCCCCACAGGCCGGAGGCGACGACCGCCGCCATCGCGATGTACGGGTTGATGTCGGCCGCCGTCTGCCTGTGCTCGAGGCGCGTCGACTTGGCGCTGCCCGGGATCGCGCGGATCGCGCACGTGCGGTTCTCGACCCCCCAGCTCGCGTTGAGCGGCGCCCAGACGCCCGGGACGTAACGCTTGTAGCTGTTGACGGTCGGCGAAATTAGCGCGGTCAGCTCCGGCATGAGGGCGAGCTGGCCGGCGAGGTAGTGTTTGGCCAAAGCGCTCAGCTTGTCGTCGCTCGCCGGGTCGTAAAACACGTTCTTGCCGTGCTTCCAGAGCGATTGATGCAGGTGACCGCTCGATCCGGGCAGCGTTTGGTTCCACTTGGCCATGAACGTGACCGAGTAGCCGAGGCGAGTCGCGATGATCTTCATCGCGGTCTTGAAGAGCGCGGCCTTGTCGGCGGCGCGCAGCGCGTCGTCGTACTGAATGGCCACTTCGTACACCCCGGGTCCGGTTTCCGTGTGCAGCCCCTCGACCGGAATGCCGAAGCGTTCCATGTCGTCGAGAATGGCGTGGCACAGGTCGGCGTGCTGCCCCTCGCGCACCCACGAGTATCCGAACATTCCGGGCGACAACGACTCGAGGCCGCGGAATCCTTTGGCGTGCAGCGAAGCAGGCGTCTCGCGGAACACGAAGAACTCGAACTCGGCCGCCAGCGACACGTCGTACCCCATCGCCTTGGCGCGAGCGAGGACCTGCTTGAAGAGGCCGCGCGGGCATGCGGGATGGGCTGAGCCGTCTTCGCGCACGAAGTCCAGCAAGAACGACGCCGTGTCCGGCTCCCACGGGAGCACGCGGAATGTCGACGGGTCGATGCGGGCGCGCGTGTCGGGATAGCCGGTGTGCCAACCGGTGACGCGCGCATTGTCGTAGAGCACATCGGCCGCGTCCCACCCGAAGATGACGTCGCAGAAGCCGATAGGGTCTTGTAGCGCGCCCCAGAACTTGTCGAGCGCGACGTACTTGCCGCGCAGGATGCCGTCGATGTCATAGCCGCCGACTTTGACGCGGCGGATCTTGTGCTCGGCAAACGCGGCTTGGAGTTGTGTGGCGTCCATGGGGGCAGGGTACTGCATCGGGTGCCCGTCGTGATCGCTTCGAGCACCGCGGCGTGCCCGGGCGGGGACACGAAACGGCGTCGGCCAAGCGCATCAAGGACCGAGCTCGACTTGCACGACCGTCGCCCCAGCCCGCTCGGGGACCGCGACGAGCGCGACCCCGCGGTCCCACAGCGTCCCGCCGTGCACCCGCCCATCGACGCGCACTTCCCGAGGCCGATCGCGCAGACCGTGTAGCTCGACGTGCAGTTCGGCGCGCGCCGGCACGTACGTGCCATCCCGCCGCCCGATCTCCACGGCCACCCGGTCGCCACTCGTCTCGCAACGCACCGTTCGTCGCGCGTGGTGTCCGCGCTCGTGCTCCCAGCCATCGCCTCGGTCTTCGTACAGCGTGATCTCGTCGACCCCTTCGCCGACGTAAAGCACGAGGGTGAGCGGGTCGGGGGGCCGCTCGCCGACGTACCGCATCGGCGGCCACAGCGGGATGGCGACGTTCGCGCGAGCCCAGATCGCCGGCCTTCCGACCGGGGCTCGGGCGAGCACGTGCGCGGGGCCTTCGGTCCGCTCCCCGGTCCACCAGTCGCACCAGGTTCCTCGCGGCAGGTACACGGCGCGATGCTCGATCGTCGGCCTCGTGAGCGGCGCGACCATCAGCGCGCGACCGAGCAAGAACTGGTCGTCGACGCCGTAGGTCGTGTCGTCGTCGGGGTATTCGAAGAGGAGCGGTCGCACGATGGGCGCGCCGGTGCGGTGCGCCTCGTCGAACAGCGCATAGAGATAGGGGAGCAGCCGCTGGCGCAGCCCGAGCATCGCGCGAATGTGCGACAGCCACGGCTCTCCGAACTCCCACGGTTCCTGGGGTCGCGCGTCGCGCGCGCAGTGATTGCGGTAGAATGGAAAGAACGCGGCGGCTTCCGTCCACCGCGCCAAGAGCTCGCCGCTCGAATCGCCCCAGAAGCCGCCGACGTCGACGCCGACCCAGGCCAGCCCCGAGAGGCCGAGGTTCTGGATTTGCGGCAGGCACATGGCCACGTGCTCCCACCACGACGAGTTGTCTCCCGTCCAGTGTAGCGCGTGACGCTGCAGCCCCGCGTAGCCCGCGCGCGAGATGACGAACGGACGCTCGTCCGGACGCAGCCGCAGGAGGCCGTCTCGGGTCGCGCGCGCCATCAGCGATCCGTAAGCGTTGTGCACTTCGGCGTGGAGGCGCGCGCGGTCCCCACCGGGATGCACGACGTTGTCGGGCATCGTCGAAGGGGAAGGCACGAACATCGCCGGCTCGTTCATGTCGCACCAGATGCCGGCGATCCCTTCGTCGACGAGGCGCGAGAGCCATTCGCCCCACCAGGAACGGGCTTCGGGATTGGTGAAATCCGGAAAGGCGCAGACGCCTGGCCAGACGACGTTGTGGTACTCCTCGCCCGCGATCGTCTTGCAGAAGAAGTCGCGGTCGCGACCGGACACGTACGCGTCGTACCGATCGTCGACTTTCAACCCGGGATCGACGATCGCGACCACGTGGAACCCCTCGGCCGCGAGATCGCCCGTGAGCTTCTTGGGCTCCGGGAAACGCGCCTTGTCCCAGGTGAAGACGCGAAAGCCATCCATGTAGTCGATATCGAGGTAGAGGGCGTCGCACGGGATGTCGTGCTCCCGGAATCGGCGCGCGAGGGTGCGTATCTCTTCTTCGGACTTGTAGCCCCACCGGCTCTGGTGATTCCCAAGTGCCCAGAGCGGCGGCATCGGCATGCGCCCGGTGAGCTCGGTGTACCGCTCGAGGACGAGGCGCGGCGTCGGCCCGGCGAAGACGTAGTACACGAGGTCTCCGTGGTCGGTCGCCGCCGACAGGACGTCGACGCGTTTGGAGGCGAGGTCGATCTCGACGCGGCCGGCGTTGTCGACGAAGAGGCCCCAGGCGCGCCCTGATTCGAGCGCGAGGACGAACGGGATGGACGTGTACAGATTGTTCAGCGACGAAGTGTGCTGGTGCGGGGGATCGCTGTTCCAGAAGACTTGCCGCGAGCCAGTCTTCTCGAGACCCCCCGTGCGTTCGCCGCAGCCGAAGTAGCGCTCCGCCGGCGGTCGACGCTTGTGCAGGCGGGTGGGGGGACCCAGCGGGTCGGGCACGGCCGCGTCGGAGGGCAGGACCATGTGTCCCATCCTCATGGTTGGCTCGTCCTCGCCGAATCGATTGCCCTGCGAATCGGCGAAACCGATGCATACGGGGTCGAGACCGACGTGGGCGGTGGCCGCTGCGGTGCGGATGGCGACCCCGTCATCCGATCGCTCGACGCGAGCCTCGATCGCCGGCCATGCCGTCTTCGCGACCGCCTCCGAGGGGAAGACGGCGGGGCGGCCGTCGGCGAAGATTCCGACGCGAAAGATGCCGGACGCGAGAGCGGTGACGGCAATCGTGGCGGAGCCCGCGCGGACGTCGACCCCGTCGGGACGCGGGGTCACGCGATCCGCACGGCCGACCGGGGCCCAGATTCGCTCGATGCCTTTTGGCAAGGCGAACTGGGGCAGGATTGGTTCGGTCGCCATGGCGGCGCATGATGGCAGACCACGGTTGCGGCGGGGAAGAACCGCCATTGGACGCTGTCGGGCACGGGCACGGGCACGGGCACGGGCACGGGCACGGGCACGGGCACGGGC
>CAZHED010000072.1:0-20162 GCA_964531095.1 uncultured Polyangiaceae bacterium | reverse complement strand
TGGCGGGCGCGGGACAGGTCACTGCCGTGCCAGGCGAGCACGCGCCGGCCTGACAAGTATCGTTCATCGTGCAGGCGTTGCCGTCGCTGCAGGAGCTCCCATTCGCCGCGTTCGGGTTAGAGCACGTGCCGGTGCTCGGATCGCAGGTACCGGCTGTATGACATGTGGCGGGCGCGGGACAGGTCACTGCCGTGCCAGGCGAGCACGCGCCGGCCTGACAGGTATCATTCATAGTGCAGGCGTTGCCATCGCTGCATGTCGTTCCGTTCGCGGCCGCCGGATTCGAGCACTTGCCACTCGCCGGATCACACGTGCCTGCCACGTGACACTGGTCGCTCGCCATGCAGCTCAGTGGAGTGCCTGCCATGCACACCCCACCCTTACACGCCATTGTCCCGGTGCACGCGTTTCCGCCGCAGCCCGTGCCATCGGCCGCGAGCGGGTTCGAGCAGAGCCCCGTGCTTTGAGCGCACGTGCCGGCCACGTGGCAGTCGTCACTTGCGGTGCACGTCACCGGATTCGACCCCGTGCACGTCCCGCTCTGGCAGGAGTACATCATCTCGCACTTGTTCGCCCCGGCCGGGCAGCTCGACCCGTTCGCGGCCTGCGGATAGGAGCACGTGCTGTTGCTGCACGTCGCCCCGGTGCTGACCTGGCAGGTGCCCGGTGTTAGACAGGTCTTGCCGCAGCCGCCGCAGTTACTCGCGTCGCCGGCGATGTGCGTCTCGCACCCGTTCGAATTGATCCCGTCGCAGTCCGCCCAGCCGGCGCTGCAGACGATCGCGCACGCCCCGTTGGTGCACGATGCGGTTCCATTGGCGGTGCCGCACGATGTGTTGCAATCGCCGCAGCGGGTGGTGGTGTTGATCAACGCTTCGCATCCGTCCGAAGCGAGGCCGTTGCAGTCCGCGTGGATGTGGTCGGGGCACATGACGCTCGAGCAGACCCCGCTAACGCAGCTCTCCACCGCGCCGCCGTTCGTGCTGCACGCAAACTTGCAGCCCCCACAGTTGGTGACGCTTGTATTGGTGTTCGTCTCACACCCGTTCGACGCGGTGTTATCGCAATCTCCCCATGGCTTCGTGCAGGTCCCGTTGACGATCGAGCACGCATAGCCACTGCCCGTGCTGCTGCAGACCTCGGTCACGTTGTTCGTGCTGCAGGCGTTGCCGCATCCACCGCAGTTGCTCGGCGTCGTGATGTCTGTCTCGCAGCCGTCGGCCGCGCCGTTCTTGCAGTCTGCGTGGGCCGAGTCGCACGTGATGACGCAGACCGAATTGACGCAGGTTCCTTTCCCGCCCGCCTGGCTGCAGACTTTGCCGCATGCCCCGCAGTTGTTCGCGTCGTTGGTCGTGTTGATCTCGCACCCGTCGCCGACGTTGTTGTTGCAGTCGGCGTAGCCCTTGTTGCAGGCGAGGGTGCACTTCGACGACGCGCAAGTGGGGTTCGCGTTGGTCGTGCTGCACGCCTTGCCGCAGCCGCCGCAGTTCTTGGTGTCCGTGTCGGTGTGTGTCTCGCACCCGTTCCCCGCATTGTTGTCGCAGTCGGCCGTGTTGGCGACTGTGCACTTCGACACGTCGCAAGCGCTGGTCTTGCACTCTTCGTTCGCCCCGCTCACGGAGCACGAATGGCCGCACGAGCCGCAGTTGCTTACGTCGTTCGTGGTCTGGACCTCGCAACCGTTCGACGCGAGCTTGTCGCAATTCGCATATCCGGTGTTGCAGTTCGGCATCGCGCACGCCGATGCCGCGCAAGTCTCGCTGCCGTTGTTCGTGCTGCACGGGGTGGTGCACGACCCGCAATGTTTCGAATCGGTCGCTGTGTTGACGCAGGCGGACCCAGCGCCGCCCGTGGGCGGGCAAAGCGTGGGCAAACTCGCGTTGGTGCACTTCGCCCCGCACGCCGTTCCATCGCACGTCGAGCTGCCGTTCGTGGGAACGGGGCACGCGGTGCACGAGCTCGTGCCGCAGGAGCCTGTCGACAGGTTCGACAAGCACGTGGCCGCGCTCCCGGTTCCGCAGTTATGGGTGCCGGCGGGACAAACGCAGTTGCCACTGCTGCAGACCGTTCCGCCGATGCACGCCTTGCCGCAGCCGCCGCAGTTCTTTTGATCGGACGAGAGGTCGTAGCAGGCCCCGGCGGGCCCGGCGTCGGCTCCGCACAGCGTCTCGTTCGGGGGGCAAACGCACAGGCCCTTCGAGCAAATCTCCGTCGCCAGACAGGCCATGCCGCATCCGCCGCAGTTCTTGGGGTCGCTGTTCTTGTCCACGCAGAGCGGCGGCGTGCCGCACGTGATCTGTGTGGGGATCGATCCGCACATCAAGCACATTCCCCCTGTGCAGCTCGCCGTCGCGCCGCACGCCGTGCCGCAGGTGCCGCAGTTGGTCCGATCGGTGTTGAGGTCCGCGCAGGAGCCGCCCGTGCTGCTGTCGCCCAGGCCGTTGCCACAGGTCTTCTGACCGGTGGGACACTGGCACAGGCTATTGACGCACATGGAGCCGGCGGCGCACGTGTTGCCGCATCCGCCGCAGTTGCTTTCGTCGCTGTTCGTATACACACACGTCTTGGTCTCGCCCGATCCGCACATCTGTTCGTCGCCCGCGCACATGCACGCCCCGCCCTGGCACGGCGCGCCGCCCGTGCACGTCACGCCGCACGCCCCGCAGTTGTTCGGGTCGGTCATCGGGTCGATGCAGACGCCCGCGGGTCCCGCGTCCGCCGTTTTGCAGACGAGCCCCGGGCACGCGCTGGCCCCGTCGCCTCCCTCGTTTTGCGCGTCTTTCGCGCCGTCGCGCGCCGCGCCGTCGCCCACCGACGCGTCCGCGCCACCCGTCGTCGCGTCTACGCCGCCGTCGTCGCCCTGGAAGTCTTCGAAGCTCCAGATATTGGCGCACCCCGAAATGCAGAGCAGAAGAACGGCGACGACGAAGAGAGAGACCCGCTTCGACATCGGATTACCACTTGCCCCGCATGACAATCCCCCCGCCTTCGTTCGTCACCGTCGGAACAATGGCCACTTCGCCCGTCGCGGCGGCCCCCGACGGAGCCGTGAAAAACAGCACCGCACCTACCGCCAGAAGCGCGCCCCCGCCGATGAACGCGACGGTCGAAACGGTGGCTTGGCTGACCGCCGAGTTGAGGTCTTGCTGCGCTTGCTGCTGTTGCAGGAGCGAAACGGTGGGCGAAACGTTGCAAGGATGGACAGTCCCCCCGCACTCCGAGCTCGCGTGGTCGTACGTCGACTTCGCGAGCAGCCCAAACACCCCTCCGACCACCAGGCCCGCGGCGCCCGCGGCGGCCAGCGTGATCCCCAGCGAGCGCCGCGTGTTCGCGTCGAACCCGCCCGTCTCCGCCGGCTCGGGGCCCGTCGGCGCCGTCGCCGAGACCAGAACGACGCGCACGGGCCGATCCATCTCTCCCTCGCGCACGAGCAGCGTGCTCTCGCTCTTGCGAAACCCCTCGGCTTCGAACGTGAAATGGTGCTCGCCCGGATCGACCGTCGTCGACGATCCGTCGAGCTTGTCGAGGAGCGGCTCTCCGTCGATGGTCACCCGCACGGCGCCCAGATCGTGGCCCAGCGCGTCTTTCGCGGCGAAGACGAGCCTCGGCAGCGCGGCCTCCACCTCTTTCAGCCGTTGCCCGCAGTCTTCGCGCACCGCGCCGGGACAGCTGGCCGCCGTGCACACCGCGAGGCTCGCCCGTGCTTCGCGGAGCTTGCCCGTTCGCTGGAGGTCTTGCGCGCTTTCGTTGGCCGCGACGCACTCTTGCTTCGTCGGGTCCGCGGCGACCGCGGGCGAGGCAGAGAGCCACAGGCCGAACGCGACCGGCAGGAGGACGAGCCGAGATCTCATAGACACTCCAGTTTCCACTGCTTTTTGCCTGTCTTCGTGTCGACGATGTACGGGGGCTGGCAGTTCGGGGCTTGCGCCGCCGGTGCGGGGGGCGCTGGCGGCTCTTTCTTCTTGGCAGCCGCGGCGGCCGGGGCCGACGGGGCCCGCGATGCCGGCTTCTCGAGGTTCACGAGGGGCAGGTCGACGGCGTCGATTTCGGGAGGAGTCAGAGGCGTCAGGTGCGGAGCGGCTTCGGCCGGGAGGATGTCGGGCGCCGACTTCGCCGCGAGCACCGCGCCGGAGGTCGCTTCGGTGTTCGCCGCGGATTGCCGGCTTCCCGACACCAGCCAGAGGAAGCTGACGAGCACGATGCCGACGGCCAGGCCGCCCAGCGCGATGAGCCCGCGTCGAGACCGCAGCGAGGCCACGAGGTCGGGCCTGCCCGACGACGCCACCGGCCGGCCGGTCGTGGGGAATCGCGAATTGGGAGGGCCGGCGCCTTTGCTGCCCCGCAACGTGCGGTCCGCGACGTCTTCGCCGAGCTTCACCTTGGGCGCGCTCGTGATCGGATGGCCGTAGAGATCCTGGTAGGCACCGCGCAGGGCCTCTTGCATCTTCACGGCGTCCGACCAGCGCATCTCTTTGGCGAACTCGAGCGCGCGGTCGACGACGTTTGCGATCGACGGCTTGATCTCGGGCGCAATCGAGAGAAGGGGGGGCGCCGGCTTCGTGATCGCGCTCGCGAGCTGCTCGTTGATCGTTCGTCCGTCGTGCACGCTCCGGCTGGAGAGCAGGCAAAACATCGTGGCGCCGCACGCCCAGAGGTCGCTGCGCTCGTCGACTTCGTCCGACAGACCGCGCGCGTGCTCGGGAGCCATGTACGCCGGCGTGCCCACCATCGCCCCGGCCTGGGTCATGCCTTTGTTGGACGACAGCTCGCGGAGGCGCGCGATGCCGAAGTCGAGGACTTTGACCTGGCCCGCGCGGGTCAGAAACACGTTCTCCGGCTTGAGGTCGCGGTGCACGATGCCCTTCGCGTGGGCGGCGATCAGCACGTCGAGGAGCTGATCGATCGTGATGAGCACCTCGTCTTGCGGCATGCGACCGCCGAGCCGCATCCGCCGCTCTTCGAGCGTCTCGCCGTCGAGCAGCTCGGTGACCAGAAAGAGCGAGCCGTCTTCGGCCGTATCGTCGTCGATGACTTTGACCGCACCCTCGTGGCCGACGGCGTTGGCGACGTAGCCTTCCCAGAGGAAGCGCTCGCGCACGAACGAGTTCATCGACATTTCCGGATGCAGGAGCTTGACCGCGGCCCGGCTGCCATTGCGATGCGTGACCGCGTAGACCGCCGCCATTCCCCCGACTCCGAGAAGGACGTCGAGGTGCCATTTGTCGCGGAGCGTGGTGCCCACCCGAGCTTGCGCTCGAACCAGCAAGGGATCGGCCGACGCGCTCGCAGCATCGGCTGCGCCGTCCCCCCCCAGCGGCATCACCTCACCACCCTCGGCCATCAAAACCGCCTGTCGTCGAAAGTCGCTCCGTGTACAATGGAGCAAGAGGAAAGCATACACCGCTCCAAGCGCAAGACCAGAGTCAAATAATTGATGGTCCGGAAAGGGGACGTCCTCGCGCGGCTGCATCGCGCGCTACGCGCTTGCCCGCGCCTTTCGCGCCTCCTGTCGCAGCTCGCATCGCAGCGCGCAGCGGGTTTTTGGGTGTTTCCGTCTTGGGCGGAATCGCCACGAGGCGCATCGCGCCTCCTGAAAAAGGGAAAACCGCCAGGACGCCGAGGATCGCCAGGATCGCCAAGAGAAGAACCATCGAGGATTGGGCTCATCCCATCCTGGCGCCCCTGGCGTCCCTCGCGCCCCTGGCGTCGAATCTTCTTTTTCGGCCTCCTCAGACTTGAGGCGCTTTCCCGCGGGATCAAACCGCGTTGTCCGCGATCACTCGCTTGAGCCAGAGTGCAGAGTCTTTCGGGATGCGCTCTTGGGTGTCGTAGTCGACCCAGCAGAGGCCGAAGCGCTGCGTGTAGCCGTGGTCCCATTCGAAATTGTCGAGCAGCGACCACGCGAAGTAGCCATCGAGAGGGGCGCCGGCCGCGATGGCCCGCGCCGCGGACAAGAGGTGGCTCTGGAGGTAGGCGACACGCCGGCCGTCGGCCACGCGCTTCTTGCCGTCGGGCGCGTCGAGGTAGCTTGCGCCGTTTTCCGTGACCACCATCTTGTCGGGCCGGTACTCGAGGTGCACTCGCATCAGCACTTCGAAGAGGCCCGGCGCGTAGACCTCCCAGCCGATGTCCGTCCACTCGGTCTTCGGAGCGACGAAGACGGTGCGAGGGGCGTTTTTTTCCTCGGGGATCGCGTCGCTCCGCGCGACGTGCCGGTTGTAGTAGTTGACGCCCAGAAAATCGGTCGGCGCGGCGATATGGCGCATGTCGCTGCCCCGGACGAGCGCGGACCAATCGCGCGGCAGGTGATTGCGCCGGCCATATTCGCCGATCATGTCGGCGGGGTAGGCGGCCCGAAAGACGGGCTCGAGAAACCAGCGGTTCATGTACCCGTCGTGAAAGCGCGCGGCAGCGTGGTCTTCCGGGCTCTTCGACGCCGGGATGGAGGGCGAGAGGTTGACCGTGATTCCGACCTCGGCGTGGGCGCTGTTCTGGCGCACGACCGGCACGGCCATCCCGTGCGAGAGCAAGATATGGTGGCTGGCCGCGAGCGCGGCGCGCCAGTCTTTGTGGCCGGGTGCGTGAATGCCTCGCTCGTACGAGAGCATCGCGGAGCACCACGGCTCGTTGTGGGTGATCCATCGCTTGACCCGATCGCCCAGGCGGCGGGTCACGACGTCGGCGTACTCGACGAACGCCTCGGCCGTGGCACGGTTCGGCCAGCCCCCCTGGTCTTCGAGCACCTGAGGGAGATCCCAGTGGTAGAGCGTGGCGTACGGCGTGATTCCTTTCTCGAGCAGGCCGTCGACCAGCCGGGAGTAGAAGTCGAGCCCGCGTTCGTTCACCGCTCCGCGGCCCGAGGGCACGACGCGCGGCCAGGCGATCGAAAAGCGGTACGCCGCGTGACCGAGCTCGGCCAGGAGCGCGACGTCTTCGCGCCAGCGGTGGTAGTGATCGCACGCGACGTCGCCGGTCGAGCCGTCTTTGATGTTCGAGCGAGTCTTGCAGTACCGATCCCAGATCGACTCGCCGCGCCCGTCTTCGGTGGCCGCCCCCTCGATCTGGAACGACGACGTCGCAGACCCCCAGACGAAGCCCTTCGGAAAAGTGACGCGATCGGCCATGAGGTCCGCCTGGCTAGCGAAACCGCGCGCGGGAGTCCACCCATTCCGGTCTTCTGCGAGCTCCGGCCGCTCCAACCTCTGCGGTTTTGCGTTGCCCGGGGCGGTCGGTCGGCAGGCGGAGAGGGTGTAGCCCGACGCTCCGAGGCGAAGTAGCATGCGCGCCCTCTCGGAGGTCTCAGCCCATGCGATTTGGCCATTTCGATGACGCTCGCCGCGAATACGTCATTACGACACCGCGCACCCCCTACCCCTGGATCAACTACCTGGGGAGCGAGAGCTTCTTTGGTCTCATCTCGCACCAAGCGGGCGGGTATTGCTTCTATCGCGACGCGCGCCTCCGCCGGCTGACGCGCTACCGGTACAACAACGTGCCCACCGACGTCGGCGGCCGGTATTTCTACGTGCAAGACGGCGGCGACTACTGGTCGCCGTCGTACATGCCGGTCAAGCGCGAGCTCGATTCGTTCGAGTGCCGGCACGGCCTCGGCTACACGCAGATCACCGGAGAGAGGGCGGGCTTGCGGGTCGAGACGACGTTCTTCGTTCCGCTGGGCCACACCGCCGAAGTCCATCGCGTCGTCGTCAAGAACACCGGAAAGACGCCGAAGAAGGCCAAGCTCTTTTCGTATATCGAATTCTGCTTGTGGAACGCCTACGACGACATGACCAACTACCAGCGCAATTTCAGTACCGGCGAGGTCGAGGTCGTCGGCAGCACGATTTATCACAAAACGGAATACCGCGAGCGGCGCGACCACTTCGCCTTCTATCACGTGAACACCCCCGTGCTCGGGTTCGACACCGACCGCGAGACGTTCATGGGGCTCTACAACGGGATGCACGAGCCGCAAGTCGTGGCCAAGGGCCAGTCGGGCAACTCCGTCGCGAGCGGCTGGCAGCCGGTCGGTTCGCACTCCGTCGACCTTTCCCTCGCTCCGGGCGAGGAGAAGACGTTCGTGTTCTTGCTCGGCTACGTCGAGAACCCCGCGGCCGAGAAATGGGAGAAGCCCGGCGTCGTCAACAAGAAGCGTGCGCTCTCTCTCATCGAGCAGTTCTCGACTCCCGCCCAGGTCGCCGGCGCGCTCGCCAAGCTCGGGGAGCACTGGACGAGCCATCTTTCGAATTTCCAGGTCACTTCGCCGGACGAAAAACTGAACCGAATGGCGAATATCTGGAACCCGTACCAGTGCATGGTGACGTTCAACATGTCGCGGTCGGCGTCGTACTTCGAGACCGGCATCGGCCGGGGGATGGGGTTTCGCGACTCGAACCAGGACCTGCTCGGGTTCGTGCACCTCGTGCCCGCGCGCGCCCGGGAGCGGATCATCGACATCGCGTCGACGCAGTTTCCCGACGGCAGCGCGTACCACCAGTACCAGCCGATGACCAAGCGCGGCAATAACGACATCGGCAGCGGCTTCAACGACGACCCGCTCTGGCTCATCTTCGGCGTGGCGGCGTACATCAAAGAAACGGGCGATTTCGGCATTTTGAACGAGCGAGTCCCGTTCGACAACGACCCCAAGAACACCGCTTCGCTGCTCGAGCACTTGAAGCGCTCGTTTCATCACGTCCTCGAGAACCTCGGGCCCCACGGCCTTCCGCTCATCGGGCGCGCCGACTGGAACGACTGCCTCAACCTCAACTGCTTCTCGGAGACGCCCGACGAGTCGTTCCAGACCACGGGCAACAAGACCGGGCGAACCGCGGAGTCGGTGTTCATCGCGGGGATGTTCGTCGGCGTGGCACCGGATTACGCGTATCTGTTCGAGCGGGTCGGGCAAGGAGAAGAGGCGAAGATTGCGCGCGCGGCGAGCGCCAAGATGGCGTCCACGGTGCTCGAGCACGGGTGGGACGGCGAGTGGTTCTTGCGCGCATACGACTTTTTCGGAAACAAAGTGGGAAGCAAAGACTGCGAAGAAGGGAAGATCTTCATCGAGCCCCAGGGCTTCTGCGTCATGGCGGGCATCGGCAAAGACACCGGGCACGCGAAGAAGGCGCTCGACTCGACGAAGGAGCTCCTCGACACGCGCTACGGCATCGTGCTCAACCAGCCCCCGTACTCGCGCTATCACGTCGAGCTCGGCGAGATCTCGTCGTACCCGCCGGGATACAAGGAGAACGCCGGCATCTTCTGCCACAATAACCCGTGGGTCGTCATCGCCGAGACGGTGCTCGGTCGCGGCGACCGCGCGTTCGCGTACTGGAAGAAGATCGCGCCCGCGTACCTCGAAGAAATCAGCGAGATCCATCGGCTCGAGCCGTACGTCTACGCGCAGATGATCGCGGGCAAAGACGCCCCCCGTCACGGGGAAGCGAAGAACTCGTGGCTCACGGGAACGGCCGCCTGGAACTTCGTCGCGCTGTCGCAGCACTTGCTCGGCGTGCGGCCCGAATTCGAGGGGCTGCGGATCCGTCCGGTCATCGGAACGGAGATTCCCTCGTTCGGCGTCACCCGCAAGTGCCGCGGCGCGGAGTACGTGATCCGTGTCAAGAACACCGGAGGGGGCGCGAACGGCGCTCGGCTGGTCGTCGACGGCAAGCCCATCGAAGGCGATCTCGTGCCGTACGCCGCGCCGGGGGCCCGGGTCGTCGTCGACTGCGAGGCATGAATGAAACCGTGGAGGCGTGGAGCTCCAGCGGAGCTCCCTCTCTCGATCGATCGGAGTGACCGATGACAAGGGCCAGTCTGGCTCTCGAGGTGGACGGTGTGCGTCTCGAGGTCGATGCGCACGCGGGGGGGCGGGTCACGTCGCTGCGACGCGGGGACGTCGAGGTGCTCTCGGGCCCGGACGTCGATGCCGACAACTACGGGTCGACGTTCTGGACCAGCCCACAGAGCGATTGGGGATGGCCTCCGCCCGTCGCGATCGACCGAGGGCCGTACGCCGTGGAGGCGGCGGGCGACGCGATCACTCTGGCGGGCTCGCCCGACGGCGCGCTGGGCGTCCGCGTGACCAAGCGCTTCTCGATCGACCGGGCAGGTCGCGCGTTCGCGATGGAGTACACCCTCCACAACGTCAGCGGCGCGCCCAAGACCTGCGCTCCGTGGGAGATCACGAGGGTGCCTCCGGGCGGGCTGACGTTCTTTCCCACGGGCGACGGCCCGTCCGGCACGCTCCGGCTGGACGCGCGCGGGGGCGCTTCCTGGTTCGCGCACGACGGGGTGTCGGCGCCGTCCGCCGGCCTACCCGCCGCGGGGCTCAAGGCGTTCGCCAGGGGCAAGAGGGGGTGGCTGGCGCACGCCACCGGGGGTCTTCTCTTCATCAAACGATTCGAAGAAGTGCCGCCGGGGACACAGGCCCCGGGGGAGGCGGAGATTGAAGTCTACGCCAACCCCCGTTACGTGGAGCTCGAAGTCCAGGGGCGATATGGGACGATCGCCTCGGGGGCGAGCACGTCGTGGGCGGTCTCGTGGCTCGTGCGCGAGCTGCCCGAGGGGGTCGCCGCGGCGGCGGGAAGCGCGACTCTGGTGGCGCTGGTCGACGGGATGGTCCGGGGACAGTAGCCGCGACCCGCTCTATGCGAACGGGTTGCGAATCTTCACGGTTCCATAGTGCCGATTGTGCTGAAAGTCCTCCGAAACGAGCTCGCGGATTCCATAGTGTTCCGCGTAGGCCCAAATGTGCGCGTCGAACCACGGGAGCTGGTAGGCCGCTGCTCCGCGCAGCGCCAGGCGAAGGAGCGGTCCGTCCGGGTAAAGCACTTCGAATTGGGCGAGCATTTCTTCGGCCTCCGCCCGCGCTTCGGCAGGCTCGAGGAGCCGCGGCGCGCCCGGTCGTGCTCGAGTCACGGCAGCCACGAACTCGACGATGGCCTGATGCGGTACGCGGACCGAGCCGTCGGCGACTCCCGCGCGGAGAAGATCGTTGGCGATCCGTTGTTTGGCTGGGAAACGAGGATCGAAACGGTAGACGAGGACGTTCGTATCAACGAGAAAGGCCACGGCGGTAGAGATCCTCACGCTTCCACCCCCGGCTTTTCGCGCGCGCGGCCCGGGCTCCTGCTTGACGTTTGTTCTGGCGTGTCGTTGCGGCGTCGAAGAGCCTCAACCGCTCGGCCGTGTCGATCGCAGGCACAGCGGTGGCTGCAGGGACGACGCGCAGCGTGTCCCCCGCGGGGATCCAGTCGATCTCGCTGCCGGGACGTATGCCGTAGCGGTCGGCAATTTCTTTGGGAACCGTCACCTGGAGCTTGCTGGTGACTTTGCTCATTTCCTTACCCTAGTAAGGACGCCGTCCTTGTCAATCCGGTCACCCCCTTGGTCGACGGGCGGTGCTGCCCAGGGAACTTCGGCGGCCCCTCTCCGCCCATCGCTCCCCGTCCCCTTGGCGCGGAGCGCCAAAAAAGGGGCTTGCGCCGTTTCGACGAAAGGTGCATTTGCGGGGGCCACCGATCTTGCGATGGAGCGTCCGATGCGCGCACTGACGGCAATTCTTGTTCTCGCTTCCGCAATCGTCTGCGCGGCGCCCGCCGCAGCCCAGCTCCCGCCTCCGTCGTCGGGCGCGGCAGCGACGCCTCCTCCCGCGTTGCCTCCACCCGAGGCTGCCGGTGGCGCCCCGACGCCGCCGCCTCCCAGCGCGGGCGGCAACGGAGCTGGCGAGCTGCCGCCGCCCCAAGCCGGCTCCGCGCTCGTCGAAGGGCAGAACTTGACCGGAGCGCCGAACCCCACGGCGCTGGCGTCTTCGGCCACGGACGATTGGCGCTTCACCTTCCACGGCTTCAGCCGCTACCCGATGCGCATCGGATTCGGCGACCGTCCGGGTTGCCCCGCAGGGAGCATGGCGGGAACGCCCGTGACGCCCGGCGGCGCGTTGAACCCCGCCATCGGTGCCGCCCAGATCCCGTGCGCGGGCCCCGGGCAGAGCCACACGGCGCTGCACTCGCCCTTCACCCCCGACACGCAGTACCTCGATTGGCGCTACGACCGGCAGCAGGAATACGACTGGACGGAGCTCTTTTTCAATTACGGCAATTCGATCGTCACGGGTACGGTGAGCATTCAAGCCTTCGGCTTCTCCGACGCGGAGTACCTGGCATGGAGCAACGCCTCGTCGCAGCTCGGGATCGCGCAGGCCTTTCTCACGATTCACCCCGACCTCGGGCTGTCGAACCTTCGCCTCACGTGGAAGGTGGGCGCCTTCTGGGACAAGTACGGGATGGCCAGCCAGTACGACGCCGGCAAGTACGACACGTACATGTTCGGCCGCACCCACCAGATGGGCGAGTCGCTCGCGATGGAGTACACGCTCGACGATTTCACGTTCCGCCTCTCCCATGGCATCGGAACCCGCGCCGAGCAGATCGCATTCACCCAGCTGACGCAGGGGCAATTCACCCCTCCCACGACGTACGAGACGAATCTCCCGGGGTTCACGCTGCTCAACCACGGGCATGCGGGCGTGTCGTACAAGAAGATACTCGACGTCAACGCGCACTATCTCTCGTCGTGGGCGCAAGACTATCGCGCCAACAGCATCACGAACGCCGGGGTCACCGACGGGCACATCGACGTGTACGGCGCGGAGGCCACGTTGAAAATGGGGCCGATCGGGGGCCGTCTCTACGCCGCGTACTCGCACATCGTGGCGACCAACCCGCAGGTCGTCGGGCCCGTGCTCGAAGCGGTCCACTCGCTGGGCGGCGGCAACTACGAGAGCGGGCAGGGCATTCTCGACAACTTCCTCGGGTGCAGCATGGGCGCAGGTTCCGGGACCCCGAACCCCGCGACCGGCAACTGCGGCACCGTGCAGGGGTCGGCCGGTGCGAGCCACGGGTCGGTGGACACGATCGAAGTGCAATACGAGTACGGACTGGGCACGCTCATCAAGAGGCTCGCCGACTCGAACGCGCAGTGGGACGCGTACTTGGCTCTCTTCGGGATGTTTTCGTCCGTGTCGAGCAGCCTGACCGCCGGGCTGAACGGCCAGACGTCGTCGAACCTCTTGGGCGACGGCGTACAGAAGCTCAAGTACGGGGCAGACCTCATCATCACGCCGGCGTCCTGGTTCGGCATCGGGGCGCGCGCCGATGTCGTTCAGCCGACGAATCTGGACAAGGAGCAGTCGTTTTGGGTGATCTCTCCCAAGATCATCTTGAAGACCAAGTGGCAGACGCACGAAGAGGTCACCATCTGGTACTCGCACTACTCGTACGGAATGAACGTCCTGCCGCAGCCGCCGAACGGAACCCCGAATCCGGGGTCGCCGGGCTCGACGTCGGCGCCGACGGGGCCGTTCCCACCCGACCAGAACCTCGTCGGGATCAAAGGCACGATCTGGTGGTGAGGCGCGACGGGCGACCGTGCGGTCCTCGGCGTCGAAGAGAACGAGGTGGGGGTCCTATCGATCGTGGCCGACGTCTCGACGGTGGGTCGATGACTCACGCGACAGGGAGGCCGGCGAGCTCGTAAAGCTCGTTGACCCCGAAGCGCAGGTCCAAGGAAGGAAGGGTGACGTCGTCGCCCGCCTCGTACCCTCGGGACTGCCACCCTCCCCCGGGATCTCGCAGCCACACCTCCACCCGGCGGCGGTCCTGCGAAACGAGAACGTATTCGCGAAGGGCGTCGATGCGCTGATAGTGCTCGCGCTTCTCACCCCGATCGTAGTCCTCCGTGCTCGCGCTCAACACTTCGACGATCACCGTCGGATTCGTCACGTGCGTCGGCGACTCGGGATCGCGCGCGGGCTCGCCGCAGATGACCGCGGCGTCGGGATACGTCGCCAGACCGGTCGCCCGCACGCGAATCCGCAGATCAGAGCTGTAGGGACGGCAAGGACCGCCCCGCAGCTTGCTTCCGAGCAGGGTCACCACCGCGGCGGAGAGCGCGGCGTGCTCGGGCGTTCCGCCCGCCATGGCGACGATCTCGCCGTTCACGTACTCGTGCCGGACGCGGCTCATCTCTTCGACGCCCAGGTAGTCGGCGAAGCTGTAGCGGTGGCGAAACGACGGAGAAGCCATCGCGGCAGGGTAGCATTGGCTCCGAGCCGTGCCGCCCGAGGGCCCGACGCTCCTTACCGATAGTAATTGGCCATCATCGTCGCCCAGGCGGTCGCCCCGGCCGCCGTCGGGTGAGGCGGATTCGAGCTGTACTCGTTGCAACTCTTGACTTCGAACTGAGGAGACACGAAGACGAGCCCGGGGTTCGCGGCGGCCACCATCGCCATGGCCTGGTCCTGTGCCGGCGTGATCGTCGATCGCGGGGCGGGGGCCTGCGAGCACGCCATGTTTCCAGGCGCGCGGATGAACGTCATGAGCTCGATGCGCTTTGCGCTCGGATACTTGGCCTGAATGTTGGCTACGGCCGCCGTCACGTTCGGAGTCCAGAACGCCAGCGTGTCGTTGAGGTAGTTCAGCGCGACGAAGATGACGCGATCCGGTTTGTCGGCATTCTGGGCGCAGGGAGACGTGATCGATGTCGCCCACACCGCATCGTTGGGATTCGCCCACAGCTCGACGAATCCGCTGTGGTACCACATGAGCTCCCACCGCGTATTGTCGACCATCGTTTCGAACCCGGCGATGTACCACTCCTCGGTCGCCTCGATGCCGATGAGCAGCGTGCACGTGAACGCCGACGTGGGCGGGGTGCCTGCGTCGATGTTCGTCGCTGCGTCGAGTAGCGAAACGACCGGCGTCGACGCATCCGCGGTCCGGCCGGTGCCGGTGCTCGCGGCGTCTCTCGGCGCAGCGGCGTCGCTGCCCTGGGAGGGGACCGGCGTTGGGGCCACGCCGGCCTCCGGGCCGACGACCGGCGGCGCGCTGGAAGCCGCGTCGTTGCCATCGGCGGGAGGGGTCGTGGCCGGCGGCGTCGTGGCCGGAGGTGAGGTTCCTGGAGGCGACGTGGCGACTGGAGGTGCGGTTCCGTTTCCGGCCGCGGGCGCGGGTCCCGAGTCGGCGGCCGTGGTCGCGGGGGCGGCGGAGCCGCTGCACGCGAGAGCCAGCGGGCCGGCCAGCGCGATCCACGACCAGACTGCCACGTTGGAGCGCATTGCCGATCTCCTATCGCTTTTCGACCGATGGAAGTCTATCGGGCGCAGCGCGCCGTCGCCAGGACGGGAGAAATCTCTCGTGGGAGTGAATTCGCGCGGCCTTGCGGTGCGGGCTTAGTCGGCCAAACCCGCTTCGCCGCCGCCGCTGCTACCGCTGCTGCTACTCCCGCTTCCGCTGCTGCTGCCGCCGCTTGACGCCGTTGTCGCCTGCGGCTCGCATCCGTACACGAGCACTCCCTTCACGTATGCGGTCATGTGCGTCCAAGCCTGGTACGTCTTCGTTTTGGTCGGGTCGAACGAGTAGTCGTTCGTCTCGTTGAACGTCGTGTTCTGGGCGCCGTTGAACTCGACTTGTATGTTCGCGCCTCCGCCGCCGAGGGCGCCGATCGTTCCCGTATTCCCGGGGAAGGAAAGCTCGAGATACGTGTCGGACGTGGGGGTGACGTTCGCGGGAGGCGCCGCTGCGAAGGTGGCTTTGACCAGGTTGGTGATGGTCAGGTTCCCGTTCTGCGAATAGTAGGACTTGAACATGAGCGTCGCCGGAGCGTTGCCGTCGTTCGTGAACCAGTAGCGCACGGTGACGTCGGAGAGCGTGATCGTGGCGAAGCCGCCGTTTCCGACCTCCACGTTGAACTGGAGCTGCTGCTGGGCGGTCGCGGTCGCCGAGTCCGACGTGTAATAGCTGACGGTCGCCGACCGCGGATTGGTGATGCACGTCGACGACGCCGCGTCGGCGCCCGCGTCGACGACGGCCGATCCGCTGCTCGATGCGCCCCCGCTGCTCGACCCGATGCCGCTGCTGCTGCCCGTGCTCGACCCGAAGCCGCTGCTCGAGCCGGTGCCGCTGCCGCTGCCGCTGGAGCCGAAGCCACTCCCGCCACCGCTGCTGGACCCGAAGCCGCCGCTCGACCCGGTGCCGCTGCTGCTGCCCGTGCTCGAGGCGCCGCTGCTGCTGCTTGACCGGCCGATGCCGCTGGAGCTGTTGCCTCCGATTGGCGGGGCGGCGAGGTTGCCGGTTTTCGAGGGGTCACCCGGGTCGGCGGCGCAGGCCAGACCCAGGCTGATGGTGGCGCCGATCAAGAGAACGGGACGTGCGGTGTTGCGGTGCATGACAGCGGCCAGGGAAGCTTACCTCATCTTGGCGGCCCTACAGGAATCGACTCGCCACCGCCCGATCGCCCAGCGGAAATCGCGTGCAATGGTGCCCCGGGGCCGCGGGTGGTACCCAAACCGACGAGGCCCCCGTGCAGCTCCTCCCCCTCGACCAGCTCGGTGCCCGGCAACGCGCCGGCGCGCCGGGTACGATCGACTTCGGGCTCCTTCTCCCGGGGGTCACCCCCGCCGACGGATCGGTCGTGGTCCGCGTCATTCACGTGGACGACCAGTTCATACAAGACGTGCCTCCGGTGAACGTGGTGCTGACCCACGGCGCGCTCATCGCGGGCGGAACGGACTTCGGCGATTACTGGTCGGGCAGCGTCGACACGACCGATGCGCGCCTCAAGCCGCTCGCCGCGCGGGGTTGGGGCCGCGGCGGTCGCCAGCAGTACGTGTACCGCTACGAGATCACCGACCGGCCCGACCAAAGACCACCCGTCGTCGACATCCTCGACCCGTTCGCGCGCGAGTTCGGGTACGGCGACCTCGCCGCGATCACGCTCGGCGCCGCCGGTGACCCGTTCTCGTCGCCCGAACAAGCCGCCGTCGAAGCGCAGTTTCGCGTACCCCCGATCCACGAGGCGATCGTCTACGAGTGCAACGTCGCAGAGCTCGGCGGAGACGTCGCGAAGACCGTGGGGCTGCTCGGTTATCTCGCCGATCTGGGCGTCAACGTGATCGAAGTGATGCCCGTGAACAACACGGCCGCGAGGATCGACTGGGGCTACGACCCGCTCGGGTACTTCGGTGTCACATCGCGCCTCGGACGGGCAGCGGACATGCAGCGGCTGGTCGCCGCCGCGCACGCACACGGCATCGCCGTCGTCGTCGACAGCGTCTACGGCCACGTCGAAGGGCGCTTCGCGTACGCGAAGGTCTACGCCTCGCTCGACAAGCCGAACCCGTTCATCGGCGCGTTTGCCGAGGACCAGTTCTTCGAAAGCACCGATTTTTCGAGGTCGCTCACGCAGAGCTACTTCTTCACGAACAGCGTCTTCTGGCTCGAGGCGTTTCACGTCGACGGCTTCCGCTACGACGACGTTCCCGAGTACTGGGACGAGAAGCGCGCGGTCGGCTCGCGAGGCTACTCGGATCTGGTGCTGGCGACCTACGAGCGCGTCGACGCCCGCGTCAAGGCGGGGGACGCCGCGTACGCCCGATTCGCGCCGGCGGCCGCGGGCGCGGGGGTCACGCTGATCCAGATCGCCGAGTACTTGCCGGACCCGCCGCACGTGCTCTTCGAGACCGTGAGCAACTCGACATGGCAGAACCTCACCATGGACGCGGCGAAGCGCTGTGCCCGCGGCGAGCCCGGCGCGCTCGCCGACTTCGCGCTCCGGCTCGGCCTTGCATGGTTTCCCGACGCGCTCCCGCAGGCGGGCGGGACCATCCAGAAGTCGGCGCTGCAGTACATCGAGAACCATGACCACGAGCGCTTCATCTGCACGTTCGGCACGCACTTTCCCGACAAGGGCGACAGCGACCCGCTTCTCTTGCTGGGCAATCGAGACACGCAGTGGTTCAAAGTGCAGCCATATCTCATCGGCCTGCTGACGGCGAAGGGCACGCCGCTTCTCTGGCAAGGCCAGGAGCTCTGCCAAGACAACTTCGTCCCCGACGCGGGCGGCGGTCGAGTCGGCGTCTACCGGCCGGTCGACTTCAACTACTTCTACGATCCGATCGGCAGGGCGCTCCTTCGTCTGGTGCGCAAGCTGATCCGCATTCGCAAGAGCGGCCCGCAGTTCACGGCGGGCGACCATTTCTTCTTCGACGACGCAGAGTACGTCGATCGCGGGGTCATGCTCTTCCAACGCAGCATCGCGGGCGGCCCGTTCAGCCTCATCGCGCTCAACTTCACGGACGCGGCGGTGGCCAACGTGCGCTTCGCGTTCCCCAAGTCCGGGGCGTTCGCCGAGCAGATCGAAGGCACGCAAGGCCTCCCCGCGGTGGTCGCGGGCGCGCCCGTGGAGCTCACGATCCCGAGCAACTACGGCTGCATCTGGACAGGCTGACGATAGCCCATTTTTGGGGACGCCGGGCCTGGCGCGGTCGACGTCGGTGCTCTAGGGCAATCTTGCGCCATGAGCAGCCTCGGACGTGTATTAGAATGATCCATGTGCCGCGTGCGCGCCCGGAGGAGGGGCACCCGTGGATCGACGTCTCGCCCGAATCTGGCTCGTAGTCTGCCTTATTGCTCCGGCCCTCTTGAGTACGCGCTTCGCGTTGGGCGCACCGAATGACACGGCGGCACAAAAGCTGCGCGATCAGGCCATCAACCAGGACTATCTCGCCACCGACTTCACAGCCGCCGAGAAGAAGCTCACCGACGCCCTTGCTTTGTGCAAGAAGACGACCGACTGCTCGCCGTTCATCCGCGCGCGCCTTCACTGCGACCTCGGCGTCGTCGAGTTCATGCTCCACAAGGTGGACATGGCTCGTACCGAGTTCGCCACCGCGCTGATGGAGGACCCGAGCGTCGAGCTCGACAAGGACCTGTCGAACACCGACGTGCGCAACGAATTCGCGGCCCTGAAGAGCGGCGGTCCGCCTCCGCCGGCGACCGCTCCGAGCGCTGCTCCGGGGCAAGCGCCCCCGACGCCGCAGGCCGGGGGGCTGGCGCATACGCCCCCGACCCGACAGCGAGTGGAGACGCCGCTGCCGCTCTACGTGCAGGTGCCGGCCGATGTCGGCGCGGCGAAGGTCGTCGTGCGCTTCAAGTCGGTCGGGGCGAGGGACTGGAAGACGGCGCCGCTGCGCCCGATGGGCGACGGCTACGGGGGCGAGATCCCGTGCAGCGATGTCGGAAACAGCGAGGGAGAGCTCGAGTACTACATCCAGGCGCTCGACACGAACGGCGATCTGGTCGCGGCGAGCGGGCGAAGTGCCAGTCCGCAGCGGGTCGCCATCGTCAAGACACTCGATGGCGAAGCGCCGCATCTGCCCGGCCAGCCGCCGCCCGAAGCGTGCAAGCCCGGACCGCCCGCGCCCGTCGAGAGCGCCGCTCCCGTCATGACGGAGGCGAGCGACTGCCCACCGGGGTTTCCCGGCTGCCACGGGGAAGGGCCGGTGTCCTGCGATTCGAAAGACGACTGCATGGCCGGCGAGGCGTGCGTGGACCAAACGTGCCAGCGGGCAAGCCAGGACGCGCACCGACCCTACAAGAAGAATTGGCTGTCGCTCCTGGTGCAGGCCGACTTTCTCTACATGCCGGCGTCCAACGACACGTGCCTGGGCGCGAACCCTCCGAACGGGTACACGTGCTTTCGTTCGGACACGGGCCAGTACTACGCCGCCGTTCCCGCCAGGGGCATCGACGATCAGGTGCTCTCGGGATTCCCGCAAAGCTTGCCGATGATTCGCATCGCCGTCGGCTACGACCGCGCGCTCTCGTCCAACGTGACGATGGGCCTTCGCGTCGGCTACGCGGTGTCCGGGGGGGGGCCGACGCGGCCGGCCAACAAATTGTCCCAGGCGGGCGCCGATTTCATGCCGCTGCACGTCGAGGGGCGTCTCGCGTACACGTTCGGCAAGAACGGTCTGGCGCGGAAGGGGCTGCGCTTCTTCCTCTTCGCGTCCGGCGGCATGATGGAGGTCGACGCGTCCCAGGGCATCGACGTCCGGCCCGCGGCGGGCGGCAAACCGATCAACATCGACGCGTGGACCAAGACGGGCCTCGGCTTCGTCACGGCTGGGCCAGGGCTGATGTACGCGATAACGCCGAACACCGGTCTTTTCATCGAAGTCCGGCCGACCGTGCTTTTTCCGACGTTCGGGTTCGCGGCGAGCGGGCTGCTCGGGTACACGGTGGGCTTGTAGCCTGCTGGGTGAGATCAGGAGCGGGCACGGGCACGGGCACGGGCACGGGCACGGGCACGGGCACGGGCACGGG
>CAZHED010000071.1:0-20245 GCA_964531095.1 uncultured Polyangiaceae bacterium | reverse complement strand
CGATGTGACCGATCGTCCCTACGTTCACGTGCGGCTTCGATCGTACGAATTTCTCTTTACCCATGACGGAGGTCTCCTGAGACGTGTCGCGAGAGTGGGGGAAGGCTTCGAGCCCACCACGGGGCTTGAACCCGTGACCTCTTCCTTACCAAGGAAGTGCTCTACCACTGAGCTAGGTGGGCGGTTTGGCGGCTGTTTCTCCTGGGACGACGAGACGACGAGCGGGAGACCGGGTTCGAACCGGCGACGTTCAGCTTGGAAGGCTGACGCTCTACCAACTGAGCTACTCCCGCGAGCTTGGTTCTCTCCTCTCGGATCTCCTGAGCCGTGGAGGGTGATGGATTCGAACCATCGAAGGCATAGCCGGCAGATTTACAGTCTGCTCCCTTTGGCCACTCGGGCAACCCTCCGGGTTCCAATGATTCAGAGCACTTCGACTTCCTGACAGGGGAATGAACGAACGACGAGCTGACGAGGGGACTTGAACCCCTAACCACCTGTTTACAAAACAGGTGCTCTACCATTGAGCTACGCCAGCCCTCGCGGCGCAGAGGCCGCCGCTTTGGGGGGGCGAAGACTACTACTTGCCGCGCCCGCGCGCAAGCAAGACCCGGGCTCGGTCATTTCCATGGTTGACGCGCTTCCGCGCTGCCGCGCGCCAGTGCGGCTTTTCGGCTGGCTGCTCCTCCCTCGACACGCGGGTGGCGTACGGATTGTGGGTGGCGCAGCTAGCTTGACACGAGTGGTCCTGTCAAGGGCGGCGGACGACGAAGGCTGAACACGCTACTTTCCTCCCGGCGGCCCGGCTTGGCGCGCAGGGCCGTTCACGGCGGCGTGCGCCCTCTTCTGGAGCTGGTCGAGCGCTTCTTTCACCTCCCCCTCGGTGAACGGCATCTTGTCGATTTGGGCCTTTTCCTCGTCGAGAGCGGCTTGCATCTCGTCTTTCGCCTGGCGGGCCCGCTGGATCCACGATGAGGAGTCGCTGGTCCGTTCGCCAAGGGCGACGGTCTGATCCATCTCGCGCAGCCCCTTCTCGAGAAGGACCCGGTAGCGCACGTGCATGAACGCGAAAAAAATCTGCTTTTGGCGGTCGGTCTTCGAAGTCGCAGGCGGAGGGATCCGGATGAGGTTCTGGTGCAGCTCGCGGTACATCTCGCCCACCCGGTAGCCGGCCATCGCCGCCCAGTGGGAATCCACCGAACGCACGGCCATCGCGTAGGCGGCCTGCGCATCGAGCAGGCCGGCACAGCGCGCGTCGAGTTTGGCCAGAAAGTCGACCGGCGGCGGGTCGATCTCGATGCGCTCCGAACGCACGCGCCGGAGCTCACCGAGCGCGAACCGTAGCTGCGCCACGGCCACCGGCAGGACGTCGCGCTCGCCGTAGTGGAGTTGATCGGCCAGGTCGAGGCCGTCGAGGATGTCCTTCGACGCCGTCTTGTCGTCTCCGAGCTCGACGCGAGCGAGCCCTCGCGCTCCGAGAGCGACGATGCGGTCCACGTCGTCGATGTCGTTGCGGGCGAGCAGCGTGTCGCCGATCGCGGCCAGGGCAGTCCAATCCTCGATGTACGCGTCGAGGGTGGCAGCGCGCACGAGCGCGGAGCGCGCCTTCGAGTCGCCGGGGAATCGTCCAGCGAGATCCAGGAACGTGTCGCGTGCTTCTGCGCGATCGTCGAGGCCCTCGAGCGCAAGCCCCCGATCGAAGAGGTAGTCGCTCGCGTGCGGGCCTTTCGGATCCGCCTTGAAGAGAATCCAATAGGCATCGGCCGCTTCTCGCCATCGCTGCTCCAAGAGCGCGCGCTCGGCGCGCCTCAGCAGGTCCGCCTCGGTCGTTACGTCATCCGCTGTGACGATTCTCGGCTGCGCTTCGATGACCTGCGGGGGAGAAGCCGGGGGAGCTTTGGACGCCGGCGCGCAGGCGGAGACGAAGAACCCGAACCCGAGCACAGCGAGAGCGTGCAGGGAATCCAAGGAGCATTTCACGGAGCCGCGCCCGGCGGCGCAGCGTCTGCGGACTCGCCGTCGTCGGTCTTGCTCTTGGCTGGCTGGGAGCTCGAGAGCGACGCGACGCCATCCGCAAAAACTTGTTCGTTCAATTCCGTGAGCGACTCGTTCATCCGCTTTTCCCAATCGGGCGGCAACGACCCGGGGGTCTTTTGATTCAATGCGGACGCGACTGCGAGCCAGTGGCGCGCTTCGGACATGTACCCGATGCGATAATCGGTCATCCCCCGGAGGTAGGCGTATTGCGCCCGGCGGACCGCGGAAAGCCGGCCCGTGTCGCGCTCGAGCACACGGAAGATGGCGAGGGCCCGTTCGTGCTCGCTCTGCTCGAAGGCGCGCTGACCGCGCATCAGATCGTCTTCGTAAGTCGCGCACGCGACAGCAGCGACCGGCAGCGGTCCCACCAGCAGCCAAAGGCCAACGGCGAAAAGGCGCATCCCCGGTCAGCGTACCGGCCCAAACCCCTGCCGAGCAACCCCGCGACCCGCGCGCCTTCGTGCGCGTGCGAGCGCGCCTACCCCGATGGCGGCCGCGGCGGCGAGGGCGCCGAGCGCGCGAGGGGCGTGGCGATCGAAGACCTCGCAACCCCAGCGGCGGCGCGGCGACTCGGTGTCTCCGGGGCGAGAGGCCGCGACGCCCTCGGGAGAGGTCTCGGTTCGAGGGGCCGAAAGGGCCACTTTGACGTCCGGCGGGTCGCAATCCCACCCCCTGCCCTTCCCGAAGCCGCACTGGTCGAGCACCGAACCGTCGAGCCTCCGCGCCAGAAGGCGAATCTCGTCGGCCCCCGTCGTGACTTCGACGAAGTGATACGTCGACTCCGCTTTGCGCGTGGACGGATTCTTCGACGCACGATAGAGGGGCGCGCCTCCCCCGCCGGACGTGACGAACTTCGTCCCGGCTGACTCCCCACGCTCGTAGATATGGTCGTGACCCGCGAAGAGCAGGTCGACGCGATGGGCCGCGAGGAGCTCCGGCACGTGCGCGCCGATCAGGGCGGGATTCGCACCGTGCGGCCCGGCCGACCAGGGCCCGTGATGCATGACGGCGATGCGCCAGACAAGTCCCGGCTCGCCGTCGGAGCGGCCGAGCTCCGTTTCGAGCCAGCGGCGCTCTTCGCCGGAGGTCCAGTCGTGTAGAGAGTTCAGAAAGAAGAAGCGCACGTTGCTGAGGCGGAAGGTGCCGTACGGCTGGGGGCGCCCGTCAGGACCGGAAAAGCCGAAGTAGCGGGCGAAGTTCGCCCCCGCCCGATCGTCGTAGAGCTCATGGTTTCCGATGGCCACGAAGAGCGCGCGGTCGCGCAGCAGCGGCGCCTCGACGTCGAAGAACGACTGCCAGTCCTCGGCGCGGCCGCCGTCTTCGACCATGTCGCCCGTATTCACGAGGAAGTCGGACGACGAGGCCCCGAGCTCGCGCACGACCGCGGCGTGGGCGGTCGGGTCGGTGCGGTCGTCGCCGTACACGAGAAACTTGAGCGGCGCGCCGGACTCCGGCTTCGGTGCCGTCGTGAACCGGCCCGTCCCGATGGTCTTGCCGTCGACGCGAACCACATAGGCATAAGTCGCAGCGGGCGCGAGGTCGGTCGCGCGAACGACGTGCATCGTCGTCCTGGTCCGATCCTCGAACGTGCGAGCCTCGGTGGCTCCGGCTGCGCGGTCGACTTCGACGGTCGCTGCGGCCGCGCCGTCGAGCTCGAAACGCACGTCCACCCCCGACTCGCATAACCCCGTGAGGTACGGCCCTTTCTGCAGCCTCACCGGCCGCGCGCTCTGCGCTAGCGCCGCCGAGCTCGAGACCCAGACCCAAATGGCGCCCCACAGCGGGAGGAGAATCCAGCGTTGGATCTTCGAGCTCAAGGTAGGCACCAATATAGCGAGTAGAAGGACGGCGATTCTCGTCGAGACCGAGCGAGGGCGGTGGCGGGGCGAGGAGCCGTACTTACGTAACTCACGTACGGCGACGACCCCCGACACCGGGATCGCGAAGGGATCGGCGAAAAGCGCCGCCCTTCTACAGAAGAGCGACGAGCTTCTACACTCTCCACCGCATGCGGTAGACCGGCAGGCCGTCGGCGATCGCGCGGCGCTCGCGGGGGCTGCGAGCCACGTATGCATGGTCGGCCAGAAGCGCGGTCCCAGGGGTGTCGCCGGCGGGCTTGAAGCGGACGTCATCCGCGACCAGCGCCGCATAGGCAAGCGCGCGCTCTTCCACGTCCGTCTGCACGAAGAGCTCACCGCCTGTCTCGAGCAAGCGCGCCACATCGCCGAGAAAGCCGGCTTTCACGAGCAATCGCTTCTCGTGCCGCTTTTTCCACCATGGGTCCGGGAAGTTCAGAAACAGGCGCCGGACCGACGAGTCGGGAACGAGCCGAGGCAGGGCCGAGCGGGCGTCCTCAGCGAAGACGCGCGCCCGCGAGGCGAGTCCGCGGGCTGCCAGACGCTCATCCACGATCGCCGCCCACTTGCGGCGAACCTCCAAACCGACAAGCGCCACCCGTGGCTCGGCTTGGGCGCGTTCGACGAGAAACCACCCTCGGCCGGGCCCGACCTCGATCTCTATCCACGCGCCCGAAGCGAGCGAGCGGACGTCGACCCGATCCCCTTCGGGTAGGCGCGGTGCATCGTCGTAAAGGCGGGACATCGGCCGCGGGACGAGATAGCCCCACGCGCGCGCCGCCTCAAGGGCGATCGGCCGCTTGACCAGGCCGACTGCGTCGGCGAGCGTTGGCCGGTGAGCGCGCGCGATCCGACCGATGCTTTCCCCGTTGCCTCCGCGCGCGAGAACGCTCGCGCAGTCGGCTGGGCTGCGTTCAAGCGCGCCGCTCTCCTCTGGGCCCCTCTCGCCGCGGCGGTCTCGCTTCTCGCGCAGCGGGCGATCACCGGTGTGATCGCGAGAGTCGGGCACGCGGGGGCGCCGCTCGACGACGCGTACATTCACTTCCAGTACGCGCGCGCGATCGCCGAGGGGCACCCCATGCGCTTCCAGGCGGGCGAGCCGATCACCAGCGGCGCGACGAGTCTCCTCTGGCCCGCCGTTCTCGCGCCGTTTTGGCGACTCGGCGCCCGAGGCGACGACATCGTTTGGGCCGCTTGGATCCTTTCTTTCGTCGCCCTCTGCGCGCTCGCGGGCGAAGCGGCGATTCTGACGCGTCGCCTCGCCGGGCGCACGGCTGCGATCGGCGCGGCCGTGATGACGCTCTCGTTCGGCGGCCTGGTGTGGTGCGCGGCGAGCGGAATGGAGGTGGTCCCTTTCGCGTGGGCGATCGCGCGCGCTTCGCGGTGCGCGAGCGAATGGGCCGAAGCGCCCCGGGAGGGCCGCACTTCGACGCGCCGACTCGAGCTCGTGGCGCTCGCCTGGGCGGCGGCCCTCTTGCGGCCCGAAGGGGGCCTGACAGCGCTCTTCGTCGCGATCACGCTCCTGGTGTTCACGCATCGCGGGCGATGGCCCGAGCGGGCATCGGCCCTCGGAGCCGTCGCGGGGGCGTTCGCTCCGATGCTGCTGCTCCTGGTCCTCACCGGCTCCGCGCGCAGCAACACGGCGGTCGCGAAGCTGATTCCCGGTAACCCATACTACGCCGGCCCCTCGGTCTGGCCTCCAGTCCGGGCCAACGCGAAGTTGCTCGTGGGCACGCTGCTCAACGGCGAAGTCTGGTCCGCGGAGTTCTTGCCGCAAGGCGGCGCGCTGGTGGCGATCGCCGGGCTCGCGGCGGTGGCTTGGCTCGGCTTCCGTACCAAGTCGATCTGGCGCGCGATCGCTGTCTTGCTCATCGCTCTCACGATGTTTGCGCCGTGCTTCTATCTGACGTTCCTGTGGAACCGCCTCCGCTATCTATGGCCTTTCGCCGCCGGCTGGCTGATCGGGCTCGCATGCCTGGCGCGCGTCGCCGGCGACGTTGCCGCTGTCATTCGTCCCCGCTGGCGGGTCGTGACCCCCGTCGTCTGCGGCGCGTTCGCAGGGCTCTTCGGCTCGAAGCTCGGCTGGGTCCTGGACGACGTGGCGCAGTCGGCGAGCGGGATCGATCGCCAGCAGGTGGCCCTCGGTCGGTGGGCGAAGGACCGCCTGCCCGAGGACGCGCGCATCGGCGTCAACGACACGGGCGCCATCGCTTATTTCGGCGACCGAAAGACATTCGACGTCGTGGGGCTCACGACGCGAGATGAGGCGCGCTATTGGGTCGCAGGGGTGGGATCGCGCTTCGAGCATTACGAGCGCGTTCGCGCCAGCTCGCCCGCGCTGTTGCCGACGCACTTCATCGTGTACCGCGAATGGATGGGGATGGACTCGGTGCTCGGTGAGCAGCTGCACCAGGAAACCGTCACGGATGCGACCATCCTCGGTGGCCAGACGATGCGCGCGTACGTCGCCGACTGGTCGGCACTCGGCAGCGGGGAGCGCCCGTGGACGGCGGAAACGGCCGATCCAACCGACGATCTCGATGTGGCCGACCTCGAGAGCGAAGAGGCCCATACCTACGAGCTCCTTGGCGGGCGCGACGGCGAACAGGTTGCGCACGAGGGGGTCAGCCCAGGTGGCCGGACGATCGTCGACGGCGGGCGATCGAACCGCAGCCTCGAGCGTTTCGTCGCGCGCCTACGCCCTGGCGTCGCCTCCACGGCCATCGTGCGCTTCGACAGCACACCGGGATGCAGAGTGCGCATCTGGGCGAACGACGAGCCCATCGCGTCGTTCGAAGGGGGCGGCAACGACGACTGGGTCGAGCGATCGTTCGACATCCCCGCCCGGGTGGTGTCAGCGCGCACGCGCATCGAGCTCCGCGTCGAGGGCGGAACGCTCACGACCTTTCACTACTGGTTCTTTCCGCGAGCGCAGCGTGAATGAGGAGCGAACGGCGATGGCTCACAGGAAGGACGTACGAAGGATTGACGAGCGTCCTTCCCTCTCAGTCCCCGCGCCTTCCTGTGGTCTCGCTCTGCAAGTCACTTCTTCTTCGCGGGTTCCTTGGCATCGGTCTTCGCGGCGTCGGTCTTCGCAGCGTCGGCCTTCGGGCCCTTGGCCGCATCGGCCTTCGCGGCAGGCGCGGGCTTCTCGGCAGGCGGCGGCTTGAGCGCCCCCGTCTGGATCATCATTTCCGCCAGGTTCGCGAAACCCCAGCCGTGCTGCATCTTTCCATCTGCTGCCGGCTGAACGATGTCGATCCAGTGCCAGTTGGTCACCGGCTTGTTCGACGCCGCCAGCGGACCCAGCGGTCCCTTCTGCGTACCGCTCAGCGTGTGCTCGAGGATCTCGAACCCATCGATTCCCCAGGCATTCGTCGAGGTCCATTTCTGATCCGGGAACGCCTTGAACCAGTTGGTGAGGTCCTTCGTCAGGTCCTTCTTTCCCTTAATGGCGGGCGCGCCGCTGATGTTCACCCAGTAGTCCCCGTCATCGGCCGCCGTGGCAGCCACGGTCTTGACATCGTCCTTGCTGAACGCTTCGTCCATCTTCCTCGCGCCGTCGGCGAGCTTGTCCTCGTCGGCTGCCCCTTTGGAAGCGTGCATTTCGGGCGCGCCCGAGGCCAGCGTGGGGACAGGCGGGGCCCCTTTGGCGCCCTTCATTTGCGCCATGACGGCCGCGTCGTCGCCGTATTCGTGCTGCTCTTTCACGAGCCCGTCGTCATTGAACCACATCACGTGCACGCGGGTGTTGCCGACGGGCTTCTTCGACGCCTTTATCCCCATGAAGTCGCCGGTCATCGTTCCGGCCCATGCGATCTCCGCGACCGCGATGTTCCCCTTGGTCCACACGCGGGTCACCGCCGCCTTTGCGTCGCTAAAGACATCGGCGCTCTGCTGCTCGGCCTTGGCGACCTCGTCGCGCCCATGGGCATCCCGATTCGGCGTGCCGTAGGCTTGCACGAGGCAATCCTCGGTGTAGTAGCTCGCCAGCTTCTTCGCGTCGTGCGCGTTGAATGCGTCGGCGATCCCCTTAAGCGTCTGCGGGATCAGCTCAGCCACGCTCGGCTTCGCAGGCGGCGGCGGCGTCGTATCGGCGGGCGGAGGTGTGGCACTTGCGGAGGCGGTCGCCGGCGGCGGAGGCGCGGAGGGGGGCGGCTGCGGCGCGGGCGTTTCGCCTCCGCACGCGGCGAGCGCGAGCGTCGTCATGGTGAGCGCAGCAAGAGTCGTGGATCGCATCGGTTTCTCCTCCCGGGGGTTAGTTCCGGCCAGCAGGCCCTTTACCCGGTTTGCGGCCGACCGGGAAGGGGTTTTCTCCGTTCTACTGCGGCCGTGCCGCGCGATCGTTTAGGGCGGGACCCGCACCGGCGAACGAGATTGTGCGCCCGGATTGCGCTACAAGCGCTCCCTACCGTGCGCTTCCGATCTCTCGGCAAGACCGGCCTTCGAATCAGCGAGATGTCCCTCGGCACGTGGGGGCTGTCCGGAGACGGCTACGGCCCGGTCGAGCCAGCGGTCCAGGAGCGGGTGATCCATCGCGCGCTCGAAATGGGCGTGTCCATCATCGACACGGCGGACGCCTACGGGGCCGGGCGAATGGAACGCCTCATCGGACGGGCGATCGCCAATCGACGCGACGTCGTCGTCGTCACCAAGGGCGGCACCGATCGCGCGACCACTCCGCCCCGAAAGCGCTTCAACGGTCCCTACCTGCGTGAGCGGGTCGAAGCGTCGCTGCGGCGCCTCGCGCGCGAGCCGATCGACGTGTACCTGCTGCACAATCCGAGCAAGAACATCATCGACAACAGCGAGGCCATCGATCAGCTTCTCGAGCTCAAGCAGGAAGGCAAGATCGCCCACTGGGGGCTTTGCGCAGGAGATGTCGAGGTGGGGCGTTCTGCCTTGCGCCGAGGCGCCGAAGTGATCGAGCTCCCCTACAACCTCGTTTGCGCTTCGGATCTGCATCGGCTCGCAGGCGAAGTCATGGTGTCGGGCGCCGGGGTGCTCGCCCACTCGACGCTCGCATACGGGCTGCTCTCAGGGAGCTGGACCCGAGAGAAAGACTTCCCGCCGGGTGATCACCGCGCCGATCGGTGGACCAAGCCCGAGTTCGATCTGCGGCTCGAACAGCTGGGCGCCGTTCGCTTCCTCGTCCGCGGTGACGTGCCGACGCTGCGCTCGGCGGCGGTGCGATTCGTACTGTCGAACAACATCGTTTCGACCGCTGTGCTCGGACCGCGCAATGTCGAACAGCTCGAAGACATCGTACGAGAGGTTGGTATGGGCCCGTTCTACCTGACCGACGAGGACTTGATGCGCATCCCGAGGGCACTTCAGGCGGTGGGTATAGAGCAATGATCGATCGACATGCAGCGGCCGAGGCGGCTCTCTCGGTGGCGCGCGAAGCGGCGCAGCTAGTCATGCGGGTATACGCGAAGCCGTTCGACGTCGAGTACAAGGTGAAGGACGATCCCGTGACGCGCGCCGACCGTGAGGCGAACGATCTCGCCTGCGACCGGCTGGCGCGCGCATTTCCCGGTGTACCCATCGTAGCCGAGGAGAGTGACCCTCGAACGTACGCGGGGTTCGGGCGGGCCGACGCGGCGTGGTTCGTCGATCCGCTCGACGGCACGCGCGAGTTCGTCGCCAGAAACGGCGAGTTCGTGGTGATGATCGGCTTGGCGGAGCGCGGGCGCGCGACCGTGGGTGCGATCGTCGTTCCGGAATGGAACCGCGCGTTCCTGGGCGTGGTTGGCGAGGGGGCGTGGGAGGTAGCGGCGGACGGTTCGCGTACGCCGATCCACGTGTCGACTCGCGATTCGATGATCGGGGCGTCGTTCGTCGTGTCGCGATCGCGCGCGCCGGAGCGTGTCAAGGCGCTCGCCGCGTCGATGGGGGCGCGGGAGGCGGTCGCGCGCGGCAGCTCCGGCCTGAAGGGGGTGCTCGTAGCGACGGGCGTCCACGATGTCTATCTTCAACCGGGCAACGCGGGCATGCGTTGGGACGCGTGCGCGACGGAGGCGCTCGTTTGCGCGGCCGGCGGCGATTGTACGCAGGAGGACGCGACCCGCTTCGATTACGGTGGCGATGAGATCGTCAACGCGCGCGGGCTCGTGGCGACCAACGGCCTGCTCCACCGCAGCGTCATCGCGGCGCTGCGCGAAAAGTGGCCGACCTGAGACTCGGTTACATCCCCCAGACGAGTGCGATGTTCAGCCCCACCAGGAATGTGGGCGCATTGGAAGAGTCGAGCGGGAAGTCACCATAGCGGAAGAAGTCGGCAACGCCGCCATCGAGCGACAGATCGAAACCAGCCGAAGGCGTGAGCAGATGTCGCCATCCGATGCGAAGGCGCGGCACGAAGGCGCCCAACGACCCTGCGGCGGCCTGCGCGCCGGGCTGAACGACGAGGTGCTCGTAGCCAAGACCCGCCGCGAGAATCAATTGGTTCTCGTATTCGGCGTCGAGCGGCACGCGCCACTCGACGCCGATCTGTGAGCTAAGCCCCGAGATGATGACCGGATCGACGGCGGTCGCGTTGAAATGCTCGTAGGCGGCTTCGCCGAACAGCGACGTGGACGGCCCGAACGAATAGCGCAGCTCCACGCCGATGCACTCGGCCCAGGTTGCGCCATTGCCGAATGACGAACCGGCGTAGAGCCCAAGCGGGGCGAGCAGAGCCCGGTCTGGGCTCACCAGCCATTTATGCACCGAAAAGAACGGCGCGAGAGACCAGCCCTTCGCGCGCCGCAGCGGAGCTTGCAGCGGATCGTCCTCGCGCTCCATGTACTCCATCTGGTCGCGAGGGGCGGCGGAGCCGGGCGTCGCCACGCTCCCCTTCTTGGCGGCGGCCGCGGCGCTCGCTCCGCCCTCGACATCGCCCGGCACGTCGGTCGACGCCGACGAATACCCCAACGTCTCTTGCTCCAGCTTGGCCAGCCGTTCGCGCACGGTGTCGGCGTCGGGCGCGTCCGGGACCGCAGTCAAATACGCGCGATAGTCATCGATTGCGGGGTACGGCTCCCCGAGCCGTTCGTGGCACACGCCACGGTCACGCCGGAGCGTGGGGTCCATCGAAGCGTCGATCGCAACGTCGAATGCTTGGAGCGCGCCGGACCAGTCGCCCGCCCGCAGGCGCGCGCGACCAACCTCGCCCTGCGCCTGCGCGCCGCGCTGCTCGCGACGCAAATTGAGCGGCTGGGCCTTGTAATGGCCCGGCTGCTGCGACGGCTCTTGCGCGCCGGCCGAGCCGCCCAGGAGCGAACCCAGCGCGAGCCCGCACGCAGCGACTGCCTTGCGCATGACTCCCAGCGTAGAGCATGGCAGCCCCCCAGGACGAATTAGCAGCTATTGCGGCGGCGCCGGCGGCGGCATCATCGGGGGACGCCGCATGGGCATCGCGATCCGCTGCATCGGCCCGATGCGCCCCCCATCGCCCATCGGCCCGGACGCGGCGGCGACCGGCGACGCCGAGGCGGCCAGCGCCGCGCCGGAGATGACCCAGGTCACTCTCGCGAACCGGGTCGCGTTGTGGAAGTTGCCCTGCCCGAGAATCGGTGACCAGGCGACCCCCGCGTTGTTGTGCATTCCGTAGAAGTTCATTCGCCACACGTCGCCGGACTTGGGCGGGTGGTTCGCGGCCTTCGCGTAGGCCGCCCAGGGAATAGCGATCTCGACGTTGTACCCGGTCGGCTTGCCGTCCGAGCCCTTCTCGACTTGTACGGCGCTCTTCAGCTTGGGGTCCCAGTCCTCGTGGCCAAACGGACCGTTCGGCCCACCGTTCGGCTGCTGGAGCGAGTCGAACTGCGACTTGAAGACTTTGTTCTGCGGGTTGATTTGCAGCTCGTAATAGTCCTTGTTGTCGCCGCTGGGATCCGGGTCGACCATCATCTCGACCGTGTCCTGCTCCCACAGCTTGGGCTGTCCCGCGGCCGTGAAAGCCTTCGGCTGCGACTTCGCGTCCGTGAAGCCGGTGTAGAAGCCCGCCTGCTGCACCTGGACGAACGCGTACAGGTTCTTTTCGTCCCAAAGCAGCTTTGCGGACGCGTTGACCGGGAACGAGGTGTTTGGCTTACCCGTTCCAACGTCGACGAAAGGGCCGGTGCTCGCGGCGGCCCCCCATTCGGGCTCGTCGGCTTTCCCATCGACCGTGATCTTTCCCGCTTTGGCGAGCTGATTCACGATCAGCGAAACGTCGTTGGCGGTGTGCTCCTCCGCCTGCTTCGGTATGACTCCCGTCTTGAGTCGGCCGACGATCGCGCTGTTGTCGCCGTCGTTCGGACCGCTGACGATTCGCAGTCGAGAGTCGCCCTTCCAGATGCCTACGTAGATCCCGACATCCCCTTGGACGTCGTCGGGGACTTTGTACGTCTGCTGGTCGACGTAGATCTTTCCCTTCTCCCAGCGCTCGGGACCGAGGACCTGGTGACCGTTCTTCTCTTCCCGCAGAGGTCCGACGAAGTCGAGGTTGCCCATCTTTCCCCCGACTTCGTCCTTCGTATGCGTGAAGAGCAGCCAGCCCTCCTCGATGGTGTCGTCGCACCGCCAAAAGTACGTCAGCTTGGCCTCTTGACCCGGCCGCGCGAGCTCGGGCTCGAACTTGTAACCAACGAGGTGCGCCTTGTTCTCGAAGTTGACGTCCAGCTTGTGCGGGAGGTCCGCCGGGACGGCCTCGAGGATGTTGGCTTTGAGCCGTTCCTTGTCGTCCGAGCTCAGCCCCTTGCTGCCGCCCACGCAGGCGACGCTGACGAGGCTCCCCACCACAACCGCGAAAAATCCTTGGCGTTGACGCATGGCGGGGCTTTGTACCAAGCTTTTCGGTGAGCTTCTAGTCATTGGTAGCCGATGTCCGCGGTCAACGCGATCCGGCTCCTCGCAAAGTCACCGATCCCGCGCGCGGCCTCCCGCCCGGCGGGGTCGAACAGCACGGCCTGCGCCACCGACAACTGCAGCGAAGCGCGGACTACGCGACCGCGGGCGTGGAGCTCACCCGTCGTGAGCGGGCGAAATAGCGACACGTGAAACGAGGCCGTGAGCATGAGCACGTCGGGCACCGTCGATGCGACGGCAAAGAAGGCCGCGTCGTCGAGCATCTTGAAGAACACCGAGCCGTGCAGCCCTCCGGCCGCATGGTGCATTTCGGGTCGGGCTTCGCACCAGATCTCGCATTCGCCTTCACGCACGACGACCCGCGGCAGGTACGCTCGATTGATCGGCGCGCCGAGATACATGCGCTCGAGTTTGCGATGGTGGTCACTCATGGGTCGCAGGGCCACCCGCGAGGCTACCCCGTCGGCGCCGGCCCCGCCGAGGGCCTTGCACCGAACGTCGGCCCGACGATCTATCGCCGGCTCTTTCGGCGCGCTTCCTTCTCCCGCTTGCGCTGCGCCTTCTTGGCGTTCCGCTCCGCCGCCGACAATGCCCGCATCTTGGTCATGCTGTCCGCGCCGGGCGCCATCCCGGGCATACCCATCCCTGGAAACCCCATGCCCGGCATCCCGGGAAGGCCCATCCCCATGAGCCCCGCGGGCCCGCCCCCTGCTGCCATCTGCTTTCGGAGCTGCTTCGCCATCGCGACGTTCTTCATGCCCGGCAACCGTCCGAGCATCCCCATGTTGGCGCCGAGGCCGCCCATCATCTGCTTCATGAAGAGGAACTTCTGTACGAGCTCTTGCACTTGCTGCTCGGGCTGACCCGAGCCTTTCGCGATGCGCGTCGCGCGCGTGGGCTCGCGAATGAGGGCGTTGGGATCGCGACGCTCGAATTGTGTGAACGATTGGATGATCGCTTCGATTCGGACGAGCTCCTGGTCGTCGATGTTTGCGCCGGGCGGAATCATGTCGCCCATGCCCGGCATTTTGGCGATGAGATCTTTGATCGACCCCATCTTCTGAATCATGCGCACCTGCTCGAGGAAGTCGTCGAGGGAGAAGTCGCCCTCGAGCATCTTCATCGCCTTCTCGGCCGCATCCTTCTCGTCGACGACTTCCTGAAAGTCCTTCATCAGGCCGACGACGTCGCCCATGCCGAGCACACGGCTCGCCATGCCGTCGGGCCGAAACTCTTCGAACTTGTCGAGCTGCTCGCCGACTCCCGCGAACAGCACGGGCGCTCCGGTGACTTCTTTCACGCTCAACGCGGCGCCTCCGCGCGCGTCGCCGTCGAGCTTGGTGAGAACGACCCCGGTCAGCCCCAACCGATCGTGGAACGCCTTCGAAGTCTTCACGGCGTCCTGGCCGATCATGGCATCGATGACCAGAAGGACATTGTCCGGCCGGACGGCCTCCTTGATGTCGGCGAGCTCTTTCATCAGCAGCTCGTCGATCGCCAGCCGGCCGGCGGTGTCGTAGACCACGACGTCACAGCTTCCCTTGTGCGCGCGCGCATGCGCCAGGGCCTGGGTGCAGATGTCGAGGGGTGACGCACCTGGAACCTCGAACACCGGAACGCTGGCCTGCGCCCCCAAGATCTTGAGTTGCTCGACCGCCGCCGGGCGCTGCATGTCCGCCGCCACGAGCAGCGGCTTGCGTCCCTCTTTCTGAAGCCAGCGTGCGAGCTTCGCGCACGTCGTCGTCTTGCCCGAACCCTGCAAGCCGACCATCATGATCCCGGTGAGCTGCCCCTTCGGCGCGAGCGCGAGGGGCGGCGAATCGCCGCGCGACATGAACGCGACGAGCTCGTCGTGACAGATCTTGACGAACGCGTCGCTCGCCGAGACCTTCAGCGACTGTCCGTCGGCGCCCTTTGCCCGGATGCGCACGACCTCGCCGAGCGCCTTCTCCCTGACTCGGGCCAAGAAGGCCTTGACGACTCCAAGCTCGACGTCTGCCTCGAGCAGCGAGAGCCGGACCTCGCGCAGCGCCGACTCGACGTTTTGCTCGGTGAGCTCCGTAAGGCCGGCGAGGCGGTTCTTTGCGGCTTTGAACCCCTTGGCGAGGGCGTCGAACATGGGCGGGGGCTTAGCACATGTCCGTTCGCGAGAAGCTCCGCCAGGAGGGATACCCTGGTGCGGGAGCGGGACGAATGCACCGCCGTCGAGATGGTATCAAGCGCGCGGAGCGGCGGTGCACTAGGCCCCGCCCGCCGGGCGAAGCCCGGGCTGCTCGTCCCGATTGCAGATCGCACGCAGGTCGTCGTCCGAGAGCTCGCGCTTCTGGTCGGCGAGCTCCTGGAAGGCGCGAAAGGCCTGGGCCAGCTGCTCCGAGCCGAGGTCGAAACCGAGGGCGCGAGCCCGCGCAGCGAACCCCGTTCTGCCCGAGAGCTTGCCGAGGACGATCTCCGTTCCTCTGGGATGGCCGATCTGGGCTGGATCGATGCACTCGAAATTGAGGCGATGCTTGATGACGCCGTCTTGGTGGATGCCCGACGCGTGGCGGAAGGCGTTGCGACCGACGATCGCCTTATTGGCGGGGACGGCGATGCCGCTCCGATCTTCGACGAGCCTCGAGAGCGGGTAGATTCCCGTCGTGTCGACGTCGGTATGAACCCCGAGGATCGCGCCGTGAACGGCGATGCTCATCACGACCTCCTCGAACGACGTGTTTCCTGCACGCTCGCCGATGCCGTTGACGCATAGCTCGACCTGCCGTGCGCCTGCGCCGATGGCAGCGATGGCGTTGGCGGAAGCCATGCCGAGATCGTTCTGCCCATGGAACGAAAGGACCACGCCTTTCAGCTCAGGGACCGCCTCGCGCAGGTAGCGGAAGAGATCCGCGATGTGCTCCGGAAGCGCATAGCCGACCGTGTCGGGGATGTTGATTGTCGTCGCGCCTGCGCGGACCGCGGTGCGGACGAGCTCTGCGAGAAAAGGCCGATCGGCGCGCGTCGCATCCATCGGCGAGAACTCGACGTCGCTCACCGCGTGGCGCGCCCGGGCGATCATGGCCGCGGCGAGCTCGAGCACCTCCGCGTGGGTTCGGCGCAGCTGGTGCTCGAGCTGCACGTCGCTCGCGTTCACGAACACGTGGACGCGCGGTCGCGCCGCGCCCACGAGCGCTTCGGCCGCTGCGTCGATGTCGCCGGCGATGCACCGAGCGAGGGCGCATATGCTCGCCGTGCGGACGCGCTGCGCGACCGCGTGAACCGCCCGCCATTCGATCGGCGAGGCGGCCGGAAAGCCCGCTTCGATGACGTCGACACGCATCGCCGCGAGCTGTTCGGCGATGTCGAGCTTGTCGCGCTCGGAGAAGAGGACGCCGGCGGATTGCTCGCCGTCACGCAAGGTGGTGTCGAAAACTGTGACTCGGTCGGACATGGCGGCTCCTGCTTACGAATGCGGGGCTCGGCAACGCGGCATCGCGATCGGAGAAACGGTGGGTAGGGGGCCGGTGGGTTCTACGACGGACTATGTAGCCCTACCCGCTGCGATCGGCGAGCCGGGGTAATTCTTCAATCGTGCGAAGCTCGGGCGCCGCTTTCGGGACTGCGCTCGAGAGCGGTGGATCGTCATGTGCGGGACCCTCCGGACCCTGTGGAAAACCACTGAACAAGGCGTGCACCTCGATGGGACTAGCTGTCGACTGCTTGTGGGGAGCGGCTGTTCACTAGCCGCCTTTCGTGCAGCCGCCAAGAAGGCTCCGCCGAAGGGGGACGAGTGGGCCCTCTCGCGCGATTCCCTTCCTTCCTGCTTCGGTCTGGGGGAGGCCGACTGGGCCCCAATGACGCCCGGTTCGGAAGGAGCGGGCGAGCGGTTGACGGGGCGGGAAAAGCACCAAGGGTGGTAGGCTTTTGTTTTGACGCCCCAAGATATTGGGGGTAGAAGCTCGAGCCTGGGCTTCGTTCCCTGCCCGTCGCCGAAAGCGGCGTCGGGGTCTCGTGGCGTAGGGGGGGAAAGGGTCCTACACGGTAGAGCTCCGGGGGAGAAGGTTGCACACGCAGCCAGCGAGGCCGCGTGAACGAGGAGGCATTTTGTGCGTGACTGAACGGATGCGGGGTCAGGGCTAGACAGTTAGTTCAGAGGAACGCGCGTGGAGGCTGATCATGGCATACTCGACCGACTTTGGCGGGAACGGGGCGACACACCTGAAGGCGCGCAACGAGCACAAGGCGGCGGACAAGGTAGACAAGGAGAACGTGACGGCGAGCCGAACGCACACGCGCGATAAGAGCGGGAAGCGGGCGAGCGGCGCCAAACCCGCCGCCGCCCCACTCGGCGTCCGCATCGAGCGCCGCTTCTCCACGGCGGGAGCCGACCCCCTTGACGCCGTCGTCTACGAGCGCCGCTCGAGCACGATCACGAACCAGGACGGAAGCGTCGTCTTCAAGATGGACGGGGCCGAAGTTCCCGCGAGTTGGAGTCAGCTGGCGACCGACATCCTCATCTCGAAGTACTTCCGCAAGGCAGGGCTCCACGGCGACAAGGACAAGGGGGAAACGAGCGTTCGCCAGGTCGTGCACCGCCTCGCGCACACGATTCGCCGAGCCGCCGACGACTTTGGCGGCTACTTCGCCACCAAAGCGGACGCCGACGCCTTCGAGGCCGAGCTTGCCTTCTTGCTGGTGAACCAGCACGGCGCCTTCAACTCGCCCGTATGGTTCAACCTCGGGCTCTGGCACGAGTACGGCATCGCCGGCTCGGGCGGCAATTGGGCATGGGACTTCGACGCCGCCGGCGTCGCCGAGACCGAGGTCGCCTACGAGCGCCCGCAGTGCTCCGCGTGCTTCATCCAGGCGGTCAAAGACGACCTGATGTCGATTTACGACCTGGTGAAGTCCGAGGCGCGCCTTTTCAAGTACGGGTCGGGCACGGGGTCGAACTTCAGCACCATCCGCGGCAAACAAGAAAAGCTCTCCGGAGGCGGCACGTCGTCGGGGCTCATGTCATTTCTCGAAGTCTTCGATCGTGCGGCGGGGGCGACCAAGAGCGGCGGCACGACGCGGCGCGCGGCCAAGATGGTTTGCCTCGACGTGGATCACCCCGAGATCGCGGACTTCGTCGAATGGAAAGTACGCGAAGAGAAAAAGGCGCACGCGCTCATCGCCGCCGGCTACGCCGCCGACTTCAACGGCGACGCGTACCACACCATCAGCGGGCAGAACTCGAACAACAGCGTGCGCGTCACCGACGAGTTCGTGCGCGCGGTGCTTGCCGGCGGCAAGTGGCAAACGCGATTTCGCACGACCGGCGAAGTCTGCGACACCTACGAGGCGAAGGACCTCTGGCGCAAGATCGCAGAGGCAGCGTGGGGGTGCGCCGACCCTGGAGTGCAGTACGACTCGACGATCAACCGCTGGCATACCTGCCCGAACTCGGGGCGCATCAATGCCTCCAATCCGTGCTCCGAGTACATGTTCCTCGACGATACGGCGTGCAACCTCTCGAGCGTGAACCTCACGAAGTTTCTTCGCGAGGACAGCACGTTTGACGTCGATGGCTATCGCCACGCGTGCCGCATCTTCTTCATCGCGCAGGAGATCCTCGTCGATCTTTCGAGCTATCCCACCGCGAGCATCGCGCACAACAGCCACGACTACCGCCCCTTGGGCCTCGGCTACGCGAACCTCGGCAGCCTTCTGATGTCGCTCGGGGTCCCGTACGATAGCCGCGACGGGCGCGCGATCGCAGCAGCGCTGACGGCGATCATGTGCGGACAGGCGTATAAGACGAGCGCCGAGATGGCCGCTTCGAAGTCACCGTTCGAGGGCTACGCGAAGAACCGAGAACCGATGCTTCGCGTCATGCGGATGCACCGCGACGCGGCCTACGACATCGACCGCGACGCCACGCCGGTCGAGCTCTACCGCGCGGCGTGCGACGACTGGGACGCGGCGGTGCGCCTCGGCGAGACGCACGGCTATCGCAACGCGCAGGCGACGGTGCTCGCTCCGACGGGCACGATCGGCCTGCTCATGGACTGTGACACGACGGGCATCGAGCCGGACTTCGCGCTCGTGAAGTTCAAGAAGCTCGCCGGTGGCGGATACTTCAAGATCGTCAACCAGACCGTACCTCGCGCGCTGCGCCGCCTCGGGTACACGGAGCGAGAAGCTCAGGAGATCGTGGCCTACATCTCCGGTAGCAATACGCTTCTCGGCGCGCCCCACGTGAACCGGCGCACGCTCCGAGAAAAGGGACTCACCGACGGAGAGCTCGACAAAGTCGAGGGTGCGATCCGCGGGGTGTTCGACCTCGACGGCTCGTTTGCGGCGTGGGTGCTCGGCGAGGCGGCGTACGAGCGGTTGGGCGCGACCAAAGACGTGCGGTCGCGCAAGGGGTTCTCCCTCCTCGAGCACATGGGCTTCTCGAGGGCCCAGATCGACGAGGCGCAAGACGCGATCATCGGTCGCATGACGATCGAGGGGGCGCCGCACCTTCGGACGGAGCACTACCCGGTGTTCGATTGCGCGAACCGTTGCGGCAAGCACGGCCAGCGATTTCTCGCTGCGATGTCGCACGTTCGGATGATGGCGGCCGTCCAGCCGTTCTTGAGCGGCGCCATCTCGAAGACCGTCAACTTGCCGAACGACGCGACCGTCGACGAAGTGCAGTCGATTTACGAGCAGGGGTGGCGGCTCGGGCTCAAAGCGGTCGCCCTCTACCGCGACGGATGCAAGGCGAGCCAGCCGCTCTCGTCGACCGGCGACGAAAAGACCAAGGAAAAGCGCGAGCCCCTGCTCGCCCCCATGCCGCTAACGACCGAGGCGACGCAGCAGCTCACGCTCCCGATCGCGCCGAACACGCGACTGTACGGGCAGCGCGCGCGGCTGCCGAAGAAGCGGCACGGGTTCACGCAAGAGGCTCGCGTCGGCGGGCACAAGATATTCCTTCGAACCGGCGAATACGACGACGGTCAGCTCGGCGAAATCTTCATCGACATGCACAAGGAAGGGGCCGCCTTCCGGTCGCTGATGAACTGCTTTGCGATGAGCGTCAGCGTCGGCCTTCAATATGGCGTGCCGCTCCAGACCTACGTCGATCAGTTCACCTTCACGCGCTTCGAGCCGCAGGGACCGGTCGAGGGGCACCCGTACGTGAAGTTCGCGACTTCGATCGTCGACTTCATTTTCCGCACGCTCGGCGTCGAGTACTTGCATCGGCACGACCTGGCGCACATCAAGCCTGAGGACTCGGCGCCGGTGGACACGACGCCGGTTCATTTGCTGTCGCCCACGCAGCCCCCGCAGGCGCGCTCGATGGACAGCGCGCCGCTGCCGCACACGCGTGAGGCGCTCGCACGCAGCGCGGCGATGAGCGAGACGCTCGGTGATAGCGCTGGCGCCTCGCCGCTCGACGCGCAGCTCGACACCATGATGGGCGACGCACCGGTCTGCGACGTATGCGGGCATATCACGGTGCGAAACGGCGCCTGCTACAAATGCCTCAACTGCGGCAACTCGATGGGGTGCTCGTAGGC
>CAZHED010000070.1:0-20448 GCA_964531095.1 uncultured Polyangiaceae bacterium | reverse complement strand
AACTTTCCGGCATGTTCCTCATCGAGACCGAGCGCGGCTGCTCGCGCGGCTGCACGTATTGCGTCATGCGGCGCAGCACGAACGGCGGAATGCGCATCGTGCCCGAGGAGGTCGTCCTCGGGACCATCCCGCGCGACGCTCGGCGCGTGGGTCTCGTCGGGGCCGCCGTCAGCGACCACCCGAAAGTCGTCTCGATCGTCAATGCGCTCGCCGATCGCGGGTGCGAGGTCGGCCTCTCGTCGCTCCGTCCCGATAGGCTCGCGCAGCACGAAGGCTTCGTCGCCGCCCTCGCGCGCGTCGGCTACCGCACGCTCACCACGGCCATGGATGGCACGAGCGAGCGGATCCGCGAGACGCTCGAGCGCCGAGCGCGACCCAAGCATTTGCTGCGGTGCGCCGAGCTCGCGAAAGAGCACCGGATGGACCGGCTGAAAGCCTATTTGATGATCGGCACTCCGGGCGAGACCGATGCCGACGTCGACGAATGCGTCGCGCTCACGACGGAGCTGTCGCGCATCGTTCCGGTCGCCCTGGGCATTGCGCCGTTCTGCGCGAAGCGCAACACGCCTCTCCACGGGGAGCCCTTCGCCGGCATCGGCGTCGTCGACGCGCGCCTCGCGAGGTTGCGCCGCGGCCTCAAGGGCCGAGCGGACGTGCGCGCCACGAGCGCCCGATGGGCGTGGGTGGAATACGTCCTCGCGCAAGGCGGCGAGCAGGAGGGCCTCGCGGTGATCGACGCGGTGGACCACGGCGGGTCCTTCCGTGCCTACGCGAATGCGTTCGCGCCTCTCGACAAGCCGCGCCGCGCACTGCAGATGGCGGGCGCTTCCCCGCCCGGGTGAGGGCTCGGCTTAACCATGAAAGGTCTCTGCGAGCGCCCCGAGCTGCCGGAGCGCTTCGTAGAGGGCGATGCCGACGGCGTTGGCGAGGTTGAGCGAACGGACGGCGCCCAAGGTGGGGATGCCGACCACGCGGTCGGGAAAGCGCGCGAGGAGCTGCTCGGAGAGGCCGACGCTCTCTTTGCCGAAGATCAGCGCATCGCCGGGCGCGTAGCCCGAGTCGATGTAGCTCGTCTTCGCGATTGCGCTAAAGAGGTGCAAGCGGCCCTGCGTCGATTCCCCCTGCCACGCCGCCAAGAAGTGATCGAAGTCCACGTGCTGCCGCACGTCCACCAGGTGCCAGTAGTCCACGCCGGCGCGCCGGACGCTGTGCTCGTCGATGCGAAAGCCCAGCGTTCCCACGAGGTGCATCGGCGAGCCGGTGGCGGCGCAGAGCCGCGCCACGTTTCCCGTGTTCGGCGGGATTTCGGGCTCGACGAGAACGACGTGAAGTGGGCGAGCGAGGGGCTTGGCACGCAGGCGCGGGGTCGACGATGAGGTGCGGGGCATGCGTGCGAAGGCATCGCACACGCCGCTGCGGAAGGACACGAGCTTGACGCTCGCGGCGCGCAAACCGTAGCCTCGCGGTTGAGAAAGCAACGCACGGGAGCCCTCTTGCGCCGCCATTGGAAGGTTGCCCTCGCCGTCGCGTCATCCGCTGTCTTGGCCTCGCCGCACCCGGCCCGCGCCGCAGACATGGACCCTGCTCCCGAGCGGCTCATGCTGCAGCCGCCCGGGATCCCCAGCGGCACGTCGTGCCAGGCGATCGCACAGAGCCCCCAGGCGTTCGTCGACAGCCATCCCGGCCTGTCGCCCAACTCGTTCGCGTGCCTGCCGAACAACGTCGCGTGGGCGAACATGATGAGCGAGCTGGGGTACGCGCTCGCCCCGAGCGCGTTTCACCCCGCCCGCACGACGGGCTTCGGTGGCTTCGCCCTCAGCGTCGAGGCGAGCTTCGCGCACGTCAACGCGGACGCGGTGGACAGCACCAAGACGCAGTACTGGCACGCCGGGACGCAAGGTCCGGTCGACCCGAGCACCCACCAGTTCTCGGTGATCAACAAGAACCCCGATTCGCTGGTTCAGATCTACGCTCTCAAGGCACGCAAGGGCCTTCCGTTCGGCCTGGAGATCGCGGGCGTCGTCGGCTTCGTCGCGAGCACGTCGCTGTGGGTCGGCGGCGCCGACGTGCATTGGGCGCTCCTCGAGGGGTACCGCACCGGGCTCCTCGGCTACCTACCCGACGTCGCGGTGGGCGCGGGCGTTCGCACGCTCATGGGCTCATCGAAATTCTTCCTGACGACCGTCGGCATGGACGCCCAGATTTCGAAACCATTCACGCTCGCTGACAGCGCTGTGATCACGCCGTACCTCGGCGCGCAGCGGCTCATCATCTTCGCCGACTCGACCGTGGTCGATCTCACGCCGAGCGTCGACCCACTCAAGCAGTGCGGGTATCAGGGCCAAGACCCGCAGTCCGGTACGCCCGTTTGCAGCAACAAGCTGCGGACCGGCCCCAACACCGCGATCGACGACAACAACGACTTCAACAACAACGTCACCTTCGACAAGGCTCGTGTGCATCGCTGGCGCGGAATCGCAGGAGTGACCTACCGATACGAGGTCCTTTACCTGGGCGGTCAGCTCGCGATGGATCTCGAGGACCCGAGCACCGAGAACGCGAACCTAGGAATCACCGGATCCAGGCAGTGGACGGTATCGCTCGAAGCGGGGGTGTTTTTTTAGGCCGGCCCGAGGTCACATCGCCTTCTTCGGCTGGCAGGTCGAATCGCAGTTGGGGCCGCCGTCGCACTTCTCACCGAACTCCATTTGAACGATGCCGTCTCCGCAGTAAGGCGCGAGCAGGCACATGTCCGTGCAGACTCCCCGCCCGTACGGATTCGACCCCGCGGGCACGTTCATCGCCCCGTTGTCGCATTGCTCGGTGCCCGCGGCGATGCCGTCGCCGCAGACGAACTTGCACTGGGTGATCGTATGCACGAACCCGCCCAACGTCAGCGAGTACGTCGAGCCGAACGTGTGCCGCTCGGCCTGGAAGAGGTCGATCGAATACCAGCCCTGGTCGACCAGCCCGAGCTTGTCGGCGTTGATCGTGTCGAGGGTCAAGCTCGCGGTCGCCGGTAGGTGCATTCCGCCGAGGTCGGCGACGAGCAGATTGTTGATGAACGCCCAGACGTCGTCGTCGCCGGTGAACGTGAAGACCGTGGGGGTGGCGCTCGCGGCGACGCTGGCCTGGTACGTGAATACGTAGTGGAGCTCGCTCGTGAACGAGAAGTTGTGCCCCGTCGTGCCGTCGAGCGCCGTGGCGACCTGCGGGTTGGTCCCCGCGTTCCAGCCGAGGCCGTCGATCGGGAAAAACGCCAGACTGGCGTACTTGTAGATGTTCGAGCCCGCCGCCGTTTGCGTGAGGGTGAGCGTCGTCGGCTTTCCCGTGGCGTCGAGATAGACCAGTTTGTCGTACGGATTCACGCTCGCCGCGCCGGCGCAGCCTTTCTCGTGGTACCACCAGCAGAAGTCCGCGGCGTTCGTGAGCACCTGGGGAGTGCCGACCGAGAGCATGACGGGCTCACCGTCCGTGCCGAGAGGCGACACGACGAGCTGCGTGACGAGCCCCTGGTTGTACGGGTCGTAGTTGAAGTCGGGGTGCCCGCCTCCCGTGGGAGCGGGGTTCGGTAGGGGGGCGGGCGACGTGTGATAGAGCATGTCGCGATACAGAACCGGAATTTGCAGTGTCGAGGCGGGAGGGGAGTCGACGTTCGTGCACGTGTAGCCCTTGCTCGGCTCGAGGGTGCAGGTCGCGCTGCATCCGTCGCCCGCGATGGTGTTCCCGTCGTCGCACTCCTCGGGGGGAAAGACGAGCCCGTCGCCGCATACGCCCGTGCAACCGCCGGTTCCGTTGCACTTCGGCTCGATCGTGCACGTGGGCGAACAGCCGTCGTACGGAATCAGGTTCTTGTCGTCGCACTGCTCGAATCCCTCTTTTACGCCGTCGCCACACGTCGTTTTGTGGCAGACCGAGTTGGGGACCGTCGTGCCCGTCATGCACGCGAAGCCCGGTTCGAGCCGGCACGACGCGCTGCACCCGTCCGCCGGTGTCGTGTTGCCGTCGTCGCACTGCTCGGTCCCGTTGATGACGCCGTCGCCGCAGACCGCCACGGGAGCCAGGTCGCACACGTCCGCGTCGCAGGCCCCGTCGGAGGACGCGCCATCACGGGCGCCGTCGTTGACCGCGGACGCATCGAAAGTGAACAGACTTTGAACCGCCCCGTCGGCTCCCAGTGGGGCACCACCACCACCACCGCCGCCGCTGCCGCCGGGCGGGATCGATGAGAGGTCGGACGCATCGGGCAGGTCGAACTGGCCGAGGGTCGCGCCCTTTCGGGCGCATCCTGCGACGACGGGCAAAGCGGCACCCGAAAGACCGAGGAGAAGGAGCCGCCGCGTCCAGCGATGCATGATGTGTCGTCGCAAACCCATTTCAGCAGTGTATGGCCGCGCGCCGTAACATCCTTCGAAATCGGCGGATCAATGGAAAATGGCAGCGAGGAAAGCGGCAATGACAGCGACGGCGCCCGCCATCGTCGCGACCGCGGCCGCGACCCACGAAGCGCGCATCGCGGGGCCGGCCGCCTTCCCCTCGAGGCCGTAGCAGCCGCGCAAGAACGCGCGGGCGCTCCGCCCTGGCAAACCAACCCCCACCCCGGCTATCGACACCGCGGCGTGGCCCCCCTCTTTCACGGCGACGACCAGCGCGCCGAGGGGCCCGATGACCAGATCCCATCCCGCGGCATACAGCCCGAAACGCAGCGCCCTGCTGGTCGCGCGGCGCGCCCCGGAGCGGCGGGCGCCGACGTCGAGCGCCCAACCGTGGGCCGCGTGCGCCGCCACGAGCAATGCAGCGAGCCCGCAGATGCCTGCGGCCGCGAAGCGCGCGAGCGTCCCCGCTTGGCGAACGACCAGGTGCGCGACCCAAGACGGGGCGATGACAGCGAGCGCAACCAGCGCCACGACCGCCATCGCCCCCGCCGCAATGGCCTCGCTGACGAGCGCAAACCGCAGCGCTGGGGCGATGGGGCCGTCGGGCAAGGACTCGAAGAAGCGATCCGCGTCGAACGTGGTCGCACGGGCAGTCGCCCAGAGCCGAGCGATCGCGGTCGCCCCAGGCCGCTCCCAGGGGACCACCGAAACCACCCCCGAGCGCGTCAGCTCGTGCAGGCATCCTAGGCAGTCGGCGTTCCCGCAACGCGCGCATACGACGGCCGCGGGGACGTCGGTGTCGGCGAGCTCTTCGCTCTCGACGCGCCCCTCCGCCTCTTGGTTACGCGCGATCCGCATGAGACACGTCCCTACTGGAGTGTGACACGAAGCTCGCCCTGGTGCAGCACCAGTCCCAAGCGCGGCTCCACCACGGCCCGCCCGCCCGGGCGCAGTGGACGGCGCGCGAGACTAATGCACCACGCGTCCCGCCGACGTCCCGCGCTTCACGCGGATGTCGTCGATGCGGCCGCCGAAAACGAACGCCACGCCTACTGCCACCGCGGATGCAGCGAGCGTGGCATAGATCCCCCAAGCGAACGTGAAGTGGAGGGGTACCCCGTACGAGCCGTGCGGGGGCCGAGTCAGCAGGAGCGCGGCGGTCGTACCCGGGATGGCGGCCAGAAACGAGACCGCGACGCGCGCGCCGCGCATTTGCATGATGCTGCGCCGGCTCAGCACAATCGGGAGCAGAACGAACCAGGCCGCAGCGGCCGCCCACGCCCAGCCGAGGCGGTGGGCGATGTCGAAGCCCGAGTATTGGACGACGTCGGGCATCGTCAGGCTGACCCATGGGCAAGCGAACGCCGCGAGGCCGAAGACCCCCAGCGCCACCAGCGCGCCGCGCCCGCGCCGCAGATAGGCCGCCGGCAGCGGCTCCCATTCGGGCTCCTCCGGTGTGCTGTCCTCGCCTTCGACCGAGCGCGGCAGCTTGTCGAACGCGACCAGCGACACTCCACACACCGGGCACGCGCCGCGCTCGCGCGGTGGAAAAAGCTCATGACAGAACGGGCACGCGAGAAGCGCCACTAGCCCCAGTAATAGCTTAGGATTCCACCCATGCCCCGCCCGACCAAGTTGGACCCGAGTGCCGTCGACGCTTGGATTGGAACGCATCCCGGTTGGGAGCGCACCCAATCGGGCGCCATTGCAAAGCCGTACAAGCTGCCCGATTTCGCATCCGCGCTCGGGTTCGTCGTCCGCGTGGGCTGCTACGCCGAGAAGCGCGACCACCACCCGGACGTCGAGCTCGGGTGGGGGCGGGCGAGGGTCGTCTGGTCGACACACGACGCGGGGGGCGTCACCGAGCTCGACCTCGCGGCGGCCGAGGCGACCGACAAGCTTTTCGGATGACCGACGGCGAGCCGCTCGCTGCGGGAACCGACAGGCTACGGGCGTACATCGAGGCGATTGTGGGTCCGGGCCCGATCCCACGCTTCCAGGAGGCGCTCACCCATCCGAGCTTCGCCAACGAGGCGGGCGTGTCGGACAACCAGCGCCTCGAGTTTCTCGGAGACGCCGTCCTCGGGCTGTGCGTGAGCGAAATGCTCGCGATGGCCCACGCCGACGCAGACGAAGGAAAGCTAACGCGCATGCGCAGCGCCCTGGTCAACGCCGCGGCGCTGGCGGCGTGGGCGAGGCGTGTCGACCTCGGCGCGTGCGTCACGCTGGGGCGCGGCGCCAAGTTGGGCAGTGAGCGCGAGCAAACGAACGTGCTCGCCGACGCCGCGGAAGCACTGGTCGCGGCGGTCTACGAAGCGCGCGGTCTCTCAGGGGCGCGGTCGCTCGTTCGCGAAATGGTGGGGGATCTGCTCGGTCAGGCCGAGGCGTTGGGCGCCCTCGACCCGAAGAGCGCGCTCCAGGAGAGGGTCCAAGCGGGTGGCAGACCCGCACCCACGTATCGCGTCGTCGATCTGCGCGGCGCCGCTCACGACCAAGTGTTCGAGGTCGAGGTGATGGTCGACGATCGCTCGGTCGCCCGGGGCGAGGGCCGGAGCAAGCGCCTGGCGGAGCGCGCGGCGGCAACGGCCGCGCTCGAAGTCCTGGCCCGTGAGGAGGAGAGCGAGGACAGCGATGGGCCTGGGGACCGAGCTCTCAAAACACCGTGAGTGCTGAAAACACCCCGAGATGGAGGTGGTTTCTGGCGCGGCGGCGCGCGGGTTGCTACGCCTTGTGAGCATGCCCCGGAAATGCAGAGCGCAGGCATGGCGGGGCATGGCGCGCTTGTCGCGGCTCGCGGGGGCGCTGGCACTCGGCGGCACACTGTCGATCGCGTGCGGCGCGCGCACTTGGCTGCCGTCGGACGCCATCGACACGGGGGACGGGGCGTCGTGCCAGGGGAAAGACGTGCCTCTCGAGCCCAACGTGCCGAACTTGTATTTCGTGCTCGACGTGTCCGGGAGCATGCTCGAAGACAACAAATGGGACAACGTACGGATGGCTGCGCGCCTGCTCGTGCAACAACTCGGCGCCAGCGCCAAGTTCGGCGTTACCGTGTTCCCCGCTCCGGGTACCAGCGAGTGCACGGCGGGCGTCGAAGTGATGCCGCTTCGCCTCGGCGACTCCAACGGGACCACCGAGACCGCGTTTATCAACGCCACTGCGATCACTCCCGCTGGCGGCACCCCGACGGCGGCCACGTTTCGGGCGCTGGTGCCCAAGCTTCGCGACTTGCCGGGCGTCACGTTCGTCATCTTGGCGACCGATGGGGGACCGAACTGCGATGCGAGCCTCGGGCAATGCTCGGCCGACCAGTGCACGAACAACATCGACCTTGCCAATATGTGCTCAACCGCCGGTCCGAACTGCTGCGCGGCGCCCCAAGGAGACGTCCTCGGTTGCCTCGACGGCACTGCCACGGCGGCCGCCGTTTCGGCTCTGCATGACGCCGGGGTGCAAACCTACGTGATGGGCATACCGGGCAGCGCGCCCTACACCGCCGTGCTCGACGCCGTCGCGATGGCCGGGGGAACGGCCCGGTCGAGCGAGCCGCTCTACTACCAAGTCGACTCGCCGGACACGACCGCGCTCGGCGCCGCGTTCGGGCAAATCGCCGCCGACGCGATGAAGAGCTGCACGCTCCTCCTCGGACGCGCCCCCAGCGACCCGAACAAGGTGAACGTTGCGGTCGACGGGACGCTGTTGCCGAGCGACGGCCCGAACGGGTGGGCCATTCACGGGCAGACGGTGACGCTCTCCGGTGCCGCCTGCGGAGCCGTTCGGGGCGACACCGCGCCGACCGTGCACGTCCTCGATGGGTGCCCGACGGTCCGCTGAGCACCGAGTTGCACGCGCCCGATCGGGCGCGGGCGCCTCACCCCGCTCTCATGCCTCGCCGAGCCTTCGGCCCAGCAACGCGCCAGCCACGCCGGCGACGAGCATCAGACCACCGTGGCCAACGAGCACGTGGGCCGGGCTTCCCACGGAGCAAAGGAACGTCATGCTCGCGGCCGCGACGGCCGAACATCCCATCCCGAGAGCCGCCATTCTCCATGGCGCCGCCGCGACGAACGATCGACGAAACGCCCACAGGGCCAGCGCGAGCGGACCCAAACCGAGCAGCCCCGTAACGAGGAAGCAACGCACGGCGTGGCGCCAGAACGACTCGATATCCACGTCGTCCGGCCCGGCGAACAGGGTCGCGCCGACGAATACGGCGGGCGACAGCAGAACCCACGTCGCGAGGCGACCCTTGGCCGGCCCTATCCCCCGCGGACCCGGCGCGGTGGCCCCTGCCAGCGCCAGCCAAGCGGCAGCAACGGGAATGGCCACCTCTGCCAGCAGCGTCGTTCGCGGCAGCACCGCGAGGTCGTCTCGCTTGTTGAAGACGACCAGCCACACCCCCTCGTACACCAACGCCCCGAGCAGCGCAGACGCCCGGAGGGTCTTGAGGTGCGACCGCGTCCGTGGACGAACGGGCGGTGCGGCCGGCATCGGCGGAAGGGGCAAAGCGTCGACGCCCGCCACGGGATCGGGAAAATCGGCGACCGGACCGAAGTCGAAGTCGTTCTTCATCGGACGTGCCCTGCCGCTGCGCGGGGGCCCACGCGCCCCGTGTCTTCGCGATCGAGCGCCGCGCGGATGGCGACGCACGCCCGATGTACCAGAATCTTGACGGCGGCCTGCGTCGTGCCGAGCACCTCCGCGGCCTCGTCGATGCTCAGCCCCTCGAAGCGCATGAGAACGAACGCCTCGCGCTGGCGCACCGGCAGCTCCATCAGCGCCCGCTGGGCAACGCCCAGCATCTGCCGCGCCATCACGGCGCGATCGCTGCCGTTGTCCAGCGCGACCGGCTGTCCCCGCTGTTCCTCCGCCGACGTCGCCTGATGGTCGCGTCGAACGCGCTCGCGGCGAATGTGATCGAGAAACGCGTTTCGGGCGATCGCCAGCATCCACGGAAGCGCCGAAGCGCCCGCGGCGAACGAGCCGCGCGCACGATAGACGCGAAGAAATGCCTCCTGGGTCAGGTCGTCGGCCAAGGCCAAGTCGGCGCACAGACGGGCCAAAAAGGCGCGGACCCGCGGCGCGCCCAGGCGGTAGACTTCATCGAGCGCTCCGTCTTCGCCGCAAGCGTAGCGGTGCATGACTTCGTCCAGGGGGCGCGCGGCGGCGTCGCGCGGCTCCCTCGCCGATGCGGGGACCGCTCGGGACTTCTCTGGAACTACCGCTCTCGCGCCCGGTTGGCCCATGGAACTCGACGAAACGTTCTCCCGACTCTGGCCGGCAGGCGCGGCGGGCGTCAAGCCGAGGGCAAACGCCGGCGTGCCTCGATTCCGTGTGTACAGGCCGCTGGTGGAATTCGCCACGACGTCTGTTGGTACGCGCGCCCCGGCCGTTTGGGTTCGCCAACATTGGGTGGCATGCCTCCCCTCATCCGGGCACCGGCTTGCGCGAACCGAACCTTTCGAGCCTCCGGCGGGCCCTCTGCGAGCGCCCCCGTGGGCTCAGCGAAACAGCGTATCCGTCACCTTCTTGCGCCACTCGTCGAACGCGTGGTCCATCATTCCGTCGTAGACTTTGCGGTGGAACTCTTCGAGCGTCATCGCGCCTTTGACCTTCCAGAGCTCTGCCGCGCGCAACGACCTGACGGAAAGCACCAGTGGAGCTCCTTCTGGCAGGATGAACCGTCCTGCGAAATCGAAGCGGATGCCCGCGAATACGGTGCGCGGCTTCGCGCTCGCGGTCAGGGCACCGGACCACTCGCTCGAATAGTCGACGACGAATACGGGCGCTCCACTGGGTACCGGCGCGTCGGGGGCGAGGGGATCGCCGGCGCGCACGTGGAGCACGTCGGCGGGGAAGGCGGCGGCAAATCCGTCGGCGACCGCCTGCGCCACGCGCTGCTCCCGCGAACGCATCGCCTCCGCTCCGACGTAATGGGAGGGCAGCGCGTCCGGCCCTGGAAAGTAAGCGTGCTTCGCGACGCGCTTGTCCGCGTCCTCCAACGCTTTACCCGGCTTGAACCGAAATCGCACGTCGCAGGCCGCACCATTCTTCTCTACGGACGCGAGCAGACGCTCGATGAACGCGCTGGTCGAGGCATCCGCTTGCGTCTTTCTCTTCCATGCGGCGAGGGCCTGCGCGTAGAGCAGGTGACGCGCCGACTTGAGCTCGGCGTCGAGATGGTTGTCCGGATACTTGTTGGCGAATTCGTCGAGCGCCAGCACCGTCCCCGCCGCCTTGGCCTTGTCGAGCTCGACCAGCAGCGCGCGCCGCATCGCCGCGTCCACTTCCGGGGCAATCTTCGAGCCCGTGTGCGCGCGGGCGAACGCCGCGAGGTCCTCGACCGTACCTTTCCGCTGCGCATCGGCGAGCTCTGCGCGTGCCAGGAGGACGTCACGCACTTCGTCGGCGTGCTGCCCGCCGCGCGCGAGGTACTGCTGGTACATCGGGACGCTCGCGGCCGCGACGACCGTTCGGTACATTCGTTCGTCGCTCGACGCGTTGCGCATGGACCCGAGACCCAACCCGAGCGTCACGCCGATCGAAACGGCCAGCACCCAGTCGAAGCGCATCCACATGGGCGAGAAGGGCTTCATCCCCTCGGTGGACGAGATGGGGCTCGAGACCCGCGTGTGATGCAGCGGATCGAGCTCTGCGAGCATGTCCACGTCTTCTTCGGCGAGGGCTCGGGTCAGCTCGGGGTGCAGCGACGCCAGCGCGGCCTCCGCGTGCTCCACCGCGTCCGCTGGACCGGGGACGACGATCCGCGTGCCGTCGCGCATCCGAATCGCCAGCGCCGGCCGGGGAAGCCGCGTGAACCCCTCCGCGTCGACCAGCGACCACACCCGCAAGACCGGGCCGCTCGCGTCGACGACACAGGCGGGGAACACGTACGTTCCCGCTCGGTACGGCAGCGCTTCAATCGCCCGGAGAACGGCCGCCGCGTGCACGAAACAGTACGCAGCCGCCGAAAAGAGTATGACGTCGACGCAGAGCATCGCCTTTCGGTGCAAGGCGAGGGGGCTCGCGATGTCTCCCCATCCCTTGACGAGCACCAGGGTCGCCGCCAAGACGAGCACGGCGCTCGCGCTGAGCAGGATCCACGCGGTCGGGCGCGACGCGCTCCGAAAGAGGAGCGGCGACGGAGGTGCCGTAAGGCGTGTCGCGTCGACGAACCGATCCTGAACCGGTCGCAAGCAGCGATAGAAGTCGATCGTCTTCGGCTGCCCCACGTGCGGCCCGCATCCTAGCGGAGAACGGCTGCCGTTTGACGACTCAAGTTTTGGGCCCGACCCAACACCGTCCTGGAGAGGCTCTGCCTGTTTGACGCGATCGGCCCCCGCCCTATAGAACGCGGGACCATGGGAGACATCCCGCGATGAGCCCCACGGCCATGCTGATCTTGATCTTCGCGGCCTTCGCGATGTTTGCGTGGTCCGCGAGTCGCCGCTGGCACCTCTTGCTCGTGGGCCGACCCGTGAAGAGCGCGGTCGACCACCCTGGCACGCGCCTGCGCGGAACGTGGCGTTTCGCGTTTCGCCAGGAAAAGATGGACTACTACAACCCGGCCGGGATCGCCCACAAGCTCATTTTCACCGGCTTCGTCCTCCTCAACTTCCGCGAGATCGTCCTCTGGGGAAGGGGCTTTTATGCGCCGTTCAATCTCTGGGTCCTCGCCCCGGCGCAGCCCCTCGGCCAAACCTACGAGTTCGTGAAGGACTGCCTCGGCCTGGCGGTCATCGCCGGTACGTGCGTGTTCTTCTACTACCGCCTGGTCGCGAAGCCCAAGCGGATGGCCCTCAGCCTCGAGGGGGTTCTCATCATCGCGATCATCTTCATGCTGATGATCACGGACATGGCGTACGACGGCGCGTCTCTGGTGCTCGCGTCGCGGAAAGGGCCGCTCTGCGATCTCTTGGTGCGCGCTGGGACACCGGGCCAATGCGCGGCGATCGCCACGATTGTCGCGCCGCTCGGCGGCGAGCAATGGCAGGGCGAGTGGGCGGCCTGGCCCGCGCCCGCGGGGTCATTCTTTGCGCTGCTCTTTCACTCGCTCTCGCCCGGCGCGCTCGTGCCCATCGCCCACGCGGCATTCTGGACGCACGAAGTGCTGATCTTCCTCTTTTTGAACCTCTTACCGTACTCGAAGCACTTTCACGTCATCACGGCGATCCCGAACGTGTTCCTCAGGAGCTTGCAGCCCGCGGGACGCCTCGCGCCGTTGGCCGACACCGCCGAGAAGCTGATGGAAGCGGTGGGCGCCGCAGGCGAGTCGGTCGACCCTCTGGCGCAGCCGATCGGCGTGGCGCGCATCGAGCACTTCACCTGGAAGGCGCTCCTCGACTTCTACACGTGCACGGAATGCGGTCGCTGCTCGGACAACTGCCCGGCGCACCGTACGGGCAAGATACTCAGCCCCAAGCACATGACGCTCGCGCTCCGCGATCATCTCTACGCGCGCGAAGAAGAGCTCATCACGGAGCAGGCGAGCGACACCCATCTCGGCGTGTCGCCGATCAACCTCGTGCCCGAAGTGATTCATCCGGACGTGCTCTGGGCGTGCACTTCGTGCCGCGCGTGCGAGGAGCAGTGCCCTGTGCTCATCTCGTATGTCGACAAGATTCTCGACATGCGTCGCAGCTTGGTGATGGTGCGAGGCGAATTCCCCCACGAGCTCGCGAAGCCATTTCAGGGAATGGAATCCAACGGCAATCCGTGGAACCTCTCGCGCATGGACCGATCGGCGTGGAGCGACGGGCTCGGCGTACCGATGATGAAAGACAAGCCGGGCGCCCCCGTCCTGTTCTGGGTGGGCTGCGCGGCCAGCTACGACGACCGCGCGAAGAAGATCGCGCGTGCGACGGCCAAGCTGCTGGTGCTGGCGGGGGTGGACTTCGCCATCCTGGGGCAGGAGGAGAACTGCACCGGAGACCCTGCGCGACGCGCGGGCAACGAGTTCCTGTTTGCCACGCTGGCCGAGGGAAACGCGGCGGTGATCAACGCGTACAAGGAGAGCGGCGGGGTGCGCACGGTGGTGACCACGTGCCCGCACTGCTTCAACACGCTGAAGAACGAATATCCCGACTTCGGGCTCAGCGTCGACGTGGTGCACCACACCGATTTTCTGCTCGGGCTCGTCGCGGAAGGCAGGCTCGTACCGAAGAACCCCGTCGAAGGGCGCGTCGTCTACCATGACTCCTGCTACCTCGGGCGATACAACGGCGTGTACGATCCGCCCCGCGAGATCCTCAGGCGCATCCCGGGCGTCGAGCTCGTGGAGGCCGAGTACTGGACCAAGCAGCGCGGGCTGTGTTGCGGCGCAGGCGGCGCGCAAATGTGGATGGAGGAGCAGAATCAGGACCGGGTCAACGTCAAGCGCACGTTGCAGCTCGTCGACGCGCTCGGCGTCGGCGACAGCCGGGCCGGGAGCGAGAGCACGATCGCCAGCGCGTGCCCGTTTTGCATGACGATGCTCACCGATGGGATCAAGAGCAAGAACCTCGAAGACCGTGTGCGGCAGCTCGACGTCGTGGAGCTCCTCGAGCGCGCATGCGACGTCCTCGAAGCGTCGGTGGGCGCTGGCCCGGCAGCCGGTGCGGGCGGCGCGGACGACGGCCTCGCCGTCGACGGACCGGCCGCGCTCGTACCCACGAGCGGCGCCACGGCTGAGTAAGGGGGGTCGTCGGCCGCTTCGGTGAGCTATGCTGCCGGAGATGTCGCCGTGTCCGATCTGCTCTCGCCCGGCGGCGCCGAGCGCGCAGAAGAAGTCCTTTCCGTTCTGTTCCGAACGTTGCAAGCTGATTGACCTCGGCAAGTGGCTCGACGATGCGTACCGCGTCCCGGATTCCGAATCTTCGGAGCCGAACCCCGAGATCGAGGACAAGGTATGACACGTCGGCTCGCTCCTATGGCACCCGCCGCGTTGCTGTCCGCGTCGCTCGTCCTGGGGGGCTCTCCGGCCCTGGCGCAGGCGCTCGACCCGCCGCCTCCCATGTCTGGCGCGTCGCCCAGCTACCCGCCACCCGCCGCGCTCCCCAACACGCCAACCCCGCCCCCGGCGTACGCCGACGAACGTCAAGACAGCGGCTTGGGCCTCGAGTGGGTATGGATCAACGCCGAGGTCGGCGGTGCGTACGTCAACATGCAATCGCTCAGTACGAGCAACCTGGGCCTCCAGAAGACGGAGAGCGGCGGACCCGTCTTCGGCGTGGCCGCCGGCGTGCGCTTGCTCTTTCTCACGCTGGGCGCGCGCGTCCGCGACCTTCAGCTGACGTCGATCGGCAACCTTTGGGAGCTGAGCGCCGAGGCGGCCCTGCACACGCGCGTCTGGCGCATCGACCCGTATCTCGGCGTTCGGGGCGGCTACAACTTCGTCGGGTCCCTCAGCTCCGAGTCGGTGCAAGTCGCCACCGGCGGCACGCCCTCGGACGTGAGCGTGCACGGCTTCGACATCGGGCCAATGGCGGGAATCGATTTCTACCTCGCCAAGTTCGTTTCGCTCGGCGCCGATGTCGACGCACAGTTTCTGTTTCTTCAGCGCCCGGTTCCGCCCCTTCCGGCGGGGGTCACGGTCGACATTCTCCCGCCCAACGTGAGGGCGCTCTACCAGAGTTCCGGATCGAGCGTCGGTTTCGGCGTGACCGGTACGGCCCATCTCGGCATCCACTTCTGAACGACCCACCGTGCTCGCCTCGCTGCGCTGGCTCCTTCCGACCGCGCTGCCGGCCGTTCTTTTTGCCGTGCTCGCGTTGCGCACCGACCCGCGCCGCGAGCCGCGTTGGCTGGTCGCGCTCACGTTCGTGCTCGGCGCGGCGCTCGCGCTCCTGGCGCTAGTGGTCACCCGGCGCGCGGCGACGCTGACCGGCCTCGACGTCCGCGTATCGGCCGCCGGCGAGAGCGGGGCGCTCGTATTTATCTTTTTTGTCATGGCGCCGATCCAGGAGGTGGCGAAAGTTGCGGCCGCGTGGCCGGCGCTCCTCTCCAAGCACGTCGACGAGCCGTACGACGGAGTCGTCTACGCGGCGGCAGCGTCGCTCGGTTTCGCCGCCATCGAGAGCGGGCAACTGCTGCGCGCCCATCCGGCCGGCGGCATCTGGGTCGCTCGCGCCCTCGTGGCGCTCCCGTCGCACGTGTTCTTCTCTTGTCTGTGGGGCTATGCACTCGGCCGCGCCAAGCACGGCAAGTTGCGTGTGCCGATCTTCCCGGCGGCGTTCGTCACGTCCATTGTCGCGCGCGGCCTCTACGCGTATTTCGTCTACGGCCGCGGGCCAGGGGCCCTCTTGGGGGTGTCGCCATTGCTGGCGGCGATGGGCATCGTTGCGCTGATCTTGTGGCGCGACCTGCGCGCTCGACACCAGCAATCCGCGTTCGCAATGCCTCCGTCCAGCCGGTGGGCCCGCCTGTCGGCGGTCGCGCAGCCCCCGAGCTTGGCGGCAGTTCGTGCGGCGCTCACGCACGCCGACCAGCCGGTCAAAGTCCGCTGGGTCCTCTTCGGCGCGCTCGTGACCATCGGCGCGATGTGGACGGGACTGGCGGCGGGAGTGCTCGCCGCCCGCTTGCTCCACATCGATCTGTCGACCGTGGACGAGCACGACGTCGGCGCTGCGGCGCCGGCGCTCTTGCTCGGCGTGGGGCTCTTGGCCTCCTTTCCGACCAGCGGCTGGCTCATCGCGCGCGCCGCGGGCGTACCGACACTGCTCGAGCCGGCGCTCGCCACCGTCGTGGCCCTCGTCGTCACGCTCGTGGCCCTCGGCTTCGCCGCGCCGTTCACCGTCGTCTTCGGGCTGGCCCTTTCGCCGATCGCGTGGGTGCTCTCTTGCGCGGGAGCGTGGGCGGGTCGCTCGGCCTGAACACGGGTGAGAAATCCGGGCTAAGCTCCAGCGGGTCTCCCATCGTGCGTATCCTCAAGAGCGCCCTTTTCTGGCGCATTCTCCTGAGCTCCCTCGTGGTGGTCGCAGTGCTCGGCGTGGGTCTGCTCCGCGCGAACGCTGCGCACGAAGAGCTCGAAAAGCAGTTCGAGCGCCTGGTGCAGCACGACCTGAAGCTCGCGGACGACGCCGAGCAGCTCTTGCGGTTGATGGTCGACCTCGAGACAGGGAAGCGCGGGTACCTTCTCACGAACGACCGCACCTTTCTCGCGCCGTACGAGCAGGCACGGAAGGAGCTCGAGGGGCTGCTCGCCGAGGCGCAAGCCGTCGCCGAAAACGGGATGGAGGACGAGCGCGTCGCCGCGTTCGGACGCCAGGTTCGTGAGTGGATCCAGAATGTGAGCGAGCCGCAAATCCGGGCGCGCGAGCACGAGGTCCCCGACCCGCATCTGGCGGACGAGGGAAAAGTTCTCACCGACGAGATGCGCAGCATCCTGACGGACCTGCGCAAACACGCGCTCGACGAGGCCGACGCGCGCGAGCAGGCCGCCTTCGAGTCCGCAAACGACTCGCAGCGGGCCACGCGCTCGGTCCTGGTCTTGGCGATCGTCATTGCGCTCGGGAGCGGTGCCTGGATTGCACGCGACATCGCGGGGACGACGGCGCAGATCGAGGAGGCCCTCGCGGCTACGGGCCGGCTGGAGGCGCTGCCGCCAGCGCCCCTTCGCCGCGACGAGCTCGGGGCGGTGGCGCACAGCCTCGCGAAAATGAACGCGCTCCTGCTGGAGAAAGACGGGAGCCTGCGGGCAACGCTCGCCGATCGGGAGCGGGCGGTCGCCGAGCTGACGCGCGCCAACCAAGATTTGGCGCTTCGCGACGCGCGTGCGCGCGCGTACGCGGAGTTCGTCCGCGAGCTGAAGACGCTGGACGTCGGGGCGCTCGCGACCGGTGGGCTCCAAACGCTCGTGAAGCTGTCCGACGCGCAGGTCGGCGTGGTCTACCTGCTCGACGATGCCGGCCGCCTCGTCCCCGTGCAGGGGGTCGCCATCGACGGCCGCGCCATCGACGCGCGGATGTTCAGCCCCGAAGGGCTGCCCAGAAGCGTGATGGAGAAGCGCGAGCCGCTTTTTCTGCAGGCGCAGTCGCTCGCCGAGCCCCTGCCCGCGCTCGAGCTCGGGCTCGGCCGCGCTCCGCTGCGCTGGGTCCTCGCCTACCCGGTCGCGATTGGAAACGAAGGGGCCGGCGCGATGGTCCTCGCGGGGATCGTCGAACCGGCGGCGGATGCCGTGGAGTTCATTCGCGAGGCGGCTCGGCAGCTCGCCGTGGCGCTGCACAACGCCTGGTCGCACGTCCGAATGCGCGACAAGAGCATCGCGCTCGCCGAGCAAGGCGAGCGCCTCACGCATGCCAACAAGGTCAAGACCGAGTTTCTGGCGTCGATGAGCCACGAGCTGCGGACGCCGCTCTCGGCGATCCTCGGCTTCGCCGACTTGCTGATCACGTCACCGAAGGAGCAGCTCTCGACGCGTGCTCGCGAATCGCTTGAGCGCATCAAGCGCAATGGGGAGCACTTGCTCGGCCTCATCAACGACGTCCTCGACCTGGCCAAGGCAGATGCCGGGCGCATCGAAGTACGCCTCGCACCGGTGAACGTGCCGCAGCTGGCGCGGGCTTGCGTGGCCGAGGTAGACAGCCTGAGTACGGCAAAGGACGTGCGGCTGGTCGCGGACGTCGGCGAGGCGCCGATCGAGGCTGTCACCGACGCGAAGCGTGTTCGGCAGATCCTTTTGAACCTTCTGTCGAACGCCATCAAGTTCACCGACCGGGGAGAAGTCGTGCTCAGTGTTCGCGCGACGGCCACCGAGATCCGTCTGGCCGTGCGCGACACGGGGATCGGCATCCCGGCGCACGCCATCAAAGAGCTGTTTCAAGAGTTCCACCAGCTGGAGGCCGGCGACGGGCGCCGCTACGACGGAACCGGTGTCGGGCTCGCGCTGTCGAGGCGCCTTGCGCGCGCGCTCGGGGGGGAGATCGATGTGCGATCGGGCGAGGGAGAGGGGTCGACGTTCACGCTCGTCTTGCCGCGGATCGCCGCGCTGGTCACCGTCGAACGTCCGCCCCAGGCCGACGGTTCCCGCGGGTCGCTCTCATGAGCGACGCCGCCCCGCTGACTGCGCTCGGCGACGCGTGCGGAAACGTCCTGATCGTCGACGACTTCCCGGACACGCTGGCTCTCTACGAGGCGATCCTCGCGGAGGACGGGCACCTCGTGCGCACGGCCACGGGCGGCGACGAGGCGCTTCGCAAAGTGGACGAGCACGAGCCGGAGCTGGTGCTCCTCGACGTCTCGATGCCCGGGCTCGACGGCGTGGAGGTGCTGCGAAGGCTGCGCGCGCGACGGGGCGGCGGGCCGTCGGTCATCATGCTGACCGCGGCGCGTCGGGAGCCGCACGCGATCGAAGCGGGGCTGAAAGAAGGCGCGGACGCCTACCTGACGAAGCCGATCGATTCGCGAGAGCTGCTCGCTCGCGTTCGCGCAGCGCTCGAGTCGTTTCGCCTGAAGCGCATGCTCGAAGCGCAGCGGCGAGACCACATCGCGATGCTGGTCCACGACTTGCGCCACCCGCTTTCCTCGCTTGCCCTGATCGCCGAAGTCCTCGAGGCGGAGGACCTTCCCCCTGACGAGCGGCACACGGCGGTATTGCAGATCCGCGGGATGTGCGCCGAGATGACCCGCCTGGTCGACAGCGTTTTGGCGGCCAGCCGACTCGAGGCGGGGGTCTTCTCCGTGGAGCCCCGGACGGTGAGCGTCGCGACGGTCGTCGAGCCGATGCTCGCCGTTTTCACCCCCGTGGCCGCCCGCCGCCGCGTGGCGCTCGTCTTCGAAGGCGATCTTCGAACGCGGCTGTACGCCGATCCGCAAAAGCTCCGCCAAGCCCTGGACAACCTAGTCGCGAATGCGCTCAAGTTCACGCCGCGCGGGGGCCGGGTGCGCGTGCGTGTTTCGCGAGCGGATCGCCAGGTGGTCTTCGAGATCGCCGATACCGGTCCGGGCGTCGCGCCGGACGAGCGAAGTACCATCTTCGATCGCTACCGGCAGGGCGCGCGCGGTCGCGCCGCAGGCGGTGCGGGCCTTGGTTTGGCCATCGCCCGCGGCATCGCGGAGGCGCACCAGGGCTCGGTGGCCGTCGACACGGGCGACCTCGGCGGAGCAGCGTTTCGCATCGTGCTTCCGGTGCGCGGCGAGTGACGCGCCTTGACAACCGCGGCCGGTCCTCTAGGCTCCCGCCGCTCGACATTTCGAGGTGCCCGTGGCGAACCACCCGTCTGCAGAAAAACGCAACCGTCAGCGAGTCAAGCGCACCCTGCGCAACCGCTCGATCAACAGCGCTGTCCGAACGCACATCAAAACCGTCCGCGCGGCGATCGCGGCGAAAGATGAGAAGGCGGCCCGCGAAGCCCTGCTGCAAGCGACCGTCGCCCTCGACAAGGCCGCCAGCAAGGGTGCGTTGCCTAGAGAGGCAGCCTCGCGCAAGGTCTCGCGTTTGGCGTCGCTCGTGCACAAGCTGGGCGCACCGGCCGCCTAGAGGCCTCGTAGGGCGAGGGCCGCATTCGCGCGCGGCCCTGCCCCAGGGTCTGAAGCTGCCGCCCGGCGGGTCAGCCGTCGCTGGCGTCGCCACCGTCGGCAGTGGCTGCGTCGCCGGTCGCGTCGCTCGCGCCGTCATCCCCGCCCGTCGCATCGCTGGCGCCGTCATCCCCGCCGGTGCCATCGTCGCCGGTGCCATCGTCGGTGGCCGCTGCGTCGCCATCGGACGCCGCGGCGTCCGTTGAGCCGCCTTCGCCCTTCGCGCCGTCGCCTCCTGCGCCATCGCTCGTGCTCGCGTCTGCCGTGGCAGCGGTGAGCGTTCTATCGTCGCCGTTGCCGCAACCCGCGACGAACACGGCCGAGAGCGCCGGGAGCGAAAAGACGACTAGAACACTACGCGCGCGCATTGGACCTCCAGGGGGACGACATCACGGGGGCAGCTCTACCGCTATTCGCGCGTCCGCTTGAAGACGATCTTGTGAAGTCTCGGTGACGGGTTGCTTTCCGAAGCGGATTGCCGCGTCCTGGACAAGCCGGTGGTCTGCGGGGTAATAGCCGCCCGGTTACGTCCCCATCGTCTAGAGGCCCAGGACCGCGGCTTTTCACGTCGCTAACGGGG
>CAZHED010000069.1:0-20623 GCA_964531095.1 uncultured Polyangiaceae bacterium | reverse complement strand
GGGTCGAGCAGCAGCGGTGGGTCGAGCAGCAGCGGTGGGTCGAGCAGTTCGTCGGGAGGAAGCGGGGGCAGCGTGATCGGCTCCTGCGATCCGTCGAACCTGACCGACAAGACGTGTCTGCCGCCCGAGCCAACCATCCCGACGGGATGTGCGAAGGTCGCCGCGCCGCGCACGGTGACGCCGACGGCCGAAGGCGGGAAGAACACGCTCGTTCCGGAAACTGCCACCGAAGCGCTCGACACCGCGCTGATCGCAGCGGCCTTTGCAAGCAAATCGTGCGTGGAACTGACGACGGGGGCTAGCGGGGCAAATGCGTTTCTCATTGGTCAGCTGAAGCTGACGGGCGGCCAAACGCTCGTCATCGACACGGGCGTTACGGTGTACGCCTCTCGGAATCCCAAGTCGTACGGCAGTGCATGCGTCGTAATCGACCCGTCGGGCGCCGTGACTGACACCTCCGTCGCAGCCGACGCCCAGTACGACTGCGGTGGCGTCATCATGGCGACCGGGGACCACGTGGCCATCATGGGTGGGGGAGTCATCGACGGGCAGGGTGGCGAGCCGCTCATCGGAGTTTCCCCGCCGACCATTACCAACCTCGATGGGAAGAGCGGCGATCCCGCTTGCAGTTATTCAGCGACCGAGTTCTCGTGGTGGAACGTTTCCGACTGTCAGCGACACGACAGCCGCACCCCAACCAACTCCGCAAACCCCAATGGAGGCCCTGGATCAGCCCCCAACCCGGCGATCATTCAGGTCAACAACGCGTCGAACTTCGTTCTTTACAAAGTGCATCTCTATAATTCACCCTTCTTCCACGTTCAGCTCAACAGCGACAAATTCGTCGTTTGGGGCATCGACGTTCACACCCCCTACGGCGCGACGACCAGCGCGGGACAGGCGGTGTCGAACTACGTCGCTCGAAACACCGACGGCATTGACCCCGGCGCGGCGACCGGCATCACCCAAGACGGCTACATAGTCGGGACGACGGTGTCCACAGGGGACGACATGGTGGCCATCAAGGGCGACGCACAGGGCGGAGCGAACAACATCGTGATTGCGCACAATCACTTTGGAACCGGCCACGGAATGTCTCTGGGCAGCAGCACCATTCTTGGCATCACGAACGTGCACGTCTACGACCTGACAGTGGACGGCGACGTGCCGGTCGACACGAACACAGGCGCGAGTGACCTCAACGGCCTGCGAATCAAGTCCTATACCGGCAACGGTGGCTTCGTCAAGAACGTCCTCATGGAAGACGTGTGCACCCGTGACGAGGTGTATCCGATCGGAGTGACGGCAAGCTACGTGGCCAATCCCATCGTCGACCCGGCCGGCGTCCCGCCGGATTTCCAGAACATCACGGTCACTGATTTCCACCAGATCAACGTGAAGGGGCCTCAGCATCCGGACCCGGTCACGGTTGCCTTGGAGGGTGACGCGCAGCATCAGGCGACGATTGCCTTCACCAACGTTTGGGTCGAGGCGTCGACCGGCAGCAAGGGCGGGCCCCCCGTGCTCACCGTGGCGTCGACGGCCACTCTCACGGGAACCATGAACACGGGAACGCCGCCTGCTGGCAGCGATGCGTGCACGGGCAAGACCTGGTGGCCGGCAGCTCCGACGATTCCTTGAGCGTCACCGCTGGTGGATGCGGATGAGGCTCTCTTCCGCAGGAACGCCGAGCCGCAGCGGAAAGCCGTAATGACCGGTGCCCTTGTGGACGTACATGCGATCGGTGCCGCGCGCCCAAAAGCCGTGATCGGGAATGCGGATGCCGAAGAGGCGCAGCATCGTGAACGGGAGGCCCAAGCTCACGAGCCCTACCTGGCCGCCATGCGTGTGTCCCGAGAGCACGAGATCGCCGGTGCCCTCGGGGAGATGCCGGAACGCGCCGGGATCGTGGAGCAGCACGATCCGTAGGGCCGCCTCTTTACGCGGATGCGCGGCCGAGACCGTCGCGAGATGGCCCTGCCGATCGCGCCAGACGAAGTTCATTCCCACCACCTGCACGAGGCCCGCGTGCGTCTGAACCTCGGTCGAGGCGTCGACGAGCAACTGGACGCCATTCTCGCGGAGCGCACGCTCGACGATGGCCGGCGCCTCGTGGTCGTGATTGCCGAAACACGCGAAGACCCGTCCACGCAGCGCTTGCAGCGGACCCAGGGCCTCGAGCAAGAGGTCGGGATCGCTCTGCGACTCCATCGTGAGAAAGTCGCCGGTGAGGAACACCAAATCGGGCTGCGCTTCGACGGCCCGCGCGGCGATCGCGCGGAGTCGCTTCACGCTCATGAAGGGGCCGAGGTGGGGGTCGGTGATCTGCACGATCGTGAGCGGACGAGCCTGCCGGTGCGTGCCTCGGGGATGCGGAAGGAGCATCGGCGCTCGGGGGCCGGTCGGCCCGGAGATGACCAGGTCCACGTCTTCGCGTCGCGTCGATAGGGACTGGAACACGCCGAACGCAGCGAGCGCGTAGGGGAGCCACGGCACCCAAGGATGGAAGCCGAGCGCGATGGCGATCGCCCAGGGCAGCGACAGCAGCGTTCCCCCGATCATCGCGGCCGACGGCCAGCTCAAGAGAAGCCGGAAGGGCAAGCTTCGCATGCGCGGCCGCGACAGAGTGACGAAGTTCGCGTACACGGCGACGTGGAACGCCGTGAACACCCAGAGCGGCGGGCCCGCGCGTGGCGCCATCGCCCAAGCGAGCAAAGAATAGATCCCGCCGAGCACACCCACGAACATTGCGAACCTTCGGCCGCGGCGCGCGAGTGCGGAGAGGACGATCAGGGCGAAGGCGACGAGCGTGAGCAGCGGGAACCAGACCATGTGCGGTACCTATCCCAGGCTGCGCATCACGTCAGATCCCCCACCGGACCCAGGCTGCGCGCCACGTCAGACTCCCCATCGGACCGCCGCAAGGCCGGGGCAAGCCGCAAGGGCATGCGCACGGCCGTGCGGATCATCGTGAGCGAACCTTGCCGATGAATCTACGAGGTCGCCCGTTCGGCTGTGAGACTCGGGGCCACGAGTCGTGGTCCCTCGTTGAGGTTCAGCCTCACGGGCAATACGACCATCGGCAATCCGGCGTGCTGCAAGCGGCGTTGGATGATGAATGCCGTCTCGTTGTGAAGGAATCGTGTGACGAACGTATCTTCCTGAAAGATCAGCTGTCCGGCCACGAACATCGCCTTCGGGTACTTTTGCATCACTTCGGTCGCGGTCTTCTGGGCCTCCACCGCGACCTCGATTCCGGTCGAATACGCATGCTCGGCCGGCATCTCCAGCCACCGCGCATATTTCACGTATTTATCGAGGGCGTGCTCGGTGCGCCGTTCGAGGTCGTGAACTTCCTTCAGACCTTTGAATACGCCCGAGTCGATCACCGCGACCGAGCAGAACACGATTCCTTTGAAGTGCCCGGGGAACATGCGAAGCAGCGTGAGCACGGCGTGACGGCCGAGTCCCCCGTATCCGCCGACGAAGAGAACGGCCACCGGATGCTCGGGGTTGATGCCTCCCTTGTTCGATTCGGAGCCTGGTTCGCCGGCGACGGACAGCGCGTGCAACTCGGGCAGCGGGTCGGGCAGTTCGTCGTCCAACCTACGAATCGCGTCGACGACGCTTCCATAGTGCCGTTTGACGCCGAAGCACACGGTGACCAGCACGCCGGTGACCACGAGCGTAAGCCAACCGCCAGCGCTGAATTTCTCGAACACGGTCACGATGAGAATCGTCAGACACAAGCCTAGGCCGATGACGTGGATCGGCAGGTGCTTGTACCAGTCCTTCTCGTCCTTTTTGTGCTGCACCCAGAAACGCGCCATCCCGAGGTTCGACAGCGAAAACGTCAAGAACACGTTGATCGAGTACATCACGACGAGCTTCTCGACGTCGCCGTGCGTGTAGACGAGCGCCGCGACCGACGTCGCGCTCATCAAGAGCACACCGTTTTGCATGCTCAGTCGCTCGGACAAGGCCGCGAACCGGTGGGGCATCCACGAATCGACGGCCATGTTGGCCATGACTCGCGGCCCATCGACGAAGCCGGCCTGTGCCGCAATGAGGAGCAGGCCCGCCTCGGACGCGAGCGCGATCGTCGTGAACCACGCGCCGGCGTGCCAGCCGCCGATGTTCCACCCCGCCGTGACGCGCTCGAGCAGCACGGCGTTCATCGTCTTGTCGTCCGAGGGCATCGCGTGCACGAGAAGATAAGCCAGGATGATGCCGGCGGCCGTTATCGCCAGAGACGTCGCCATCAGCCCCATCGTGCGTTTGGCCGTGCGAACTTTGGGTTCGCGCATGATTGGCACGCCGTTGGACACCGCTTCGATGCCGGTGTACGTGCCGCCGCCCAGCGAGTAAGCGCGTACGAAGAGCATCAGCGCGCCGAGCGAGCCGAGCGCCGACACGGTGTGCCGGAAGTTGGCCGTGGTCTGCTGCGTCAGCGTCGAGACGTCGCCGAGATGGCCAAAGATGGCGACGACCAGCAGCACGACGTGGGTGACGACGAATGCCATGAAGACGGGCAAAATGGCCTGGACCGACTCTTTGATGCCGCGGATGTTCAGAATCGTGAGCGCGCCTATGGCGCCGATCTCGAGGACCAGCTTCACGCGCTGAACCGGGTCCAGCCACGTTCCCAGGTCTTCTTGCGCCACGCGCATCGCGGCCGCTCCGAACCAAGAACGCGGGAGCATGCTGAAGAGAGCGTCACCGCCCGATGCGATCGAAGTCGTGATGGTGAGGACATAGTCGACGAGCAGCGCCGAACCGCTGACGACGCCGAAGCGCGGCCCGAGCAGCTTGGTCGCTACGACGTATCCGCCGCCCCCTGAAGGGAAGTGCTCGATGATGCGCGAGTAAGCGTACGAGATGATGAACACCGTGACGGCGGTGCCGATCGCCAGGCCGACGGCCAGCGACGAGTAGTCGTGCCCGTCGGCGACGAGCTCGCGGAATGCGGCCTCGGGACCGTAGGCGGATGAAGAGAGCCCGTCGGCCCCGAGGCCCACCCAGGCGAGCATCGCGACGAGCGAAATGCTGTGGAACGTGTGCTCGGAGTGAACGTCCTTCGGAGCGCCGAAGAGAAATGTGCGAATTTTTTTCCACATCGCGCGCTCCCTCAAGCCCCCTTTGAGGTGGATGGTTTCGCTTCAGAGACCGCCGGAGCGAACACGCACCGGCGGGCTATCGACCTCGATGACCTGTAAATGCTCGACATGGTGGGATCCCCTGGTTGGAGACGAACGCTCGTGCTTACTTCGGCGCGCGTTTCGGTCGTGTTGCAGGACCGCTTTTCGGCTGCAATGTCAGGGAGATCGGCTCCTCGGCGCGGCCCGACGCCGCTACGGCTCCACGGGGCACGACGCGCCGACCCGCCCCCAAGAAAGGCGCAGACAGCCGGTCAGAAGCCCCAGTAACAGATGACCATCTGGCCCGAGCTCGAGTCGGTCGCATACGGCGAGAAGCCCTTCGCGCGGCTCAGTGCGTACACACGCGTGGCGACGCTCGTCGCGGTGCAACTGCTCACGTAGTCCTCGGTGCCGATCCAGAATGGCCGTCCGCCAGGCTTCAAGCCAAGACTTTGCCAGGCCACGAGCTGCGCTTCGGCGACGGAGTCGTAGGCCGGCTCATAGACGCCTTCGCGGGAGAGCCCGTCCAGCAGGGACGCGAACGGCACGCCCCCGGTCATCCCGAGGCGAGTCACGTCGCTCGTCGTGTTGTTCATGACGATCAGCTTGTCGGGAAAGGCCGAGCGAAGCTTGCGCACGAGGTCGAGGCCGCCCTGCGAGCACGCCGCGTCGCACGGCCCGTCCCGCGACGACGCCCCATGCTCGACGATCTCGAGGTTGTCGAGGAAAAAGCCGTCGACTCCCTGCGCCGCAATGAGCGGCGCGACGTAGCCGACGATGAGGTCCTGATAATCGGCATTGCCGAGATTCATCCAGACCTCGTCTGGATAACCGCCATAGGGCCCGACTTGTGCAGCGGTATTCGCGGAGCATGACTTGTATCCAGGCGCGGAAGCCCACCATGTCCGGTACTTTTCGCACGAACCGACGTCGAGATAGCCGACGACCTCGTTCTGGCCGGCGCTCTGCAGCTGCCGGATCTCGGCACGGGTGAATAGGCCCGCGCCCGGGTCGGCATCGATGTTCACGAGACGAAAGCTCGACGCGACCTTGTCCACCCCGCCGCTCGCCGCCGCGCTCCCGTAATACGAGACCCAGGGCGCCCCCATCGGGATGCCGCGACGGTTTGCAGAGGCATCCGTAGGGGTCGGGACCGCCGCGTCGATCGGGCCGGCGTCCGCTGCAAACTGAAGCGCAGCGTCGGGCGGCCCGCTCGGGCCGGGACCCGCGACCGCATCCGCGTGGCCGTCACGCGCCGACGCATCGCTCGCCAACGCGCTGCCAGAGTCGCCGACGGCGTCGGGCAGCGCTTCTGCGGCGGCGTCCTTCGACGGCGCCGGGGTCGGTGGGGACGTCGCTGGCGAAGCGCTGTCAGGCATCGTCCAACGCGATTGAGTCGCATTCGAGCTACACGATGCCAAACACGCGACGAGCGCGAGCGATACAGCAAGTCGCAATGCAAAACCGATATACGGTCTGCCCATCTCGCGGGCAACGAGAATACGAACTCAACCGCAACGAATCTGCGTCGGCCAGCGCAAGCGTGGAGCGCTACGCAAGATGTGGCAATAAGGCATTCGTGCGCGCGTGTGCCAATCCATCGCGCCGTCCGGGTCGGATTCCCAGAAGGTGGTGGCTCAAGGGCACATCGGTTGCACGTGGCGCGCGCGGCTCATGCAGAGATTCTCCAACACCCGCGTGAAGCGACTCTCGATCACGAGGCTCGTCGGTCCACTCGTGTTCGCATCACTGACCCTGGGGCGAAGCGCGGGCGCGGAGCCGCCCGCTACATCGAACGGGTCGCCCTCGGAGACACGCGCATCAACCGCCTTCTTCTACGGTCCCGCCCCAGTGCCCGCCGAGCTCATGGCGCACTACGCCCGAGTGGTCGTCGAGCCGGACGCACTCGCCACCCCGCCATCCGGCACGGCGGCCGAGGTCTTCGCATACGTCAGCGTGGGCGAAGTGTCGCAGAGCCGCTCGTGGTGGCGCCGTGTTCCTCGCCGTCTCCTCCTGGGAAGCAACCGCGGCTGGGGCTCCGACATCGTCGACGTGGGAGACCCCGAGTGGGCGAGCTTTCTAGTGAGTGAAGTCATCGCGCCCCTCTACGCCCGCGGCTACCGCGCACTCTTTCTGGACACTCTCGACAGCTACCAGCTGGTGTCGCGCTCGGACTCCGACCGCGCGCGGTACGAGCGTGGACTGGTCCAGCTCGTTCTCATGCTCAAGAAGCGTTGGCCCGAGATCAAGCTCGTGCTCAACCGTGGATTCGAGATCTTACCGAGGGTGGCGCGCGAGATCGCCGGAATCGCCGCCGAGAGCCTCTTTCAGGGGTGGGACGCCGCCAGCCAGTCGTACGTCCTTGTTCAGGACAAAGATCGACAGTGGCTGCTCTCGCGCTTGCAGGACGCGCGAGCGCGGTTCGGAATTCCCATCAGCGTCATCGATTATGTCCCGGCTTCGCAGCGCGAGCGACGTCGCGAGATCGCCAAGCGAATCCTCGACCTCGGCTTCGAGCCGTGGGTCGCGGGGCCCGCGCTCGACGACATCGGAGTCGGAACGTTCGAGATCGTTCCACGCAAGATACTCATTCTCTATCGCAGCGAGCCCAATGGCTATCTCGGAATCAACGACGCTTGTGCGCTCGTTGCGCCCGTTCTCGAGCACCTCGGCTACGTCCCCGAGTACGTGGACGTCAGAGGCGCCCTCCCCACTCGAAAGCTCACCGGCCTGTATGCGGGCATCGTCGCGATGACCGGTCCTGTCGACGACGCGTTTGCCTACCAGCAGTGGCTGCTCTCCCAGATCGCAAGCGGCATGCGGGTTGTCTTTCTGGGCGACTTCGGCTTCGCGCCATCGGACGCATTTCTCGATGCGCTCGGCCTGGCGCCGGGCCCCGAGAACGCGGCCCCCCCCGTGCGGATCTCGACCCCGTCGCCGTACGGTACCTTCGAGGCACCGCTTCGCGCACGCGCGCGGATGTCCATTCAGACGTCCGTCCGTGGGAGATCGAGCGATGTCCACCCAATCCTGGCCATCGAGGACGCGCGCCGCGAGACCTGGGATGCGGTGGTGACCGCCACGTGGGGAGGCTATGCCTTCGACCCGTACATTCTGGAGAGCGGCCTTCAGGGGGTTCGACGCTGGGAGATCGATCCTTTTCGTTTTCTGCAAACAGCCCTGGATCTGCCCGCGATTCCCGCCCCAGACGTGACGACCGAGAGTGGGAATCGCATTCTGACGGTACACGTGGACGGAGACGGCTTCTCCAGCCGGGCGCAACGAGCGGGCCGCCCCTACGCGGGGCAGGTGATCCTCGACGAAGTCCTGCGGCGCTACGATCTGCCCCACACCGTATCGGTGATCGAAGGTGAAATCGGTGAACGCGGGTTGGACCCGGCGCACGCGCCGGCGCTCGAGGCGATCGCCCGCGATATCTTCGCGCTACCGAACGTCGAGATCGCGAGTCATTCCTACAGCCACGCGTTCGAGTGGGCGAAGGCGGAAGCCGGAACGCACGAATCCGACCGGGCACCGCCCCATCTTCCCATTCAAGGATATCACTTCGACCTTCGCCGCGAGATCGACGGATCCGTCGCTTACATCAACGAGCGCCTCGCCCCAACGAACAAGCACGTCAGCGTCTTCTTGTGGTCGGGGGACTGCTCCCCGAGCGCGGCCGCCGTCGAGCGGGTCAGCGGCCTGGGCCTCTTCAACGTCAACGGTGGTGGGGCCACGCGCACCTTCGACTTGCCGACTATCACCAACGCCTCGCCGCTCGGGATCCCGAGCGGCACGAGCTACCAGGTGTTCGCGCCGATTCAAAATGAAAACGTATATACCAACAATTGGCGCGGTCCATATTACGGGTTTCGTGACGTCATCCACACATTCGCGTTGAACGAGTCTCCGCGTCGAATCAGCCCACTAGCGATATACTTCCACTTCTTTACGGCGACCAAAAGCGCCAGCATGCACGCGCTGACACAGGTGTACGAGTATGCGCTCGGTCAGAAGACAACGCCGCTCAAGCTGAGCGAGTACGCCGAGCGGGTGCTCTCCTTTCAGCGCGTAACCATGGCTCGCCGCCTCACCGACGGCGCCTGGCAAATCGGAAATCTGGGAGCGTTGCAGACCGTGCGTCTCGATGAAGCGCTCGGTTGGCCGGACTTCGCTCACTCGAGCCGTGTGGTCGGCGCCGTGCGCGGACCCGATGGCGTCTACGTGCACCTGTTGCCTGGCGGTGTTGCGACTCTTCGCGTGTCGACCGCCGCCCCGGCGGGTCCCTATGTGGTGCGGGCGAACGGCTCGATTGTCGCCTGGAACCGGGTGGTACGCGAGCTTCGGGTGGTCGGCCACGTCCCTCTCGAGATCACCCTGGGCGGGCTCGGCTCGTCGGTCTGCACGATGCGATCGGCCGGAGCCACTTCGAGAGGAAAACCCGGCGACGGCGGGCTGACGTTTCGACTGGCGGCACGCGATTCGGGCGAGGCACGCGTTGAGTGCCAATGAGCGCGTCCGGTTCGCAGGGATGTCGTCGCTCGTGGCATTTGGCGCGACGGGGGCTCTGGTGATGGCGATGGTCTTCCCGCGGCAGAGCGAATTCTCGGCGCTGGCGGATTTCGGGGGCCGGCCGGACGCGTTTTCGATCGCGTACCTCGAGGCCCTGGTGAGGTCGAGCCCGCGGGACGCGCGCGACCCGGTCCTGCATTATGCACGCAGTCTCGCGTCGGTGGGTCGGTACGGCGAGGCGCTCGAGTGGCTGACGAACCTACCGGGCGACGCAGAAGCTGCTGAAATGGGGTTCGACGTCGAAATCGACTATCTGCGCTCGTTGCAGGTTGGAGAGGCGCACCGAGACGAGCTCGCACGCGCCATTCGCGAAGGGCTGGCCGAACGGGCGACCAAGTCTCTGCCCCCGGATCGCAGCGAGCGATTGGCCCGGGTCGCGCTGGAACGGGGATGGCCCTCGCTCGCCGCAGCCTACTACCGGAGGCTGGCCGACGAGAACGACCCGCGCCGGGCGGAATGGCTTCGGGAGGCGGCCCGCTGGTATCTGGCGTCGGACGATCCACGCGCCGCCGCGAAATGCTACGAGCAGGCCGCAACTCGCGCCGTGGACGCTGCGGCCCTCGAGCACGACGCGCTCGCCGCGGCCGCAGCATTCGAGGCGGCCGGCGACGTCACCAAGGCGTCGGAGGTGGTGGACTCCTTCGCCGGTCGACTGCCGGGACGCGCCCCCTTTCTGAGGCGGGGCGTGGTGCTCGCGCTGGCGGCAGGGCGACCGGATTCGGCACGCAAGTTGGGGGCGTGGCTCGTCGCGACCGGGCAAGTCTCCGACGAGGAGCTGGGCTCGCAGATGCATCGGGAGCTCGTGGCGGGAGACGTCCGCGCGGCGCTGTCGCGCGCCGAAGAGCTCGTTCACCGGCATCCACACGACGACGACGTTCGACGCACGGAGGCGCGCCTCGCGGAGCAGGCAGGCGACGATCGGCTGGCCCTTCGCGACTGGGCGTGGTTGGCACGATGATCGGCGGCCGCTTCGCGCCCGTCTTCGCCCGGCGAGCTCGCCATCTCGTCGCGCGCGTTCTCGGGGCCGCCGTCTTCATGGGCGTGCCATCGGTGGCGAACGCGGAGACCCGAGCGGACAGCGCGTTCGCCAACGCGTTGCGAATCGCACGCAAACTGCACGACGAGCGCATGGTGGCGTCGCTGCTCTCGGGCCGCGCGCTCGCGCCGGCGGCAAGCCCCGTCGAGATCGAAGAGGCAGTCGCCGCGTACGAAGACATGGCCGACCCCGACGCCGCGGCTGCGCTGTTGCGAAGGCGCGTCGAGCGATATCCCCGCGAGCGCCTCCCGCTGACGCTGCTCGCCGATCTCTGCGCTCGCAGCGATCGCGGCGACGAGGCGATCGCGCGCTACGAAGAAGCGAAAGAGCGCTTTGGATTGACGCCTCCTGAGTCGCTGAAGTTCGCCCGAGTCCTGGCCAAGCGGGGAAAGCTGACCCGCGCGCTGGAAGTCTTGAGAGAATCGATCGGCCGGAGCTCGGATCCTTCGATCGATTCGCTTCGCGATCTCGGGATGCTCGCCTGGGAGCTAGACGACGTGGGAACCGCACTCGCTGCCTATTCGGAGCTGCACGCACGCGGCGCCGACTCGAGAGACGATCTCGGCCGTCTCATCGCTCTCGCCGACGATGCCGGGCACGTCCACGACGCGATCGCCTTCGCCGCCGACCGCTACGAGCGCGAAAGTCGCCCAGAGGACCTGCTCTGCCTGGGGGAGCTGCAGCAAAAGCACGGAGACTGGGTGGGCCTCTCCCGGACGCTCGCCCGCGCAGCGGAGTCGCGCGCGGCGTTCGCCGGAAGCGAGAGGTACCTTCGCCTGCAAGTCGCGGCGTATGCGCACGACGGCGATCTCGCCCGGGTAGGTGACGCTTATCAGGCCATCGTCGCCATCGATCCGACGGCGTCCTACGCGAAAGCCGGACTGGTCTGGAACGCCATCGACCGGCACGACGCGGCCGCGCTGTCTCGCTTCACGCGCGCCTTTTCGGCGGACGCCGCTGCGAGCCCTGATCTTCTCGCCCCCATGGCGGCTGCGACCGGTTTCCTCGGCCGTCCGAGGGAGGCCGCCGGCTACGTGGCGCTCGAGCTCGCGGACGCACCGACCGACGACTCGCTGCTTCTCGACTTCGCCGATGCCCTCGAGCGCACGGGAGACGGGAATCGAGCCGCGCGCATTCGGCGCGTGGCGCTGTCCGACCCCGCGACCCTCGACGTCGCGGCGCCCCTCGACGACCGGGGGATTCGGCTCTTCGAGAGCCGCGCGTTGTCCGCTCGCGCGAACCGGGGGGCCGACGCGGGGGATCGCTGGCTCCGCGCCCTGACAGCTCTCGCCCCGGCGCAGGCGACCCGCGAGTTCGCGGTCGAATGGTATCTCGCCGATGGGCGGAACGACGCCGCGCGCCGTCTGATGCGTGGTTCCGGCCCTTCCCAGCTCGGAGCACGCCCCGCGGGCCTGTCCGACGAGAACGGAGAGAGCGCCGAGCCCGTATCGGAGCTCGCGACGCCCGGCACCGGGGAAGACGCCGGCGCCGGCGAGGAAGAAACCCTCCTCGACATGCTCGACGGCAGGCGGGATAGCGAAGTAGAACGCCGGATCGCACGAAGGCTGAGCGACCAGGAACCGGCCGCGGCCGACGCGGTGCTCTCTCCCCTGCGCGAGCTCGCGTATCGGCATGACCCGACGGCCGGGGCAGCCGCCGCCTATGCCCGGCTCGGGGATCTCGAAACCGACCAGGCGGACGTGTCGGCCGCCAACGATGCTTTGGGCCTTCGCCTGGACTACGCAGGATCCGGTCGGACGCTGTCGAGCTGCGGCCCGGAGGTGCTCTTGCCCAAGCCGCGTCTGGAGGGAGACTTGCTCGTTCGCGGTCGCCGCTTCGAGTCCAGGGGCGTCACGGAGTTGGAGGTGGGCGTCAACGTTCAAGTCGACCGCGCCGCGCCTCGACTGACCTTCTTTCGTGAAGACCGCTGGTCGCGCGCGGCGACGACCGCGGTGTGGGCGGAGGGCAACGGCCTCGTGGCCAACGAGACGGCAGCGCTCCGCATCGCCGGATTGCGCGACCGGGCAGGGGCCAGTGTGACCGCGGACTTGATCGCGAGCTTTTACCTGAGCGCCGCCATCGAAGGCTTCGACGACCACACGCGCGACTACGCATACGCCGGAGCGGGAATGCGGGAAGAGATCGAGCTCGGCGGTCGAATCGTGCGCGACCGGCCGGACGTGAGCCTCGGCATCGCCGGATCCGCGTTGCAGCGGACCCACGTGCGCTCGCCCCCCGGCGAGCTGTCGGCCGTCGAGGCATCGATCGACGAGGTCTTGCCGAAGTCCTACGAGGCCGTGAGCGCGGTCGCGCACATTTCGCACGGCGACTGGAGCGACCGGTACCATCGCGACCACCTCGATTTTCCTCGCTTTGGGTGCGACGGCTCGCTCGGAGTTGTGGTCGCGAGCAGGACGTTCGCCGGGCTCTTGTCGTGCGCCGTGATCGTGAAGCTCGCCGGCGCGACGTTTGCTCGCGGCGGAGGCGTATACGGGTTCGGAGTCGTTGGTCTCCCGAGGCTGGCGTACGCGTCGTTGTTTCTGTCGCTAAACCAAACGTTCTGAAGGAACGTCGGTCAAAGGGGGTTTCCTTCATGTTGCGCGATTCATCGAAAACGGCGGCTGCCCATTCGGTCTTCAGTCGGCATTCGCTCTTCCTCGTGTGCACGCTCGCCACCTCGCTTGCGCTCTCCGGTTGCGGAGCGACCGTGATCCGCACCCAACACGCGGCACCAGTTCCGGCGGAGGTCCGGTGGGTGCTGCTCCCGTTCGCGAATCACTCCGAGGCGCCGCAATGCGCCGAGCGGGTCGAGGCGATGACCGAAACGCTGCTGCGCATGCGCGGGGTCTCCCGCCTCGTGACCTACGCCGCCGAACCCGCCGACGATCGGAAAGACCTCCGGCGCACCTTGCTCGGCGATGGCGAGCGAGACGCCATGCGTGACATGGCATGGGCGAAGTCACAGGGCTTCGTCTACGCGATCTCCGGGAGCGTCGAAGAGTGGCGCTACAGGAGCGGCCTCGAGGGGGAGGCAGCGGTCGGGATTAGCGTTCGGGTGATCGACCTGTCCCACGACAAGGTCATCTGGTCCGCTTCGGGGACCGACACCGGCCCCGCGCACGAGGCGGTCAGCGGCACGGCTCTGCGTCTCATCGACCAGCTGCTCGCTGGATTGGAATTTCGATGATCGCGCACCACGGTGACATCGCCAATGGTCGCGTCGACGCCAAACGCTCGGACGAGGAGAAGTCCATGAGAGCCAGCTTCACTTACGCACCGACCGAACGGCGTGGACCCCCAGCTCGTGCGTCGACGCTCGCCTGGCTTCGCGAACGCCTAAGCGGGGCCGATTCGTACAAGGCGGAGCCGGGCCGCCTGGTCCGACTCGCGGAAACGTTGGCCATCACGGCGGGAGTGCCCGTGCTCGGCCACGCGCTGCGCCCCGACGACCCGTTCTCGGTCCGCGGCGTCTTCTTCTGGCCACTCTTCGCGCCGGTGCTCGTGTCGCTGCGCTACGGCGCGGGTGCGGGGGCGACCAGCACGCTCGCGATCGCGCTGATGCTCATCGTGGACTGGAAGCGCCATGACCACGCGCTCGGGCAATTGCCTTTGCCGGCACTGGTTGGCGTGTTCGCCCTCGTCCTGATTTGCGGGCAGTTCGCGGAGATCTGGGATCGATCGGTGCGTCGTCTCGAGTCGGCTCTCGAGAAGACGACGTCCGAGCTGTCGGAGTTGTCTCGCGAGCAATTTCTGCTCGAGCTCTCCCACGATCGAATCGAAGCCAGTCGGGCCGGCGACTGCGGGCCGAGTTTGCGGGCGTCCCTGTCCGCGATTCGTGAGATCGCGTGCGGCGACGGACCGCTGGACAAGGCGAGGGTCGCGGACCACGTCATGAGGATCTTGACGACGGCGTGCCTCGTCGACGTGGCGGCGCTCCACGAAGTGCACGGGGGTCGACTCGTCGGCGGGCCCCTGGCACGGATCGGTCAGCCGGATCCATTGCCGGCGGGGGGCGACGACATGGTCGCTGCGGCGCTTCGAAGCGGTCAGCTCGCCTGTTCGCCGCAGATGGAGACGGCCGGCGAATCGCCGAAAACGAAGCTGATCCTGGCCGCACCCCTGACCGACTCCAGTGGCCTCGTGAGGGCCGTTCTCTGCGTGCAGTCGATGCCATTCATAGCCCTCGACACCGCCAATCTGCGCCTGCTCGCCGTCGTCTGCGGCCACGCGGCCGACCTGCTCGCCGCGAAGGAGGGCGGAAGCGACCACCGGCGGGCTCGTCGCGACGAATTCGGGGCGCGCATCGAGCGGGCCGCCCGAGATGTCGAACACGGCCTTCCCGCGACCGTCGTGTGCCTTCTCCTGCGTCCGGAGGGTCCTCTCCGCGACATCGCGGAGCAACTCTTGCGCGAGGTGCTTCGGGCGACTGACCACGTCTTTCTCGAAGCCGACGAACAGCGGGCCCTCATCGCCGTCCTGCTCGCGGGGACCGACGGGCGCGGGGCCGCGGCATTCGAGCGGCGTGTCCGCGAGCTTGCGGCCCGGAAGCTCGGCACCCCCGTGCCGAGGCTCGGAAACTCTCTGCTCATTCACCGGCTCGCCCGCGGCGACACTGGCCAGTCGGTCCTCGGCCGCCTCAGGACGAAGGATCTTGTCGCATGATCCGCTTCTGGCGTTGGGCAGCCCTCGTAGGCATCGCCGGACTCGACGCGATCGCGGTCGCCGCCTTGTTCGGGGCACGCTCGCGAGGCGTCGCTCTCCTGGCAGGGGCGGGGGGGCATGCGGCGCTATGCCTCGCTTCGACATGGACGATGTTCGCCGGCGACAGTCCGTGGGCCGGGAGTGGCGCTCGGTTGCGCGCACTGGCGTGCGCGATCGCCTTCTTCATGCCGGTGCTCGGCGCGCCCGGCTTGCTCGTCGCTCTGTCCTCGGCGTTCGGCGGCCGCCCGGCGGACGAACCGAAGTGGAGGACCGTTCCTATCGACGGCGGGCGCTCCCGTCGCGCCGGCCGCGGTGGATCGCGGCTCGCCTTCGGCCGTATCGCGGGCCTTCTTCGAACACGCACATCGGAGACGAGCGCGACGCGCTTCCGTGCGGTGCTCGAAGTGCCTCGATTCAAGGTTCGCGAGAGCGCCGCGATCCTGCGCTCGTGCCTCGATGACCCCTTCGACGAAGTGCGCCTCTACGCGTTCGCGCGGCTCGAACGCCTTCGCGACGACATCGAATCCACCACACGCCGCCTGACCCAGAGTCTGCCGGGCGCCGCGTCGCACGACCTCGCGACGTTGCATTTGCGCATAGCGGAGAGTCATTGGGAGGCGTGTTACTTGGGACTGGTCGAAGGGGCTGTCCTCGCGGACGCGATGGAGCGCGCGCGCCATCACGCAACGGAGGCCCTTCGCCTCCATCCGCGCGACGCCGCGGCTTCCTTCTTGCTCGGGCGCGTGCACCTTCGATCCTGCAACTACCTGGACGCCGTGGCGCAATTCGAAATGGCCCTCGAGGCCGGCTTCCCCGCGATTCGCGTGCTGCCTTATCTCGCCGAAGCGCACTTCGCGCAACGCCACTACGGCTTGGTGAAAGTGCTGATGCGCGATCTCGCTGGGCTGCCGGGCGAGCAGGCGCTCCCCGGCGGGGTCATGGAGTTCTGGCGATGAAGTCATTCGAGGCAAGGTCCCTCTCCAAAGGAGAGCAGCTCGACGTGACGCTTATCCTCGAGGGGACGTACCCGTTCGTGAGCGGTGGCGTCTCGAGCTGGGTACATCAAATCGTCACCGGCTTGAAGGACATCCGCTTCGGGGTCGTCTTCATCGGCGGGGCTCGCGAGTCGTACGACCAGGTTCGCTACGCCCTGCCGGACAACGTGCGCCACCTCGAGTCGCACTTCCTCGCCGACGTTCGACCGATGCCGCCGGCGCGCGGTGGCTCGGGTGACGCGGCCTTCTATCGCGCATCCGCCGAGATGCACGAGGCGTTCAGGACGGCGCTGCCGATCTCGTACTCCGGCACGTTCGAGACGTTCGTCGACAAGCTTTGCGAAGACCCGGAGCGCCACGAGCGTGATTTTCACTACAGCGACCGGTCATGGAAGGAGGTCACCGCTCGTTATCGCGCATCGGCCTCGCGCCTACCCTTCACGGACTACTTCTGGACGGTGCGCTCCATGCACGCCCCGGTGTTCGCCCTAGCGAAAGTGGCCCGGTCGCTGCCGATCGCGCGCGCGTTTCATGTGATCTCGACGGGCTACGCAGGCCTCGCCGGAGCCATTGCCAGCAAGGCGCAACGCGTGCCGTTGGTCCTGACCGAGCACGGCATCTATACGAAGGAGCGGCGGATCGAGCTCATGCAAGCGCCCTGGATCACCGAGCGCGCGGGAGACGCGCGGTCGGGTGAGATCGGGTTCTTCAGAGAGCTCTGGATCAAGTTCTTCGAAGGGCTGGCTTCGGCCACGTATGCCGCGGCCAATCCGATCGTCACGCTGTTCGAGGGCAACCGCGCTCGTCAAATCGCCGATGGCGCAGATCCGGCGCGCACGATGGTCATCCCGAACGGAATCGACTTGGCGCGGTTCGGCGCGTTGCGCGCGCTTCGGCCGGACGGCGTGCCACCCGTCCTGGCCCTCATCGGACGGGTCGTGCCGATCAAAGACATCAAGACGTTCGTGCGCGCGATGCGCTCGGTCGTCCACGCTCTGCCCGGGGCCGAGGGGTGGATTGTGGGGCCGGCGGTCGAAGATCCTCGCTACGCCGGCGAATGCCGGGAGCTCATCGCGTCTCTGGGGATCGAAGGGCGGGTGAAGTTTCTCGGCCTCCAGAACGTCGACGACATCCTGCCGCGGGTCGGCCTCGTCGTTCTGACTTCGATCAGCGAGGCAATGCCGCTCGTTCTCCTCGAGGGGTTCGCCGCGGGCGTTCCGTGCGTCACGTCGGACGTGGGTTGCGCGCGCGACCTGGTCTATGGGCGCGCGGCGGAAGACCGTGCGCTCGGCGCCGCAGGCGCGGTAGTGGGGATCGCAGACCCCGAGGCGACCGCGCAGGCGGCGGTCTCCTTGCTGAGCGACGGCGCCCGCTGGCGCGCAGCTCAGGCTGCCGGAGCGGCGCGCGTGGAGGCCTACTACGGTCAGGACCGCATGCTCACTCGATACGAGCAGGTCTACCGTCGCGCCCTGGGGTCGGCGTGGCGGGGATAGCCTTCGCGCTCCGGCCCGGCGTTCGCAAGGCGTCGTACGCGCGCGTCGTGGGCGAGTACGCAGTGGCAGGCGCGATCGGGTCGGGGCCCTGGGTCATCTCGATCCTGTCGATGGCGGTCATTGGACTGGGGCACCCCGGGACGCACGACTCGCGGGTGGTCTCCACGTTCCTCGGCACGGTGACGCACCTCATGGCCTATTCGATGATCCTCGCGGGGGGCCTGCAGCTCGTCGTGGCCCGCTACTGCGCGGACCGCATCTACGAACGCAAGCTCGACGCTGTAGCACCCAACGTGCTCGGGGCGCTCTCGGTCACGACCGCGACGAGCGGCGTGATCGGTGCGGCCTTTGTGTTCTTGTCGATGGAAGGGCGGTATGCATATCGCGCGCTCGTCGTCACTGGCTTCGTCGTATTGACCAATATATGGATCGTGTCGGTGATCCTGTCTGCGCTGCGCGAGTACGCCGCGCTTCTCTGGACGTACCTGTTCGGCTACACGCTCACGGTCGGCGCCGCCCTGGCGCTGGCGCGCTTTGGTCTCGCGGGGCTCATGGCGGGCTTCTGCGTCGGACATTGCGCCATGTTCTTCGCCATGCTGGCGCAATTGGGGCGCAAAGTGCCTCCGCCGAGCGGCGTGACATTCGGGTTTTTCGATCGAAAGAAGGCGTTCTTCGATTTGGCCGTCATCGGCTTCTTGTTCAACGTCGCGGTCTGGGGAGACAAGTTCGTCTTCTGGTGGCATCCAATCACATCCACGCGGTTGTTCGGGCCCATTCGCGGATCCATCGTGTACGACGCGCCCGTCTCGCTCGCGTACCTATCGGTCATCCCCGCAATGGCCGTGTTCTTCGTGCGAATCGAGACGGAGTTTGCCCGAGAATACGACTCCTTCTTCCGCGACCTTCGCGAGGGCAGCACACTCGACGCCATCGAACGGCAGCGAGACGCGCTCGTGACGGCCGCGAGGGCCAGCATTCACGACATCTTTCGCGTCCAGGCCGTGGTGGTTGCCGTGTTGCTGCTCGCCGCGCCGTCCGTTCTGAAGGCGTTCCACATCCCGTCGTTGTATTTGTACCTATTTCGGATCGACATCGTCGGAGTGGCGTGCCAGGTGGTGCTCCTCGGAATCTTGACGCTTCTCTTCTATCTCGATCACCGGAGAGCCGCCCTCGTTTTGGTGTGCACCTTTGCGGCGATCAACGTTTTCCTGTCGCTCCTGAGCGTCCGGCTGGGCGTGCGCTTCTATGGATACGGGTTCGCCATCGCGGCCGCGGTGACGAGTCTCCTCGGGCTGGTCCTGCTGTCCCGGCGATTCGATCGGCTCGAATTCGCGACGTTCGTCGGTGGATGACGACGTCCCGCCGCCATCGAGTTGCCGTGAACCAACCATGGACTGACTTTGCTTCGCCAGGGACCCGCGGTGCCGACCGCGCCCGCAGCTCTGCAACGGCAACATAAGGCGCTCGGAGCGTTGGGTGGCTCGTGACGGACCCGGCCGCCCCCCTGGCGCGCGCCGCCGCCGCGCGCGCCGGCCTGTGGAGGGCGGCAGCCGCGCATCAGCGAGACGAGGAGGCGCCCCTACCGGATTGGAACCTCATCGATGCCCAGCTCCGAGCATCGTACCGGGCGCTGCGCGCCGGGATGGAAAGCGCGCCGAGTTGCGAGCAATCGGGGGCCCGCGGTCGCTGAAAGCCGCTCGCGCCCGAACGGAGCATGGCCAGATTCGACCGGCAAGAGCATCGAGCCTGGACTTTTACAGTTCGTGTTGGGCCGCCAAAGCGCCGTGCGTCCTCCCTTGCGACGATGACCGGTGCGCCTCTGCATGGCATGATGCCGGACCTCGCAAATTTTGGAGAAGCAACTTTGATCATGAGTAGAACCGCCACGTCGATCGCGGCCTTTGCCGTTGTTTCCATCATTGCCGCTGGATGCGACGGCGGGTCGTCGGGTTCGGGGGTGACGGAGGCCGGGAGCTCGGATCCGGCTTCGGGTGGCGGCGCATCCAGCGGCTCAGACCCGTTCGGCGGGTCGAGCAGCGGCTCCGGCACCGGCGGGTCGAGCGGTTACGCCAGTCCCTCGTCGAGCTCGGGCGGTGCTGGCGACGGATCGAGCTCGGGCGGCTCCAGCGGCGCGGGAAGTTCCGGGGGCGGCTCGGGCTCGGGTGGCTCCAGCGGCGCGGGCAACGGATCGAGCTCGGGCGGCTCCAGCGGCGCGGGCTCCGGCGGCAGGTCGAGCTCGAGCGGCTCCAGTGGCGCGGGGAGCTCCGGAGGCAGGTCGAGCTCGAGCGGCTCCAGCGGCGCGGGCAGCGGATCGAGCACGGGCGGCTCCAGCGGATCGAGCTCGGGCGCGCCCGTTCCGGCTTGCACCCCGCCGACCAGCGGGACCGCGGGGTACGCGACCCGGTACTGGGACTGCTGCAAGCCCTCGTGCGGGTCCTCGCATACGTGCGCCGCCGACGGGGTCTCGCGAAACGATGGCGCGAAAGACTCGTGCCAGGGCGGCCCTGCGTACGAATGCTACGATATGGCGCCGCAGGTCGCGAGCGACACGCTGGCGTACGCGTTCGCGGCGTTCAACGGCGCGAGCTGCGGAACGTGCTTTCAGCTCACCTTCACGGGGAAGTCCAACGACGGCACGGCGGACATGGGGTCGCAGCAGATCTGCGGAAAGAGCATCATCGTGCAGGT
>CAZHED010000068.1:0-20967 GCA_964531095.1 uncultured Polyangiaceae bacterium | reverse complement strand
AGGGGCCGCCTAACTTCGGCGTCGAGCAGCTCTTCGGCAATCTCACCCTGAACCTCACGGCGCCGACCGGCTGCTTCGTTTTCACTCGGCGAGAGCTGATGATCACGAATGTCAGCGTCGTCGATGACCCGGTTCGCACGTTTGGCGTCTTCACGCCCGGGTTCTCGTTTCCGGACGGCGGCGCGTCCTTCGACGCCGGGTTCGGCTCATCGAGCGGGGGGAGCGTGGGCGGAGGCTCCTCCTCGGGTATTTCCTTCGGAGGCTCCTCGGGCGGAGGCGGGCCGGTACCCATTCCTCGCCCGCCGGCGTTCGCCGCGGCGACCGCCGACGCGCAGGCCAATTCGCCGAGCCAGGGGGTCTGGACCTTTGGCCACTTGATGCGAGAGCTCGCTCCCACGCCGGAGCAGGCACCCGCCATGACGCTGGCGCTCTTCCAACATTGGCTCACCGACCAGACCGTCAACGGGTTCACCGTGTCGGCCCGACCCGCAATGCAGCAGGTTCTTCTCGACGTCTGGCCGAAAACCCCGACCGGCGACCTCGACCTCGACCAGCCGCCGCTGACCCTTCAGGCCATCGTCAACCGGATCGACATCCGGAATCTCGCCAATGGGTCCGCGGGCGAAGGCAGGTTCGTCTTCGCGGTCAACGGCGAAGGGTTCCCGCAATCGTTCACGGTCATCCTCGAATACAACCTCCCGGCCACGACGATGCAAGACGTGCAAGACTGGGCCAACCTCTGGCACGGGCTCTCGTCGCACCCCTTCCCGTCCGAGGAGTACAACGCCGCGCTCGAGGCGGTCACGCGGCGCTTCACGGGACGCAACGCGGCTCCGGGCGCTCCCAACGGCAGCGCGCTCCTCGAGCTCCGTACCAACGAGATCGCGCTCTCCTTCGAGTGGGAGCTCCGCGCGTTCGCTCTCTCGCCGACCACCGGGTTCTTCGATGAGATACCGGTCGCAGAAACCCCGGACCTGGGCTTCAACGGCACCCAGACGTTTTCCGACTTCGTGAACCAGAACGCGGCGGCGATCATTGCCGAATTGCCGGGCGCGAACGACCATACGGTGCCGCTCACGTTCGAGGGGCAAAACTTCCTCGCGGGGTCGGTCTTCAACAACCAGATCGAGTGGAGTGGCCCGGGCATCGCCAATCCCGACGCGCGCTTTCATGCGTCGACCAACACTTGCAACGGGTGCCACGGGCCCGACACGGGTACGTTCAACTTCACGATGATCACCCCGCGATTTGCGGGGACCGAGGCCCAACTGTCTCCGTTCCTGACCGGAACGACGGCGTTCGATGATTTCACTGGCCAGACGAGGACGCTGAACGACCTCGGAAGGCGGCGCACGGATCTGACGAGCCTCGTCTGCGCGTCGGACGGCGGCTCTCCGCTTCCTCCGCCCCCGCCCGCCGACGCGGGCAGTGTGCCCACGGACGCGAGCCTGGCTAGCCCGTAACGAAGGGGACCCGGCCCCAACAGGAAAGAGAAGAGAACCGCAGAGGCACGGCAAGTCCCAGAGATCTGGTAACGCGCGAGCTCGTTCTCGCGCCTCACGATCTCAGCGGCCTGCCTCGACCTCTGCGGCTTCTCTTTGTTCCCGGCGACCGTGCGGCCGCGAAGCCACGAAAACTTGGCCGCGCTCCGCCACCGCCCATAGCGTTCGCGGCGATGGGCGAAGCTGCCAGAGGCTTCTCGTCCCCTGCGCCGGCGTTGGTCCTGCCGCGCCGGATCGGGCGGCGCGTCGTCTTGAAGCTCGTCGCGCGCGGCGGGATGGGCGACGTCTACCTGGCGGCGACGACGGGGATCGACGGGGCCGAGCGGCCGTGCATCGTCAAGACGGTGCGACGCGACCACATCCACGACGGCTCGTTCTTGGCGCGCTTTCTCGACGAGGCGCGCGTACAGGCGCAGCTCCAGCACCCAGGCATCGCCCAGGTGCTCGAGGCGGCCACCGACGACGACGGCGAGCCGTACACCGTCGTCGAATACGTCGAGGGGCGGCCGCTCAGCGACGTTCGCCAGCGCGCTTTGGTGACAGGCGTGAGGATCGCCTGGGCGGACGCGGTGGCCATCGCCATGGAGGTCGCGCAGGCGCTCGCGCACGTGCATGAGCGCGCCGGGCACGACGGGGCGCCGCTCGGGATCGTCCACCGGGATCTGTCGCCGCAGAACGTCATGATCAGCCACGAGGGGGAGATCAAAGTCATCGACTTCGGCACCGCGCGCGGGCAAAACCGCCGCTGCCACACCGTGTCGGGCGTCGTGTTCGCCAAGCCGGGGTACGTCGCGCCGGAGGTGGCCAGACAACAAGTGGGCGACGGCCGTATCGATCTCTATGCGCTCGGCGTCATCCTCTGGGAGCTCTGCGCGGGCCGCCGCTTCTTGAGCACCGATCCGCAGAGTCACCTCGACGACGTCGCCGCAGGAAAGGTCGTGCTGCCCCCCGTGGCGCTGGCGTGCGGCGCGCCACCGGAGTTGGATGCGGTGATCGCCAAGCTGACCAAGAGCGACCCGGACGATCGATACGATCGCGCGTCGCTCGCGGTGCCCGCCCTCGCCAGGCTGCTCGCGTCGGCTCCAATTTCGGAGCCGGGCGAGCGCGGCGTCCGCGCGCGCGCCTCGGCGCTCATGCGAAAGCTCTGGCCCCACGAGCCGGCGCGTGCTCGAGCCGAGTTCGCGAGGCTCTTGCGAGAGGCGCGCGAGCTCATGATCGGCGACGGCGGCTCCCGTCCAGACCCGGCGAGAGTCGACCAAGCGGCAGGTACGGCGCAACCATCGGAGTCCTGGGACCCCTCCCGCCTCGCCGGCACCCCCTATCGGCTCGTGCGCGCGATTGGCGAAGGCGCCAGCGGTGTGGTCTGGCAGGGAGAGCACGTCGAGCTGGGGCGGCCGGTGGCCATCAAAGTGTTCGCGGCGGAGCATGGCGCGTCGGACGCCTCGTTCGAGCGGTTCCGCCGCGAAGCGCGCGCCGTGGCGGGACTCGCGCACCCGCATCTCGTGAAGATCCTGGACTTCGGAAAAGCCCTCGACGGACGGGTGTTTCTGGTGATGGACCTCCTCGTCGGCGAGACGCTCGACGCGAGGCTGAGGCGGGGCGCGGTGGGTGCCGCGGAGGCCATGCGCATCGGCGTCCAGGCTTGCGAGGGGCTGGCGGTGGCGCATGCCGCGGGCCTCGTCCACTGCGACATCAAACCGCAGAACTTGATGCTGGCGAGCGGCGGGGAGGTCAAGGTGCTCGACTTCGGCGTCGCGGTCGCGCTCACCGGCGCTCCGGAAGGGCCCGAGGCTGGGGCCGGCGGCGGCAAGAAGAGCCCGAGAGAGCGCGGGCTTGGCGGCTTCGCCGTCGTCGGAAGCCCAGGGTACATGGCGCCCGAACAGATCGCCGGAGCGGCCGTCGACGCGCGCACGGACGTGTACGCGCTCGGGTGCGTGCTGTACGAGATGCTGGCGGGGGCTCCCCTTTTCGAGGGGTCGTCAGTGGTCGTGATGGGCAAGCAGCTCCGCGAGGCGCCGCCGTCGTTGCGAGCGCGCGCCCCTTCCATTCCCAGCGCCCTCGAAGCGGTCGTGTCGCGGGCCATTGCCAAGGACGCGCGGCTGCGATTTCCGACGGCGGCGGCCCTGGGCGCCGCTCTCGAGAAAGCGCGCACCGCGCCCGAACGGTGGCGGACGCGTGTCCGGCGCCTGACCAGCTACGTTCTGATCGCGGCGGGCGTGCTCTTGGCGGCAGGGGCGTCGGCGCGCTTTGCGCAGATGCGCCCGGCGACAGAAGCCGCCGCGGCTCCTCCCACGGCCGCGACGGCGACCGCCGCCTCATCCTCCCAAGTGACCCTGAGCCCCGTCGAGACCGCGCCCGCGGCGCCGCTTCCGACTGGCAGTCCCCCTCTCTCGCACCCCGGTCCCGCACGTCGCGGCCATCCGCACCTGCGCATCGGCTTGTCTTTGGCCGCTCGCCCGCTATAAGTCCGGGCCGTAGACGGCGGCGTCTGCGCGGTTTCGCCCGCGGCGCGCGGTCTACACCAGATGGAGACGCTCGATCTCGTGGCGCCCTCGATGGCGCTGGGTGGAAACCGCTACAAGGTCATCCTTCGCCTCGCGCTGCCCACCGTCCTCGCGATGCTGTCGCAGAGCGTCGTCAACGAGATCGACGTCATCTTCTTCTCCCACTTGCCCTGCCCGGAGTCGTCGAACGGGCAAGCGGCGCTGTTGCCTTCGCTCATCCTGACGTGGCTCTTCGGCGGCAGCTTGAGCGCGATCAGCGTCGGCACGCAAGCGCTCGTCGCCCGGCGCTATGCCGAGGGCGACCGGCGCGCCGCCGGCGCGGTGCTCACGAACACGGCGTTCTTCTGCGTCATCGCGGGAACGGCGTTCTCGGTCGTCGGTCTCGTCTGCTTGCCGTGGCTCGTTCGCTCGATGATCGAAGTCCCCGAGGTCCAGCGCATTGCGCTCTCGTACACGCGCTGGCGGCTGCTCGGGATCATTTCGATGGCGGCGAGCATGGGCATCAAGTCGTTCTTCGACGGCATCGGGAGAACGCACGTGCATCTCGTCGCGGCGGTCGTGATGAACATCGTCAACGTGGTCTTGTGCTGGATGTTCATCTTCGGACACCTCGGCGCGCCGCGCCTGGGCCCCGCGGGGGCGGGCTTGAGCGCGTTTCTGGCGACTTGGATCGGCCTTGCGATCATGATCCTCTACGCGACGCTCCTTCGTCACGACTACCACCCGATGCGCCGGTCGAACCTCTCGCGGCCGCTGACCTGGTCGATCCTGAAGCTGTCGATCCCGGCCGGCGCCGCGACCGTCGTGATGATGATCGGCTTCGGACTGTTCACGCGCTCGGTGGGGCAGCTCGACGCGAGCGCATCGGCGGCGGGAGCGGCGACAATCGCCGGGCAATGCGGAGGGGCCGAGGCGGTCCGCAGCGCCGCGAACACCGACATCGTCGAGACGCTCAAGTTGACCTTCACGGCCTGTTTGGCCTTTGGAACCGCGACGGCGACGCTCATCAGCCAGTCGCTCGGCCGCCGGCAGCCCGAAGAGGCGCAGCGATGGGGCTGGGCGAGCGTGCGCCTGGGTATCGTCCTCTTCGGAGTCGTCGGGCTGTGTGAGGGGGTTTTCTTCACGCACCAACTGGTGGGGCTCATCTCCAATTCGAGCGCGGTCCGCGCGGAGGCGATCTTCCCCATGCGCATCATGGGGATCGCGACGCCGGTCATCGCTGTGGCGATGATCCTGAGCGAAGGGCTGTTCGGCGCGGGAAATACGAAGTTCGTGGCGGTTGCGCAGCTCCTGCTCGTATTCGGATGGCTCGTGCCGGGCGCCTACCTGCTCGGCATCGTGATGCACTTGTCCCTCAAAGGCATCTGGATCTCGGCCTTCGTCTATTCGTGCCTGGCAGCGGCGACGATGAGCATCAAGTTCGCCGGCGGAAGCTGGAAGACCATCAAGCTCTAAACGCGCCCGCGATCGCTCCTTCGATGGCCTCCACTTCTTCGTAGAGCCGCCACTGCCCCACGGGACCCACCGGCGAGTCGAGCGGCCGACTCTTTTCATCGTACAGCCGCCCTCGCGCGTCGCGAAAGCAATGACGCTGGAAGAAGTCTCCCGGCAGAAGCGGCTCGCCGCGGACGAACTCGAAATAGCGGCGCGACCACGGCGCGCGGGTCGTCATCATCGGCGGCACCAGCAGATCGACGAGGTCCAGCGTCGATCCGGTGCGGTACAGGTAGACCAGGTTGCACCCATGCCTCGGCCCCACGATCGCGCTGGTCGACACGACGCGCCCCGACAGGGCTGCCGCCCCGGGCCGATGCACGGCGAAGACATCGCCGATCTGCGGCGCCCTCCCGACGCTCACCGCCCTCCCCCCGCGTCGGAGCAGTCGTCGAAGTCCGGATTGCATCCCGCGTCCGGCGGCGGCAGGTCGGGCCGGTCTTCGGACGAAGGCTCCTCCGCGTTCGGCTGAAGAGACGGCAGCGGCGAGGCAGGGCGCCCGCCGGAATACTTCGCCCGGTCCGCGGGTGAGCACGGTTGCGGGTTGCTCGGGTCCTCCTGAACGCATTCCATCATCCATGCCTCGCGGGGCGGCACGCCGTCCCTGTCCGCTTTTGCGCGGGCGGCGGCGACGTCTCGCGCCACGGCGACGTTGCTGACCCACGGAACGTAGCTCACGATGCCGAGCCCGACCGCGAGGATGGCGACGAACGGCAAGACGACCCTGTAAAGACTGGAGACGGGCCTGCCGAACCGAAAGCTCGCAATGAACAGGTTCAAGCCCAGCGGGGGCATGCAATACGCGATCTCCAAGTTGAGCAAGAAGATCATGGCGAGCTGGAAGGGCGACATCTTCTCGTCGGGGTGCCGGCTTCCGAGCGCAGCTACGAACGGCAAGATGAGCGGGACGGCGACGAGGATCGCGCTGAATCCCTCCATGAGCATCCCGAGGACCAGCAAGAACACGTTCATCACGACGAGAAACTGCCACTTGTGCTCGACCCCCAGCGCCAGGAGGAAACCGAGCACGCGCGAAGGCACGTGCTGATCGACGACGAAGTTCATCAGCGAATTGGCCATCGCCAGGATGACGATGATCGCCCCCGCAAGACTCATCGAAGCCATGGCGATCCGCACCAAGTCCCGCCTCCACGAGAGATCCCGGTACACGAAGAACTCGACGACCACGGTGTAGAAGGCCACGAGGCCAGCCGCCTCGTCGATCGACGTCAGCCCGGTGCCGAGCCCACCCGCCAGCATCACCGGGATGCCGAGCTCCCACTTGATGTCCCAGAGAGACCGCGCGATGTCATGAGCACGACGCGGTTCGCGCGCCACTTTTTCTCGCGCGCCCACCCAAATCGAGTACGCGCTGAGAAGCAGAATGACGAGGAGCCCGGGCACAATGACCGCTTTGAAGGCTTCGTTGAAGTCGACGTGCGCGACGAGCGAATAAACGAGTAGCGGCAGCGAATAGGGCAGGAGCAGGCCGACCGATCCTCCGGTCGTCACGAGGCCCAGCGAGAACGCGTCCGAGTAATGCTGCTTCCGGAGCGCCGGATAGAGCAGCCCTCCGATCGCGATGATGGTCACCCCGCTGCCGCCGGTGAGCACGGTGAAGACGGCGCTGGCGATCACCGCCACGATCGCGAGGCCGCCCGGCATCCATCCGAGGAGGGCTCGCGCCGCGGCCACGAGACGGTCCGGGGTCTTCGCTTCGGCGAGGACGTACCCGACGAACGTGAAGAGGGGTATGGTCACTAGAATCGGGGAATCCGCGAAGCGCTCGTCGAGCACCGTCGGGGCGATGAATCGCAAGTGGTGGTAGCTGGGATCCGGGTGACTCAGCCACAGCACTTCCGCCGAGCCGCCCATCACCGCGAACAGCGGCGCGCCGAGCAGCGCGATGAGCACGATGACGAACGCGACGGCGACGGTCACATCGCCACCTCGACGTCCGGCTCTGCTCGCTCGGCAAATCGAAAGAGCAGCGCCTGCAAGATCAGCTTGACGGCGATCACCGCGAGGCCGACCGGAAAGACGAAGTTGAGCTCACGAATGAGGAGTCCGCGCGCCTCTTCTCCCGTCCCCGGCACCGTGACCTGCGGCATCCGAAACGCCCCCGGCGTCGACGAGTCCATGCGGAGCGCGTTCACCGCCGATGGGTCGAAGTGCGCCGACCAGTCGGCGCTGTCGAGCCAGTCGTTCCACTCGGCGGCGGTCATCCACTTGTCGTAGGGGTCACCGGCCAGCACCTTGGGCAGAGACTTCGCGTCGAGCGACAGCTGTCGGCCCAGCAGAAAAAGGTCGGCCGACATCATCCGCCGCAGCTCCGCGGCCTTTTCGGCGGCGCTGGTGTCGCAAGACTTGCCCGCGTCGTCCGGACACGGCGCGGAGGCGCTCACCCGATACTCGGCGATGCTGATGTAGTCGACGAAGCCGACGACGGCGAGGACGCAGACCGCGGCCGCCGCGAGCCACCCGGCGACCGTCGTCGCCGCCTGGACTCGGGGCGGAAGGTAGTGGACGAGGACATCAACGCGAATGTGCTTGCCACGCGACGTGGCCAACGATGCCCCGAGCAGCGCCAGCCACAACGTCAGGCGCGTCGCGAGCCCTCGCAAACCGCCGACGAGCATCAGCGACGACGCGTTCTGCAACCAATTGAGCACGTTCGACGACCAGCCCACGCCGGCGTGCACCCATAGGCGCCCGAGAACGAGCCCGATCGCCATCGCGGCCGCAACCGCGAGCCGATTGACGTTCGCCGGACGCTTGCGCGTCAGCCCGTGGGCACATGCGCCGAGCAGCGCGGCCGTCGCCACGCACCGGTACACCAGCCCCCCGGCATTGCCCCCGGACACGAAATCGCTCGAGAGGCCCTTCAGCGAGATCCAGAGCGTGAGAGAAGCGATCTCGGCCACGAGCACGGTCGCGCAGAGACGAGCCTCGAGCCTTTGCCACGCCTCGTCGAACCGGGAGATCGCCCCGCGCCACGCCGCGCTGCTCGAGCGGTCGCCCGCGTGGTGCTCCTCCTTCATTTCTACGTCACTGAGCGAGCTGCACCACGCGGTCGAACGCGGCGGGGGTGAAGACCGACCCGCGAAGGCCCTGGCGCACGCGCGCGAACACGTCGCGCCACTCGTTTCGCTCCGCCTCGTTGGGCTCGTAGGCGGGCTTCGTCGATTTGATGCGTGCGAACGCCTGCGCGTCGAGGTTGCGTATCGACTTCGTCAGCCGATCGGCGGCTTCGCGTCCGCGGGCGCTCATCACGTCCTTCAGGTGCTGCGGGAGAGACTGGACGCGCGATGACGAGACGATGATCGCGCCGATGGCGAACGCGCTCGTCATCGTGTTGATGTTCGTGATGCGTGACGCCCACTGCAGCTGCTCGGCGGCGAGCGGCGGCGCCGCGAGGGCTGTAATCGAGCCGCTGGTGAGCCCGGGCAGGATCTCGTTGACCGTCATTTGCCTGGGCGTGATCCCCCCGATCGCGGCGAGGAACTTGGGTTCGATCGGGTCGCCGGCGAGGAAGAAGCATCCTTTCCCCTGCAGATCGGCCGGGCGTCGCACTTCGAAGCCGACGCTCATCGTCTTCACGGCGCCGACGTCGCCCCACCCGAGAACTGTGAACCCCTTGCTCTCGAACTGCCGGTCGAGCTCGTCCTTCATCGCGTTACGGACGGCGTCGAGCTTCCCCCAATTCGCGAACAGGCCCGGAAGCTGGAAGAGCAGAACGTCGGTGACCCCCGTCTGACCGAGGCCGATGGCCGTGATGGCCGCACCGTCGAGCTGCCCGGTGCGAATCTTCTGCACCATCAGCACTTCGTCGCCGGCTTGGGCGTTCCACTGGAAGTCGAGGCCGAGCTCGCCGTTCGTGTCGTTCGACACGTCTTTGGCCCAACGCTTGAACTCTTTGCCCCACGGTGAGTCCTGGGGGGCTAGCGTGCCGATTTTGAGCGTGGTGGCGGCCCGTGCGTCCGCCCCGAAGGCGGCCACGGCGACAGCGAGTGCGAAGGCGGTGACGAGCGCACGAGTCATGGGGTGGGTCCTCCCGGAACGGGACATCTACGGAGGTTACTTGGCAAGAGGAGGCGCGGCGAGGTCGATGCCGCATTCTTCTTTCGCGCGCCTCTTGCCGAGCCAGCGCCTGGCGCGGCGCTTGGCGATCGCGTTCGAGAGCCGCTGCTGCGGGTCTGGATCCTGCGCGAGGAGGATGCGATTGAGCGCGTCTTGATAGGCCATGCCGTCGCCTTTCATGCACGCGTACTTGGTCGCGTAGAGCAGCTCGACGATGAGCGACTTGCCGTCGGTCTTGGTGAGCGCCGTGTAAAATAGGTTCTTGGCTTGGTCGAGCTCCGCCAGATTCGATCGGGCGTGATAGGCGCCGAGCGCCGCGAGGCCGGCAAAATGCTCGAAGCCGGGGTCGAGGAGAGCGGCTCGCTCGAGCATGGCCACCCCGACGTGGAGCTCCGCGACGAACGCCGGGCCCTCCTGATCGTCGCCCTTCATCAGGTCGACACGCGAAGCCCACGCGTTGCCCGTCCAAAACAGGTTGGGCACGTCGTCCTGGCTCGTGAAATGGTCGGCGAGCCACTTCGCGAACGCCTGGTCGCTCGACTTCACCCGATCGAATCCATCCGCCTTCAGCGCGAGGGCGCGCAGCCCGTAGAAGACCGCGCGATCGTACGCCATGCGCGCGCGCTTTCGGTGATAGTCCGCCAAGTCGTCGTCGCCCGCGTCCTGCGCGGCTTCGAGCTCGTCTTCGATGAAGCCGTAGCCGTAGCCGGTCCATCCTTTGACCAGAAGAAACAGAGCGTCCGTGTTCTCCGGCGCGAGCGCATGCATGCCTTCGAACTGAACGAGCCCGGCCTGCGTGGCCGATTGCGCGAGCTCGTAGTCGCCGATGGTGTCGAAGGCGTCCGCCGCGCGGCGGGTCGACTCGATTTCGCCGTTGATCAGGATCTTGGTGAGGCAGCCAGACGATCCCACCACGACGGCGACGAGCGCCGCGATCAGGGAGACGGCCGAGAGTGGGCGTGCGGGTACCGGAGGTGACAGAGGGATGGGGATGGGCATTGGGGGCCTCGTCGGCTCGCAAGGGTCGTAGAGACGAGGCGCGAGGTCAACGGAGGCAACGGATCATTCGTCGGTGCGCGACCAGCGGCGTCTCGTTGACCGCGACGGAGCGGCTTTGACCGCCGGAATCCGCTCGCCGACGCCGGTCGGCAGCGCCTGCGCGCCTTTGAGAACCCCGGAGAACAAATCCCCGCGCTTTTCGACGCGGTCGAGCACCGCACGCAACGTGAATCGCGTGGGATCGAGGCTTTCGGTCACTTCGCTCCAAGCGAGCGGCGTCGACACGACGGCGCCGTCGCGCGCGCGAATCGTGTATGGCGCGACGATCGTCCTCCCCTCTCCGTTCTGGCCATAATCGACGTAGAGCTTGCCTCCGCGGCGATCTTTCATCCGCTCGACGGTCGCCACGGCCGGCAACACTTTGGCCACGGCCCGAGCCACTTGCTCGGCGAAGCCGGTCGCCTGCTCGTGGGTGGGTCCCGGCGCGATCGGCACGAGCACGTGCAGTCCCCGCTTGCCGCTGGTCTTGACGAAGCTCTCGAGCGCGAGCGCTTCGAGCAGCGTGCGGACGGCGACCGCCACTTCGACCAGGTGCGCCCATGGGCCGTCGCCCGGGTCGAGATCGAGCACGACGTAGTCGGGCAAGGCGAGCGCGTGATCGATCGCGTCGCGCGACGTCGCCGAGGCGGGCGCGTGGCTGCACCACTGGTGGATGGTCAGCGCGGCGAGGTTCGCGAGCCACTGCAGCGTCTCGAGGTTGTCGCAAGCGATGCGCTTCTTGTTCTCGTGGCGCGGCCCGACGTCGACGAGGCGCACGAAACTGGGCGTCTTGTCCGGGGCGTTCTGCTGGTACCATTCCTCGCCGTCGATTCCGTCCGGATAGCGCTGCAGCGTGAGCGGCCGCCCGGCGAGGTGCGGGAGAATCGCGGGCCCGATGGCCGTGTAGTAATCCCAGACGTCGCGCTTGGTGATGCCATCGCGCGGAAAGAGGACTTTGGCCGGATTGGCCAGCTTCGGAGACCCGCCGTTCGCCGGGGCTCGCGGGGCCGGTGGAGCGCGGTCGTCTCCCGCGTCGTCGCGCACGCACTCGAGCGGCGTCTTGTCTTCGCGCAGACCGAGGAAGCGCGGCGCGCGCATCGACCCGTCGCGGGTCCACTCCGTGAACGCGCACTCGCAAGCGAGCTTCGGCTGCACCCAGTGCGCCTGCTTCGTCGGGGGCGTCCCCTCGATCGGCGCCGCGTCGGTGTGGTCTCCAGCCAGGCGCTCGGCGAGCGCCCGGCGCATCCGCGAGTCGAAGCCGGTGCCGACGCGCCCGGCAAAGACCAGCTTTCCTCCTTCGGCGACCGCGAGGAGCAGCGCTCCGACGTCGCCGGTGGTGCCCGCCATCGGGATCCAGCCCACGATGGCGCAATCCTGCCTCCGATCGAACCTCAGTTTCTGCCACTGGCCCGACCGACCGGCCACGTACGCCGACCCTTTCTTCTTGGCCACGAGCCCTTCGAGCCCGGCGTTCTTCGCGGCACGAAGAAGGTCCACGAGGTCGCCGCTGACGGAACGCGAGAACGACAGCGGCGCCCCACGGCCTTCGAGGAGCTTTTCGAGTAGCTCGCGACGCGACTCGATCGGCTCGCGCCGGAGATCTCTGCCGTCGAGCCACAGCAGATCGAACGCGACATAGCCGATGCGCGCTTGGCGCGCATTGCCTCCCAGCCATTCTTGCAGGGCGCCGAACGAAGGCCGCCCCGATTCGTCCAGCGCGCAGGCTTCGCCGTCGACGACGCACTCGCGCGCGACGATCGTCGCGAAGGCGTCTGCGATCAGGCGGAAGCGGTCCGTCCAGTCGTTCGCGCGGCGCGTGTACAGCCGAACTTCGTTGCCCGCCTTGCACGCGAGAAGTCGATAGCCGTCGTATTTTACCTCGAAGAGCCATTGCGACGGATGCGCGATCGACGTCACCGCCGTCGCGAGCGCCGGCTCCCCGACTGCCTCGAGCAGCGCCCGGGCGCTCTTGCCGTGCTCCGAAGCGCTGACGCGCTGGGGCCCGCGGGTGGCGACGCGCCCGCTCACCACGGACTCGGGCCGCTCGGCGACGACGTCGTACGCCGGGTTGGCATTACTGTCCTTGGCCTTGAAGAAGAGCCACTGCGCTTTGCCGCTCCCGCCCGCGCCGTCGTCCCCTCCGCGCCGGTCGGTACGCACAAGGTGCCAGTCGCCGACGAGCTTGTCGCCGAAGAGTCGGACGTGCAGATGTCCCTTGTCGAGCATTGGGCGCTGCTGGCCACGCGGGACCGTCTCGTAGGTGCCGCGGTCCCAGATCAGCACGTCGCCGGCGCCGTACTCCTTGTCGGGGATGCGGCCCTCGAAGTCGTTGTAGGCCATCGGGTGGTCTTCGGTCTGCACGGCCAGGCGCCGGACCGCGGGGTCGTAGCTCGGCCCTTTGGGCACCGCCCAGCTGACCATCGCGCCTTCGACCTCGAGGCGCAGGTCGTAGTGCAGCCGCCGCGCGTCGTGCTTCTGCACCACGAACGCGCCCTTCTCGCCCGGTTGCGCGGCAGGGGTCGCGCCGGCGGCGGGGGCATGCGCCGTTTTCTTTTCCTGCCGTGCCCCAGCCTGCGACGATTCGTCCTGCGGAGGCGGCTCGGGCGTGATGCCGAAGCGGCGCTTCGTGCGATAGGGTTCGAGACGATCGCTGCCCTTCTGTGCAGTGCTCGACTTGCGCGCCGGCTTTTTCGTCGTAGGAGCCTCTCCGATGCGAGCTTTCTGGTCCGGTGAAATCGCCTTCGGCCTCGTGACCATTCCGGCCAAATTGTACACGGCGACGAAAGATCTGACGCCCCAGTTCCACCAGCTCCACAAGGAGTGCGGGACGAGGATCACGCTGGTGCGCCGCTGCCCCCACTGCAACCGGGACCTCGCGTGGGACGAGATCGGCAAAGGGTACGAGGTGAGCAAGGGCGAGTACGCCCTTTTCACCAAGGAAGAACTGTCGAAGCTCGACGGAGAAGAGTCGGCGGGAACGATCGAAATCGTCGAGTTCGTCGACCCGCTCGAGGTGGATCTCGCGTACGTCGAGAAGAGCTACTGGATCGGCCCGGGGAGCAAGAACGTCCGCGGCTACGATCTTCTCCGGTCCGTGCTCGCGGAGACAAAAAAGGTCGCACTCGCGAAGGTCAGGCTGCGAACGCGCACGCGCCTCGCCCTGGTGCGGCCTCGAGGGCGCCTGTTCTCCCTCGACATGATGCGCTTTGCCGAAGAGCTGGTCCCCGGCGACGAGCTTGCCCCCGCCGAGCAGAAGGCGCCTAGCCCGCGCGAGAAAGAGCTCGCGCAGCACCTGGTCGACGAGCTGTCGGGACCGTTCGACCCGGCGAGGCATCCGGACGAATACAGGAACGCCGTGCTCGCGGCGGTGGACGAGAAAGTCGAAGCCGGCGAGGTGGCGCGCGATGCGGCGGGCGAGGGCGAAGCGGCGGCAGCGAGCCCCGCGGCGGGCGCGCAAGTGATCGACTTGGCGGAGCTTCTCTCTCGTTCGATCAAAGCAGCGGGCAAGCCCGGGCCGGCGAAGGCGAAGGAATCGTCGCACGCCGAGCGGAGCGAGAAGGAGGAGAAGGGCAAAGTTGCCGGTGGCGGGGGCGCGAAGAAAAAGCGCGCGACCGGCTAAGTACTGCTTCCCGCAACAAGGGTATCTCCAGTAGCCCGGGCGGAAGCTCACTCGAACGAGGGCCCATCACGAGGACTGACCTGTGCGGCGATGTCCTATCTCATTTGCGAAGGCCCACAGAAAGTTGAGCCTTGACTCGCTGAACCCATCGGCGACCATGGTCCCTCCTGGGGGCACTGCGGGGAATTTGCTCTTGCTTCACACGAAACCGACACACGACTCGGCTCAATGAGCCGTCCGCTGCGTCTGCTGCTGATTGGGGACAGCGACGAGGACGCCGCCATGCTCGTCCGCGAGGTGCGCCGCGGCGGCTACGATCCCGTCGTCCGTCGCGCCGACACACACGCGAGTCTCGGGCGAGCCCTCGACGAACCGTGGGACGTGGTCCTCTGCCACCCACTGGTTGCGGGCCTGGACGCGCCAGCGGCGATCGCCATCGTGCGCGCCCGCCAGAGCGCCACGCCCTGCATCGTCGTATCCGTGACCGGCGGCGGTGAGAGCGCCGCCGTCGCCGCTTCGCGATCCGGCGCGCAAGACTTCGTCGACACGCTCTCTCGCCTCGTTCCTGCAATCGAGCGCGAGCTTCGCGACTCCGAGATGCGGCTCAAGCACGCGCTTGCCGAGAGCACGTTGCGCGCCACGGAGGCGAGCTTCCGTGCAGCCTTCGAGCTGATCCCCGACGGAGTGCTGGTCTATCGCGAGGGCGTGGTCACTCACTCCAATGGCTCGGCGGCCGCGCTATTGGGCGCGGCGACTCCGGCGAACCTGGTCGGGCGGCCGTTCCCGGAGCTGTTCGCAGCGCCGGACCAGGCCGCGGTCCTCGCTCGCATGGAGGAGCTACGCGGGTCGAGCGCGCCGGCGCGGCTCGCCGAGCTCTCGATGGTTCGTCTCGACGGCAGCCTGGTTCACGTCGAAACCACGGCGATGTCCGTGCTGTTCGACGGCCAACCATCGGTTCTTGCCGTCATCCGGGACGTATCCGCCCGGCGGGAGCTCGTCGCCCGAACGATGCACGTGGACCGGGTGCTCGCGGTCGGCACTCTTGCCGCCGGCGTCGGACACGAGATCAACAACCCGCTCGCGTATGTCATGGCCAACGTCTCGTACGCGAGCGGGGAGGTCACGCGTGTGCAGCAGCAACTCGAGAAGTTCACCGAGCGCGAGCCATTCGTCGGGGCGCTGGCGACCGCTCTGTCGGACGTGGTCGGCGTCCTCGCGGAGATCGAGGAGGGCGCGGGCCGCATCCGCGACATCGCGCGCGACCTCAACACGCTCGCGCGCAACGACGAGGAGCTGGGGCTGGTCGACCTGCCCGCCGCGGCGGACTCTGCCCTCCGGATGGCGGCACCGGAAATCCGCCAGCGCGCGCGGATCGCACGGCACTACGGCGAGGTTCCACCGATTCGGGCGAGCGCATCGAGGGTGAGTCAGGTTCTCCTGAACCTCGTCATCAACGCGGCGCACGCGATCGCGAAGGGCGCGCACGATTCGAACGAGATCGCCGTTCACATCCGGGCGGAGGGCGCCACCGTCGTGGTCGAAGTCAGAGATACCGGATGCGGGATCGCACCGGAGAATCTGGATCGTCTGTTCACGCCGTTCTTCACGACCAAGCCGATCGGCCAAGGCACCGGCCTGGGCCTGTCCATCTCCAAGCGGATTGTCCGCTCGCTCGGCGGCGATATCGAGGTCGAAAGCACGCTCGGGCACGGGACGATCGTGCGCGTCACCCTCCCCGCGGTGCGCAACGCCCGGCCCCGCGACGTGCCATCGCGGCCACCGTCCTCCGCGCGCGGGAGAGTGCTCTTCATCGACGACGAACGGCTGCTCGGTGCGGCGTTCCAGCGCGCGCTGTCTCACGAGCACGACGTCGTCGTCGTCGAGACCGCCGCGGAAGCGCTGGCACGGCTGACCAACGGCGAGTGGTTCGACGTCATTTTCTGCGATTTCAACATGCCGGCGATGACGGGCGCGGACCTCTACGGGATCATCGAACGATCGATGCCCCAGCACGCCCCCCACTTCGTGATGGTCACCGGCGAGGGGCACGGCCCGCGCACGCGCGAGCTCAGGGAATCGGGCAAGACAAGGATCTTGGAGAAGCCGCTCGATATGGACCAGGTGCGTGACGTCCTGGCGCAAATGCTGAGCGGGGCGGTTCCGAGAACCGGGTCCTGATCCCGGAAGTCACCCGAGCGCGCGCTCGATGGACGCGCAGATCGTCTCCATCACTTTGACCCTCGCCCACTTCTTGTCGTTGGCCTGGATGAGGTGCCACCGCGCCAGATCGGTGCTCGTGCGATCGACCATATCGGACACCGCTTGCTCGTACGCGTCCCACTTCTTGCGGTTGCGCCAGTCGTCGCCGGTGATCTTGTAACGCTTGAACGGCGTCTTCTCCCGCGCCCGAAAGCGCGCGAGCTGCTCTTCCTTCCCGATGGCGAGCCAGAATTTCACGACGACGATGCCGAACCGCACCAGGCTCTCCTCGAAGTCGACGATCTCGCGGTAGGCGCGCATCCAGTCCGGCACCGGCGCGAGCCCCTCGACCCGCTCGACCAAGACGCGCCCGTACCAGCTTCGGTCGAACAGCGTGAAATGTCCCAACGACGGGACATGGCGCCAGAAGCGCCAGAGGTAGGGCTGCGCGCGCTCTTCGTCCGTGGGGGCCGCCACCTGCATGACCTGGTACCGGCGAGCGTCGAGCGCGCGAGTGACCCGGCGAATCGCCCCCCCCTTGCCTGCCGCGTCGTTGCCCTCGAAGACCAGCGTGACGGCGACGTCCCGGAAGCGCTTGTGCCGGGACAGGCCGTTGAGGCGCGCCTGCAGCATCGGGAGCTGCTTCTCGTACTGCCGCTCGCTCAGCGACTTCGAGAGATCGAGCTCCTCGACGACGTTGCGCGAATCGATCGCCGGCGCCGGCGGAGGCGCGGCTCGGACGATCGGGGTTCGCTTGCCGCGCTCGAGGCGTTGGTGGATGGCGTCGAGGAGCGACCGGCCGACGGTCAGGTTGCGGTAGCGCACATCCGTGGCCTCGATCACGGTCCAGGGCGCCTCCGCCGTGCTGGTCTCCCGAAGGGCGCGCTCGCTCACTTTCCGAAAGCGATCGTAGCGGGCATGATTCTTCCAGTCTTGCTTGGTCACCCTCCAGGCGGTCGCGGGACTGGATTCGAGCTGCTCGAACCGCGCGCGCTGCGCGGTCTTGGTCAGGTGCAGCCAGTGTTTGACGAGGAGCGCGCCCTCGTCGACGAGCATCCGTTCGAAGCGCGAGATTTCGGCGAGCGAGCGGGTCAGCTCCGCGGCGCCGATGCGACCGTAGACCCGGTCCACGATCGGTGCGGTGTGCCAGGCTCCGAAGAAGATCCCCGTCTGGCCCTTCGGGGGGAGCGTGCGCCAATAGCGCCACATGGGCGGGCGGGCGCGCTCCTCGTCCGTGGGATCGCCCATCGCGTGGACCTGGATGTGGCGCGCGTCCATCCACTCGACCAAGAGATTGACGACGTCTCCTTTGCCGCCCCCGTCGACCCCTGCGGAAAGCAGAATGACCGAGAAGTCGGCGCGGTCGAGCACGCGCATCTGCGCTTCGAGCAGATCGGCGCGAAGCCTCAGGAGCTCTCTTTCGTAATCGCGCTTGTCGACGCGGTGACCGAGCTCGGCGGATTCGAACATTCTAGGAAGCAACCGATACCACGCCCAGCGCAGGCCGCGTTATGCGAGGCCGGTCTGTGCGGCGAAGAGCGCTGCGGCCGCGCGCGTGGTGACGCCGATCTTCCCGTACACGCTCTGGATGTGGTGGTCCGCCGTCTTCGCCGAGATCCCGAGGCGTGACGCGACCTCCTTCGTGGTGAAGCCGCGCGCGACGAGGGTCAGAACTTCGACCTCGCGGTCCGTCAGACCGCAAGGAGCTCCTTTTCGCACCGGGCGCGCGCGGTGGCCCGCGGCCGCGAGTACCGCCTCGACTGCGTCGCGATCGAGTGCACCCCGGGCACCCTCGGCGCGGAGCTCCCTGGCCGCTTCCTCGACGGGCCGCGCCGGACGCGTCGGGCGCGGCTCGGTCATCGCGTGGTAGACGTCGGCGCACGCAAGAATGCGCGCCGGCAACGGCGGCTGAGGAGCACGCATGCCCCGGTGATAGCCGCTGCCGTCCCACCGCTCGTGATCCGCGGCCGCAATGGCGCGCACACGCGCGAGCACGTCGAGCCGCGCGAGCATTTGATCGCCGAGCAAGGAGTGGATCCGCACGCGATCCAGCTCCGTCCGCGTGAGGAGCGCCGGCTTGTCCCAGATCGAGTTCGGGATCCCGCAGCGCCCGAGGTCGTGGAGGTACCCGGCACGCAGCACCCCTTTCTGCTCCGCAGCGTCGAGCCCGCAGGCGGCCGCAGCTCCCGCGGCCAGCTCGCCCACGCCCCGCGAATGACCGAGCGTGAAGGGCGACTTCGCGTCGACGAAGTCCGCTATCACGAGCAGGGCCTCGTCGAGGCCGCCATCCGAGAGCACGCGCGGCGCCGGATCGATCGACAGGACGTCGTCCCACGCCGACGCCCGCGCCAGGCGCGCGAAGATCTCGCCGGCCACTTTCGCGAAGACTTCGACGATTGCGGGGTCGTACGCGCGGCCCGCCCGCTTTCTCGCGAGCGCGACGGCCGAGGCGACGCCGCCGAAGCGCTCCAGCGCTTCCATCTCCTGCGTGAGGTGGACGATGCGCATCGCGCGCGGAATGGCATCGCCTCGCACGCCGTTCGGGTAGCCGGTGCCGCTCCACCGTTCGAAGGTGCAAGCGAGCGCGGCGCGGACGCGGGCCGACATACCGAGGCGGTCCGCGAGGCGGTCGGCGACTTCGCACCCCGCCCGGAAGCCGTCGGCCGCCCCGCGCCTCCCGGCGGCGAGCACGGACGAGAGGATGCGCAAGCGCTCCGGGAGCGCCTTTCCCTCGCCCGCATGCTTCACGATCTCGAGGAGCATCTCCGCAGGGTTGCTCGCGTCGTAAAGCGCCGAGCGGGCGCGGGCCTCGATCTCGTCGCCGAAAATGGCCGCGGTCTCGTGCGCGTGCCCCGTGCACCCGACGTAGCGGAGCAGCGCCGCGTAGTAGGTGTCCGATCGCTCGTCCGACGAGCAGCCGAGCGCCTCCGCGAGCCACACCGAGAGGAGGCACGTCCTCAGCTCCGACTCCAGCGGCTGCCCGAACGCGCTGTCTTGCGCGAGCGACAGGAGGGCCAGAAGCTGGGCGCCCGGGATTGCGGTCCCCCCGACCGTCGTCTCGTTGTGTGCCGTCATAGGGAACACTCCCGATGGCGGCGCATGCGCCGCGGCGTAGGTTTCTCGCATGGAAGGCCGGCGATGAAGCCAGCCCGAAGAAGGAGAGAACCGATGAATCTCGAGCTCGACGTCGTGAACCGTTACTACGATACGCTCAATCGCCGCGACTGGGCCGCCTACGAAGCGCTCTTCGCGCCCGATTGCGTGATCAGCGCACCCGGTAGTTTCGAGGGCACGGGCGTGGAGGCCGTGCGTGCGTTCGACCGCGTGTGGGCGGACGCCGCGACGGACTTCCGCGTGGAGACCAAGCGCCAGTTCGCCGCCGGCGGTCAAGTGGCGAGCGAAAACGTGGCGCACGCGACCCATACCGGCGTCTTGCGCACCCCATCCGGAGAGATCCCTCCGACGGGGCGCACGCTGGCGGGACCGTACGTCGGCATCTTCACCGTTCGCGCGGGGAAGATCGCATCCCAGACCATCTACTTCGACCAGGTCGGACTCATGACGCAGCTCGGTGTCCTTCAAACGGGATAGACCGCCACGTGACGTCGCTGGGTCGAGCGCTCGGCGGTCGCCAGATGGCTGCCCGAAACGCGGCGTGCTAACCGCACCCCGCCAACATGGACCGCTTGCTCGCGCGCCTCGAGCGGCGCATCGGCCGCTACGCGATTCCCAACCTCATCCTATACGTGGTCGGCGGGATGGCGGTCCTTTGGGTTCTATCGCGGTCCCACCCGGAGGGCATCGAGCGGCTCGTGCTCGACATGCGCGCCGTGCGGCGTGGCGAAGTGTGGCGCCTCGCCACGTTTCTCTTCATTCCCCCGAGCTCGTCGTCGCTCTGGGTGTTCGTCAATCTGTATTTCACGTGGTGGGTCGGATCGAGCCTCGAAAAGCACTGGGGCGCCTTCAAGTTCAACGTCTTTTATTTCATCGGCGCCCTGGCCACGATCGTGGCGGCGCTCGTGGCCGGACCGACCTCGAACACGTGGCTGGACTCGTCGCTGTTTCTTGCCTTCGCGACGACCTTCCCCGACGTGAGCATCCTTCTCTTCTTCATCGTGCCCATCCGAGTGAAGTGGCTGGGCATCTTCGCCGCACTTGCCATCGCCGCGGCGTTCTTCCTCGGCGATTGGGCAACGCGTGCCCCGATCCTCGCCGCCCTGGTGAACTACGTCCTCTTCTTCGGGGAGTACTGGCGAAAGCTTTGGCGTGACCGCAGGGTCGGCGTGCGGCAGAAAGCACGGCGCGAGAACATGCGGTCGAACGCGCCCGTCTTCGGTCAGCGCGTATGTGCGATCTGCGGCGCGCGCGAGGCCGACGGCACCGACATCCGTGTCTGCTCGTGTGAAAAATGCGGCGGCCAGCAGCGCGCTCTTTGCCTGGCGCACGCCAGGAATCACTAGTTGCACGGACTCGTGTACGGGCACGGGCACGGGCACGGGCACGGGCACGGGCACGGGCACGGGCACGGGCA
>CAZHED010000067.1:0-20978 GCA_964531095.1 uncultured Polyangiaceae bacterium | reverse complement strand
CGGCCCTCTCGGACTAGAGCCATAGGTACTTTGCATGACGTTCTCCCTCCTCCGGCGCGTGGCCGGCACCCGGGGGCTTGGCGCCTTTACCGCGGCGCTGCCAGCGAGTGTTTCCTGTTGAAGTGCGTTTGGGCACCGATTCGAGCCGCGCTCGAGAGCGGTGCTCCGCCCCCGAACCATTTCGGGACCGCCTGAGGTCCGAGCGCGACGCCTACGTGCAGCATAACACGGGACGGCGCGTCGTCTTCCCGTCCACAGCCAAGTGCGATTCGGTTAGCCTTGGTCCGTGGCGCCCACCCGATGGGATGCGCAAATGCTCGTGCGCGCGGCCGGAGCTACTGCGCTGGCCCTTGGGCTCGTGTGGCTCGTCACGGCGGCCAGCGATGAGGGGGGCATCTCGTGGGGCGAACGCGCCGGGCGCGCGCTTCCCCTCACTCCGGTCTGCGCGGCGATTGGAGCGTGGGCGGCGTTGGCGCCCATTCGGAGGCGTGGCGAGACCGTGGCGATGGCCGCCCTGGGGCGCTCGCGTGCCCAGGTGGGCGCCGCGGCCGTGGCGGGCGCGGCGCTCGTGGCGCTCGTGGCCGCGGCGGCGGTCGGTTTGATGCCCGCCGTGGACGCCACGGCATTTTTCCCAAGGGCGGCGCATGCGAGCACGTGGGTGTGGCAAGGGGGGTCGTTCGTGGACCTGACGCAAGGGCTCCTTGTCGACGCTGGCGGTGCGCCTGTGCCGCTGGCCGCAAAAGCGTGGACCGCCGCTTCCATTCTGCCAAACCATGGGCGCGCGGCCGCGGCCGTCGCCGTCGCCGTGGCCGGCGTGGCGCTGCCGCTGCTTTTGGCGCATCCACTTCTGGGGGGCGTGAACGCGAGCGCGAGCCAGGGCGGTGAGCCAGATGCGCCCGCACCCAGGGGGCGAGGACTTCGCCACGGCCGTAGCGGCGAACTGCCCGCGCTGCTCGCGTCCGGGGGAGTCTTGGCGGCGTCCACCGTCCTCTTCCAGGCCGCTGCCGGTGGGCGCGTTCCGGCGCTCCTCGGCGCGGCTCCGCCGGTCCTGCTGCTGGCGTTCGCGCTCGAGCGCTATCGTACATCGCCATGAGCGAAACCGACCTCACCCGCCTGACGGGTTCGTGGACCGCCGACGGCGGCGCGTGGGCAGTGCTCGTCCACGGAGGGGCAGGGGAGGTCGCGGCGTCCCACGTCGCGCCGCACATGGATGGGTGCCGCGCCGCGGCGCTCGCGGCGGCAGAGGTGCTGCGCCGAGGGGGGAGCGCTCTGGATGCGGTCGAGCGCGCCGTGCTCCTGCTCGAAGACAACCCGTGCTTCAACGCCGGAACCGGCGCGTGTCTGAACGCTGAAGGCCTCCTCCAGCTCGACGCAGCGATCATGGAGGGGTCACAACTTCGCGCGGGCGGGGTCTGCGCCCTTCCGCCGTTCACGCATCCGATCGCCATCGCGCGCGCCGTGCTCGAAGACGGACGCCACGTGCTGTATGCAGAGGACGGAGCGCGGCGATTCGCCCTGGAGCACGGTTTCACCCCAGCTTCTGCCGAGGCGATGACCACGCCGTTCGCGCGCGAGCGCTGGGCGGCGGCGCGAGCGAAGGCCGGCGGCGACGAAGACGATGCCAACGAGGTCCCGACCGCGAACGGCGCGGGGTCGACGGCGGGAACCGTGGGCGCGGTCGCCCGCGATGCACGCGGTACCGTCGCCGCCGCCACGAGCACGGGCGGGCAAGTGAACAAGCGCGTCGGCAGAGTGGGCGATTCACCAATTCTCGGCGCAGGGACCTACGCCGACGACGAGGCCGGAGCCTGCTCGGCGACCGGACACGGCGAAGCCGCCCTTCGCGTGTGCCTGGCGAAGGGCGCCATCGAGCTCTTGCGTTCGCGGGCCCATCCCGAAAAAGCCGCCCGCGCTGCGATCCGCAGCATGGGATCGCGCGTCGGCGGGTCGGGAGGGGTCATCCTCGTCGACACGTTCGGTCGGCTCGGGCTGGCCTACAACACGAAGTCGATGGTCTGGGCCGCGGCTGGAGAGCGCATCGCCGGTGCGCTGGCCGGTGCCTGACGTCGGAGATCCTTACGACTCTTGGGCCTCGGGCGTGCCGCTCTTGCGGTCCATCGCCTCTTGGAGGCCGCAGCGAAGCCGCTGCGCCCGCTTGACGCGCTTGCTCTTGAGCGGGGTCGCCAGCCACTCGTGCCGTTTCCGTACGTTCCAGATCGCCCGATTTGCCATGGAAGGAACCGTACGCTAGTCCGGGACAGGGGTCAGCGCAACCTCCAGCGCGATGGGACCGGACCCGATCTTGGCGTCGACCTCCTGGTCCCAAGCGAAATAGCCGCGCGCCCGGACGGTCAGGTGGTGGACCCCCGCGGGCAGGGCGACCCCGTGCGCGGCAACGAACGCCAGCGAACCGATCGGTTCGTCGTCGATGATGACGGTTGCCGCGGGTGGCCCCCCTCGGAGGCGGAGCGATACCGTGGGTCGGTTCGGCTCTTTCGCGGGCTCACAGCCAACGATCGCGATCGAGATCGCGAGGAGGGGCCAAAGACTCCGTGGCGTTGGACAAGTACGACCTGGACGATTCGTCGACCATGCAGCTGTCATCACGACCTCGATCGGCATGGTCTCTCCTCGCCCTTCTCATTCCCACTCGATCGTCCCCGGCGGCTTGCTCGTAATGTCGAGAACGACACGGTTGATCCCGCGGACTTCGTTCGTCAGTCGACTGGAAATTCGCGCGAGGACGTCGTGCGGGATCTTCGCCCAATCGGCGGTCATCCCGTCCACCGACCGGACGGCGCGCACCGCGCAAACTTCCTCATAGGTGCGCTCGTCGCCCATGACGCCGACCGTCTTCACGGGCAGCAGCACGGCGAACGCTTGCCACACGGTGTCGTAGAGCCCAGCGGTCCGGATCTCGTCGACGACGATCGCGTCGGCTGCGCGCAGCACTTCGAGACGCTTCTCCGTCACTTCGCCGAGGCAGCGAACCGCCAGCCCCGGCCCAGGAAATGGGTGCCGCCAGAGCAAATCGCGAGCCATCCCGAGCTCCTCGCCCGCAGCCCGCACCTCGTCTTTGAACAGCTCGCGCAGGGGCTCGATGAGCTTCAGATTCATTTTCTCCGGAAGGCCACCCACGTTGTGGTGGCTCTTGATCACGGCGCTCGGGCCTTTGAACGAAACGCTCTCGATCACGTCGGGATAGAGCGTCCCTTGCACGAGCCACCTGGCGCCCGCTACCTTGTTTGCTTCTTGGTCGAACACCTCGATGAAGGCGCGGCCGATCGCCTTGCGCTTCTGCTCGGGATCGGTGACTCCGCGGAGCGCCGATAGAAAGCGCTCGCGCGCGTCCACCGCGACGAGATTGACATGAAAATTCTCGCGGAAGGTCGCTACCACCTGTTCGGCCTCACCCGAGCGCAGCAACCCGTTGTCGACGAAGATGCACGTGAGCCGACTGCCGACTGCCCTGTGGCAAAGCACCGCCGCGACCGACGAATCGACGCCGCCCGACAGACCGCAAAGGACGTGATCGTCGTCGGCGACTTGGGCACGCACCGCAGCGATGGCCTCCTCGGTGAACGCGCCGGGGGTCCAGGACGGCGCGAGCCGAGCCACGTCGAAGAGAAAGGACGCGAGAATGTCCGAGCCGCGCGGGGTATGCACCACCTCCGGGTGGAACTGGACGCCATAGATGCGCTTCGCGACGTCGCCCACCGCGCAAAATGGGGTGTTGCCGCTCACGCCGATAGTCTGGAATCCGGGGGGAAGGGCAGTGATCCGGTCGCCGTGCGACATCCAGACGTCGAGCGCCTCGCGCTTGGTGAAGCGATGGAAAATCCCCTCGGGTCGCTCGACGACGACGCGGGCGTGGCCGTACTCACGCTCGTTCGCGCGCTCGACCTTGCCCCCGAGCACGTGCGCCAAGAGCTGTAGGCCATAGCAGATTCCCAGGATCGGCACACCGAGCTCGAAGAGACGCCGGTCCACCGTGGGCGCACCATCGAGGTAAACGCTCGCGGGACCGCCCGAGAGGATGACCGCACGCGGCGCGAGGGCACGGACCTGGTCGAACGGGATGCTGCAAGGGTGAATCTCGCAGTACACGCGCTGTTCGCGGACGCGGCGAGCGATGAGCTGCGTGTACTGTGCGCCGAAGTCGAGGATGAGAACGAGCTCGCGAGCGGGCATGGTCGACGCGTAGCAGATGGAGGGGCCAGAGTTAAGGGGCGGCGCGCGACCTCGGACGCCAGGTGCTCGGGGGCGCGCTCCCGTTTGGGGTATCGTGCCTTCATGACCGCAAGCCTGGTCCCCGACCTTCGCATTCAGGTCATGCGCGTGGGACCTGTGAACGTGCCTTTGCCGCGGTATCGAACGCCCGGCGCCGCCGGGATGGATCTCCACGCGGCGATCGCTCAACCGTTGACGATCCCGCCGCTCGGGCGCGTCCGCGTGCCGACCGGGTTGGCAATCGCCCTGCCGCCCAGCTTCGAGGGGCAAGTGCGTCCGCGATCGGGCCTGGCCGCTCGCACCGGGCTCACCGTGCTCAACGCCCCCGGAACAATCGACAGCGACTACCGCGGCGAGGTCAACGTGCTGCTCGTCAACGTCAGCGATGTCCCGGCCACGATCTCCGCGCTCGAACGCATCGCCCAGCTCGTCATCGCGCCCGTCGCGCGCGCCGAGCTCGTACCGGCCGACGAGCTCGAATCCACCGAACGCGCCGAGGGCGGTTACGGCTCGACAGGAAGCTTGTGACGCCTAGGTTTTCGGCATGCAGGAAGCGGCGACGTGGCGCACCGCGAGCAGCGCCGGGAATCAGGCGGCGGGGGACGCGACGTTCCACGGTTGGACGATCGAGAGGGGACTCGTAGGAAGCCGGGTGTGCGAGAGCTGGTTGGCGGCGCGCGGGACCGAGCGGGCCGTCCTGCGCGTGCTGCGGCAACCGTTCGCGGCGGACGCACGAGCGCGGGACGAATGGCTTCGGGCGAGCTGGGCCGCAAACCGATTCCATCACGGGCGCGTCGTCAAAGTGATCGAGCAGGGTACCGACGCGCGCGGGGCGCCGGTCGTCGTCCGCGCGTGGGTTCGAGGGGAGACTCTCGAAGAGGTCATCCAGCGAGGCACCTTGGATCCGATGGCCGCGCTGCGCCTCATCGAGCAAGTGCTCGACGCGCTGGAGATGGCGCACGCGCACGGGATTTTGCACGGCGCGCTCTCGCCTTCGAACATCGTCGTCACGCTTCGCGGGTCGGCGCGGCTCGTCGACTTCGCGACGACTCCGGGACTCTACGCTCGCAAGCCGGACGATGTCGATGCGCTGGCGGCAGCGCGGATCGGATCGTTCACGCCGCCGGAGCGGCGGCAGTCCCCCCCAGCGCTCCCGAGCGAGGCGTCCGACGTGTGGTCCGTGGGGGCCTGCCTTTTCTTCGCGATGGCGGGTGCGCCGCCGGCCGACTCGCGTCATGAAGGCGATCCGTGGCTCGCGCCAGGCGGCACGGCGGCGCCGCCTATGCCGGGCCGCCGTGAAGACTTGGACGACATCGCAGACGTGGTGCGGCTCGCGCTCTCGCGCGATCCCAACGACCGCTACGACAGCGCCTACGCGATGCTCGGCGATATCCGTCGCTTGCTCGCCGGCCGCAAGCCGAAGCTGGACGGGGCCCTTGCGCCCGTTCCCACGCAGAGCGCGGCGCAGCGGGTGGCCCTGCCGCCTTCGTCCTCGGGCACCCGCGGCATGCGCGCCGAGCCGGCGCCGCAACGACCGCGAAGCGAATGGCTCGGCAACGTCCTGCTCGTGCTCGCGATCGCCCTGCTCGTGGGCATCGCGACGTTCGTCATGGTGCGCGAGCGGCTGGCGGACCGATCAGCCCTCGCCGCGCTTGATTTGATACCCGCGAATCTTCTTGTGCAGGTTCGTGCGCTCCACGCCGAGCAGCACCGCCGTGCGCGAGATGTTGCCCCCAGTCATTCGGAGCGTGTCGACGATGTACTGGCGCTCGGAGCGCTCACGGAACTCGCGCAGCGTGAGGTGCTTCACGGGTGGCAGAGACGCCAAGCGCGGCGCTTCGCCCGAATCGTCCTCGATCGTTTCGAGTGGCTGGGTCGTGTCCGGAGACGCGGCGAATTCGGTCTCTTCTTCGAACGGGCTCGCGTGCGGATCCTCGGGCAGATCGGCGACGGTGACCCGATCCCCCGACAGGATCGCGGCACGCTCGACGGCGTTTTTCAGCTCGCGCACGTTGCCCGGCCACTTGCGCGATACGAGGACGCTCATCGCCTCTGCGTCGATCGGCTTCGGACGAACGCCGTTCTCGCGCGCAAACTGGTCCATGAAGGCCTGCACGAGCAGGGGAACGTCTTCGACGCGTTCGCGGAGCGGGGGGCAGCGAATGGGGAAGACGGCGAGGCGAAAGAAGAGGTCTTCGCGAAAGCTGGCGCTCTCCACGGCCTTGTCCAGATCCTTGTTCGTGGCAGCGAGAACGCGCACGTCGACATGGATCACGTGCTCGCTGCCGACGCGCGAGATGTCGCCCGATTGTACGGCGCGAAGCACTTTGGCCTGCGCGACGAGGTCCATGTCGCCGATCTCGTCGAGAAAGAGCGTTCCACCGTGGGCCTGCTCGAATAGGCCGCGCCGCCGCTGCTGGGCGCCGGTGAATGCCCCTTTTTCGTGGCCGAAGAGCTCGCTCTCGATGAGCTCGCGCGGTATCGCCGCGCAGTTGACTTTGACGAACGGGCCGTCCGTACGCGGCGACAGATGGTGGATGGCGCGCGCAATAAGCTCTTTGCCGGTGCCGCTCTCCCCTGTGATGAGGACCGAGGCCTTGGTGGGCGAGACCCGCTCGATCTCGTGAAACAGCCGTCGCATGGGCGCGCTTCGACCGATCATTTCGTGGCGCTGGAGCTGCTGCTCGGTGACGCGGGCGAGCTCGCGCCGGGTCAAGGCGGCGTGAAGGACGTTGCGAACGCTCACGAGAACGCGCTCTCGCTCGAGGGGCTTCTCGAAGAAGTCACTGGCCCCGAGCTTGATGGCTTGGACCGCATCGTGCACCGTCGCGTGCCCGCTGATGATGATGATCGGCACGTCCCTCGTGGCCTCGTCGCTCCGGATCTTGGCGAGAGCGTCCAACCCGCTCATGTCGGGCAGTTTCACGTCCAAGATGGCGAGATCCACAGGCGCCGCAGGGCTCGCGAGAATCGAGAGGGCCTGCGACGCGGTCTCCGCTCCGAGGACGCGGTAGCCCTCGCCCTCGAGGACCAGCTGAAGGGTGCGGCGGATGTTCTTCTCGTCGTCGACGACGAGAACGGTGCGCGGAGCGGGCGCACCGGGGGGCGGCGCCGAGGGTGACGGCTTTGGCGGCACCAGCGAGGGGTCAGCCATCGGAAGGACGCGTCCTACGCTCCGCGCTTCTTGAGATACGTCAGGTAGCCGAGCGCCCGGTCGACGAGCGGACTGCGCGGATCGCCTTGTACGACCGTTTCGAAGGCCCGTCGTGCTTGCTCCCACTTGTGCATCTTGAGATAGGTCTGCCCGAGAAGGAGCAAGGCCTCCGCCTCGAGATCGGATGGCTGCTTTCCATCGTTGCGCAGCCCCTCGAGTCCGGCGGCATAATTGCGAAGGGCGTATTCGACCCGTGCAACCGTTGCCTCGTAGTTGTCCTTGTCCAGATAGTAGCGAGCGACGTAAAGCTCGTGCCGCACGAGTCGCCCCAGCACCTGCGCGAGTAGCTCTCGGATTCGCGGCGACTGCTTCGAGTCCGGATAGTCGGCGAGGTACGACTTGAGCTCCTTGTAGGCGTCGACCACCGACGCCTGGTCGCGCTCTTCCGCAGCCGGCATGAGAAAAGACTCGGGAATCTCGGCATACGTCGCCTCGGCCATGCGCGATCGTGCGTAGGCAACGTCTTCGACGTCGGACCGGTGGGCGTGGACGAAGTCTTTGTACTCGCGCATGGCGTCCGCGTACTTCTCCTGCTCGAAGTCGGCGTCGGCGATGCGCAGCTCGGCTTGGCGGGCGTATTTCGAGTAGCTGTATTTGCGCTTGACCTCGCGAAACAGGGTTTGCGCATCGATCCAACTGTGGGCGTTGTACTGGGCCATCGCCTGGTCGTAGGCGCGCTTGGCGTCTTCGGTGTAGCCGAGCGGATTCTTTGCCGGCTCGTTCTCACAGGCGGCGAGCCCGACGAGCGCGGCCATGGCGAGCGCGGTGGCGAAACGGTGGGGCATGTGCGCGCGCGAAGCTAGCATGAGCAGATGGCCCCGCGACTCCGAGACGCCCGGGGCCCGCTCTCGGGCGAATGCGCCGCCTCGCGCCCGCGGGAAGCTCAGCGATCCGACCGCCACCGGGCGATACGGCGCGGCGGGTCCACACCGTCCTCCGAGGCGTGCTTCCATGCCGTGCGGACGATGAGACGCACTTTGTCTGCCAATCCTGTGGGCGGCTCCGGCGTCAGTTCTACGGTGACCGTACCGTCTGCATCGACCCGGGCCTCGAGGCGGAAGCGCTCGCCCTTGACCGCTGCTTCGCCCTCATAGTCCCAAGGTGGTCCTTCTGCCCGTCGGCGTTCGACCGCCACGCGCACGCCGTTCTCGAGGAGATGCCCGACAATCGCCATGGTCCCTTCCGCCGCCGGAGAGGGACGCAGGCTACCACTCCGGGAACGAGAGTCGTGCTAGATCCCCCCTGCCGCAATGCAAAAAAACCCGATCACGCCAGAAGGGGCCATCAGGCTTCGCGACGAGCTCATTCAGCTCAAAAGCGTCGAACGACCGGCGATCATTCAGGCCATCGCGACGGCGCGCGAGCACGGTGATCTGAGCGAGAACGCCGAGTACCATGCTGCGCGCGACCGGCAGTCCTTCATCGAAGGTCGCATCAAGGAGATTGAGAACAAGCTCGCCCTTGCCGAGGTGATCGACCCGAGCAAGCTCGCGGGGGACCGCGTGGCCTTCGGTGCAACGGTGAAGCTCACGAATGCCGACACGGGCGAGGAGGTGACCTATCGCATCCTCGGGGCCGACGAGGCCGACCTGAGCAAGGGCACGATCAGTGTCACGAGCCCCCTTGCCCGGTCGCTGATCGGCAAGCGGGCCGGCGACGAGGTCAAGGTGCGGATGCCCGGCGGCGAGAGAACGTACGAAGTCTTGGACATCAGCTTCGGCTGACGTGCCACGGTTCGCCCAACCGGTGCGTGATCGATCGTTGGAGACGGCGGTGATCGACGCGACGGCCGTCGTCGCGGCTTGGGGCGCTCTGCTTCTGGCCGAGAACGTGGCCTTGTGGTTTCTCTGGCGCGAGCAATTCTCCGGCGGGTGGGAGATCTCTCTCGCCCGACACACCGTCGTGCCGATGGCGTTGGCGGCGCTCGCGCCGCTTTCGTTGATCGTCGTGGGCCTCTGGAGCACGGCCACGAGGGCCGCCCGGGGAGTACGCGGCGCCGTCCGGATGCTCGGTGCCGCGGGGATCGTTGCGGGCGGCGCGGTCGCGGCGGGAGTCTCTGGCGGAAGGCACTTTTCGAGCTGGGCGATCCGCCTGGGGTTCATCGCCGGGCTCGCGGCCCTGGGAGGGCTCGCGGGGGCGCGACTCGTCCCGAGAGTCAGCACGCTCGCTCGCCGTCCGGTTCTGTTGGCGGCGCTCGGCGTCGTGACCGCTCTCGGGACCTGGCTCGCCGATGGATACGTTCTGCCGCGCCTCTACGCCGGCTTCCACGCAGCCATGTTCGCCGGGGCCCTCGCGGGGGCCGCGCTCATCGGCTTCTCCTTCCGGGCCGGCTCGGTACCGAGCTGGCCGGCACGCGGCTTTGCGGCGGTCGTCGTGGCGGTCGTCGCCCTGTGCGCCGCGTGGATCCCGCGCGCGGCGCGCCTGCTCGACCGAGCCGCCAACCTCCGCATCGCGCTCGTCGAGCACGCCCCTTTGGCAGGGCGGATGGTCGTCGTCGCCGCCAAGGTGCATGGGGCCAGCCCCGACAATGGCCGTCCGTCGGCGATGACCTCCGCCATCGCCCCTGGCGAGGTAGCCCGGTCGCTCGACTGGTCCGGTCGGGACGTGCTCCTCCTCACCGTCGATGCGCTACGAGCCGACCACGTCTCTGCGTACGGCTATGGGCGCACGACGACACCGAACATGGACGCCCTGGCGCGGGAGGGGACGCTCTTCGAACGGGCCTATTGCCCCACCCCGCATACGTCCTATTCGATCACGTCGATGTTGACAGGCAAGTACCTGCGGCCCTTGCTCGAGCTCGGCCTGGGAGAGGATTCCGAGACATGGCCGCAATTGCTGCGTCGCTACGGCTGGCGGACGGCGGCGTTCTACCCGCCTGCTGTGTTCTTCATCGACGAGAGCCGATTCGAGCGATTCGAGGCCGAGCAGCTCGGCTTCGAGTACGCCAAAGTGGAGTTCGGCGACCCTGGCCTGCGCGAGAAGCAGGTGAGCGAATATCTGGCCGGCGTTCCGAGCGACGCGCCCCTCTTCCTATGGGTGCATTTCTTCGAGCCGCACGAGCCGTACGTCGTTCACCCCGAGCACGTCTTTCGCGGGGGGCCGCCGGATGTCGACGCCTACGACAGCGAAGTGGCCGCAGCCGACGAGGGGATCGGCAGAATCGTGCGGCTGGTCCGCGGTCGTCGACCCGGGGCGGTGGTCATCGTGACGGCGGATCACGGCGAAGAGTTCGGGGAGCACGGGGGGCGTTATCACGGCACGACGGTCTACGAGGAACAAGTGCGTGTCCCCATGTTGGTGGCAGGCCCCGGGGTACGCGTGGGGCAGCGAGTGGCCACCGTCGTCCAGACCATTGACCTTTTGCCGACCGCCCTCTCGGCGCTCGGTACGCCCAGGCCTGCGCGGCTGCGCGGACGCGATCTGGGCCCGTTGCTTGCTGGAGACGCATTGGTTGCGGCGGACGCGGGGTTCGCGTTCGCCGAGGCCGACGACTACGCCTTGGTCGCCGCGGGCGAGGATCGGCTGGTCTGCCAGCGGCGCGCCGCGGCTTGCGCGGTGTATCGCCCGAAAGACGACCCCGGCGAGCATCGGGATGTCGCCCGCGACAACGCGGACCGCTTCGACGCGCTCCGCGACATGCTGCGCGCCGTCGAGCGGGACCACGGCCGATACGAGGGGTCCGGCGGGCCGGTATGGCCCGAGGCAATCCGGCGAGGCCTGCAAGGCGAGGGGGACGTCGCGTTGGACGCAGCGACGCTGCTGGACGACGCCGACGTCACCATCCGTCGCAAGGCGGCCGAAGTCTGCTTTCGGCTGCACGTGGCCGCGACGGTACCGGCCTCCCGACGCGCCCTGGCGCACGATGAGGACCAGGACGTGCGGCGGTGGTCGGCGCTGGCGCTGGCGCGCGCGGGGGAGGCTGTTGCGCCGCTGGTCGATTCGCTCCTCAAGGACCCCAATCGTGATTGGCGCAGGCGCTCAGCGCTGGCGCTTGCGGAGCGAGGGGAGGGGCGTGCATGCGACGAGATTGCCGCGTGGTGGGCCGACGTGCTCCCGGCGAGCGGTGCGGTGGCAGCGGGACGGTCCGCGGAGAGCTTTAAGGACGCGGGAACGGCGCAGGAGGGCGAACCACTTCGGGTCGCGCTCGACCTCCGCGAAGTCCGCGAGCTGGTCGCGGCGACGGGCAGGGCGCGCTGCCGCGGCGCGGTTCCCGCCCTTGTGCACGCGCTCGACGATGTCCGCATTCGTCCGGGCGTCGCCGATGTGCTCGGCGAGATCGGCGACGAACGTGCGCGTGCTCCGTTGCTTTCCTTCCTCTCGGCGGAGCCCTACGTCACAGCCCGACCGCACGAAGCGCGCGCCCTGCTGGCGCTCGGAGCGCGCGCGTGGGCGGCCCCGGGTGCGCCGGCGACAGAAGTCGAGGCTACGCTCCCGCCCCCGGCGCGCCCTTCGGCCCTGACGCTGCTTGTTTTGCTTTCCGACGCGAACGCCACGCTGGAAGGTCAGATCGACGGCGTACCGATTCCGGCCACGACCGCCGGGACCGAAGTGCGGTCGATCGAGCTCGCTTCTGCAAGGAGCGGGCGGGGCCGGCTCGAGCTGCGCGCCTCGAGCGGAGGGGTGATCGCGCTTTGGCTCGCGCCCGCCAGGCGACTTGATTGACCGACCTCGCGCACATAGTCTCGCGGGCAGGTTTCGACCCATGCTTCGGGGCTACCGGAGACGTGACGTCCGAAACGAGGAGCGGCCGTGCCGGACGACGATCAGAACCCCGATCAACGAAAACCAGTGCCGTCGGAGGGCCCCCTCCCCGCAGGGGAAGAAGCATCTGCAGTGCCCGGTGTCGGCCGAGACCCGGAAGACCGCTTCCGGCCGGAAGCGATTGCCGCGCGGGTGGAGCAAATCGGCGAGGAGACCGACGCCGACCGGATCGCTCGCGAAGAAGAGCAGAAGCTGCTGGAGCGCAAGAAACAGCAGAAGCAGAGCAAACGAGGGCTCGAGGCGGCCGCGTCCAAACGGCTCGCCAAGATCGGCGAAGACAAGGTCAAGCGGCCGTCCATCGCCACGGATGCCTACGTTCCCGAGGCGGACCCGCTCCTGGAGCGCATCCGTCGGGGCCGGCAGTGGATCAAGGGACATCAACAGGTTTTTGGTGTGCTTGTGGCGGTCGTCGTGCTCGGCGTGGGGGGCGCCTTGGTTTGGACCTACCGGCAGAACAAGGAGGAAGCCGAAGGGTCGGCGCTCCTTGCCCAGGGATTTGCGGACGAACACGGGCACGTCTCGGAAAAGGAGGACGAGGACGACGACGGCTCCCGCGCTAAGCAGCTTTACCCGACGTTCAAGTCCATCGCCGAGCGCCGCGGCGCCGCGCTTGCCAAGTACCGCGAAGTCGAAGGGAGGTACCCAGGCACAGGCGCGGCCATCCTGGCGCGCCTGGCAGAGGCGGGCCTGCTACTGGATCAGGGAGACGCAAAAGGAGCGATCGCCGCTTACGACGACGTGAAGTCCTCGCCGCTGTCGCTCGCCGACGCAGAGGTCCGGGGGCGCGCCCTCGAGGGGGTCGGCTTTGCCCGCGAGCTCTTGGCGCAGACCGATTCGGCGAGCCAGGACAAGCATTTGGACGACGCCCTGGCTGCGTTCAAGGCGCTCGAACAGGTCGACGTGAAGGGCTTCCGGGAACTTGGCATGTACCACCAGGCACGCGTCCTTCAGGCGAAGGGAGACAAGACGAAGGCCCTCGAGATACTGAAAGAAGTGTACAAGCGAGTGACCGAGCCAGGCGAAAATCACCCGTTTTCGTATCTCGAGTTCGTCGTCGAAGACCGGCTGCGGGAGATGGACCCGGCCGCCCTTCCACCCAAAGCTGCAAAGAAGATGGGCTCGGGTCCCGGCGGCAATCTCGACATGAGCGATCCGAAAGTCCAAGAGCTGATTCGGCAGCTGCAGCAGCAGGCGCAGCAAAAGGGGAACGCCCCGACCCCCGGCGGACCGTGAGCGCCGCGCGAATGCTCATGCTGCTCGCCGGAGCGGCCTGCGTGGTCGGCTGCAGCACCCTCGAGACGAGCAACGACCGCGTCAACCCGGACAAACCCCTCTGGTTCAACCGTCCGGGCGGCGCCATGCAGGTTCTTTTTCTCCGCGGCATAGCAGCCGAGTCGCGTTCGGTCGGAGAACCTTTCGAGCGGGGGCGCGCCGCAATCGACGCCTTCCGCGGTCGCGTGTTCATCGGCACGAGCGACCACGGGCTGTACGCGCTGCGCGCCGCGAGTGGCAGCACCATCTGGCGCTTCGAGACGCTCGGCGCGGTCCAGAGTGAGCCGCTGTATGACTCCGCTCTCGACGTCGTCTATTTCGGATCGAACGACGGAGCCCTTTACGCCGTCCGTGCGAGCGATGGGACTCTCGTCTGGCGCTTCGACAGCGGCGCCGAGGTCGCCCGCAAAGTGGTGATGGATGGCGAGAATCTCTATTTCGCCAACGCGGCCGACAACCTCTTCGCCATCGATCGGCGCACGGCTCGTCGACTTTGGCTGGTCCATCGCACTCCTGCCCTCGGCATGGAAATCAGCGGCCATGCCGGCCCGGCCGTCGACCGGGGTTTCGTATATTTCGCGTTCTCCGACGGGCATGTCGGCGCCTACGACGCGCGCGACGCAAGCGAGCGGTGGGCGCCGGTGGACCTCTCGGCGGAGGCCGAGCAGTCGAAAGGGGCCGAGGCCCTGCGTTATCTGGACGTGGACACGACGCCAATCGCCGCAGACCTGGGCTCTCAGGGTCACGTCATTTTCGTGGCCAGTTATGCCGGGGGCGTCTATGCGCTCGACCAGGAGCGCGGGGTGCCCGTTTGGAAGAACGAGAGAGCCGCGGGGGTCACCGATCTGGCCTTCTGGCGAGAGCGGGAGCACCCGCCCAAGCCCGGGAGCCCGCTCTACGTGCCCGGGGGCCCACCGGTGGCTGCGCGAGAGATTCTCTTTGCATCGAGCGGCGAAAGTGGCCTTTGGGCCCTCGATCCCGCGAGCGGCAAAGAGCTCTGGCGCTTGCCAATCCCGGAGGGTGGCATCACCGCGCCGGTTTCGATTGCGGGGGCGCTGCTCGTCGGAACGACCCGTTATGGCGCGTTCTTGTTGTCGCCGCTCGACGGGCGTCCAATCGATGGAATCGACTTGGGCAGCGGTTTCTCCCAAACGCCCGCAGCATTCGGCAACAGGGCATTCCTGCTGAGCAACGCTGGAACGCTTCTGGGGCTCGAAGTCACGCCGCCTGTCGGCGGCGACTCGTTGAGCCGATAAGGGCCATTATGTGAACTCGGCGTTCGGATCGACCGAAGGGGCGTCGTAAAACCAACTGACCGGCGCCTGGGGACCTTCGATCCGCAAAGGCTTCGAACTCAGCTCTCCGCCTGACCGTCCGCCGCGATGGCCGCAGTCACCAGCGCCGAGGGCTGCGCGCTGGCCACGCACCACAACTGATGCGACGCGCGCGTCGCACCGACGTAGAGCGAATGCCGCGCCGATGGCGTGACCGGATAGCTCGCGGCGGTCGTCTCGAGGAGAACGACTTCGTCGAACTCGAGCCCTTTGGTCTGTCGCACGTCGGTCACGTCGACCCCGGGCTCCCAGGAGAAGTTCTGCTTGGCCACCCGCCGCACGTTCGGTAGCTCGGCCCGCGACAGACCCTCGTAGTAAACGTCCGCCTGTTGGGGAAAGCGCGCGACGAGAGCCACGTTGGCTTCTGGCTCGTCACGGGCCAGTTGCTTGAGCGCTTCAGCCAACCAGGCCACCGCCTCGCCCGGAGAGGAAAAATCGAACAATTCCACAGGAGGTCCGTGACGGGTCGTGTCCGGCATCTCATCGTGTGCCAACGGACCCAGGACGACGCGCGCGAACTCCGTAATCTCGGCGGTGGATCGATAGCTCACCTTGAGAGGCTCGATCTTGGTGTGCGGCACGCCCAGACCATCAATCAGGGCGTCCCAGCTGAACTCTCCGCGCTCATCGCCGTCATCCAGGAGGCGCTGCGCCACGTCCCCCGCGAGCGTGATGCAGCGCTCCTTGCTGGCGAGGTCCAGCAAGACACGCAGCTCGACTGGGCTCGCGTCCTGCACTTCGTCGACGAAGATGTGCGCGAAGTGAACGGGCTTCGCCGACGGATCGACGATGGGCCCGCGCAGCACCTGCCAACATCGCAGGAGAAGCGCGCGGTCTTCGACGTCCAGGCTGGGCGCTTCACCGTCCCGCTCGCCCTCGGCCCGAACGCGCGATTGCCGTACGCACCAGGCGTGCACCTGATCGAGTTGGCCCACTCCGAAGGCGGCGCTCTCGCCGGCGAACGTCTCCGCTAGCGAGTCGCGCGACGTCAAGAGCTCGTCCCACACGCCCGCCGCGGAGCGCGTGACGGAGCGTTCCCGCGTGAGCAGCTGCTCGAGCGCGCTGCGCGTCACGTCGGGAAGCGCCGCCGCGGCTGGAACGCCGGCGAGCTGCCGTTTGCCCCCGACCCAATGGGCCAAAGCGGTGAGACGCAGGTCCGGCGGCGTGCGCGTTCCTGGGTTGGTTGCCTCCCACGCCAGAACCACTTGGCCCCCGTCGGGCCACTTGGCCATCGACGTACGCAGTCGCGCGTCGAGGTCGCGCTCGATGCCGGACACGATACGGTCGATCGCGCGCAGCATGGCCGCGTGCGACTTCGCCCTGGAGACGACCGGCGGGGTCTCCTCGCTGAGTGTGGTCGGAAGCTTCGGGAACATCGGCGACGCAAAGCGTTCTGCCAATCGGCCGAATGTGGACACTGCGACGCCCTCGACCCCGAGGGACGGCAGCACCCGCGATACGTAGTGGACCAGGGCTTCGTTGGGCACGACCACCAGCATGTTCTCGGGACGAAAACGCTGCGGCTCGGCGAAGGCGAGGTACGCGACCCGGTGCATGCCGACCGTCGTCTTGCCGCTGCCGGCGCTTCCCTGGATCGCCACCAGGCCGGCGCTGTCGCGCGCGATCAGATCGAACTGCCGGGGATCGAGCAGCGACGCGATCGCAGGCAGATGCTTGTCTTGCCGCAGCTCCCCGTCAGCGCCGACCCCGAGGCGCGCCTCGACCGCGACTCCGCGACGCGCCGCCCATCGCTTCTCGGTCTCGAGCCGCGCGCGGCGAGCGGCAACGCGCTTCCATCGCCCGTCGCTGCCGCGAACGAAGGCCCCCTGAGGCGCCGCGACGCGGACCAGCTCTCCGGCGACGATGCTCACGCCCCGCCGCACGGCGACCGCCCCTTCGACCATCCGGTCGCCAAGCTCCTCTTCGTAGTCGTCCCCTTCCGTGTAGCGGTAGTAAATTCGGCTCACGGGAGCATGGCGCCAGTCCACAATGCGGATCCCCTCGCCCGAATCCACGTACGAACGCGAGCCGATGAGCACGTCCCGCCTCCGCTTGGGAGGCGCGCCGGGCCGGCGTTCGCTCGGCGCAACGGCTTCTTCGAGGCGCATGTGGCCGAAGTACGGGCTCGAGCGTTCGACCGAGCCGCCAACGCTGCGGCCGCGCTGCGCGCGTAGGGCTCCGAGATGGTGCATCTGCTCGAACAACGCCGGCAGGTCTTCGGGTTTGGCGACCGCGACGTCGTCGCGCAGCTCGAGCAAGCGGCTGTCGTCGAGAGCGCGGCCGCGTGCTGCCGAAACGTCAGCCCCGCCCCGGGCGTCCAGCGCGCGAAGAACGATCGACAGGAGCTTCAGCTCCTCGCCGACGATGCGAGTCCCTTCGGGGTCGTCTTCCAGGCCCGGGAGAGCCTCCGGAGCGGCTGAGTTGGGTCGGATCGAGGGCGTCACGATGAAGCGATCTATCTGCGGCCGCCGCTGCCGCGGCGCAAGGGGCTCTCGGCGTGCTTATCCTCGAACGTCCACGGGCGCCTCTTTTTCAAGCAGCCTCCGGCCAGCGCGCAGAGCCCCACGGGCCGGGCCTCCTTGAGCGTAGAGAATGAACTTAAAGGATGAAATGGTCACCGAGGGCGCAGACCGTCAAGTTGAGCCCACGTAGACGCGCGCATTCGCGCTCGACCTTGGCCTGAAAGGTGGGTTTGATGTGATAGAGGAGCGTCGGAAGCTCCTTTGCCCCTGGCAGCTTCTGGAGATCGCGCGCCAAAGTCTCCGGGGTGTGGTGGCCGCTCACGCGAGCAAGCCGCCCTTCGCTGTTCGGAAAGCTCACCTCCATCAACAGAGCCTTGAGCCCCTCGGTGGCCGCGAGAACTTGCCACAGTCGGTCGGTAGGTCCGGTGTCGCCGCTGTATGCGAGGACGCGGTTGCCGCTGCGGACGATGAACCCGCAGGTGTCGATGGTGTGGCTCACACGAACGGCGCTCACCTCGAAGCCGGCCACGGTCACCGGTTTTTCGGGGGTGAGCTCGAGGTAGCGAATGGTCGAGCGCCGGGCGCTGGGGATGGCCGAGAAATCGGGCCAGAGAAGGTTGTTGAAGAAGTGTCTCTTGAGCGCCAAAAGCGTGGGCTTGGTCCCGGCGACGACGAGCGGCTCAGCGCGATTCTGGCTGCGGTTGTCCGCGATGGTCGCCAGGTCGCGGATATGATCCAGATGCGCGTGGCTGACGAGCACCGCCTCGAGGGCACACTGCGCCTTCAGCTCCAATCCGCTTGTAAGCGCTCCCGCGTCAATCGCAACGCGCTCGTCGACAACGAACGCACTCGTTCGATGCTTCGGCGTTTCGCCGCCGTGGCAGCCGATTACGCGGAGATCCACGCGCGCCCGGACCGCAGTGTACGCGGACCGGATCGAACAAGTCAAAGAGCCCTTCCCGCCCTCGGCCGTCCCCGAGGCGCTCCCCGGGAACGGCAGGCCGAGCGGCTTCCATCAGTCCATATCGAAGTCGTCGCCGCCCATACCGCCCATACCGCCCATACCGCCCATACCGCCCATGCCGCCCATACCCCCCATGCCGCCGCCGCCCATGCCGGCCCCGCCCGCGTCCGGCTTCTCTTTCTTCGGCCATTCCGCGATTGCAGCTTCCGTCGTCAGCATCATGCCTGCAACGCTCGCCGCATGTTCGAGCGCCATGCGCACGACCTTGGCCGGATCGATGACGCCTGCCTTCAGTAGATCTTCGTAGCGCTCGGTGGCCGCGTTGAAACCGAAGGCGCCCTTTTCCCGGCGCACCTTCTCGACGACGACGGAGCCCTCGTGTCCGCCGTTCTTCGCGATCTGGCGAAGCGGCTCTTCGAGGGCGCGCCTAACCAATCGCACGCCCGCGGCTTCATCGCCCTCGAGCTTGAGCCCGTCCAGGGCCCCGACGGAGCGCAGAAGGGCGACGCCGCCGCCCGGCACGATCCCCTCCTCGACCGCTGCGCGCGTCGCGTGGAGCGCGTCTTCGACGCGCGCCTTCTTCTCTTTCATCTCCGTCTCGGTGTGCGCGCCCACCTTCACGACGGCCACCCCGCCCGCGAGCTTCGCGAGACGCTCTTGGAGCTTCTCCTTGTCGTAGTCGCTCGTCGTCTTGTCGATCTCTTTGCGGAGGTTGTCGACCCGCCCTTTGATCTGCTTCGAGTCCCCTGCCCCGTCGATGATCGTCGTATTGTCCTTGTCGATCTTCACGCGTTTGGCGCGTCCCAGATCGCGAAGCTGCAGGCTTTCGAGCTTGACCCCGAGATCGTCGGTCGCCACCTGACCACCCGTGAGGACCGCGATGTCTTTGAGGATCTCCTTGCGCCGGTCGCCGTAGCCCGGCGCCTTGACCGCGCATACTTTTAGGAGGCCGCGCAGCTTGTTGACGACGAGCGTCGCCAGCGCCTCCCCTTCGATGTCCTCGGCGATGACCAGGAGCGGCCGCCCGTCTTTGGCCACCTGCTCGAGCAGCGGCAAGATATCCTGCATGCTGGAGAGCTTCTTCTCGGTGATCAAGATGACCGGGTCATCGAGCTCGGCGAGCATCTTCTCGGGGTTGGTGACGAAGTACGGCGACAGGTAGCCGCGGTCGAACTGCATCCCCTCGACGATGTCGAGCTGCGATTCGGTTCCTTTGGCCTCCTCGACCGTAATCACGCCTTCCTTGCCGACCTTCTCCATCGCGTCGGCGAGCATGTTGCCGATCGTGGCGTCGTCGTTGGCGCTGACCGTGCCGACCTGCGCGATCGTCGCCTTGTCCTTGGTGGGCGTCGCGAGCTTTTTGATCTCGGCCACCACGCTGGCGACGGCGGCGTCGATGCCGCGCTTCAGCCCCATCGGGTTGGCTCCGGCCTCGACGAGCTTGAGCCCCTCGGAAAAAATGGCCTGCGCGAGCACGGTGGCCGTCGTCGTGCCGTCTCCAGCTTTGTCGCTGGTGCGCGACGCGACCTCGCGCACCATCTGCGCTCCCATGTTCTCGAGCTTGCCGAAGAGCTCGATCTCTTTGGCAACGGTGACGCCGTCCTTCGTGACGACTGGGGATCCGTAGCTCTTCTCGATGACGACGTTGCGCCCCCGCGGTCCGAGGGTGACTTTCACGGCATTCGCGAGCTGGTTGACCCCACTGAGAATTGCGTGGCGGGCACCGCGGGCGTAGGCGATCTGCTTGGCGGCCATGGCTTGGTTTTTCTCCTTCGGAACAACAAACGTTGGCGCGCATCCCGGCCCAGCCGGGGAACGTGCCGTTGAGGTTTTTTCACCCCGCCAGGCGTTCGCGGTGCGCTCTCGCGATGCCGGGCCGAGGACTTATTTCAGCCCAAAATGGCGAGGATTTCGTCCTCGCTCAAGATCACATGCTCGACCCCATCGAGCTTTACCTCGGTGCCCGAGTACTTGCCGAGAAGGACGAGGTCGCCTTCCTTGACGGCGGGCGCCCTTACCTTCCCGTTTTTCTGCAGCTTGCCGCTGCCCACGGCGACCACTTTGCCCTCGATGGGCTTCTCCTTCGCTGTGTCCGGGATGATGATCCCGCCCTTCGTTTTCTCTTCGCTCTCGAGGCGCTTGATGACGACACGGTCGGCAAGTGGTCGGATTTTCATGCGAAACCTCAGGTTGGTTACCTTGGGGGGCGCGCCCGGGGACGCCAAACCACCCCTGGTGTGGGACACTATTGGCACTCGCATGGGGCGAGCGCTAGCCGGGCGGAAACTAAGCGCTCCTGCGCTGCGGTCAAGGGGGCTGAGGAGGTATCCGGGCGTCGGGCGGCCCGGTGGGGGGATGCGGGGGTGCCTCCCCTCAAGCGCCCGAGCGCGCGCGCACGGGGTATGCCGCTTGACAAGGCAGCCTCGCCGAATAGTGTTCGCGCTCCCGTGCGCCCGCGATCGGCACCGCTGGCGTCGGCTCAGCCATCTGGAGCCCCACCGCAGCTTTGGGGGATCGTCTAACGGCAGGACAGCGGATTCTGGCTCCGCTTATCAAGGTTCGAATCCTTGTCCCCCAGCCAGCCGCGCCCGCCGGAGCGCGCCTCATACGCAGCATCAGGATTTTTGACTCGGCCCCATCGTCTAGCGGTTAGGACACCGGCCTCTCACGTCGGTAACACGGGTTCAATTCCCGTTGGGGTCGCGAATTTTCCCAAGTGAGCTCCTGGATGGCCTTCG
>CAZHED010000066.1:0-21930 GCA_964531095.1 uncultured Polyangiaceae bacterium | reverse complement strand
CTCTTAATCCGTTGGCTGACAGTTCGAGTCTGTCATGGCCCACTGAAATCATTGGGGAAGTCTTCGGGGCCCCAAACGAAACGTCACGGCCCGTGACGATTCCCGCCCTACGAGCGGTGCTCGGGAGCCTACCAACCGGCAGGCCGAGGGAGGGCGGCGGCGGGGACCGTTCCCATCGCGGCTGTGCGCATGACGTAGCGCGCGTGCCCGTGCCGATCCGAGTGCCCGGCGAGGTGATGGCCTGCTGGACGTTGACGCCCGCCTCGGCGAGCGCCGTGTTGAAGGCGCGGCGGAAAGTCGACTGGAAGGGTCGTCGCCGTCTCGTGGTAGAGCGGGTCGGCCGGGTTCGGTTTCAGGCGGTCGCCATTCGGGTCGGTCTCGTCCTTCACGGGCGGCAGGCGCACGACGCCGGCGCGAAAGAGGTCACGGCGAAGCCGCTCGGCATACGACGCGCCGCGTCCCTGCCGGAAGTCACCGGCGCGAGGGCCTCGCCGCGCGGGGAACACCGGCCCGCTCTCCGGGTTCCCCTGGCGCTCCCACCACGTGCGGAGGAACGGCGCGAGCACGGCGGGGATGGAGAGCGCTTGAGGTGTTCCCGTCTTGGCGCGCGGAACGGTGCACTCCGCGAAGTGGACGCGATCGATCTGCGCCCAGTCCCACCGAATGAGATCGCCGGCGCGCATGCCCCCTTCGCACCGCGCGACGGGCGCGAGCATGCGGAGCTCGAGATCGGCCGTAGGGCACGCGATGAACTTCGCAAACTCGGTGTCCGTCAGGATCGCGCGCGCCTTCTTCACTTCGCGCGTCTTCGGCACGCGGACGAACTGCGTCGGGTCGGCCTCGATGAGCTCCTCCTCGCCCGCGGCGCGGAAGAGGCGCTTCATCACGCCCCGCACGTGGGCCACGCTTGCGCGTCGGAGGCCCTTGGCGGTGACTTCCTCGAGGATGCCGCGCACGTGGTTTGCGCGGACGTCGGAGACGGGGAGCTTTCCGATCGCGGGCAGCACGTAGCGATCGAGCCATCCGCGTTCGTCCGGGACGGATGCGATGCCTTGGGCCCTCGCGCTTCTTGAGCCACCCACGCCGCTCACTCCCTCACCGGGCAAGCCGCGCCGGAGCCTTCTGTCTCCTCGGTCCTTCCGCCGCCGAACAGGCTCGCTCCCGTGGCGCGAAACACGACCACGTTCGCGAGCAGCACCCAGATCGCCGCGCCGAACGCCGCTGCTGCCCACCCCGTCCACCGCCGGGCTCTCGCGCTCTTCCCCACGCGGGTCGTCACGCCGAACGCCCACAGCCCGGCGGCCAAGTGGAAGGTCACACACGCGCTGCCGGCCAAGTACGCTGCTCCTCGCCAGGGCACGCCGTGCCAGAGGGAAGACAGATCTTCGGTGAGCACCGTCGCCAGCTCGTCGCCGCCGAGGCGGGCACCTGTCGCTCGGAAGCGCAGCTCGGACAGGTGCATCGCGAGAAAGGCCAGCGCTGCGACGCCCGTTGCGCGCATCCCTAGGCGCAGTGGTCGCGGGTAAGCGCTCCGTTCGGCCAGCGGCTGCCCCGTCGCGACTAGCCACAGCCCGATCGACGCATGCGTCAGAAGCGGCCCAAGCACCAACAGCCACTCCAGGAGCGCGACCGCCGGCAGGCCCTGGATGGCGCCCACGGCCCTGTCGAAGGCCGCCTCACCGCGCAGCGCCCGCGCGTTGACCGCCAGGTGAAGAAGCAGAAACGCCCCGAGGGGAAACACGCCGCTCAGTGAAAACAGGCGGCGGACGAGCGCGGGCGCGAGCGGGCGGCGAGAGGGATTGGGATTGGGCACGCGCGTGCTACGCATGGTACCGCATGCAGCCTCGTCGGCCGGCGAGACTCCCGGGCGGCTCGTCCGCTCCGCCGGCTCGCTCGGGCGCCTGGCCATCGGCCAGGATGCGCGTCGCCTCGGTCGTTTCGGCGGGCGTGATCGCGAGCGGCGCGTGCGCGTCGGGAGTGACCGAGCCCACGCCCGTGCCGACGCTCGCCTCGTCGCCACGAGCCGCCGCGGCGTTCGACGAGATTCGAGAGGCTTGGAGCAAAGCGGAGGGTACCGACCGCTCCGCCTTGCGCGATCTGCTCGAGCGCTTCCTCGCCCGCTTCCCGAACGACGGGCTGGTCCCGCTTGCACGCGTGTATCTGGCTATCGTCGCGATGCAGCAGGGCGACCTCAGCGCCGCCGACCGCCTTCTGGCGGCCTCCGAGGCGCTGCCGCCGGGCACGGCCCACGACCTCTGGACGGTCGCCCGCGCGCGTCGCTTGCGCCTGCGCGGCGAGCCGGAGCCTGCGCTCGACCTCCTTCGGCCGTTGGTCGGAAAGAACGTCGATCCCGTCACGCGCGCTGTCTTCGAAGAAGAGCTGACCCTCAGCGCGCTCGCGACGCACCGCGACTACGAAGCCATTTCGTACATGGACGCGTGGGTGCGGGCGAGCGCCGAAGAGGAAAAGGGCCGTACGCTCGCCAAAGTGAGCGCCCTCGTGCAACAGCTCCCCCGCGATGCGATGGTCGGCGCGCTTCAGGCGATGCGCGCGCAGCGAGCGAGCTTCGGGTACGGCGTCGATATCGAACGCATCCTCGGGGAACGTCTGGCCAAGATCGCCGCCGAGAGCGGCGACGCCGAGCTCGCGCGCATGTTGCTCGATCCGGGCGCGGGCGCGACGGTCATCACGGGCGACGCGGGCCTAGAGCTCAGCGAGCTGGCAACGAGCCGCCGCGGGCTCAACGTCGTGCAGGGACGAACGATCGGGCTGCTCTTGCCCACCGAGTCGCCGGGGCTGCGCGACGAGACGGCCGACGTCCTTCGCGGTGTCATGTGGGCCCTCGGGCTCCCCCGGGGGTTGCGGGGGCAGGGCGCGCACGCTGCGCCCGCGCCGGACGCGGGAGCGCCGTCGACGCGGGTCGGGTGCGCACCGCTCGAGCCTGCCCCTCCGCTCGACGACCCGCGACCCCGCGAGGGTCTTCGCCTGGTGACGCGCGACGACGCGGGGAGTGCCGACCGGACGGAAGTGTCGCTCGACGAGCTCGCCGGCGAGGGCGCCGCGGTCGTCATCGCGGGGCTCGACGCGCAGACCGCGGCGCGCGCCCTGCGCTGGGGCAAGAGCCATGGCGTGCCCACGGTCGTGCTGGCGCCGCCTGCGGAGCGCGAGAACGCCGGCCCCTTTGGTTTCGTTCTCGGCGAGCCGCGCGAGAGCGTGATGGAGGCGCTGGCCCTCGCGGCGCCCGCGCTCGCGACTGCGCCGATCGCGCCGGTCATCGACGTGAGCGAAGTCCCGCTCTACCCGCCCGCGGGCGGCCGTGTGGGCCGGCTGGCGCTTCTGGCGCCCATCTCGTGTGACATCCCCTCGACGCGCGCCGGCGATCCGCGGTTCCCCATCGCGGCGTGGGACCACGACAACACGCACGCCTGGCTCGTCAGCGGCTCGCCGCGCTGCGCACGTGACGTGGTCGGGGAGCTCTCGGCAGCGCGCGCACACGGGGTCGTCGCGCTGACGCTCGAGGCGGCGGTGATGCCGACGCGCACTGCTGGGCTGCGGGTGGTGAGCGCCTCGGCGGGCATCGTCCCCGGCGACCTGCCCATCGAGCTGCGCGACGACGAGTCGCAGCGCTTTTCGGCGTCATTGGGGAGCGTGACCTGGTGGACCGCCCTTGGTCGCGACGCGGCGACGCTCGCTCGCGTGGCCGCCGACGGGCTGCCGGACGACGCGGCGACCGATCCCCAGACCGTGGCCGACCGTCGCGCCGCTGCGCGTGATGCGCTCGCGTCGGCCCGCGCGCGCCTGTGGACGACCGAGCAAACCGGATGGACGGACGCCCACACGATGAGGCGCACCGTCTGCGCCGTGGACGCACCGGGCAAATGACTGCGATCGCGTCAACTTGCGTGTCTCGCGATGCGCGCGCTAGGTAGCCCGGCAATGACCCGACCACCACTCGTCTTGCGCGGGATGCGGGACTTCCAGCGGGCTTGCTCTGCCGTCGCGCGGAAGCTTCTCGACGCAGTCGACGAGCGAGCGCTGCGCGCCGTCAGCCCTTGTGTTCTGCTCATCGCTCTCGCCCCATGGCTCGTGACTCCTATCAAGCGCGAGCTGGCGAGCTGGCTGTTTCGCGATGCAGCGATGTGCCAGTACACCGGGTGGTGCATCCGGCACGGCGTCAGGCTCTACAAGGACGTGGGAGCCCCGGACGGACCGTTCATTCACTTCCTCCACGCGTTCTTCCAGCTCTTCGCAGGCATCAGCGACCACGGGTGCCGAATCGCTGATCTGGTGTTTCAAATCGTCGTGAGCGGCACGATGGGGGCGCTTCTCGCCCCGGCCTTTGCGCCCGGCCGCCTATCCCAGGCCGTTCAACGCCTGGCGTGGGCCGCTGTCGGTATCGCGATGTGGCTGCCGTATTACTTGAACTTGGGAGACGGCAACACGGTTCAGCGCGACCCGTATTACGCGCTCGTCGGATACCTCGGTATGCTCCTCGTCTTCGCGAGCGCGGATTGGGGTCCCCGCGCCGGAAGGGCACTCGCCTGCGCGGGAGGCGCCCTGACGACCCTCATGCTTTTCTCCCGTCCCTTCGGCGCGATCTACCCGGCGATGAGCGCCCTCGGGCTGCTCTTCGAGTGGCGCGAGGCCCCCGACTCGCTTGCGCGTCGTGCTCGCGCCGCGGCGGTCGGAGGGGTGGCGGCCGCCGTCGCCACGTTCGGCGCTGTGGCCCTCTTCGGAAGTCTGTCGGGGTTCTGGTATTGGTACGTTCGATTTCCCCTCGTCGCTTACCGCTTCGCGGGGCGCATCGATCCCATGGCGCTGCTCACCACCGACGCCAATGGCTACGGTACGGCATCGGAAATAGCTATCATCGTTCTCGTGGGCCTCATCGCCGCCATGGCGACTGGCGCTCTACCGTGGAGAGCGATCGGCTTCGCGCTCGCCCCACTCTTCTTCCTGTTCTCCGCTTGCTGGACGGGCAAAGGATGGTCGAACCATGTCGTGCAGACCACCGCGGCCCGGAACATCGTGCTTCTGCTCGCACTGTCGCGGGTCTGGGCGCACCGCGCGGACCGCGGGTGGTCCAAGGTGCACGGAACGGTCGCGGTTGCGATCCTCGCCTACTCGGCTCAGCTCTGCCACGCCCAGCTCGAATTCTCCGAGTTTTCGAGCCACACATTCGTGAGCACCCAAGAAAAGGACGCATTTGACGTCGCGGAATACTTGAAGGCCCACACGTACCGGGAAGACCGCGTCTTTCTTTATGGGCACGAAGCTCATGCCCTGCTGCTCGCCGAGAGGGTCTCTGCGATACCGTACTACGTCAACATGATCTTCAACCTCCAAAGCTACATGACTCGCCAGCCGCCGTCGCCCGGGCAGGAGCCCACTGCCAAAGAGATGGCCCGCTTCACCCAACTTCAGAGCGAAATCGCCGCCGACGGGTGTGGGCGACTGGGTGGACAGCCCCCCGCGGCCATGGTATTTTTGGACAACTCGTTTGGAATCTGGGGGGTTCCCGACGGCGTCACCGACGTGGCAAGGCTCTGTCCCACGCTGCGCACGTGGCTGCACGACCGGTACAAGCTGACATCGACGGTCGGCAACTATCACATCTACCTTCGAAACGATCGTTCGTAGACGACGACCCGGAGCGGCAGAGTCGCCCTCCGCGCGGTCAGCCGGGAAACGCTTGCGGTCGTCGAGAATGCTGCGACGGCGGCTTGCGCCGGACGCCGCACCCAGAATATCGTCCGCCCATGCGTGCCTCTCGCGTCCACGCCTTCCGATCCAGGGCGAGAGATTACGCCAAACTAGTTCCTCGCCTGGTGGGACATGGGCTTGCCCTCTGGGTGACGATCCACGTCTTCCGAGTCTTCAACGACGCATTTTTTCACAACCCGATTCACTACGACGAAGGATTCTTCGTGTGGGGCGGATGGTCGATCACGAAGGGGCTCGCTCCGTACAAAGACTTTCTCGAGTTCAAGCCTCCGTTCGTCTTTCTCACGCACGCATTGGCCCTCAAGATCTTCGGCTTCGAACATCTGGGGTACCGACGATTTTTTGCAGTGTTCCCGCTTGCTTCGATTCTGTGTCTGCAGATCTCGCTTCTTCTCCGCGGCGTCGATCGCGTGCTCGCGACCACGCTGATGGTCTGTCTCATCGCTCTCTTCGTCAACCCGTACTACCACGACGAAGCGCTGACCGACTCGGAGTCGATCGGCTTCAGCTACTTTCTTTTCGGGTTCGCATTTCTTCTGGCAGAGACCAAATATCGAGACGTCAGCGACGTCATTGGTGCGGCGTTCATGACGTGCTGCGTGTTCTCCAAGGAGCCGTTCGCGCCGACGGTCCTGCTCACGTGGGCGAGTGTTTTCATTCTGCGCGATGGCTTCCGCGACTTTCGGCGAAGATCGAAGCGATACATCGCGTTCACCGGGCTCGGTGTCGCCCTGGTCGTCCTCGGTCTCTGCATCTACATGGTCCCGACGGGGTCGATGAAGGCGTATTTGCAGATGGTGAGCCGCTACACGCGCATCTACCGTGACCCGAAGCTGTCTTACTGCGTCGTCCTGGGCCAGTTTCACCCGTCGACGCCCATGAACGAGCTCGAAAGCCAGTGGGACCTCATACGCCTGCACTTTCTGAACCTGTCGAAGGTCGGGTACATGGGTCCGATCTTTGCGGCGGCGGTCGTTTATGTCGCCAAGCGATCCGTTCCCCTGCTGGCCGCGACCTCCGCGGGCGTAGTTGCGGGTCTCTGGGCAGTGACGGCCAGCAACTGCCAGTGGAACCACTACTATACGATGACCATGGCTGGAGTCTTTGCGTTTCTAGCGATCGGCCTCGACACCATGAAGGGCTCATTTTGGGCGTCGGACTCGTGGATGCGCGCTTTCATCCGCCTCGCCGTCGTGTCGGCGGCGGCCATCACCGTATACCCACGATACGAGATCGAGGCGGCCGCCACGCACGAGACGCCCCCCCCCCGCGAGCCGCTCCCGGGGATCCTCGCCTTCATCGCAGCCAACAGCGCCCCTACGGACCGCATATTCACGACCGGTCCCCCTCTTCTGTACGTTCTCGCGAATCGCATTGGTGCGATCCGCGAGGGGAACGTAATCGACGAGATTCTCGGCGTGTACGACGGCGACACCGACGAAGCAAAGCTCAAGCCCGTTCGCGACGAGCTCGTGAAAAACATGCCGAAGATCGTCGTCTTGGATCCCGAGAACGAACATCGCAAAGGGCGTCATATGAACGCACTCATCAACCCATTTCTCAAAGACTTCAACTACCGCCCCGCCGCCGAGCACGTCTATGTTCGCCCCTGAGCTGAGGAGCTGGCTCTTGCCAGGGCCCACGGCGGCGGCGTGCACGCCACGGCAGCGGGCCCTCGCAGCGCCCTACATGACAGCGGCGAGCCGGCGCGAGCGGCTGGCGCACGACCTCTCTTCGCAGCCGTCCCCGATCGAATCCGTGCTCCTCTTGCGCGACGCAGTCGCCCTTCTCACGCGTGCCGCGTTCGCGGCTCGAAGCACGACCGCCGACGAGGCGAGGCTGTCCACCCTCGACACGGCCTCTACTCTGGCGGAGCTGCGCCGCGCGGTCGGGCGTGATGCAAGCGCCCAGGCGCGTCGCGTGGATAAGGCGATTTTGTCGACGGACCCCCTCTACTTCGACTCGCTCGACGAGGGTGAGCTGAGGCTCACCTACGACGCCCTGGCCCTCGAAGCGGCGTCCCTTCGTGAGCTGACCGACCTTCGCACGCCCGCGTACCTGACGGGGACTCGGGTAGGCCGGCTCGCGGCGATCGGGCTCGTTCTCTGCTACCTCGTCTACGCCGTCGCGGGCCGTCTCTGGCGCCCGAAGAACCTCGCCTTGGGCAAACCCGTGCGCTTGAGCAGTCAGGAGCCCGGTACGCCCGATCCCTCTGGCTTGGTCGATGGCAACCGAGGCAAGACATTCGGCGCGCACACGCGGGTGTCCCTCCGACCCGGATGGGCCATCATCGATCTCGAGCACGACGCAAACCTGAAAAAAGTCGTGGTGTACAACCGTGGCGACTCGAACTTGAACGACGGCCTCCCGTACTTCATCGATCTCTCGAGCGACGGCGAAGCATGGCGAGAGGTCGCGAAGCGGGACGCGCCGTTCGGTGATGGCGGCCTCATGTCCGAGCCGTGGTCAGCGAGCGTCCGCGACCACGCGCGCTACGTGCGGATCCGCGCGACCTGGTACTTGGCCCTCAGCGAGGTCGAGGTCTTCTAGGCCCGCCGCTCCCCGATGACGATGGCCTGTACGAACATGTCACGGGGTCCGAACTCGTACGAGAGCAGATCGAAGCCGTTCTCGTCGAGGAGGTTCCGGGCTTCCTTCTTCGAGTGAACACGCGACACCTCGGGCGGGTGCAGGTGAATGTCCTTCTTGAGCACGTCGTTCATGGCCCAGTGGATGGAGTTCAACACGGCCACGCTCGTCGCACGCGCGTGCGGCCAGAAGGCCACGAACTTGCCGCCGGACCGAATCACGCGACGTAGCTCGCCGAACATCTTCCTCAGCTCGTCCTTGTCGAAGTGCTCGATCACGCCGAGATTGTAGGCACCGTCGAACGACGCATCCGGAAAAGGCAGGTCCAAGACGCTGGCGTGCTTCACCGCAAACGCCTTCGGGTTGTCCCTCGAATACATCTTGAGCGCCGGAACCGAGATGTCGATCGCGGTGATCTTCGCGTGCTCGTGCAGGTCGACGTCCACCTGGCCGCTGCCACATCCCGCGTGGAGGAGCTTCGCGCCTTCCGCAAACTCTCGACGAATGACCGAATTGAGACGCTCTTTGATGACGAGGTTCCGATAGATCGACGCGACGACGTCGTACGCCAGCGTGCCCTTGTCCTTCTTTCTCTGCCAGTACGCGTCCCAGTGTCGTTGGTCGACGAGCCTCGGGTCGAGATCGAGCTCCGCACCGTCCACCAGAAAGTTGGCAGGATTGGCCGTACTCTCCGCGTACAGGTAAAGGAGCTGGTTGACGCTCCTCAGCACCTCTTTGAGATTCATCTTCGAGTGTCCGTAGGTGCGCGCGGGAAGCCTGATCGGCACGTCGCGGATTGAAAGACGGTTCCGGGTCGCTACGAATAGGCTCTCGAAGAAGAACGCATAGCCGCGCGCCCGGACGAGGCTGAACATCTCCTGCGGGATCGTCGAGAGCCGGTACACGCGAAACGCTCCGGTCGCGTCGCCCTCGATCCCGAGCATGTTCACCGTGAGCACGTGGCCCAGGTGTGTCAAAAGCCGGCGCAACACGTTCCACCCGGGTAGGCTGTCCGCCTCCAAGTAGCGCGAACCGATCGTGATGTCCGCGCTGGTGGAGGCCTTCAGCAACGCCGGAATGTCCGACGGTGAGTGGGTGAAATCGCAGTCCAGCGTGACGAGGGTGTCGTACCCATGACGGTACGCGTACGCGATCCCGTCGAGGTGTGCCCCGCCGACGCCGAGCTTTCCAGTCCGATGGATGACGGCCAGGCGCGGCTGGGTCTTCGCGATCTCGTCCAGCAGCTCTCCGGTGCCATCCGGCGAGTTGTCATCCATGAATAGGACGTCGGCATTTGGAACGTGACGGATGAGCTCTTCGACCATCCGCCCCGCGTTGTCGCGCTCTTCGTACGTCGGTACGAAGATAAGGATCTTCCCTTGGCCGCTCGCTCCCATTCTAGAACGGTCGTATCTCTACCCGAGGACCTGACTGCAGGCAAGGCGGCCCGATGGGCGCCTCGGGCCGGGAACCCCAACCCGCAGAACGGGCGATGCTCTGTCGTATCGAGCCGTCAAGCGCGCATCGTCCCGCGGGCAGCGGCCGCCCGTCTCGAGGTGAACACGAAGAGAAGCGCCGTGGCGACGACGAACGCCCCCTGCCCCAAGAAGTAGAGCGGCCAGCGGGGCGGACGAGCCAGAAATTCCATCCTTCCACCCGGCGGAACCGTAACGGTGAAGGGCTTCTCGATCTCCACCGGGCGATATGCAGGAAAAAGTCGCTGCCCGTTCATGAGCCAATAATTCGATGGATTGACGTTGAGGGTAACGGTGTCGCCTGGCGTACCGCGAAGGACGATGCGATTCGGGGTCCACCTCTCCACTGTGACCGGCGAGCCTCCGTAGAATTCACCCACGTAGCCGCTCTCACCGACGTACATCCGATTTGGATAGTGGTACCCGTACCCGAGCAGCGTGGACTCGGCCCCGTCGGAGACCATGTTCTCGCGGACGTCCTGCCAAGTCTGGGAAATGAGGTCTCTGGTGGTCCGAGGCGGATCCGCGACCGACACGACCGGCGGCTCGTCGAAAGCGAACATCCCCGCGTACCCGTAGGCCACGTGAAAGCCGAGATCGAGAACGACGAAGGCGGCAAGGCCCGCGGCGAGATGCCGGCGACCCCGGTTATGAATACCGATCAGGCCGTGCACGGTACCAAGAAGCAAAAAGAAGACCCCGAACAGACGCCAGCGCGTGATGACGAGCATGTAATTCCACGGCGGGATGAAGTGCAGCCAGTAACTGGGGAACCATCGGTCGCCGTTGTTCCAGGCGAGCACCAGGCAGAGGAGCGCGCCGGCGTAGAGAGACCAGAATCGTCGCTCGCCTCGGCGAAAGCCCTCATAGGCCAAGACGAGGGCGCAGAGGCCGACATAAGAACCGAGCTCCCACCAGTAAAGCCCCGCGAGGACCGTGCTCGTGGTCCTGTCCTGGAATGGTTGGATCAGCGTACCGACGATGCCCTCGAGAGAATTGACGATGGGATAGTGATATTCTTCCGTGCGCGGGAATCGGCTGACGAGAGACAGCGTCAAACAAAGTCGGGCGAAGCCCATCGCCATGGCCGCGCACCCGCACAGGGCTGCCTTCCACCATAGGTCCTTCACGTTGCGATTCTTCCACAGCCTAACGAGCACGACCGGCGCCACGATGGTCGCCGACATGATGATCGTATAGTGGATGTAGCTCAACAAATAGCAGCCAATGACGAATCCAAACGCCAGGGCCCGGCGTGCGCTGCGCTGCCAGCTCAGGGCGAGCGCCAGGAGCCAGGGAAAAAAATAGAAGACCACGAACACGACGTGGCCTTCGTTGAAGTGCAGCGCGAGCGGCGTTATCAGCGCGGGAATCACCGCGACGGCATCCACGAACGGGCGTCTGCCGAAGATCTCCCGGCAAAGAAACCGAGTGCCCTCGTAGCCGACGAAGAAGTAGAACAAAACGACGAGCTTCAAGCCAACAACGGTCCCGAAGGCGACCTCAAACAGAGTGTCCGGCATCAGCACCGCGAGTTGCGGCTCCGCGAAAAGTGGTTGACCCGAAAGCAACCATGGATTCCACCAAGGAAACTGGTGGTACTTCACGATCGAAAAGCGCAGAGCGTCGACCAACGGATAGAAGTATTCACTCCAGTCGCGGCCAGCCGCCTTGCGTCCGGACGAAATGAAATGCTCGTGGAGCCGCAGAATGATTGCGTAGTGAACGACCCGCCAGCCGAATCGGGCGGCCAAAGACGAGGCGGCACTCTTGACGTCGGGCCATGTGCCGACGGGTGCTGTCGTCGGTCGCATGGAGTCTCGTCACTCCGCCGCGCGAACGAGTATCCCCACCAACTGCTCGAAGCCTACGGTCGGCGCCCAGCCCGTGCGCTCCCGCAGCTTCGTCGAATCGCCGATCAGGGTCGCTGGGCTCGCTCGCACGAGCGAGGGTGACTCTTCCACGTGAGCCCTCCAGTCCACACCGACGATGCCGAACGCGATCTCGACGAAGTCCCGCACTGTGTGCGACTCGCCGGTGGCGACGACGTAGTCGTCCGGGATCGCATGCGACACGATGCGAATCATGGCGTCGACGTAGTCGGGAGCGTAGCCCCAGTCGACCACCCCGGAGAGCGAGCCGAGCTTGAGCTTGAACGACGGATCTCGCTTCGCCTGCCACGCGCCTCGCGCGATCCGCTGGGTGACGAATCGGGGGCCCCGAAGCGCCGACTCGTGGTTGTAGAGGATTCCCACCGACGCGTGCACATCGTGTCGCTCGCGGTAGAGTGCGCAGGCGTGCGCGCCCGCGACCTTGGTAATCGCGTAAACGTTTCGCGGCGCGTACGGGGTCGTCTCGCTCTGCCGCGGCGTTTTCGGCTCCCCGAACATCTGCGAGGAACCCGCGTAAAAGAGCCGGCATCGCGGCGCGCGCTGCCGGATCGCTTCGAGGAAGTGCACGAGGCCGGTCAGGTGGACGTCGGTGCACTTGCGAAGCTCCGCGACCTCGTTCGGCCGCTCCTCCGACGAGTGGTGGTGCGCGGCGAGATAATAGATCTCGTCGGGGCCGACCCGGTCGATCAGCTGGCTCACGTCATCCGCGTTCTCCAGATCGACGGGGTGAATCGGAGCCACGCCGGAGGCCGAATGCTGGACTGCGAATCCGACGTCGAGCAGAACGACCTCGTTCGTCTGCGAGCGCCTTTCGCACAAGATGCGCCCGTCTTGCCCCTTGGCCCCGACGACGACCACACGCGTCATGACGATGGGTAGAGCTCGATCTTCGGAAGGGGGAAGAGAAGCTTGATCCCCCGCTTTAGCAAGGGCGCCGAGCGGCGGATCAAGTTGTCGCGGAAGTGCCACGGAAGCACGAGAAACACGTCGGGGTTCCGCGCGAAGGCTTCTTCTTCGGAGACGATTGGAATCTGCGTCCCTGGAGTGAAGCAACCGAGCTTGTCCTCGTTGACCTCCGCGATGCAGGGCAGGAGATCGGGGCCGATGCCGCAGTACTGCAGAATGACGTTGCCCTTGGTCGATGCGCCCATCCCGAAGACACGCTTGCCCGCGCCCTTCAATCCCTCGAGCAGCGCGTGAAGCTCGCTCTTGTGCCGGCGAACCCCCTCGGCAAATCGCTCGAACGGTGCGGGACCGCTGAGCCCCTCCTTCTGCTCCTTCTCGAGCATCCGGCCGACCACGGCGGCGTGCTTCGTCGCCCCCGGCGTCGCCTTGGTCACCGTGACGGCGAAGCTCCCGCCGTTGATGTCGTTGAGCGACACGTCGACGATCGAGAATCCGACCCGGTCGGCCATCCATACGATCGGGCCGAGTCCGTAGTACTCCGCGTGCTCGTGGCAGATCGTATCGTACGAGTTCGCCGCCAGCATCGACGTCAGGTAGCTCTGCTCGAAATGCCAAATCCCGTCGTCGGCCAACACGGAGTGCACCTGGCGCATGAAGTCGAGGGGCCGCTCGAGGTCGTAGAACATCGCGATGGAAGTCACGATCCGCGCCTTCTTGGCTCCGCTCGCGCGCAGGAACGCGTCTGCCGAGAAATAGTCCGCCACGACCCGAATGTGGCTCTTGTAGTACTTGGCGAAGTTCGCGGCCGTCGGGTCCATCCCGATGAGCGTGGCCGCCTCCGGGTAGAATGAAAGCGTAGTTCCGTCGTTGCTCCCGATGTCGAGAACGACGTCGCCCGCCCGTACCGGCGAGCGCTCCGTGAGAGACTGGACCTTCGCGCGGAGGTGGTCGACCATCGAACGGTTGAGTGACGAGCGATACCCGTAGTGGCTTCCGTACATCTCCCCTGGATCGTAGTTGTGACGGAGCTGCACGAGTCCGCAGGCCCCTTGGTCCGCTCGGCACATCACGAGCTCGAGCGGCCCCTTGGTCACCCTCGCGCCCTCGGTCCGGGGGAAGACGCCGGTCAGACATTGATCGCCCAGATCGAGCACGGACCGAAGCTCCGTCGAGCCGCAGACCCGGCACGCCTCGATCGCACGAAATGACTGCGAGGCGCTCAATGTCCCACCGCCGTGAGGTCACTCCGAGAGACATCCGCATGGGTACGCATGATCGTCACCGCCGCCTGGACATGGGTCTAGTTGCCTCGTCCGCCGCTGCCATTCCGTTGGCACGCGGTCGAAATAGGCGCGCTCATTACCATAAAGAGCGGGCGGGCTGCCAGCCGGGCCGCGGCGTCGTTTTGAGCGCGGTCCGGCCGGCGGCCGGCGCCGCGCGCGGGGTCCGCGGGCAGCACCGCGAACGCGGGCCCGCCCACTTGCGGACTCGCCCCCAGCCGATCCACAGTACGTGGCAATGCTCGTTCGCCTCGCCCTCTTCGTGAGCGTGGTGCTCGCGCTGTGGACCGTCGGACGACCTGCGCGGGCGATGCCGGCGGGGCTCTGCGACGATCGCGGCGCCAGCGCCATCGCTCCGGTTCCCTCGTTCGAGGCGCCCGACGTAGCGGTACGGCGGGCGGCGGCGGGGGGCTCGTGCAGGGACGAGAAACTTCTCGTGCACGCGCGCATTGTTCCCGCGCACTCGGTTTTTCCTTCTCTGTACGGAACCGCCCACTACGCGCTCTCCGTCGATCGCTTCGGGCTCGGGGCCGGTCCGGGTGAAGCGATTTCGCTCGATCCCGGCGCGAAGCGACCGCTTTTCGGCGTGCGCGTTCGCGTCGAACGCCCGCCCCGCGGCTGAACCGCGCGCGACCGCAACCAATTCGTTGCCTCGCCCGGTGCGCGCGGACCGCACTCTGGTCGTAGCTCAGGCGCCGTCGCCCGAGCCCGACCACGGGTCAGGTGGGGTCTCGGCTCGGATTCGCCGTGACGGCGCGCCTCACGCGCGCTAGCTACGGCCCACTTCATTTCAGACACAGGGTGAGCGCAATGACCAAAGAAACGAAGAGTGCTCCGGCCGCGTCGTCCGACGCCGGCGGGGGCGTGAACGCAGGAGTGGCCGTCATCGGCTTTCTCCTCTGCTTCATCGCGGGCGTCGCCGTCATGTGGGGGTACGACCAGAAGCGCCTGCACAGTGGCGAAATTACGGCTGACTCTCCCGCAGCGGCCACGGCCGGTGCGTGGGACGACAGCGAATCGCCCATTCCGATCTCCAGCAAGGACCCGATGTGGGGCAAGCGCGACGCCCCGGTAACGGTCGTCGTCTATAGCGACTTCCAGTGCCCGTTCTGCTCGCGCGTCGAGCCGACGCTCGATCAGGTGCGGCAGACCTACGGTCCCGACAAGGTCCGCATGGTTTGGAAGAACAACCCGCTTCCGTTCCATCAAAACGCCAAGCCCGCGGCCGAGGCTGCGCAGGGCGTCTTCGCGATGGCCGGCAACGACGCATTCTGGAAGTTCCACGACGCGGCTTTCAAGAACCAGGGCTCGCTGAGCGACGACAGCTACGTCAAGTGGGCGCAGGAGGCGGGCGTCAAAGACGTCGCCGCCTACAAGGCGGGTCTTGCGAGCCACAAGTGGGCCGACAAGGTCGACAAGGACTTGAATGACGGCAAGGCCGCCGGCGTGCAGGGGACACCGTCGTTCTACGTCAACGGGGTCTTCATCAACGGAGCCCAGCCTTTCGACAACTTCAAGAAGACGATCGACCAGGAGCTGCCGAAGGCGCAAGCGAAGATTGCCGCCGGCACTGCGAAGTCGCGCGTTTACGTCGAGATGACGAAGGAGAACAAGAAGAACGCTCCGGCGCCCAAGGAAGAGGAGGGTGAGAAGGAAGATACCAAGACGGTCTTCAAGATCCCCGTCGGGAGCAGCCCCGTGCTCGGTAGCCCGAACGCGCTGGTCACCATCATCGAATTCAGCGACTTTCAGTGCCCGTTCTGCTCACGCGTCGAGCCGACGCTCAAGTCGATCCGCGACAAGTACGGCGACAAGGTTCGCCTCGTGTGGAAAAACGAGCCCCTACCGTTCCACCCCCGCGCCGAGCCGGCTGCTGAGGTCGCGATGACGGTCCGAGCCGAGAAAGGCGACAAGGGGTTCTGGGACGTCCACGACAAGCTGTTCGAAAACCAGAAGGATCTCTCCGACGAAGCGATCATCAAGGCGGCCGGTGCCGCCGGCGGCAACACCGACAAAGCCAAGAAGGCGATCGCCGATCACACCTACAAGAAGTCGCTCGATGCGGACTCGGACCTCGCCGAGGATTTCCAGGCGAACGGAACGCCCCACTTCTTCGTCAACGGCCGGCGCTTGGTCGGCGCCCAGCCGGAGGAGAAATTCGACGCGATCATCGACGAAGAGATCAAGAAAGCGCAGGATGCCATCGCGAAGGGAACCAAGCCGAGCGAGGTCTACGAGGTGTTGACCAAGGACGGAAAGGGCCCTCCGGAGCCTGCAAAGAAAGACGTGCCGAAGGAGTTGCCGAGCAACGATCCAGCCCGCGGCAACATGAGCGCCAAAGTCACCATTCACGAATGGAGCGATTTCCAGTGCCCGTACTGCGGTCGAGTGGAGCCCACGGTGTCTCAGGTGATGAAGGAGTACGGCGACAAGATCAAGTTCGTATGGCACGACATGCCCCTCCCCATGCATCCGGACGCGCCCCTCGCCGCTCAAGCGGCCCGTGAGGCATTCAAGCAGAAGGGCCCGAGCGCCTTCTGGTCGATGCACGACAAGATGTTCGCCAATCAGCAGAAGATAAAGAGGGACGACCTCGACGGATACGCCAAGGAACTGAACCTCGACTCGGACAAGTGGAAGGCCGCCCTGGACGGCAGCACGCACACCGCCGAGATCGAAGCCGACAAGAAGGCAGGGAACGACAACGGCATCAGCGGTACGCCGGCGTTCATCATCGTGCCCGGCAACGCCAGCCAAGGCTATTTCATCAACGGCGCCGAGAGCTACGGGAAGTTCCGCAAGCTCATCGAGCGAGCGTTGTCCGAAGCCAAGTGAAACGCAGCCCGAAACGCAAAGAATGAGGCACATAGCGTCCCTTTCCCCGCGCGCGAGGATCGCGCGGGGAAGGGCGCTGCTGCCCGATCGGGAGCGCCGATGAGCGTACGCGCAGCCCTCACGTGCATCTGCCTTGCCTCGTGGGCATGCGGCGCGGCGGCGCCGGCGCCGAGCCTGGCGCCGCCGACGTCTCGCGCCCGCGCCACCGCGGCCGCCGATGGAACGCAGGCGCCGAGCGAGGAAGACGCCGCCGTGCCGATCTCGCTCACCAACCCGTCGCGGGGCAGCCGAACGGCGCTCGTGACGATCGTCGAGTTCGCCGACTTCGAGTGCCCGTTCTGCGCTCGCGCGGAGGCGACACTGGCGGAAATCCTGGAGATGTACGGTCCGGACACCGTCCGCATCGTCTGGAAGAACAGCCCGCTGCCTTTTCACCCGAACGCTTCACCGGCAGCGGAGGCAGCGGCGGGGGTCTTCGCGATTGCTGGCGCGGATTCGTTTTGGAAGTTTCACGACGCCGCGCTTCGCGGCTCGCACTCCCTTGGCCCGCAGGCCTATGAGCAATGGGCGAAGGATGCGGGGGTCGTCGACGGCGCAGCCTTCCGGGCAGGCCTGGCAAGCCACACATGGGCCGGCGCCGTTGCCAAAGACATGAATGAAGCCAAGGAGCTCGGCGTCTTGGGCACGCCAACGTTCTTCGTCAACGGCCTGCCGCTCGCGGGGGCGTTGCCGTTCCCCACTTTCCGGAACGCGATCGACGAGCAAGTTCGGCTGGCAGAGACCAAGATCGCGGCGGGCACGCCTCGCGAACGCGTGTACGTGGACCTCACGCACGACAACCGCGCGCGAGAGCCGGAGAAGACCGACGACGACGGCGGCGAGTCGAAGACCGTCTACAAGGTGCCGCTCGGCAACAGCCCGGCACGGGGTCCGGCCGCCGCGCTGGTGACCCTGATCGAGTTCGCCGACTACGAATGTCCGTTCTGCATCCGCGCCGAGGCGACCGTGAGGGCGCTGCGCGAAGAGTACGGCGACAAGCTTAGGGTCGTGTTCAAGGACAATCCGCTCCCGTTTCATTCGCGCGCCGAGCCGGCGGCGGAGGCGGCTCTCGAAGTGCGGGCGGAGAAGGGGGACGCGGCGTTCTGGTCGATGCACGACGAGCTGCTCGCCGGGTCGGCCGACTTGAGCGACGACGCGCTCGCACAATTGGCGGCGGGTTTCGGCGCCCGGGCCGAGTCGGTGAAAGCGGCCATCGCCAACCGGCTGCGCCACCGGAGCATCGACGACGATATCGACCTCGCGGAAGACTTCGAGGCAAGCGGTACCCCCCACTTCTTTGTCAACGGCCGGCGCCTCGCCGGCGCTCAACCGAAGGAGAAGTTCGAGGAGGTCATCGACGAGGAGGTACGGCGGGCCCAGGGGTTGCTCGCTGCCGGAACGAAGCCGGAGGGCCTCTACGAGGCGCTTTTGCGAGACGGCAAGGGGGCGATCGAGCCGGAAAAGAAAGCGCTGCCCACTCCGCTGCCCGCAGGCGATCCTGCGCGCGGGAGCGCGGCGGCGAAGGTGACGGTGCACGAGTGGAGCGATTTTCAGTGCCCGTTCTGCAAGCGCGTCCAACCGGTGTTGGATCGAGTGGCGCGGGAGTACGGCGCGAGAGTGAAGATCGTTTGGCACGACTTGCCGCTGTCAATCCATGCCGATGCGCCCCTTGCGGCGCGGGCTGCGCGCGAGGCGCTGGCGCAGAAGGGAGAGCGCGCGTTCTGGGGGATCCACGACGAGCTTTTCGCCCACCAAACCGATCTGAAGCGCGAGGATCTCGATGGGTATGCGCGAGGCGTCGGGCTCGACATGGGCAAGTGGAAAGCGGCTCTCGACGGCGGCGCTCACCAGGGGCAGATCGACGCCGACGAAGAGGCGGCGGCCGCGATGGACATAGGCGGGACACCCGCTTTCGTCATCGCGGCGGCCGGCGCGAACAGCGGGTACTTTCTCAGCGGAGCGCAGCCGTACCCGAAATTTCGCAAGCTCATCGAGCGAGCGCTCACCGAGGCCAAATGAGATCAGCCGCCGCCGCAATCGCGGTCGCGGCTCTTGCGCTGACATCGCGTGCCGGCGCCGTCGAACGAGAGCATCACCTCGGCGTAGACCTTGGCGGCGCGCTGCTCGTCATGAGCGACAAGACGGACTTGGGCGGCGGCGCCGGCGTGCACTGGACGTATGGCCTCAGCGACGCCGTCAACCTGATGGCCGAGGGCGCATGGTCGGTGGTGGCGCCCGGCGAGAAGCTGCGGAGCGCCGCCACGCCGCGGACGCGGCCCGGAAGCGTCGCGGACGTCGACCTCGGAATCGGATACGTGCTCGACGTCGGGCAATGGGTGCCGTACGGAGGCGTGCTCGCGGGCGGGTACGCGCTCACGGCCGGTACGATCTCGGGAACGAGGATTCTTCCGGGCTTGGCGACGGCGCTCGGCCTCGACTATCGCTTCGACCGGAGCTGGGCTGCGGGAGTGGCCTTCCGCCAGCACTTCTTCGTGACCGACATCTCCACGTACCCGAGCTTCACGCAAGTGTTCGCGCGCTTCGAGTACACCTGGGGGTGGTGAGGTTCACCGGGTCGCCAGGCCGAGACCGTCGTGGAGCGCCCGCACGGCAAGCTCCGTGTACTTCGCGGCGACGAGGCAGCTAACTTTGATCTCGCTCGTAGCGATCGCCTGAATGTTGATCCCTTCGTTCGCGAGGATCCGGAACATCTTCGCGGCGGTTCCCGCATGCGACCGCATCCCGAGCCCGACGACCGACACTTTGACGACATCCTCGTCGTAGTGGACTTCCCGAGCGCCGAGGCTCTTCGCCACGGTCTCGATCCACGGCTTCGCCCGGACGAGATCGGTCTTCGCGAGAGTGAACGTGATCGAGGCGCGCGAGTTCGCATCGGTCGTCACGTTTTGCACGATCATGTCGACCGAGATGTTCTTCTCGGCGATCTTTTCGAAGAGCTCTGCAGCGACGCCCGGCTTGTCGTCGACCCCGACCACGTGAACGCGCGCCTCGCCTTTGTCGTAGGCGACGCCGCTGACGACCACCCCTTCGAGGGCCGCGTCCTCTTTGGTGACGAGGGTCCCCGGTTGATCGTTGAACGAGCTTCGCACGTGAACGGGGACATTGTACTTCATGGCAATCTCCACGCTGCGGATTTGGAGCACCTTCGCACCGAGCGAGGCGAGTTCGAGCATCTCCTCGTACGAGATGCGGTCGATCTTCCGTGCGGACGGGCACACGTTCGGGTCGGTCGTGTAGACGCCGTCGACGTCTGTGTAGATCTCGCACTCGTCGGCCCCAATCGCCGCTGCAACCGCCACAGCGCTCGTATCGGACCCGCCGCGCCCGAGCGTCGTGATGTTGCCGTGCTCGTCGACCCCTTGGAACCCCGCGACGACGGCGATCTCTCCGCGGTCGAGGCTGTCGCCTATCTTCGACGCGTCGATGGCCTTGATTCGCGCCTTGGTGAAGGCGTTGTTCGTCAGAATCCGCACCTGATGGCCCAGCAGGGACCGGGCGCTCCCGCCTTCGGCGTGGATCGCCATCGCCGTCAGCGCCGCGCACACCTGCTCGCCCGTGGCGGCGATCGCGTCCATCTCGCGGGCATCGGGAACGTCGGCCACCTGGTGCGCGAGCCCCAGCAAACGGTTGGTCTCGCCGCTCATGGCGCTGACGATGAGCACGACGCGGTTGCCGGCGCGTTGCGCGGCGAGGGCGCGGCGAGCGACGTTGCGGATGCGGTCGATCGAACCGACCGACGTTCCGCCGAACTTCTGGACGACGAGAGGCACTTGGTTCAGCGCCGCGTTTAGACGGCTGCGGCCGGCTCGTCAACCTGTCGCGCGCGAAACCCGGGCGCCTTCGCGGGGTTGGTCGCGGCCCCGACCGCCGCCTGCGTACGCGACCAATCCGCGGTACAGTCGGCCGCCCGAGGCGTGACGGTGCCATCCTACACTGGATACCTCATCGAGACCCTGGCCACGCTTCTCGCAGTCTGCGCGATGGCTTTTCTCGTTCTCTGGGGCGCACGCCGGCTGGGCGTGGGCAGGCCAAGCGGGCCGATCGAGCTCCGCGGTCACCTTCCCCTCGACGGTCGCAGGTCCATCTACCTCGTAAAAGTCGGAGCCCAGCTGTTCGTCGTCGGGGTCGGCGAAGGCGGCTTCACGAAGCTCGGCGAGATTCCGGCGAGCGAGCTACCGAACACGGCGACCAAAAGCGCGACCTTCACCGAAGCACTGGCGCGCGCTCTCTCCCGCGCCCCAGGACACGGAGCGGCCCGGCAACCATCGCGGGAGACGGAGTAAATGGCCGGAGCCGACGATCTCCTCTCGCGTCCGATCGTCCTCGTCGTGGCGCTCGCGATCATCTCTCTTTTGCCGTTTGCGTTCATGACCGTCACCGCGTTCGTGAAGATCGCGACGGTGCTGCAAATCGTGCGAAGCGCGATCGGCGCCCAAGGGGTTCCCTCGAATACGGTCGTGATGGCGCTCGCCGGCGCGCTCACCCTCATCGCGATGGCTCCGGTGAGCGACAAGATCGTGGCGCGCGCGGGGCCGCTCTTGACCGGCAAGGGGGGAGACACCGCGGGGCTCGTACAGCGTGGCGTGGAGGCCGTACGCGAGCCGATGCGCGATTTTCTCAAGGCGAACGCGAGTGACGTCGAGCGCGCGCGTTTCTTCGAAGTGGCCCGAAATTCGCGCGCCCCGGAAGCCCGAGCGTCGGTGGCTGCCGACGACCTGACCGTGCTCGTCCCTGCGTTCGTTGTGACCGAGCTCGGCGAAGCCTTCGCGATCGGCTTTTTGATCTACCTCCCGTTCCTCGTCATCGACCTTGTGGTTTCGAACCTGCTCCTGGCGCTCGGCATGCAAATGATGAGCCCTTCGCAGGTTAGCCTCCCATTCAAGCTCTTGCTTTTCGTCACCACTGGCGGCTGGGGGCTCCTCGCGCGATCGCTCGTCTCCGGCTATCGATAGTGAATCGATGGGGCGAGGGTTGGTGGATGGATGGGGGGGAGACGGCGCCTCAATGCTTGACTTCGGGGGTCCTCGGCGTATGGTGCGCGGCCGTTGCCGGGCCCCTTCCCCCCGAAAAAAAGGTGTCCGCCGACGATGGTCCCGGGGCAATAGCTCAGCTGGGAGAGCGCCGCGTTCGCAATGCGGAGGTCCGGGGTTCGATCCCCCGTTGCTCCAC
>CAZHED010000065.1:13942-22114 GCA_964531095.1 uncultured Polyangiaceae bacterium | reverse complement strand
GCCTTCTTCAGGCTGACTTCGAGCACGCGGACGCTACGAGGGTCGGCGTCGACGAGTAGCAGCTTCTGCTTGGCCACGGGCTCCCACGCTGAGCATGGAAGGCCCCGACCGGGGGTGTCAAGCGGCTAGACCGCCGAAGAGGTCATCGGCCGCCGATCTACGCTGCCTTGCCGCAGCTCGCGCAGAATTTCGCGTTGGGCAAGAGCCCTACGCCGCAGCCGCCGCAGAACCTCGTTTGCACGACCAGCGCCGTTCCGCACTCCGCGCAGAACTTCCCTCCCGGCTGCTTGGCGCCGCACTTGCCGCACGTCACTTGCGTGCCGCCCGGCGAAAAAGTGGGCGCGGATGGCGCCATTGGGCTCGCCACCGCGTTGCCCATGGCCATCCCGACGGCCATCTGCGCACCCAGGCCCGCCACCCCGCCGCCGCCGTGCTCGGCCATGCCCTTCCCTGCCCCGATGACCGCCTGCCCGGCCGCGAAACCTTGATAGCTCCCAGCGAGCTCTTTGACGTAGCGCGTATCCTGGCTGAGCTGCTGATCGAGCGAGAACTGGCGCGCTTGCGCGTCGGCGGCCGCGCCGGCGACTCCGATCTGCTTGACGCGCGCTTGGCGTTGCGCCTTCGCGATCTCGGCGTTCGCGGTGACGAGCCGCCGGCGGTCTTCGTCGTCGAAGTTGATGTTGAACGTGCCGACTTGCAGGATCTTCACCCCCGCGTCGTTGAGATCCGGCGCCCGGGCGACGAAGGCGGCTGCCAGTGTGCTCGTGAGCGAGACGGCCTGGAGCAAGCTTTTCCCCTCGTTCTCGCAAAGCTCGCCGAGAGTCGTCTTGACGCCGCTGAGAAAGCACCCCCTCAGCCAGTTGAGCACCTCGTCGTTCCCGCCGCTGGCGGCTTGCCCGGAATAGGCGACGATGAACCGGACCGGGTCGACCACGACGACGCTCATCTCGCCGAAAATGCGAGGCCTCACCTGTTCGCCGGTCAGTGGGTCGATCATCTCGCCGACGGGACCGCCGAAAGGAACGTTGCGCAGGGGCGACGTCTTGACGAAGAAGATCTCGCTGAGGAGGACCTGCCCACCGGTGAGGCTCGTGACAAGCGCATTGAGAAACGGGACGTTCTGCGTCTGGAGCGTCACGCGCCCGGGCGGAATGACGCCCACGACCCTTCCGTCCTTGAAGAAGACCGCGCACTCGTCGCTGTCCACGGTGAGCTGCGCGTGCATGGGGATGTTCTGATCGGGGTGCTTGTAGACGATGAGGTTCTTGAGCCCGTCGGGGCGCGCGATCATCAGTTCGCGCACACCGTTGCGGACGAAGTCAAAGACGCCCATGGCTGCTCTCCTTCGGCCCTTCCCGCTTACAAGACTAGCACCACAGCCGCTAGTCTCTGAGTCCGTGGAACCGCCGGTCGACATCGATGCCCTCGCGCCCGCCGCGCGCAAAATCCTCGATCCGGCCGCGCCCGCGCCGATGAGACAGATGGCCGCCAGAGGAGTCGCGCCCGGCCTCAAGCCGGGGGACGCCCTCACCGTGGTCGCGCTGCTGTCGGAATCGGCCGATGCGACGATCGCGGCCATCGCCAGAACGACCCTGGGCAAGCTTCCTGCCCCCGTTCTCAACGGCGCGCTGGCGAGCGACCTGCCGGCGGGGGTGCTGGCGCTCATCGCGCCGCAGTACGCGGCCAACGTCGTGGTGATGGAGAAGCTGCTCGCGCACCCTCGAATCCTTCCGCACGCGGTCGCAGAGGTGGCAGCGCTCGCGAGCGAGGCGGTGGCGGAGCTCGTGGCGACCAACGAGCAACGACTCCTCGCGCACCCGCAGATCATCGAGAAGCTCTACATGAACAAGGCCACGCGCATGTCGACCGCGGACCGCGTTCTCGAGCTCGCCGTCAGGAATCACGTCGAGCTCAGAGGGATTCCCGCCTACAAGGAGGCCGCGGCGGCGATCGGCCAGGAGCTCATCGCCGAGCAGTCGGCGGAGCCCACGCCCGACGACGTGCTCTTCAAAGAGACCGACGCCGCGTCGAACGAAGCCCCGGTCGACCCCTCCGTCGAGGATACGCACCGCATCGACGAGTCGACCGGCGACGAAGTGGTCGAAGACAAGTTCCTGCCCTTGCACGCGCGCCTCGCGAAGATGACCGTGTCCCAAAAGATTCGACGTGCGATGCTCGGCTCGGCGGCCGAGCGGCTGCTGCTCGTTCGCGATTCCAATCGCCTCGTCGCGCAGGCGTCCGTCAAGAGCCCGAGCATTCAGGAGAGCGAGGTCGTGAGGATCAGCGCGAGCCGCAACGTCTCCGAGGACGTGCTTCGCGTCATCGCGCAAGATCGCGAGTGGACACGCTCGCACCAGATCAAACTGAACTTGACGCAAAACCCGCGCACGCCCTTCGCGTTTGCGGCCAAGCTCATCCCGCATCTCCGGGAGCACGAGCTCAAGTCGTTGGCGCGCAGCAAGAACGTGACCGGGGCCGTCGCGCAGGCGGCGAGCCAGTGGCTCTCGCGGCGCAACGTGAAGACCTGACTGTGGTGGGCCGCTCGCAACGACGGTAAGAGAGGACCTCATGGCCGACGCTCCGCCTCCCGACGGCTCGCACGCGCGATTCGGCGCGACCGACGAGCTCGTGGCGGCGTGGGACGGCTTCCGACGGGGCGATGGGGTCCCCTGCCCGCTGGACCGGGCGAACCTCGCTCTGACCGTCGATGCGGCGGGCGGCGTCTACCGCTTCGTCTGCACACAATGCGGCGCCGCATCCCCTTGGTTCGAGTCCGGCCCCACGGGCCTTCGCCTGCGTGGAAGCTCCGCCGACCAGCTCCAGCCGGAAGACTGACGAGCTATCCTGCAACCCGTCTCCCGACCCCCGCGTCCCGCGATCTGGCCCGCGCTCGTCGCGTACGTGGTCGCGGTCTCGCTCGTGCTCGTCGCGACCACGCTGGTCGTATTGGGCGTGGGCTCCATCCGCGCCCGCAACGCCCCCTCCCGCGCGACGGCCGAAGCGACCGCGTTCGCCGTGTCTGCCCCGGGGATCATGACCGCCGCCCTCGTGTCATCGCTGGTGCTCGGCTCGGTCGCCCTGGTCGCCGCCCGGGCGCAGACGCACGACGTGCGCGCACGCTTGCGCCTCGGCCCCACGAGAGCCAGCGGGGCGGGCGTTACCGCCACGATCGTAGGCATGGCCGGGCTCAGTCTGGCGTCCGGCGCTGCCAGCGAGCTCTTGGGAGGACGCGAGCGCGGCGCGATGGGCCTCATCGCCCACTCGCTCGAGCATCCCACGCCGGGCCGGCTCCTCATCGCGATCGCGACGATTGCGATCGCCCCGGGCGTCGCCGAAGAGTCGTTCTTCCGCGGCCTGCTGCAAACGAGGCTCACCGCGCGGTGGGGACGCCGGGCATCGATCCCCGTTACGGCGCTCGGCTTCGGGCTGATGCACTTCGATCTCGTCCAGGGGGTGGTCGCGTTCGTCGCCGGGCTCTTTCTCGGGTGGGTGGCCGAGCGCTTCGACGGCATCCGACCGGGGATAGCCGCACACGCCTGCAACAACACGGCGTTCGTCGTCCTCGCGTCGTTCGGCTCGGCGACCGAGAGTGCGCGCGACGTCGATCTCTCCGTCGTCGCAGCGGGCCTGGCCGCTTGGGTCGGGGCCACGGCGTTGATCCGATCGCGCTTTGCCGTCCGAGACGGTGCACCGTCACTGCGCCAGTAGGACCCGCAGGCGCGGGGCGATTTCAGCAACCGCGCGGACGCCCTTGATCCCTCCCTCGATTTGCTTTCCCGAAGCCGTCCCGTCCGCGGCGGGCAGAGCGAAGAGCGGGATGTAACGCGACACGTAACCGGCTGCCTTCAGGCGCTCGCTGTCGCGATCCGAATCGAACGCGAACAGGGTCAGTCCGCCGAACATCGCGTCGAGCTCGCCGCTCTCGGCGGCCGCGCGGAATCTCTTGCACGGCTCGCACCATTCCGCCCCGACATAGACGATCAACCGACGTTTTTCCGCGGCCGCGGTCGCCGATGCCTCGCGCACTTCCGAGGCGACATCCCCTGCGGGAGGCGCGCTGGCCACGAGCAGGCGAACGGGGGCGGCGGTCGCCGAGGACGCGGCGGGCTCGGGGGGCTCGACGTCAACTCGCGTCTTGCACGCCAGAGTCGCCAGCACGGCGAGCACGGGCATCCAGGAGCGAAGAGCCGGTCGCATTATCGAACGTCCACGACGGGATACGGTCGGCCGGCCGAGGCTTGCCGATCGGCAGAACGGAAGGGGTGATTTGCCACGCGCGTCACGAACGCGCGCCGCCAGCGTCTTACATTCCCCATTTTTCGCACGCAAGGCGGGAGAGGTATCGGCATTGCACGGCCGGCGCGGCTCAGGAGGTCATGAATGAATCATCCAAAGAGTTTGCTGTCGAAGCTCGCCGCCGTCGCTGCCGCTCTCGGCGTCGCCGCGTGCGGGAGCTCCAACCAGTCGCAGGCGAACGCACCGAAGTCGGCCCAGACCGCGCCGACGACGTCGGAGCCGTACGGCAACGCCATGGGGCAGCCCGGTAGCGCCGAAACGAGCGAGCAGTCCCAGCCAAGCCCGGCGACGACCGGGGGAACCGAATCGTACGGCTCGCAGGGTACCGTCGGATCGGGAACGGCGCCCGGAAGCACGTCGGGGATGACCGGCTCTTCGGGCAACGCGGGCATGGGGGCAGCGAGCGGCCAGTCCGGAGCCAGCGGGTCGCCGTACGCCACGACCGGATCGACCGGGTCGGCCGGCGCGCCGAGCACGATGGGCGGCGGATCGATGGACGTCTCGACTCTCAGCGACGCGCAGTTTGCCGGCGTGCTCCAAACGATAAACCTTGGTCGGATCCAGGAGGCGCTCGTCGGCCAGAACAAGGGCTCGACCGCGGACGTGAAGCGCTTCGCACGCGACATGGTCGCCTCGCATCGAACCGTGCAGAACAAAGAGAGCGCTCTCTTCACGCGACTCCAGATCACCCCGGCCGACAGCGCGCTGAGCAATCAGCTCAAAGCGGACACCCAAAACGAGCTCTCGACGCTCCAGAGCATGCACGGCAAAGACTTCGACCGCAGCTTCATGGACTCGCAGGTCCGCCATCTCAACGACGCCCTCGAGCTCATCGACCGGATCATTCCCGACGTGAAGAGCTCGGAGCTGAAGGCGGAGCTGCAAAGCGTTCGCACGAAGGTGGATGGGCACTTGAAGGACGCCGAGCGCGTTCAGCAGACCGTGGAACAGGGCAAAACCAGCGCTCAGCCCGGGTCCACCCCCAACTAGGGGCTCTCCTCATATCGTGCCCGTGCCCGTGCTCCATGCCGCGGGTCACGAAAACAGACCGTAGACCAGGGCCACGACGGATCGCCAAGACGCCTCCGACGTCTTGGCGATTGTCACCAAGCGTACGCCTCCGGAGCCTGGCCTCCCGGTCCCGGCCAAATCGCGTCGAGCTTGCTCATCGCCTCGCTCGAAAGCTTGAGTTTCTCGGCATGCACGGCGTCTTCGAGCTGTTCGAGCGTGCGCGGGCCCACGATGGGCGCCGTGACGCCCGGGCGACTCAGTAGCCACGCGACGCCCACGTTCGCCGGCTTCTCGCCGATCTCGCCGCACAGCCGCTCGTAGGCCTCGAGCTTCGTGCGGTGCTTCTCGATTTCTTTCTGAAGCCGTTCGCTCGCACGCCTGCCCGAGGCGGCTTTCTTGAGCGCCCCACCGAGCAGTCCGCCGCCGAGCGGCGACCAGGGCAAGATCCCGACGCCGTATGCGCGGCACGCAGGCACGACTTCGAGCTCGATGGTGCGCGCGTTGAGGTTATAGAGGCTCTGCTCCGAGACGAGCCCCAGAAAGGAGCGACGAGCCGCGACCTCGTTCGCCTGCACGACGTTCCAGGCCGCGAAGTTGCTGCTCCCCACGTAGAGAACCTTTCCCTGCGCGACGAGGATCTCCATCGCTTGCCAGATCTCTTCCCAGGGCGTCTCGCGGTCGACGTGGTGCATCTGGTAGAGGTCGATGCGATCCGTTTGAAGACGGCGCAGACTGTCGTCGCACGCGCGCCGGATGCTGTACGCGCTCAACCGGCCCCCGTTCGGCCCGTCATACATCGGCCCGTAGACCTTGGTGGCGAGCACGATCCGATCCCGACGGTTCCCCTGCGCGAGCCAGCGACCGATGATCGTCTCCGTCCGACCCTTGTTCTCGCCCCAACCGTAGACGTTCGCCGTATCGAAGAAGTTGATCCCCGCGTCGAGCGCGCGGTCCATGATCCGGTGGGCCACTGCTTCTTCCGTTTCGGGCCCGAAATTCATCGTCCCGAGGCAGATGCGGCTCACTTTGAGCCCACTGCGCCCCAAGTGCGTGATGTCCATTTGATTTCCTCCGGAAAGAGGCACACCGTTAGCACCTCCGCGCGCAGCCCTCACCAGCCAACATCGCGCGCCAGGCGAATGCCGGTTGCTTGCCACTTTGCAGCCGGCGGGAAGAAGTTGCGATAGCTCGCGCGTAGGTGCCCTCGGGGCGACAGGCACGACCCGCCGCGCAAGACCATCTGACCGCTCATGAACTTGCCGTTGTATTCGCCCAGAGCTCCGCTGAGCGGACGGAAGCGTGGATACGGAAGATAGGCGCTGGCCGTCCATTCCCACACGTCGCCGAAGAGCTGCGAGACGTCGCCCCCCCGCGCCGCCTCGGGCGCCAGGAGACCGCTTTCGACGAAGTTTCCGTCGACGGGACGGCCGAGCGCCACCGCCTCCCACTCGTGCTCCGTGGGAAGGCGGGCCCCCGCCCAGCGGGCGTAGGCGTCCGCCTCGTAGAAGCTCACGTGGCAGACGGGCGCTTCGGGATCGAGCGCCTGCCAGCCTCGCAAGCCGAACGCTCTGCGGCGTCCATCCGGCTCGGGGTCCGCCTGCCAGTAAAGGGGCCCGCGCCAGCCGCCCGCCTGGACCGCGGCCCACCCATCGGACAGCCAGGGCCCAGCCCGGTCGTAGCCTCCGTCCTCGATGAACGCGCCGAACTCCGCGTTGGTCACCAGCCGAGCCCCCATGGCGAACTCGCCGACGAGAGCCCGGTGGCGCGGGGTCTCGTTGTCGAACGCGAAGGATCCGCCGTCGTGGCCGACGTCGATCTCCGCGTTTGCGAACCCGATCCAGGCGAGCGGCGTAGGCGCTCCCTCGACTGCGCGCGGTGGGGGATCGACCGCGTAGGGTGGATACAACGGACTGCTCCACAGCGCGTGCTTCGCGTCGGTCAGCATCAGCTCCTGGTGCTGCTCCTCGTGGTGCGTACCGAGCAGCGTCGTGGCCAACGCAGTCTCGTCTGCGCGCGCGAGGCACTCGATCATGCGTTCGTCGACGCGGCGGCGCCAGGCGTACACCTCGTCGAGCGACGGGCGCGAAAGATGGCCACGCGCAGCGCGCGCATGCCGAGGGCCGACCCCTTCGTAGTACGAGTTGAAGAGGACGCGCCAGCGCTCGTCGGCCCAGCGGTGCGCCCGATCGGACCGAGCCAACACGAACTCCTCGAAGAACCAGGTCGTGTGCGCCAGATGCCACTTGGCGGGGCTCGCGTCGGGCATCGACTGCACCATCGCGTCCTCCGGCGAAAGCGGTGCGGCGATGGCCTCGGTGCGCGCACGAACCTTCGCGTAACGGTGGGCGATCCCGTCGCGATCGAGCACGTGGGACCTTAGCGCCGGACAGGGCGCCCAGCTACGACCGCGGAAACGGCTCTCGCTTGGCGCCCTTGGGGTTCGACGCGTCGGTGCCGTGAGCAAACTCTTGGGCGGCGTTCGTCTCGACGAATGGCCCACCCTGCTCTTCGGGAACGACCTGGTCGAGCGCCTCTTCGGTCTCGTCCTCGCCCGACGTGGCCCTAGAAACGACGTCTTCGCCGAGCTCCTCCGCGAGGTCGTCGCCCGGGCTGCGCGGAGCTTCGAGGAAGGCGCGCGGGTTGGCCTCCCGTTGCCCGCTCTGCTCTCGCAGCTTGGCCACGTAGCGCGGATTGAGGTGGCCAGGACGGTCTTCCCTACGGACGGGTTCCATCGCGCTCGCCGTGGAGCCGGACGCCCGCGCGCGCGTCACCTTCTTTGCCGGCTTCGTTGCCGCAGTCTTCGCTGCCGCTTTGCGGGGCGGCGGCTTGCGAGCCACGGGCTTGCGAGCCGCGGGCTTGCGAGCC
>CAZHED010000065.1:0-13842 GCA_964531095.1 uncultured Polyangiaceae bacterium | reverse complement strand
GGGCTTGCGCGCAGTCGCCTTCGTCGGCGGACGAGTCGCGGCCTTCTTCTTGGGACGAGAAGCGGAGCTACCCTTCTTCGCGGCCGCCTTCACCTTCTTCGTCCCCTTCTTCTTGCCCTTCTTGGTCGCCATGGGAAGGCATACTACGCGAGATCTCGCGTTGCCCGCGACAGTGTGCCGCACCCAGGTGCAAGTTTCGCCTGCCCCAGAACTGTCTCCCGCTCGGGCGGGGGCACGGGAACGTTTACGGGCACGGGCACGTTTACGGGCAGAAGGGGAAGACAGGCCCTAGAATCGCGCCCGTGCTGCTGCAGCTGGCGATCCGCAATGTCGTGCTCATCGAGCGACTGGTGCTCGAGCTGACCGCGGGCTTCAACGCGGTAACCGGCGAGACGGGCGCCGGCAAGTCGATGGTCGTCGACGCATTGTCTCTCGTCCTTGGCGGGCGCGCCCGTCCCGAGCTGGTGCGGGGCGGCGCGGAGGAGGCGGAAGTGGAGGCGCTGTTCGAGCTCTCACCCGGCTCGCGGGTTGCCGCCAAGCTCGATGCCGGAGGCATCCCCGGCGGACGAGAGCTCGTCGTTCGCCGAGTCGTGCAGGCAGAGGGGCGAAGCCGCGCGTACATCAACGGACGCATTTGCACGGCGGCCCAGCTCGCGGATCTCGCGAGCGATCTTTGTGACATCGCGTCCCAGCACGAGAGCGTCGCGCTGACAGACCCCTCGACCCACATCGAATACCTCGATGCCTTCGGCCGCCTCGATGCGGATCGGGCACGTGTCGCCGAGCAGGTCGACGCCTTGGCGCAGGTCGTGCGCGAGCTCGACGCGGTGAGCGCCCTCGAGCGGGGCAGGGCGGAGCGCGAGGACTTTCTCGGCTGGCAGATCCGCGAAATCGACGAGGTCGACCCACGCGAAGGCGAGGAGACCGAGCTCTCGCACGAGCTGGCGCGTTTGCGGCACGCCGACAGGCTTCAGACGACGACGCGGAACGCGGCCGAGAGGCTCTACGAGGGCGACGTCGCGGCCTGCGACGAATTGGCAAGAATCTCGGCGGAGCTCGACCAGGCTGCCGCGATCGACGGTTCGCTCGCCCCGTACGCGCGGACGATCGAGTCGGCGCGCTCCGAGTTGGCCGACGCCGCCCGAGCGCTCGCCCGCTACGCGGATTCGGTCGAGGCGAGCCCCGAGCGGCTCGCGGAAGTCGAAGAGCGATCGTTTCGCTTGCAGAAGCTCTTGCGGAAGCATGGTCCCACGACCGCCGACCTCCTGGCCCATCGCTCCGCGATCGCGCACGAGCTTGGGTCTCTCGCCAGCGCTTCGGACCGAGTGGCAGAGCTTCACGTCGAAAAGGCCCGTCGCATCGCGGAGGTGGCCGCCACGGCGCGCACCCTGTCGCGCCGGCGCCGCGACGCGGCCGAAAAGCTAGCCGACGCCATCGGTCGCGAGCTGTCGCAGCTTGCCATGGGGCGCGCGCGGGTCGTCGTCGATGTGACGCCGACGGCCGCGGCCGGCGATGCGCTGACGGTCGACGGCGCGCGTCTCACGCGTACGGGAGTCGATCACGTGGAGTTTCTGATCGCACCGAATCGCGGAGAAGAGCCGCGGCCGCTGCGCAAGATCGCCAGCGGTGGGGAGCTCTCGCGTGCCTTGCTCGCACTCAAGCGGGTGCTCGCCAGCGAAGGGCCGGCGGGAACGTACGTCTTCGACGAGGTCGACGCTGGGGTCGGCGGAGCGATCGCCGAGGTCATCGGGCGCGCAATCGCCGACATCGCGCGGCACCGGCAGGTGGTGTGCATCACGCACTTGCCCCAGATCGCCGCGCTGGCCGACGTTCACTTCGTCGTGGACAAAAGCGAGAGTCGAGGCCGCACCCAGACGACGGTCCGACGGCTGGCAGCGCCCGAGCGCGTCGAAGAGATCGCGCGCATGATCGGAGGCATCAAAGTCGGCGACGCGGCGCGGCGTGCCGCGGCCGAGCTCCTGGCGGCAAAACGCTGAAGCGTCTTGCGGCTGGGGGCGCGGTTTAGGCGACGAAGAGGGCGGCGATGTTCTCGCTGTTGCGAAGCGGACGATCGCGCGCCGTGAGCACCTCGAAGCCGCCGCGCGTCACGAGCATCGTGTGCTCGAACTGGGCGCTCAGTGTTCCGTCCGCGGTGCGCACGGTCCACTTGTCGTTCGGGTCGACCTTCACTTCCCACCCGCCGAGGTTGACCATCGGCTCGATGGTGAACGTCATTCCCGTGCGAAGCCGTTCGCCGGTTCCACGATTGCCATAGTGCTTCACTTGCGGCGCATCGTGAAACTTGCGCCCGATGCCGTGTCCCACGAAATCGCGGACGACGCTGCAGCCCTGAGCCTCGACGTACTCCTGGATCGCACCGCCGATGTCGCCCAGCCGGGCGCCGTCGCGAACTTGCTCGACGCCGACGTCGAGCGCGCGGCGCGCGACCTCGACCACGTGCCGCGCGTCGACGGTCGGCGTACCAACGTAGAATGTCGCGCTCGTGTCGCCGTGGAACCCGTCGTAGACGTGAGTCACATCGACGTTCACGATGTCGCCGTTGCGAAGGACGTACCCGTCGGGGATGCCGTGGCAAACGATCTCGTTGACGCTCGTGCAGACGCTCTTGGGAAATCCCTTGTAATGAAGGGGCGCGGGGCGAGCTCCTTGCCCCAGCGTGTGCTCGTGCACGATGCGATCGATGTCGAGGGTGGTCATCCCAGGGCGAATCCTCTCGCCGACCGCGAGCAACGTTTCGGCCGCCAGGCGGCAGACGGTACGCATCGCCCCGATTTCTTTCGGGCTCTTGATCTCAATGGCCACGGGTCGTCCTCGATGTCTCTATCGCTAGCATCGCGCGGCGCTCAGCGCACCTTATCCATCGGAACCCCTGCACTCTCCCGGCCGTTGCTGTGGCTGTGACGTCCGGCTCGGTGTCGGGGGCGAGGGAAAAAGTCAGGACCGGCGATTCGTCGCCGTTCGCTGCAGCGCGGCGTGCGAGGGGTGAAGTTCCTATGATAGGTTTCGCCGGCCCGAGCCCGCATACTCGTGCTCGAGGGAGGCACCAACCATGAAACGCGCCATCCTTGCCGTCTCGGTACTCGCCACCGGCGCCCTGCTCGCCGTCTCGGTGGTCGCCGCGCCCCCGACCTCGCCCGCCAAGGGCTTGCATTCCGCGGTGGGAGAAGCGCCCGTCGTGCAGAACCTGGGTGGTCTCGAGAAGAGCATGCGGGAGCTTCACTGGGGAATGAATCACGACGACGTCGCGCAGGCCTACAACAAGGTCGGCGGACTCTTCGACCAGGAATATGCGCCCCAGCTGATGCACGTGGAGCCCGGGTACCAGCAGCAGCAACTGGAAGCGGACCGCGACAACCGAAAAGTGAATCTCGAGCGGAGCTACGTGAAGTTCGGCGACTCACCGACCGGTTACGACACGACTCCCCTGAAGAGCGAATACACCTACCGAAACGACGAGGCGCTCCAGAAGCTCTTCAAAGACGGCAGGCAGCGTTACCTTTTTTACATCAAGGACAAGCTCTGGAAGATCTACGAGGAGATCCCGCTCAAAGCCGAAGGCCCTCTTGGCGCGACATTCCAGGACGCCGTGGCCAGGCTGAACGCGGCCATGGCGGTTCCCGCGCGCATTCGCCCTGTCGACTCGGCGCAAGGGCTCGACCGAACGACGGCTGACTGGCAAGACCGGACGACGCACGTCCGCGCCCTCGACCGATCGAGCGAGCACCTGGTCGGTCTCGTGCTCGAAGACAGAAACACGCTGACCAACCTCGCCGCCCTGCGCTCCTCGAAAGCCGTCGACCCCTTCGCGATCGATCCATCGATCGCCGCGATCACCAAGCACGGGATCTCCGATCCCAACGCGGGCCGCGATGCGAACGCCAAAGACGGCGGGGCCGAAAACGGCAAGGGAAGAAAAGCGAAATAGACAGGTCCCCAGGGGGACGCTCATCGCGCCGACCAAACCTATGAGCAGCCCAGATGCGAGTAGAAGCGCGGTGATTTTCGCCGAGACCAAGCGATGGCCGCCGGCGGCCGCGCGAGGAATACTACGGTATTTGGAGCGCGGCCGACGGAGCCAGCGCGCCGGCATCGGCGAAAAGCACCGCCCTTCTACAGTTTCTCGGCGCCTTCGGGCACGTTGACCCCCGTCGTCACCACGAGGCGAAGCTTGGGCAGGACGGTTCGGAGCGCAGGGAGGATCACCTTGTCTCCGGTCATCGCAACGCCGGGGCAACCCGCACACGTGCCCGAAAGGTGGATGTGTAGGTCATCGCCCTCGAAGGTGACGAGATACATCTCGCCGCCGTCGGTTCTAACGAGAGGCGCTAGGATCTCCCGGCAAATCTTGGCGATCTCCTCTTTCACGCGCTCGTCGCCTTCGCGCGCTGCGTTCGAGAAGCGGCTGGCGTCATCGCGTTCTTATTCTTACATAGGCGGCTGAGAAAGCCGCCGCAAGGGTTCCCCCTTCCCTAAATTCGGCGGTATATTTCAGATGGGGTGAGGAGCACGCGTTGCGGTACCGGCTCAGATTTCTGCTGCAAGAGTTCGATCTACCCCGTGGCGCCACGATCATCGGCCGGAGCCTCGATTGCAATCTGACGATCGAGGACCCGCTGGTGTCGCGCGCACACGCCCAAATCCTGATCGACGACGACGAGGCCCGCATCGAGGACCTGGATAGCCGTAACGGCGTCCAGGTGAACGGCATTCGCCTGGGCAAGTCCGCGCTCCTTCGCGACGGCGATCGCATTCGAATCGGAACGCAGGACTTGGTGTTTTCCCGCGTCGACCCGAATGGCAAGACGCGCCCGAGAACGACCGGCGTGCTGCGCCTCTGTGCAAAGTGTCGCTTGCCGTACGCCCAGGAGGCGGTCTCTTGCCCCCACTGCGAAGCCACCGAGCAGACCGACGAAGGAACGCAGACGACCAACTCCGAAGACTACCGTGTCGCCTGGAGCGTTCAGCTGATCGTCGATACCATCGAGCGCGCCCTGGGGCTCGGGCGAATGGCGGACGCAGAACGCGTCGTAAGGCGAGCGACGGGCAAGCTCGACGAGCTGATCCTGTCGGGAGACGTGCTCGACGCGAAGTCGCTCGGAGCGGTTGCTTCCAAGGTGGCGGCGATGACTGTCGCAACCGATGACCCGACGTGGCTGCTTTGGGTCATCGACCTACACCGACGCACCGGATCGGTACCGTCGCTGGACGTCGCGGACAAGGTGGCCGCGGCCGCATCCAAGCATTCGGGCGTGCTCCGCGGTCCCCTGAGCGAGCTGATCGAATACTTGTATCCCATCACAACTTCGGGATCACGCGAGGAGATCGAAGCGCTCGCACGATTGGACCGAACCCGGCGGCTCATCGAAGGCCACGGGCTGCGCGGGAAAGACCGGCGTCGCAGCGAATGGCCGGGTGGTGGGCCGTGATGAGCGACCAAAGCTTGCTTCGACGTGCACGGGAAAGGTAAAGCTCGATCGTTATGGGAGAAGCGTTGCGTTCCGCCCTCGAACCGTGGCCTCCCGCGCCGAGCGAAGGCACGCGGCGCGCGACGTCGTTGGGGGCGTGAGCGAGCGCAATGCGCTACCGACTGCGCTACTTGCAACACGACCTCGAGCTGAGCGAAGGGGAATTCGCTCTAGGCCGCAGCGCCGATTGCCAGCTCTCGCTCGACGACCCGCTGGTTTCACGACAGCATGCGATTCTTGTCGTCGCGAAGGACGGCGTGACACTGGAGGATCTCCAGAGCAGAAATGGTGTCGCCGTCAACGGCGAGCGCATCGCGGGGAGGGTCTCCCTTCAGCCCGGCGACAGGATCCTGATCGGTTCGCAGGAGCTGACGCTGCACCTCAGCGCCGAGGCGGCGGCAAGCGACCCGATGAGCCCCACGCAGGGCGGCCACCTCACGGTGCCGCGCATGGCTGCCGTGGGCGGCTCCAGTGAACATCCAACGCGGCCCGCGTCGGCCGGGCCACCGAAGGAGCCCGCGTCGAGCGATCTCGGCGTCGATGTCGGCATCGAGCGTCGCGCGGAGGCGTTCAACCTGCTGGGCGGGGTGGCCGAGAAGGCGCTCGCCCTCGGGCGCTCGGAAGAGGCCGAGCGGCTGCTCAGTACGGCCCTCCTCGACGTCGTCGAAGCCAGCCGCATGGGCAAGCATCCGCCGCCATCGCTTGTGGACGTTGCGGCACGCTTCGCGGCAAAGCTCGCCACCGCCACCGCCAAAGGCGCATGGGCCGACTACGTGATCGAGCTCTATGACGCGCAATCGCGCCCATGCCCCGCGCCGGTGATCGACGAGCTCTACGGCGCGTTGCGCAAAGTCAGCGCGATCGATCTGCCCCGCCTGCGCGGCTACGTGGCGCACCTTCGGGAGCGACAGGCGACGCTCGGTCCCGCGGAGAAGTTCCTTCTTCTGCGCATCGAGGGGCTCGAGCGCCTCGCCGCGCTTCGGTAACGTCCCCCTTGGGGGCGGTGCGCACCGACGATTGCCATGCGAGGTTCGCGGCTGCGGCGCGGCCGATCGCCGCGCGAAGGCCCTCGTCGTCGACGGCGCCGAGCACACGCGCCAGCTCAGGGGGAATCGACCGTTCGGTGGGAACGCTACGCGCGACCCGTCGCTCAGGCGGGCGCTCGAGCGCCGGGAGCGGGCCGACGCGGAAGCGGAGCGTACGCGCGTCGATGCCGCACTGGCGCAGGCGAGCACACACCTCCTCGGCGAGGAGCGAGAGCTCGTGCGCCCAGACGCTGCTCGGAACGCGCAGCACGAGCATGCCCGCGTGGAGCCAGACCGGGCAAGCGCGCTCCGCGATCCGAGGGCCCACCGCGTCGCGCCAGACCTTCGCGGGAACGGGTGGCCGCACGCGTGCGAAGCGGTTCTCGCCCGCGCGCGACAGGATCGCCTCGAGCGGTTCGGGGCCGGCGAACCGGCCGTGCGACCTCTGGCGCGTCATCGTCTGGATATACAACGGCCGGACGCGCCCCGCACTCTACCTGGCCACCGCGCTGGCGGGTCTCAGCGTGGCCTGGCCTTCCGGGGCCACCGGATCGAACGTCGCACCCCGTCGGTCGGTCGTTCCGGCGCGGATCGTTCCGTCGGACAGAAGCAGGGCGTACGCTGCGCCGGCGTGAGGGGTCGCGAGACCCTCGGCGACGACGTAGACGAGCACCGCGTGGCTTCGATCGGGCACCGGGGGGCGCGCTCGACACCTGGCGGCAACGGCGCCGGACGGGTCGCCCCGCGCGCAGCGTTCGAGCGATCGTGCGTCGTCCGTGTTCGACGCTCGCGCGAGCACGAGGGCCGCGGCGGCGCGGGCGTCCTCGTTGGGATCATCCGCCAGTATCGTTCGCTCGGACGACCCGTCGCCGCAGCGTCCCCCCGCCAGGGCTAGGCCCGCGAGAGCGTTCGCGCGGACGTAGGCACGCCGATCACGGAGGTGCGGGCATAGTGCGCGCGCAGCCAGGTCGGCGGAATGGGCGCGCGCCGCAATGCGCCCAATCGCCGCCGCAGCGTCGACCGCCGGATCCATCTCCGACCCGCTGGCCAGAACCTCGAGCGACGCAACGTCGGAGGCGACTCCGACCGAGCCCAGCGCCCAGGCAGCTTGGGCGCGCACGGCGGCATCCGCGTCCAGCAGTAGCGCTCGGGCGATAGCGATGGCCGCCGCGTCGCCGGCGTGTGAAGCGGACAGCGTCGCTGCGGCCTGCCGGTCGGCTGGCTCGGGCGAGCGCGCCACACTGACGAGCGCCCGCACGGCAGCGGGCGATGGCGCGCGCCCGATCGCTTCGACGATTGCATCGCGCTCGGCGCCCGCTGCAAGGTCCAGCGCTTGCGTCAGTCGCGCCGTCGCGGCATCGGTCGGCACGCGAGAGAGCACTCCGCCGAGCGCGGTGAGAACCGCGGCGCGGTCGACTTCGTCACCGCCGTCCAGCTGGGCCAGGAGAGCCTCGCGCGCGCTCGTCCCGCCCGCCGCCGAGACGGCGACGGCCGCGTGAATGCGTACGGTCGCGTCGGGCGATCCAAGCGCCTCGAGCAATGCCGCGTCGGCGCCGGCGGGGCCCAGCACGGCAAGGGCATCGATTGCCGCGATGCGAAGCGTGACATCGGGCGCGCGCACCATGTCGACGAGGAGCGGCGCCGCCCGCGGAGCCCCGGTCTGTCCGAGGAGCATCGCCATGCGCGCGCGCTCTTGCGCCGACGGGCGCGCATCACGAAGCGCGGCGGCCAAGGGCTCCACGGCGCGGCCATCCGGACGGTTCGGGTCGAGCAGGGCCGCGGCGGCGCCCAACGCCTCATGCCGAACGATCGGGCTCGGGTCGGCCAGAAACTCGAGAACGACGGGTACGTCAGCCGACGTCCCGGCCTGCGCGAGCGCATGCAGCGCGGCCGCAGCCGACAGCGTTCCGCGTCGCAGCGCGGAAACGATCGTCTCTGCTTCCTCGTGAGCGCGCAGCTCGCCGAGCACCCACGCCGCACCGGCCGCGGCCGCGGGGGATGGCGAGGCGGTTAGAAGCGCGCGGAGCTGAGGAACCGCCGCAGGCGAAGCGGCGACGAGAGCTTCGCGCGCGGCCGTGCGATCGAGTGTCGCCGGCACGTCGTCAGCGGCCCCCAGCGCGCCGATCAGCACCCGCACCGCGTCGGGCGACGCGATCCGTCCGAGCGCGCCCATGGCCGCGGCCCGCAGCATCGCCGTGCGGTCGTTCACGAACGGCGCGATGGCGTCGACGGAGTCGGCGGCACGCATTCGGCCCAGCGCGAAGAGTGCATCCCGTCGCACCTCGTCGCTCTGATCGCGCAGCGCGAGCACCAGCGCCGCCGAAGCGCGTGAGTCGCCGAGGTCGCCGAGCGCGCGGGCCACGGCCCTGCGTACTTCGGGTGACGAGTCTTGCACCTTGCCCACCAGCGGGACCACGGCGCGCCCGTCGCCGAGCCGCGCGAGCGCCGCGACGATTTGCAGCCTCACCGCGGGGGTCGGATCGTCGAGACGGCCGAGCAGCGGCGGGACCGCGTCCGCCGAAGATTGGTGTCCCAGCGCCTCCGCCGCCGCCGCGCGCACTTCCGGGTCCGGATCGCCGAGCGTGCGAGCCAGCGGTGCCACTGCGCGATCGCTCGGGAGCGCGCGAGCGACGTCGCACGCTTTGCGCCGCAATCGCACGTCCGACGCGTTGAGCCAACTCGCAACCGCCTCGGTCGCTCCCGCGGTTCGCAGGCGAATGGCCGCATCCGCGGCGGCGAGGCGCACCTCGTCGTCCGGATCGCCAAGGGCGGCGACGGCGAGCGGTCCCCCTCGCGCCGGCCCGAGCGTCGAAAGGTCGCGCGCCGCAGCCCGGCGCGTCGTCGGGTCGTCCGCCGACATATCTCGCTCGACACGCGCGGCAACGTCGGGCCAAACGAGTGCGCTCGCCCGTCCCGGTCGCAGCCCGAGAAATATCGGCAAAAGGACCAGCAGAAAGAGTGAGCCAATCACGACCGGCGGGCGTTTGCTCCGCGCCCTGGGCCCGCTCGCCTCGAATCGTCTCACGGGAGACCGCCCCGTCTGCGGGTGATCCAATGCACGCCGAGGAGAAGGGCCGCCGCCGTCGTCCAGGCCCAGGGAGGAGCCAGGGGGGTGACGTGGCGTTCCGCGCTCACGGTCGTCGGCTTCGGCAGCGGTAGAGAGCCGGCGTTCGAGGCGAACGCAAACGCGCCACCGGTCGATTTCGCGAGCGCCTCGAGGCGCGGCGCATCGGGTCGCGAGTCCGCCCACTCGTCGCCGCCCGCCTCGCACGCAAAATCGTACCGCGTCGTCGCGCCGTCGGCGACCCGGAGGCGCGCGGTGTAGCCGCCCGTTTCGAGCGGCGGGAGCGGCAGGTCGAGCACCTGGGCGTCGGCTGGGCACGGGCGCTCGATGTGGATCGGGGCCTGTCCCCGATCGATGCGCGCGATATCGAGAGCCACGGTCTGGCCGGAGCTCCTGCCAGCCGCCAGCATCCGCGCTCGCAGCGTGGAGGCCAGTCCTGCCGTACAGCCTCCGACGATTTCCAGCTGCGCCGGCTCGAAGCGCGGATCGCGCATGAGCCACCCCAATAGCCCGTCCCACAGCGCGCCGTGACCCCTCCCCGCCGTGCGCGCCCCCAGCTCCGAGAACTCGAGCTCCCACGCGCCGTCGACGCCGAGCGCGATCGTGCGCCCGTCGCCCTCGTCGCCGACCGCCAGCACCGGCATCTTGGCGCCGCTCCTCGTCGTCCGTGTGGGGTGTGACCAGAGCGCTACGCCACCCGGTCTCAGATCGCCCAGCACGTTGGCCCCGGGCATCTGCGGCAGCTCGTCCTCCACGACGGTGCGCAGAGGGGAAAGCAACGGGGACGACAGGCCTTCGGGCGTCCACTGGGGCACGAACGGCGACGTGTCTGCGCTCGACGCCCGTGGCGATCCGTCGAGCTCGACCGGCAGGACGTCCGCGAGCGGCGTTCCCGCGTAGCCCCCGGCGACGAAGGAGTTCTCCCCGCCCACCATGACCAGCCCGCCGCCCCGCCGCACGTACCGCCGGATATTCTCCAGGTACTTTTCGAGCCCGTACGGCTGCGCGTCGAAGTCTTGCAGCACGATCGCGTCGAAGCTCGGCAAATGCTCTTGAAATAGCTCGTCCACCGGAAACGGAATCAGCGCCAGGTCGTTCTGCGTCGCGCGGACGTCGTCGGTGGGGGTCCGCAAAATGAAGAATGCGACCACGTCGACGGACGCGTCGCTCTTGATCCATTGGCGGAGCGCCCGAACGTCGTTGGTCGGTCGTCCCGCGACGTGGAGCACCCGCACGCGGTCACGGGTGACGTCGAAGGCGACGAATCGGCGGTCGTTTTCCGGGATCGCGTCCCCGGGTTGTGGCGAGATGGCGATCTCGACGATCCGCGCTCCGGCGCGGTCGAGGACAATCGTCAGGTCGAGCGCCGCCTTGCCGTCTTTGACGTGCGCTACCCCCGACGCGAGGATCGCCGGTGGCCCGTCGTCGCGCAGCTCTCGCGCGGTAACGGTCAGAGCGTCGCAGGCGAGGCTGCCGGCGCACCCGACTTCGACGCGCACCGGCAACGGAACGTGAGCCACGGCCGCGCCCGCCGCGCTCACGCGGCGCACGCTCGCGTCGGCAGGTGAGTCGCGCGTCGTCGCGATCGCGGCGATCGGCGCATGCAACACGTCGCCGATGGCGCGCAGGGTTGCCTCGGGTGCGTCCTCGGCCGGATCGTCGAGCCGGCCGTCGCTCACGACGACGACCGCGGCTGGCTGCTCCTCCGCGGACGCCGCGAGCGCGCGCACGGCCGCGCCCAGATCGCTGCGCGGCGCTTGCGCGGTGGCGTCGCCGTCGCTGGCGCCTTGCCGCAAGGGGACCGGCGGGCCGTCGCCGAATCCGAGCACGACGAGCCGTGCGTTCTGACCCGACGCTCGAAGCTTGGCGATCGCGTCGTCGCGCGTCGCACGCCTGGTTCGCCCACCGTCCCCCGCGAGGGCCATCGAGCGCGACACGTCCGCGAGGACCAGGACGCGAGGGCCGACGACGGTCTCGCGCGCGGACACCCGCGCCGGGCGCAGCGCCGCCGCCAAGAGAGCGGCCACGGCGAGCAACCCGGTCACCGCGATGAGTCCCCCGCCTCTCTCGCGCCGTCTCATCTCGACGAGGAGCATGGCGAAGCTGGCGAGCGCCAGGAAGCACGCGAGCAGGGCGGCTCCCCCGGACAGGTCGCCACTCGGGCTGAGGTGGCTGGTGTGATCCATCAGGGCGTCGAGAGCGCGCGCCGGCGCATGAGGTACGGCGCGTGCACCTGGTCGTCCTTGTAGTTGGAACAGAGTACGTACATCGCGATGTTGACCGCGAGGCGGATAGCGCGTTCGCGCTGCATGTCGCCCCCGGGGATGACCGGTCGCTCCCAGATGCCGGACGGACCGCGGGCAAGCGCGCCACCGAGGTCGTGCTCGCTGAACAGCACTTGAGCCTGCCCACCGCGCACGACGGCGTCGAGCGAGGGCGGGCCTTCGACGCGCCCCTCGGCGCGACGCACGAAATAGAAGCTTCGAAAGACGACGTGCTCGATGCTGAGCGCGATGGGCGTCGCATCCGGCAGCACGCGCGCGATCTCCCGACGCGCGCTTCGGCCGAACGCACTCACCTCGCCGCGTTCCCCCGCGCCGGCGTCGTCGACGAGCATCACTCCGCCCAGGGAAAAGAAGCGGCGCAGGCCGCCGATCTCGGCACCGGTCAACGGCTCGATCTCCGCGTCCCCGCTCCAATAGAGAAAGGGGGCGGAGACAATCGCGGGATCGTCCGCGTGAACGACGGTCGGGTGCAACCGCGCGGGCGCGCTCGTGCGCTGGACGAGCTCCCACGACCAGCGGGCCGGGGCCGACTCGTGGGCGGGCGCCGTTTGGTTGCCCGTCAGGAGCACGCGCGGGTCGAATGCCCCGGCATCGCCGAAGGCCTGCGCCGGTCGGGGAAGTGCGAACAGGAGCCCTCCGGCGATCGCGAGAGCGAGCGAAAGGATGGCAACCGTGGGCAGACGGCTGCGCGGCTGGCGGTCAGGACCGGGTGGGTTCAGGTGCATGGGCCTCAATCGAAGTCGTCGACTCTCCATACTCCGGCTTCGCGTTTGAGCCTGACCTGATGGCCGCCCGGCACTGGGACGACCGCCGCGTCGCCGAGCACTTGCATCGGCAGCGTTCCCGGTGCCGTCAGCCCATCGACGAGCGTACGGACGTCGTTCTCCATGGCCGCGCGCGTCGCCGGTGACAGCACGCGCATCAGCGCCGAATAGCTGCGCCGGGCAAGCACCCGCCTCAGCTGCTCGAGCGCCTCCTCGGGCGTGCGCGCTCCCCCGGGCAGTGCCCCCGCGGCCGTCACCCAATAGCGCCCTTCGCGGAGCTCGAGCGCCGCCTCTTCCCCGTCCGCGAAGCGCAGCCGCGCCGTCGCCTCGACGCGAACCTGGGGACTTTGCAGCTCGCGTCCCTGCTCGGCTAGCTCGGCGCGCTCGTCGTCCACGATCTTGCCCAGCTCGTCCCGGCTCCGCGCTTGCCGCGAGGCCGCGGTCATCATCGCGAACAGGGCACCTGCGTCCGCTCGAGTCGCTGCCGCTGCGTAGGTTCGGGCGGCCGCGTGCGGATCCGGCACGCCAGTCGATGCGCATCCCGAGAGAAGCGAGAGCGAAGCAAGGGCGGAAAGCGTGAAAGGGCCTCTCTCCTTCAAGCACCGACCTCGGCCTTGGCGATGCCCACGTCGAGGTCGTACTCGTCGCGCCACAACGACGCCTTTGCTCCCACCGTCCACTCCTCGAGCTCGCGGTCTTTGCCGCCGCTCAAGAACAGGGTCACCCGCCCCGCGCCCCGGTCCACCGCGGCCCGAACGCTCTCGATCTTCTGCTTGTGCTCGCGATCCAGCGCGTCGGCGATGCGCAAGATGGCGGCGAGGCCGCGCACCTTTCCGCGGGCCTCCTTCGACAGCGCGCCGAAGTTCGGGTGGGTGGGATCGGGGGGCCCTTTGCGGTGATAGCGCGCGATGTTGGCGATGATCGCGCGCTCCTCGGGCGTGACCCCCATGATGTCGGCGTGCTGAATCAGGTAGTAACTGTGCTTGTGGTGCCCGCTGTAGTGCACGTAGTCGCCGATGTCGTGCAGTACGGCGGCGGCGCGCAGCAGCAGGCGCTCGCGGTCGTCGAACGCGTGCACGGCCAGCAGGTCGTCGAAGAGCTGAGTCGCAAAACGGCACACGCACTGCGCGTGCGCTTCGTCGAAGTGATAGTGGCGCCCGATGCGGACGCACGCCTCGAGAATGTGCTCGGCCTCGCCGGCTGCGTCCCAGACATGGA
>CAZHED010000064.1:0-22905 GCA_964531095.1 uncultured Polyangiaceae bacterium | reverse complement strand
GACGAGCAGGAGCGGAATCCCGAGCAGAAGGCCTCGCGGGGGCCGCTGCCGAAGAATGCGAACATCAGCCGGGGCGCCGCCTTGCACGGTCAAACCCTGCGCCAATTTGGATTCACAATCGACCAGGTCGTCCATGACTATGGCGACGTTTGTCAGGCGGTGACCGAGCTCGCCGACGAGTTGCACGCACCCATCACCGTCACCGAGTTCCATACGCTGAATTGGTGCCTGGACAATGCGATCGCGAGGGCCGTGACGTCATGGAACGCCGAGCGGGACAAGACTCACGAGGAAGGACTTGACCAGCTCGACCTGTCGCTCTTGAACCTCGTCTCCACGGCAACTGCCTCCTTCGAAGCGCTCCGCTCCGGGCGTGTCGGGATTGGCGGTGCCACCGCAGAGGTCGTTCAACGCTGCCTGGTCGAGATGCGTTCGCTTCTCAGCGGCCGGAAACGGGGCTAGCCAGACTGGCGGCGCGCCGAGAAAGCTCCTCACGAGCTCCGGCGCGGGCGGGGCACACTCGCTTGCTGCTGACGTTGACCTCGCCGCCGAGGGTCACCAGCTTCTAGCCCCATGAACCCGCCTGTCGTTACGCCGAGTGGGTGGACCTTACCGCTGGTCGCCCCGAGCGTGACGCCCGTGCTGGACCCGCAGTTCCGCCCGGCCGCGCTCGCATGGCGCGCTTTCGAGCGACGCGCGCGAGACACGGGGCATCCCGAGCACGTGCGCTTCGCGCTCGAGCAGAAGGACGGCGCGGTCTCGCGCTTCGCGGCCGACCTGCTCCCGAGCGGAGATCCGGGCGCAGCCGCCAACTTCGGTATGCTCGAGCGACTGGTCAAGCTCGCGCTCTGGTCGCGGGGCGGCTTCCGCATCCATCTGGACGCTCCCGCGCCGCTGGTCGAGCGGCTGCGCTCCCACTTCCTCGAGAGCCCGACTGGTCGCTTCGACTCTCTCATCGTCGGCGAGCGGGTTTACGACCATCCAATCGAAGTCGTGGCGACCCCCGACCTTCCCCTGGCGCACTCCACCGGCGCTTCGCTCGGCGGACACCTCGATGGCCATCGCATCGGCTTCGACCTCGGCGGCAGCGATCGAAAGGTCGCCGCGGTCGTCGACGGCCGAGTCGTCTGGAGCGAAGAGGTCGAGTGGGACCCGTACCATCAGGCGGACCCCCAGTACCATTGGGACGGGATCATGGATTCGCTGCGCAAGGCGGCGGCGCACCTTCCGCACGTCGACGCCATCGGAGGAAGCGCCGCGGGCGTGTACGTCGACAACCGGGTCCGGTTTTCTTCGCTCTTCCGTGGGGTCGCGCCCGAAGCGTTCGACGGGCGCGTGAGGGACATGTTCCTCGAGCTCAAACGCGCCTGGCACGGGGTGCCGTTTGAAGTGGTCAATGACGGCGAAGTGACGGCACTGCTCGGATCGATGTCCACTCGCGACGGCGGCGGCGTGCTCGGGGTCGCGCTCGGCACGAGCACCGCGGGAGGCTATGTGACCGGCGCCGCCCGCATCACCTCCTGGCTCAACGAGATTGCCTTTGTCCCGATCGACTTGCGCCCCGACGCCCCGCGCGACGAGTGGTCGGGCGACTACGGCTGCTGCGCGCAGTACCTGTCGCAGCAGGCGGTGGGGCGTTTGCTGGGCCCGGCCCACATCGATGTTTCCCCCTCGCTGCCTCTCCCCGCGAGGCTGCGCGAGGTGCAGGCGCTCATGCTGGCGAGCGACCCGCGCGCGAAAGACATCTACCTGACTCTCGGAGCCTACCTCGGCTACGCGCTCGGCCATCTTGCGAACGTCTACGACTTCCGCCACGTGCTGGTGCTCGGGAGGGTGACTTCGGGCCCCGGCGGCTCGATCCTGCTCGACCAGGCCCGGGAGGTCCTTCGCGTCGACTTCGCCGATCTCGCTACCCGTGTCGACCTGCAGATGCCGGGCGAGAAGGATAGGCGCCACGGCCAGGCGATCGCCGCGGCCAGCCTCCCCGCCGCGGATACTCACGCCGCGTGCCGGCCATGATCGCCTCCGCTGCCCTCGATGGGCCTTGGCACCGCGTCACTCTCCAGCCAGTCATCGACGAGCGCCACCAGGTCGCCAACGGTCTCTACCTGAACAAGATCGCCGACTGGGAATGGTCCACCTCCTCCGGCCAGCTCCTCGAGCTCCACCGCGACAAGTACGAGGTCGAACACGTCGAGCGCGAGGTCGTCGAAGCGGCGCGTGTCCGCGATCGACTCTTCGTCCTCGATTTGCAACCGGGACGCAATCAAGTGGCGAACGAGCATCTGTGAGTGAGAGTCCATGGCCTTTACCTTTCCGTGGGCGCAACGGGCTCGACCCGCGCGCCGTCCACGACGTCGCCGCCGGGGCTCGCAATGACGTGCTCGCCGCCGACGAGACCTTCGACGAGCTCGATCTCTCGGCCGTTGTCCAGACCCCGCACCACCTCGACGAGGTGGACCCGCCCCGCGGCGTCCACCGTCGCAACATGGACGCCGCGCGCGTCGGTGATCACGGCGCTCGAAGGGACACGAACCGCGCGATGGGCGGACGCCACCGCGATCGTGACCTCCGCATACATGCCCCCGAGGAGCTCGCCCTTCGGGTTGGGGACGTCGATTTCGACGTTGAGCGTGCGAAGCGCCGGATCGAGAGTCCCCGCGGTGCGTGTCACGCGGCCTTCGAACACTTGCCCCGGCATCTGCCGGATCGAGATGCGGGCTGCCGCGGCCTCCTTCACGCTCGGGGCGAAGGCCTGCGGCACCTGGACGAACACACGAATCGGATCGATGGTCTCGATCCGGAAGAGGGGCACGCTGCCGGCCGCGCCGCCCGCGATGACGAGGCTCCCGACCTCGATGGTCCGCTGGGTGATCCGCCCATCGAACGGCGCGACGACGCGTCCGAACGAGACGAGCTGCGTGAGCTGTCGGACGTTGGCCTGCGCGGCCGCAACGTTTGCCTCGCTCGCGTGGACGTTGGCCTCCCCGACCTTGAACTGCACGTCGGCCTGATCGGCGTCCTGTTTCGCGACGAGACCCTGGCCGACGAGCACGTCCTGCCGCGATGCGGTGATCTTTGCGAAGGCGCCGTTCGCCACGGCCTGCTCGAGCGCCGCTTCCTGTTGCTTGAGGGTTGCGCGCGCCTGCTGCAGCTGCTGGTCGAGCTCCGGCGTGTCCAGGTCGGCGAGGACGTCGCCCGCCCGCACGCGGTCGCCGATGTCCACACGCCAACGACGCACGTACCCCGTCGCGCGAGCATTGATCATGGCCAGTCGACTCGCCACCAGGCTCCCCGGAAGGGTGAGCGCATGACCGCGGTCCACTGCAACGGCGGTCGAGAGCTTGACCCGGGGCAGGCTTTGGTCGACCGCAGTTGCCTCGGCGTTCAGCTTGTTCTGCGCGATGCGTCTCGGCAGGTAGCCGGCCACGAATAGGACACCGAGGAAGATTGGGACGAGCGCAACGGCGGCCCGTCCGCGCCACACTCCTGTCACCGGATGAATCGGATTCGCGATGGTGCTCACGGTGAAACCTCCACGGGCTTGCCTCGCTGAAGAATGCTGAACATGACCGGCACGAAGAACAGAGTCGACACCGTGGCAAGGAGCAGCCCGCCGATGACGGCACGTCCCAGGGGCGCGTTGGATTCGCCTCCGTCTCCCCGGCCAAGAGACATCGGCAGCATGCCGAGGATCATGGCGACGGCGGTCATGAGAACCGGCCGGAGGCGCGTGCGTCCAGCCTCGAGAGCGGCACTCGTCACGTCGACGCCCTGGCGGAGCTTCTGGGAAGCGAACGTGACGACGAGGATGCTGTTCGCGGTGGCGACCCCGATGCTCATGAGCGCTCCCATCAGGGCGGGTACGCTCAGCGTCGTCCGCGAAAGGAAGAGCATCCACGCGATCCCCGCGAGCGTGCCGGGCAGCGCCATCAGGATGACGAGCGGCTCGAGCCATGACTGAAAGTTGACGACCATGAGCAGGTACACGAGCACCACCGCGAAGCCGATCCCCATCCCCAGTCCGCGGAACGACGCATTCATGTTCTCGGCCTGGCCCTGGACCGCGACCGCGGTGCCTCGCGGCAGGCGCGCCGCTTCCACGATGCGGTGCACCGGTGAAGCGACCGCGCCGAGGTCCGTTCCATCGACCCCGACGAGCACGTCGAACGAGCGTGCGACGTTGTAGTGCGTGAGGTTGGTCGGTCCCAGCATGCGCGAGGTCGTTGCGACGTTCGCGAGAAGTTGGGGCGCGCCGGTCCCCGACGTGACCGGACCTGCGCTGAGCGGAATGTTCCCGAGCGCGTCGACCGAGTCGATGCTCCACTGGGGCGTCTGCACGGCGACCGAGTACTGGACGCCTCCCGCAGGATCGAGCCAGAAGTTCGGCGCAGTCTGTCCGCTCGAGGAGAGCGAGACGAGCACGTCGTCGGTCACGTCCCGCTGCGTGAGGCCCACTTGCTGCGACAGCGTGCGATCGACGTCGACGAGGAGCTCCGGCGTATCGGCGACCTGCGCGAGGTGCACGTCGACGGCGCCCGGGATCGCGGCAAACCGCTTCACCAGGTCCCTGGCGATGCCCAGGTTCGCGGTCTCGTTCCGCGCCGGCCCCGTGATCCGCACGTCGATCGGCGCCGACTGCCCGAAGCTGAGCACCTGGCTCGAGATGTCGGCCGGCAGAAAGAAGAACTTCGCTCCAGGAAACGCATCCGCGAAGTCGCGTCGAAGCGCCCGCACGTAACCCTCGGTGGGCTTGTGGGTCGCTTTGAGCGCAACCAGCATCTCTCCGTCCGCGGACGAGATCATCGAGGGATCTCCGAGCACGAGGTTGATCCCGCTAACCGGAACGCCGATGTCCTGAATCACGGTGTCGAGCTCGGCGGGCGGCACGACGCGACGCACGTGCTCCTCGACCTGGGCGAAGAGTCGCGCCGTCTCCTCGATGCGAGTCCCGGGAGCCGCCCGCACGTGAAAGCGGAGCTCTCCGGCGTCCACCGCCGGGAAGAAGTCCTGACCGAGAAGCGGGACGAGCGCGACGGAGGCGACGCAGACCACGGCGAAGGCGGTCACGAAGACGCGCCGACGCCCGAGCAGCCGCGAGAGCACTCCTGCGTAAGACTCGCGGAGCCCTTCGAAGCCCCGCTCGATGAAAGCGTGCACCCGTCCGATCGCTCCGCGATCGGCTCCTCCCGGCTGCTCGCTGCCGAGCAGGTACTGCTCCATCGTCGGCACGAGGGTCCGCGACAAGAAGTACGAGGTCAGCATGGCGAACACGACCGCCATCGCCAGAGGAGTGAAGAGAGAGCTCGCTGCACCAGCGATGAAGACGACCGGGACGAACACGATGCAGATGCACAACGTGGAGACGAACGCGGGGGTTGCGATCTCCTGGGCGCCATCGAGGATGGCCTGGACCAGAGGCTTGTGGAGGCCGCGCTGGCGCTGGAAGTTCTCCACCTCCACAGTCGCGTCGTCGACGAGAATGCCGACTGCAAGTGCCAAGCCGCCAAGGGTCATCAGATTCAGCGTCTGACCAAGTAGGCTGAGGACAGTGACGGAGACGAGGAGCGAGAGCGGGATCGAAACGAGCACGATCATCGTGCTTCGCCAGCTGCCGAGGAACAGAAGCATCATGAGCCCGGTCAAACCGGCCGCGATCGTCGCCTCGCGGACGACGCCGTCGATCGCTCCGCGCACGAACACGGATTGATCGAAGAGTTGCTTGACCTCGAAGCCGGGGGGCAGGGTCGACTCCACGGCGGGCAGGGCCGTCTTGAGCTGCGAGACGACGTCGAGCGTGCTCGCTCCTTGCGCCTTGAGCACGGGCAACAGGCCGCCCCTGGTCCCGTCCGTCACAACGAGGCTCGTCTGCGGCGCGTAACCGTCGCGGACATGGGACACGTCGCGCAGGTACACGGTCGTGCCGTTGACGGTCTCGACCGGGAGGTTGTTGAAGGCGTCGGCGGTCGGGGGGCTGGCGTTGACGAGGATCGGGTACTCCTGTGCGCCGATCTTCACCGTTCCGCTGGGAAGCGTGAGGTTCTGGACGTTGACCGCGTTCGAGATGTCCGACGCCGAGAGACCCCACGCGAAGAGCTTGGGGGTGTCGAGGTCGACGACGATCTCGCGCTGCTTGCCGCCGATCGCGAGGGGCAGCTGGGCGCCTCGCACCGTGGCCAGCCCGGGACGCAGGAAGTTCGTTCCGATGTCGTAGATCTGCTGCTCGTCCAGGGTTGGGCTCGAGAGACTCAGCTGGATGATCGGGACGTTGGTCGCGCTGTACTGGAGGATGAGGGGAGGTGTCGTGCCCGGAGGCATGTTCTTCATGATGGGCGGCGCGATTGCGGCGACTTGTGCGATGGCGCCGTCAACCGAAGTCCCGGGCTGGAGGAAGACCTTGATGACGGACACGCCGTAGAGCGTCTGACTCTCGGTGTGCTCGATGCCGCTGACGGTCGTCGTCGCCGCGCGCTCAAACTGCGCGGTGATCCGGCCCTCCATCTCCCGGGGCTCGAGGCCGTTGTAGGACCACACGGCAGCGACGACGGGGATGTTGATCTCCGGGTAGATGTCCGTCGGCGTTCGCAGGATCTCGACCACGCCCATCAAGACGATGAGCATCGCGAGCACCACGAACGTGTAGGGGCGCCGGAGCGCGAGCTGGACGATCCACATGGGCCGCTGGGTTCCTTCGCAACGGCTGTGCCGATGAGGCTTTGCGACGACAGCAGTGCAGGCGGGAATCGACCAACGCTGCGGGCTTGGCACCCCCGCTGCCGTGGCTGCGTTCGCCGGAGGTGGCGAGATTCCGGCCAGCCGATGCGCTTTCCGCATCGGCGTGCGCTTTCCGCACACGTCGACGCTCGGGGAGGACCTTAGACGCCGAGCTTCTCCGCGAACCTCACGAGGTCGGCCAGAGAACCGGCCATCATCTTGCGCATCACCTGGCCGCGATGGACCTTGATGGTGATCTCGCTGATCCCGAGCTCGCCGGCGATCTGCTTGTTGAGGAGCCCCTTCACGACCCCCTGCATCACTTCCCGTTCGCGCGCCGTCAGCGAGCCATAGCGGGACTGCAGGTCCGTCATCTCGGTCTGTTGCAGGCGGGTGGCTCGGTGCCGGGCGATGGCCCGGTCGATCGCCTCCAGAACGTTCCCATCAGCCAGCGGCTTGAGGAGAAACTCGACCGCGCCCGCCTTCATGGCCGTGACCGACGTGGGCACGTCGCCATGGCCGGTGATGAACACGATGGGGATCTGCGTGTTCAGCTCGGCCAGACGCCGCTGCAGATCGAGGCCGCTGCTGCCCTGGAGGCGCACGTCCAGGATCAGGCAACCGGGAGCATCCACCGGAGGCTGTCGGAGAAATTCTTGCGCCGATGCAAACACCGCCACCCGCATGCCCGCCGAACGAACCAGGCTTGCGAGCGCCTCCCGGACCGACTCGTCGTCGTCGACGACGAACACGATGGGCGCGGGCTGGGGCGTGGGCATCGCGGCTCCGTATCATGCCATGGCTGACCGCAGCGAACAGGGCTCCGGGGGCGCACCTGTGCGCGAGCCGCGAGCGAGGTGATGGCGCACCGGTTGCTTGGTCCGGACCAAGTACGACGCGTGAAGCCACCAAGGAGATCCCCATGTATCCGACCAGGAACGACCTGCCCGAGACCGTCCGCGGGGTCAGACCGTGAATAGGAAGGTCGCTCCCGGACCTTCGTTCGGCTCGGCCCACAACCTCCCGCCGTGGTTTTCGATGATCGATCGGCTGATCGAGAGGCCCATCCCCATTCCGCCACGCTTCGTGGTGTAGAACGCGTCGAAGAGCCGGTTGCTGCTCGCGGGGTCGAGCCCGACGCCCACGTCTCGCACCGCGACACGGACGTGCTCCGCGTCCTCGCGTTTCGTGTTGATCACGAGCTCCCGCGGCCGGTCCGCGATGGCGCCCATGGCCTCGAGCCCGTTGAGGACGAGGTTGAGCACGACCTGCTGCAACTGCACGCGATCCCCGATGACCCTCGGGAGATCGGCAGCGAGGTCGGTCCGCAGCGTCACGCGCGTTCTCCGCACCTCACCCTGGGCAAATGCCACCACCTCGGCGATGGTTTCGTTCAGGTCGAGTGGTTCCTTCTCGGCGACGCTCTTCTTTGAGAGGCTTCGTATTCGAGCGATCACCTCGCTCGCCCGCTTGCCGTCGCGAATGATGTGCTGGATGGCTTCGCGCGCCTCGCCCATGTTCGGGGGATCGGCCGCCATCCATCGGAGACAGGCGTTGCCGTTGATCACCACGCCCGATAGCGGCTGGTTGACCTCGTGGGCGATGGATGCGGCCATCTCTCCCATGGTCATGATCCGTGCGACATGCGCGAGCTCCGCCTGCACCTCGCGCAGATCGTCCTCGGCTCGTCTGCGGTCGGTGATGTCGACCACGACCGCCGCCAGAAGCGGCGCGCTCCCCGCAACTTGCGCCACCAGGAAACCGCTGACCTCGGCCCAGACCACCCCGCCGCCCTTACGCACGAAACGCTTCTCACGGCGCTGCGGAGAGTTTGCGCCGGCGACGAGGGCCGCAACGGCGGCCTCCGTGCTCGCACGGTCCTCCTCGTGGGTAATGTCGACAGGCGCGAGACGCTGGAGCTCGGCCTCCAAGTAGCCGGTCATTCGCTGAAAGGCCGGGTTGGCGGCGCCGTAGCGGCCGTTCGGACCGATCAACGCGATACCTACGGGGGCGTTCTCGAACAGATTGCGCCAGCGCTCCTCGCTCGTCCGCAGCGCGGCCTCGGCCGCCTGCCGTTCGTGGTTCTCCGCAATCAACTCGGCGTAGAGGCGTGCATTTTCGAGCGAAATCGCCGCCTGCGACGACAGGAGATCCAGGACCGAGAGCCGGTCAGGCGTAAAGACGTAGGGCGTCAGATTGTTTTCGAGATAGAGCGCGCCGACCAGCTTGGCCTGCTTCACCAGGGGAACACACAGGACGGAGCGGGCTCGCTTCTGACGGAAGTAGTCGTCCGCGGAAAACGGGTTCAACACCGTGGCGTCGTCCAGAATCACGCTGTGTTGCGTCCGGACGACGGTCTGCAGGAGGGACCTGGGCACCTCGGACGTCGTCACCGTTTCCTGCCGAAGCGTGACTGCGACCGTGTTCCGGTCGGTCCGGGCTTCCGCCACGATCTGCAGCGAGTCGCCCCGAGCGACGATGAGCATGCCACGCTCGGCACCGGCATGCTGGAGCGCGATCGTCATCAGAGCCTCGATCAGGCGGTCGAGCACGATCTCACCGGAGATGGCTTGCGAAGCCTTGACTACAGCCTCGATGTCCAGCTGCATGGCGGTCGTGCCGAACGTGGTCGTGGAAGGCAGCGGGCCGGGATCCTCGCGGAGCTGCGGGTGGGCCTCTTGAAGCTGCCGGCGCTTGCCCTCGGCTCCCCCGCGAGCGAAACAGGACATCGAGCTCCGCAAATACACGTCCGCGATCGCATCGAAGCCGCGCGCCGCGTAGAACCGCGCAGCCACCTCGTGAGCGATGCCCTCGTCGAGCACGAAGCCGTGCGTGCGAGCCGATCGAATGGCGTCCTCGTACAGACGCATGGCCTCGAAATCGCGACCCTCGATGCGCGCGATCTCGGCCGACACCAGCGCGAGCTTGTTGCCGAAAGTAGGAGGATAGTTCGCGGCCCAATCGCTCAATTGTTTCCGGTGCGCGGCCAGGAGCTCGCGCCACGCGGTCTGCTCGTCGGCGGAAGCTCTCTCGAAGAGTGCCGCCACCGTCAGAGCGCTGTAACAGAAATAGTCGAGAAGCAGGATCTGTGCGGATTGCGCCCAGAGCGCCTCCTTGGCACGGTTGGTTGCCGCGAGAGCCTCGGCGTAGTCTCCTGACAGGAACCGCGCCTTCAGTTTGAGAATCCAGTACACGGAGACCAGGAATTGCATCCGATCCCCGGTCAGCTGCGCCTCGAAGGTCGCCTCGTCGAACTCCGCATCGCTGAAGGTTGAGAAGGTCGCCGTCTTTCCCTGCAGGGTCGCGACGAAGCGTTGCTGGCTCACGACCATGTCCGCGAGATCGCGAAACCCCACCCGCCGCACGAAGGCCAGCAAGCGCTGCGCCTCATCCCACACGACGTCGAGCGGATCGTTTCGCGCGAGAAGGCTCTTGACGATGTGGTAGGTGCTGTAGCAGGCGAACATGAGCTCACCCGTCTCGGTTGCCGTGCGGAAGGAAGCCCGCATGGAGTCGAGCGAGACAGCGAGCGGCTGTGTCCACGGACTCACCAGTCCCATCGCGAAGTAGACCTTCGCCTTGAAACCGGTGAAGCCGTGCTTCTCGACAAGCTCGCACGCGACCTTGGCGAAACGATGACCCTCCGCGTAGCGGCCGAAGGACGGGCCGAGGAAGAACCCGAGAAAGCCGCAGCCGTGAGCAGAAGCGCCGCATATCCCATGCCGGATGCTGATGTTCACCATCCGGCACATGTGCAAACAAGACAGATTGATATCGGTGAAGTGGCCGGATTCGGTGAGGTCTGAGAGCAGGCGCATCGCGGCCAGCAGCTCCGGATCGGTCATCAGCGGCAGATCGATCAGGCTCTCGATCGGCCGTCCCTGGAGGTTCTGCCAGATCGCCTCGTATTCGGCGTGCACCTGGTCCCAGCTCGGGTGTGCAGGGATGTCGATGTCGAACAGGCGCAGGCAGGCGAGCGCGCTGACCACGGCTTGCGGGTTGTCGGATTGCACGACATGCAGCTGGACCTTGAGATGAGATGCGGCCGCCTGGTCGATCTTCGTCGCCCCGCGTCGCAGCAGCTCTGCGATGAGTCGTTCGGCTGTTTCGAAATTACTCGTCGAAAACTCGCATTCCGCGCGTTCGAGCCACAGGCCGAAGGCCAATTCGTATCGGCCGCTCCAGTCCTCTTCGTCGAGCAGGGCCATGCCCGCCGCGAGATACACGCTCGCCGACGCATGGGCGGCCGACGCTTTCGCCTTTCGCCCAGCACGCAGGTCGATCGTCGCCACCCGCGCCTTCTCGTCCCGGTTGACGACCAGAGAAATGCTCCGGTTGAACTGGTTCGCGACGTCGAACAGATGCTGATCGAGGTCGTCCGGCGTCATGCCCGCAAGGAGGGCGCGGCCGATGCGCACGTGTGCCGCAGCGCGGTCCACTTCCGGGATCAGCGAGTACGCAGCCTGCTGGATCCGGTCGTGCAGGAACCTGTAGGCGCCGTCCTGGTGGAAGACGAGCCCGGCGCAAACGGCCTCCCAGAGACTGCTGTTCGCCGCCTGCTCGGAGTGCCCGTGAAGCACCTTCAGGGTGCCGACCTCCGCGGCGTTCCCCAGGCAGGCCAGATCCTTCAACGCTTCCCGCGTTTGGTCCTTCAGGCGGTTGAGCCTGCCGACCATGAGGTCCACCACGTTGTCGGTATAACCCTTGGCCCGGATGCGGTTGACATCCCAGGCCCAGTGGCCTGCGCGGGTGTCGTAGGCCAGGAGCAGCTCGTCCCCAAGCATCATGAGGAACTGGATCGCGAAGAAAGGATTGCCGCCCGTCCTCTCGTGCACGAGCTGCGCGAGAGGCTCGGCGCGCTCCGGCGCGCAGTGGAGGGTATCGGCGACGAGGCGACCGAGCTCCTCGAGGCTGAGGGGGGCCAGTACGATGTCGTGCACGGGGACCCCTGCCTCGTGAATCGCTCCCAGCGTCTGCATGAGCGGGTGCGTGGGACTGACCTCGTTGTCCCGGTACGCGCCGACCAGCAGGAGCGAGCCCACCTCGGGCCGGGTGACCAAGTCTTCCAGCAACATCAGCGTCGCGGCATCCAGCCACTGCAGGTCGTCGAGGAAGAGGGCGAGGGGATGCTCCGGTCGAGCGAATACGCCGATGAGTCGACGGAAGACCAGTTGAAAGCGGTTCTGCGCGTCCTTGGGCGCGAGGTCCGGAACGGGCGACTGCTTGCCGATCAGGAGCTCCATCTCGGGGATGAGGTTGACGATCAGCTGCGCGTTCGCGCCCAACGCCTCGCGGATGGAGTCGCGCCAGCGGGAGACCTCGGCGTCGCTCCTGCTCAGGATGTGGCGGATGAGGCTCTGGAACGCCTGGGCGAGGGTGGCGTACGGGATGTCCTGCGCATACTGGTCAAACTTTCCGGCCGCAAAGAGGCCACGCGGCGGGACGAGCACCTTGTACAGCTCGCTCACCACCGAGGACTTGCCGACGCCGGAGAACCCGGAGACCAGCACCAGGCCGGGCGTACCCTGAGCGACGACGCGGTCGAAGGCAGCCACCAGCGTGTCGATCTCGCGCTCGCGCCCGTACAGCCGCTCCGGGATGACCAGACGGTCCGACGCGTCCTCGGTGCCTAGCGGGAATGGCTCGACGCGGCCGGCCGCCTCCCAAGCCACAAGACACCGTCGCAGGTCGATCGCGAGACCAGCGGCCGTCTGGTAGCGACCCTCGGCGGTCTTGGCGAGGAGCTTCATCACGATCGCGGAGAGGCGGCCCGGGATGCCAGAAACCCGCTCTTCGGGCGGAACCGGTTGCCGGGCGATGTGGCAGTGGACCCACTCCATCGGGTCCGACGCCGTAAACGGCAACGTCCCCGTCAACATCTCGTAGAAGGTCACGCCCAGCGCGTAGAGATCGCTGCGGGAGTCGACGGAGCGGTTCATTCGCCCGGTCTGTTCCGGTGCCATGTAGGCGAGCGTTCCGGCGATCACCTCGGGCGGCTCCGGAGCTCGATGTTCCCGCGGCAGGCGCGAAGCAATGCCGAACCCGGTGAGCCACGCGCGCTCATGGGTCTGGTCGACCAGGACATTCGCTGGCTTGATGTCCTTGTGGATGAGACCTCGCTCGTGCATCTGGCGGATCGCGGCCACGAGTGGAAGGGCGATGTGCAGGAATTGCGTCACCTCCATGGGCTTGCCCAGGAGCCGATCGAGCGGCTCGCCCCCAGGATCCTCGAGCATCAGCGCCATTCGACCACCGCGGAGGGCGAGTGCCACGGGCCGCGCGGCCCAGCTCGTATCGAGCGCAGCCCTGAGCTCATATTCGTGCTCGAGCCGCCTGACCGCCTCGCGTGAGGGGTAGTCCGCGGCGGGAGTGACAATCAGGATCGGCTCCGCGCCGTCGCCAGAGCCTCGGTGGAGGGTGACGTCGCCCGGGCTCGCCAGCGATGGCATGGCGGGGGATGCTGGCACCGCCCCAACGGGACTTCAAGGATCGGCCCCGATGGGGCTCGGCCTCTTCCCGGACCCGATCCACGGGCCGAAAAGGAGCGAGAGAGCGAGAGAGTCCGTGAAAGTGGCGGCGCGACGGAGGCCGGACCGCGACCTATACCAAGGTGTAATCGACACCCGGCCCGCATCGCCCCTTAATACGAGTACGGGTCATGGCGGCTCCTCACATCACAGTTGTCGACGACGATGCGTGCGTCCGCGAATCGATGTCGAGCCTGCTCCGATCGGTCGGGCATGTGGTCCATGAATTCGGTTCGGGCGAAGAGCTCGTCGCGTCCGTTGCTCTCGATCGGACCGACTGCGTGATCACCGACGTGCGCATGCCCGGGATGAGTGGGCTGGAACTGCAGCGCCGTCTTGCGCTCAGCCATCCGCGGTTGCCGGTGATCTTGATGACCGCGCACGCATCGGACGACGAGGTGCGTTTGAGGGCGCTGAGGGGCGGCGCCGCGGCTTACCTGGCCAAGCCGCTGGACGAGGAAACGGTACTGGGCGCGATCGAGACGGTGCTACGAGCCAAGTGATTGGGAGGCAATATGACTTCTTCGGCAGCTCCTGTGTACGTCGTGGATGACGATTCATCCGTACGCGAGGCGGTGGGGAGCCTGATCCGCTCCGCGGGGTGGCCGGTGGAAGCCTTCGGGTCGGCCCGGCAGTTTCTCGAGAGTCGCTGGGTAACCCAGCCGGGCTGCGTGGTGCTGGATCTGGAGTTGCCGGGTATGAGCGGGCTCGAGCTCCAGCGGATGCTCGATCCGAGGTTCTCGGTCATCTTTCTCACGGGTCGCGGCGACATTCCCACGTCGGTGAGAGCGATGAAGGCCGGCGCTCAGGAATTTCTGACCAAGCCGCCGCCGGAGAACGAGTTGCTGGAGGCGGTGGGTCGGGCGATCGCGAGGACGGCGCCTCGCCACGCTCAACCAACCGGTAGTCATCACTCGGGCAAGGGCAGTTCGGCCATGATCGGGACGAGCCACGCCTTCAGGCGCGTGCTCGATCTCGTGGAGGCGGTGGCTCCGACCGATGCGACCGTGCTGATTCTCGGGGAGACGGGCACGGGCAAGGAGCGCGTGGCGCGTGCCGTCCACGACCGGTCGGCCCGGCGCTCGAAGCCGTTCGTCAGCGTGAACTGCGCCGCCATTCCCCAGTCCCTGATCGCCTCGGACCTGTTTGGTCACGAGAAGGGCGCCTTCACGGGTGCGATACAGCGGCGGGCCGGGCGTTTCGAGCAGGCGCAGGGCGGGACCATCTTCCTGGACGAGGTCGGGGATCTTCCCGCCGAGACGCAGGTCGCCCTCTTGCGCGTCCTCCAAGAGCGAGAATTCGAGCGCGTGGGTGGGAGCCACCCGATCCCAGCCGATATCCGCGTGATTGCCGCCACGAACCGGGACCTACCCGCGGCCATCGCGGCGGGAGCATTCCGCAGCGATCTCTTCTACCGACTGAATGTGTTCCCGATCGAGATGCCCCCCTTGCGCGATCGGAAGGAGGACATTCCTCTGCTCGTCGAGTACTTCATGAATCGCGGTCGGGGGCCGGAGAGGCGAGCGCGCCGCGTACACCCGCGGGCCGCGGAGCTGCTTCACGCCTATTCCTGGCCGGGTAACATCCGCGAGCTAGAGAACGTGGTCGAGCGCGCCGTCATCGTGTCACCGGAAGAGGAGCTGACGGTCGATGCGAGTTGGTTCCCGGGCCCATCGACCGAGCCAACTCGCCAGCCCGTCTCGGAACCGCCGGCCCTTCGCGAAACGGCAATGCGCGAAGCTCCGAGGAGCGGGACGAGCGACGGGGCTCCTGGCAAGACGGTGCCGAGCTCGGAGCTTGCTGGCGCGACGCTGGCCGACGGGTCGCTCGCGGAGCTCGAACGGCAAACGATCCTTCGCACGCTGGCCGCGGTCGGCGGCAACCGGCGTCTCGCCGCAACCAAGCTGGGCATCGGGCTTCGAACGCTCTACGAGAAACTGAAGCGGTACGAGATCCGCTGAGGCACGACCCTCTTACGTGGCTAGGAGCTCCTCGTGCCAGCCCCTTTCGTGTAACGGCCCGAGTTCTCAGCAAGCGCAATCACTCCGAGCGCGGCTCGTCACAAGTCCAAACTTCGCTCTCTGCCCTCCGCCAAGAGATAAAACACGACGAACTGACCCCATGCCGCACCCTGCACGCGGTGATGGGTCACGTAGACGGCGACAGCACCCTCCGGGGCGCGCAGGACTTCGTCGGGGATGGGCGCCCGCCCCAGATCGCTCGACTCCACGCAGAAGCCCGAGATCCGTCCGACCACCCGATTCACCGCCGTTTGCATCGCCCGGTCGAGCGCTTCATACGGCTCCCGCTCCCCCGCCAGCACGAGCTGCGCCTGTGCGGCGAGATCCCTCTCGGCGCCCAGCGCCCTGAGCGCCGGCCGGCCGAGCGCCTTTCGAGCCGCCGCCACCCGCGCCAGGACGTCGGAGGCATCGCGTTCGTGATCGGGAGACTCGAAGAGAGCGTATGTCGTGACAACCGCCCCGAGGGCGGGCGCCCCACCCGGAGGAAGCGCGGGCCCGATCGCGATGCGGCCGGCGTCGGGATCGAGCAGGACCGTACGCCCGACGGGTCGTTCTAGCGCAAAGTCCAGCCACGCCATCGCGTCGCGCGTCGGCGCGACGACCGCCATGAGAAGCCCGCCGCCGCGGATTGTTCCGTCTACGTCCCACCCCGCCAAGAGTCCGAGGGCAATGCCGTCAGCCTCGCTGGATCGCCCCTTCACGCTCGCGTCGATGAGCGTGCCGGCCAGGCGAGCGTTCTGCAGCGACTGCCGCGCCGCAGTCGAAACGGGTGCGAGCTTGCCCTGGGCACGCACGCGGTTGAGCGCGCCGAGGAGGGTGCTCGCAAACCCCGCGGCATTGCGAACCTCGGCCGGCGGTCCTGAGACTCGTGGATGGTATTCGAGCGGCGTCGGGTTTCCCTCGGAGACGAGGAGATCGGCCACCCCGTCGTTCATGAGCCGCCCATCGCGCCGCACGAGGATCTGCATCCAGGCCGCCTTGTCGCCCTCGTCGAGCGGGCAGGAGACGGCGAAGGCCGGTAGCCGCACGCGCTCGTCGCGCAGGCAGCGCGTCGCCGCGTAATCGCCGCGGTTGATCAGCGCGAGAACGTCCACGCCGGGCACACGCAGCTTGCCCCGCACGACCACACGCCTCGATTCGTCGGCGGTCCTCGGCGCGGGCTCGAGCTCGACGTCGTCGGTTCCGATGACCGCGGCGACGGCGAATCGGCCCTGCTCACGGCTGGTGGCGAGACCGAGCACCCGATGGCGATCGCCGCTCAGGTGTGTCTCCGTGGCTCGGCGCATCGTGTCTCGGACTCGATCGAACAAAGCCGCGTCGGTGACGTCGGCCGGGGCGTCGAGTCCGACGACGATGGGCGTCGTGTCTGGCGAGCTGCCGCCGCAGCGGGCGACCAGGAAGCGTCGCAACGACTCCGTGGGCAGGGCGTGCGTCTGCACGTAAAAGCGTGCGACTTCGCTGGCGGCGCAGCGCAGCGCGGGCGACAAGCGCACCGTGTCACCGTGCGACGACACGACCGTCCGCGAGAACTCCCCCCACGGCGACCGATCGTCGTATCCAGCCGCCGAGTCGGGGACATTGGCGGCAGGGCTCCAGTGGTCGACAGCCGCTGCCTCGAGCGCAAAGGCATCCGCCGGTGCCGGCAGACTGGGGAGCTTGTCGAGCTCACCCTGCGGCGGAAAGACGACGCTCGGGCGCGAGGGGCCGGCCCGCTCGTTCGAAGGCGATTGCGCGCGGATGCAGCCTGCACCCAAGCCGGCGAGAACGAACGCGACAGCTCCCCACTGGCAGTCCATGGTCCAGCGCTACGCCCGAAGCGCGCTCGCCGCAATAGTCCTTATGACGAGGATTCCTTCGCGGGAAGTTGCCAGTCGCCTCCAACCTCGACCGCGGCGTGCCCAGTCGCGGTGGGTGTCGGTCGAGCAGGATGGCCGAGGGGCGCTACGACTCCCTCGCTGGCGAAGTAGGCACCGTCGCGCTCTCCGCGCTCCCCGTCCCGAGTGGCGATTCCGCGGTCCTACTGGTTTGCGAACGCTGCCGCCATCTTCTGCGCCATCTCCGCATCGCCCGCCGCCGTGAGGTGGGGCCCCGTTCCCATGAAATCGGCGCAGGAATTGGCCTCGAGCTTGGGCGCGACCTTCACGAGATCCGGGCTGGCGGCCGCTACGGCGGCGAGCGCTTGGTCGACATAGGCAGGAATCAGCGTATTTTCGGCAACGACGGTCGTATTGCCGCAGGAGACGTTTCCCGGACCTCGGACGATCGTCATGAGGACGATCTGCTTCACGTTCGGGTACTTGGCCTTGATGTTGTCCACGTCCTTCTGGACGTTGGTCTCCCAATCGGCCAACGTGACGAGGGTCCAGCTCAGCGCCACGAGCAAGACCCGGTCCGGGCTGCTCGAATCTTGCGCGCACGGCGACGTGGGAACGATTCCCCAGAACGTGCTGTTCGGGTTCGCCCACTCGTCGATGTACGAGTGATCCATCCATTTGAGCTGCCAGCGCGCATTGTCGATCCCAGGCGCCGTCTCGAAGCCCGCGGTGTACCACTGGTCCGTGAGCATCAGGCCCATCACCTGACTGCAAACGAACGTCTGCGGGGCGACCGCACCGGGCGCCGCCTCTTGCGCTGCGCCCGCGTCGGCGGGGGCGACACCGACGTTCATCGAGCCAGGGCTCCCCGCGTCGGCGTCCGTCCCGCCCGCCTTGCCGCCCGCTCCGCCGTCACTGCCGTCGCCGTTGTTTGCGGTGCCCCCGCTGGTTGGGCTCCCGCCGCCCGCGTCGACGACGATGCCGACGGCACCGCTGTCGAATCCGGCCACCGGTGGGAGATTGGTTTCCGCGCCGCCGTCGGGACTTGCGGCCCCCGGCGTCGTCGCCCCCGTGCCAGAAGACCGATCCGAGATCTGGCCGCCGCCGCTGGAGCCAGCCCCGGACCCGCACGCGCTCGCCGCGGCGGGTGACAGAGCAAGCCAGAGAATCGCCGCAAATCGTCGGATGCGCCGCTCGACCATTCCAACCTCGCGCTCATCGCAGGCTAGCGGTGCGCCCGCGCCCGCGCGACCAGAAGCTCGTGATTCGTATGCGGACGGAATGTTCCGTCCGGCGTCCGCGGTCCCGCCTGCGGGACTCCTACCTCGCCATGCGCTCAGCGAACACGGGCTCCGAGCCGGATGCGGCAATCCCGCACGTCCGGATCCGCGAACGCGAAACTCACATCTTCACGTCGACTCGCAAAATGGACATAGGCGCAATCTCGAGCTTGATGTTTTGGCCACTCACCTCGAGGGGCGGAAGCTCGCCAATCGCTTTCGGGTTCGCGTTGCTGTACTCGTAACGCGCGGCCTTCTGTGCCGGGACTTGGGCGTTGAGCTCGAGCGTAACCCTCGCCCCCTTCTGCGCCCGCTTGTTGAGAATCATGAACGACGCGACGTTGCTCTGGGTGTCCTTGAACACGTACACGCCCACGCTGTCAGAGTCGCTGACCTCACCGAGGACGAAGTGGTCGCCCACGGCGGTGCGTCTTCCGTCGGGATTCCGGTACATCTTGAAGGCGAAGTAGACCGGCCCATGCTTGTGCGGATCTGCCCAGTACATGGCGTAGGCCACCTGCGTCCGAGCAAAGGCAGCAAAGCTTTCGGCTTGGGCCACGGCTCCGGAGATTTCGAGCCCGCCCGCTGACCCGGAGTAGTCGTACTCGCCGATCCCGATGGGCACGTTCCACCCAGCCTCCTTCATCCAGCGCCGCATGAGGGGCACGTAAGCAATGTTGCCATTCGCCCATGCCTCCTTGCCCATCCAGGTATCCGGATCGCGATAGGATTCGTCCCAGAATTTGCGCACGTCGCGGACGCGAAACTCCTGAAGCTCCGGAGACGGATGCGCAAACTGGGCCTGGTTGTCCCCAGAGAGCTTGGGCGTCATGGGGTAGCCGTGAAAGACAAAAATGTCGATCAAGTCGTGGCCCGTCTGCTTCTTGTACTCGGCGGAGCGACGCATGAAATCAAGTGCGAACGGACCGTATTTCTTGTAGTCGGGCAATTTGTCCGTTTCGTCCCAACGAAGGCCGTGCTGCTCGCGATAATCGAGGTCGCCCGACGCGTGGACATAGGCGGTCCAACCCCAGAGCGAAGGGGCGGCGATCTTCACGGAGGGATCCGCCTGGCGGATCAGCTCTGCGGACTTCTTCGTACGCTCCCAGTACTCGTCGTACGTGAAGCCCTTGCAGAACATGTCACGATGAGTTTGCACGTAAAGCATGGGCTCGTTGTCCAAGGCGATGACGTCGATGCCACCCTGATCGGCGCGACCGAAGCCGGCCTCCTTGATGCAGTACTTCACGAGCTCGACGTTGTACTCGGCGCCCACGAGCTTTCCGTTCTGAGACGGGTGATCTTTGCTGCACCTGAGCTCGATTTGCTGACCCTCTTTGTTCTTTTCCTTGAGCTTGCCGTTGCACGCGTCGGGCCGGTCAGGCGCGAACTGATCGCAATTCGGATAGAGCGACTTCGGAAACCCGCTGGAAGTGTCGTCCTTGGCGACCCATTCCGACGGCAGAGTGAAGAAGCTCTTCATCCCATATTTCTTATCCTCACGGTGCATGACCACCCACCAGTTTTCCTGTGGGTGGGGCGTCTCGATCGCCTTGCGGTTCTCGAAGAACCAATCGGCCCCGGCGGACGTGAAGCCGGTGCGCCAGTCGTATACGCTCGAGAGGTTGCCACCCTGACGCCGGGTGGTGACGCCCATCTCGTGGAGGGTCTCGGCGTCGCCGAAGCTGACGCCGTAGATGTACGGGCTGACAATCGTGCCGGCAGCCTTGAGGTCGACCTTGGCGCGGACATCGATGGCATCGCCGCCCAGCGGAGAAGGACTCCTCTTCTCGGGCAGGCTGATGAGCGAGACGACATTGCGGTTATCGAATCCGATGTTGTCGACGAAGACGGTGAAATTGTGCTCCGCCATGGAGTACTCGCCCATCCGCAGCTCCCACGTCTTGGTGAGGTCGAAGTCCTTGCCTTTGCCCTTGATCAGGTCACCGAGCGGCACGATGATCTCGTGCCAGCTTTGGTCGGATAGACTGTCGACGTATCCGATGAGGGACACCGTCTCCGACTCCTCCTTGCCCTTGACGGAGCAAGCCAGACCGACCTTGAGATCGTTGAGGTCGGGGGCCTTCTGGGGATCGTCGAGCTTCAAACGGATCCAGAAGCTCAGGTTCTTGTACGGCGTCACGTCGGTGCCGGCGTCTGGGGGCCAGAAGCCGTGCCAGTTCCACCCGAAGCCCTTCCAGTCCTTGCCCTCCGCGTGCCACTCGAGGCCGATAGACCCGTTCACTCCCTCCTTGGGCGCGGCCTTGACCGTGCTCTTGCACGCTTCTTTGAGATTGCAATTCGCCCACTCTTTGGCATTGCCGTTGTGCTTCTCGCCATCCCAGACGAGAGACGCCTCACTAGTCACGTGAACCTTGGAAGCATTGGTCCCCGCGACGTCGTTGAGTGGAGAAGGAGGCCTGATACAGCTCGACGAGACGACGAGCGCAGCAACGATTGACCGGATTTTGGTTCGCGAATGCAACATAGCAATCCTATCGACCTCTTGGCAGTGGCCGCGCAAACACTACACCAAAGGCCGGAAGCTCAAGCAAATTTGTCGGCCGTCCCGGCAGAACGGTCCGCCGGGAGGGTCGACGTGCTTTGGGTCGCGCGTCGAAGGCCGAATTTTAAGCTGGCCGGCCCCGCATCGCCAACTCGCCCGCGTCTGCGGTGGACATTTAGTCTTGTCCGCACGCGACCCATTGAAGGAGCGTGTGCCCTTCGGCGTCGCTCAACGGAGACCGGGGCGGCATCGCACACGCCAGGACTGCGTCCTTCAGCTGGCCGCGTTGGGCGCGCAAGGTCTCGAGCTTGGAGAAGTCGTGCTCCTCCGCCGCGGCCCCGTCTCCCGAATGACACCGAAGACAACGGCGCTTCAGAATCGGCTGAACGTCCGATGCAAACGACGGGGCCGCATCCCCGCATCCCGCAGCGGGGGCAACGCGGCACGCGGCCTCCACCACCGGAGAGCCCGCGGACACGGCGCGTTCGGGACTCTTCGCCGCGCACGCGGCACCGACGACGCCCAACACCATCGCGAAGCCCGTCGACTGCCCCGACGGGAGCGCGCGCCTCAACGGAACGCGACCTCGGTGATTCGCGTGGCAGCCCGCTGGATCGCCACCTGGCGCCATCCAAGACCGTGATCCACGCTGTTGGGATCCCATACGAGCGGCGCTTTCTTGGGGACTGAACCAGGCGCAGGCAGGGGAAAGACGAGCGAACGGGCCGAGTGGTGCGCGATTTTCCCGGTGGTCCGATGAAGCTCCTGGTGGATGTGTCCGTAGAACACCGTCACGTTGTCGCGCTGACCGAAGGCCTCGATCACCTGCGCACCGTCCTTCGTCATCCAATCCCAGTCGGGATAAAGGTCGAAGAGCGGCCGGTGCGCCAGAACGATGATCGGCGCGGCCGCCGGAACGCGCGCGAGATCGTTCGCGAGCCACTGGAGTTGCTCGGCCCCGATGGTCGCACCCGCCGACACGTTGTCGAGCGCGATGAAGTGCACACCTTTGTGGTCGAACGAGTAGTGCGTCTCGCCGAACGCCTGCCGAAACGCGTCGCCGTGGTCAGGCCCGGCGTCATGCTCACCAGGCAAGAATCGAAGGTCTTTCACTTTGAGAGCCGACACGATCTCGCGAAAGCGCGCCATGCGATCTCGGCGCTCCGACGCGTCATCCGTCGTGTGAGTGAGGTCTCCCGTGAACACGACGAAGTCTGGCTGAACGTCGGCGGCGTTGATGGTTGCGACCGCGTGCTCGAGGGTGACGTCTGCGTGTGGATTCGGTGGTCCCTTGAAACCCCAGTGCGTATCGGAAAGCTGTACGAAGAAGAAGTCTTCGCCGGCCGGCGGCGGCGGCGGGGACGCGCCGGCACCTTGCACGGGCGCCGCAGGCCCCGCCGGCGTTGCACCCGCTGCGCATCCGGCCAGCCCCGAGGCGAATACGACTCCGCCCACCCCCATCAACTGCATGAAGTCGCGCCGATTCCAGTCTGAGCTCATTGGCATCTCCTCCTACGGATCGCGCCAACGAACGCGGAGGCCTTTTGGTTGCACAAAAAGGGGAACCGCCAGGGCCTCCTTTGTGTTGTTTTCCGCTTGTGACGTAAGGGATCGGTAAAGAGACGCGAATGAAACGGTCCAAACAGGCCCGCGCCAACATGTACACGCGAACGCGAGAAGAGGCACATCGGTCGCCGTGCCGTGTGCAGCGAAGAGGGCGCGCTGCAGGAGGTTTGCAATGAGGACGAGTCGATTCCAGGGGCATTTGGGGTGGGGCGCCATCATGGTCGCTCTGCTCGGCGCATGCGGTGATTCCTCGAATCATACGGATTCGACCCAGGGTGGCTCGTCGAGCGGCAGCGGCAGCGGCGGGTCGAGCAGCAGCGGTGGGTCGAGCAGCAGCGGCGGGTCGAACAGCAGCGGCGGGTCGAACAGCAGCGGCGGGTCGAGCGGCAGCGGCGGGTCGAGCAGCAGCGGCGGGTCGAGCGGCAGCGGCGGGTCGAGCAGCAGCGGTGGGTCGAGCAGCAGCGGTGGGTCGAGCAG
>CAZHED010000063.1:0-24830 GCA_964531095.1 uncultured Polyangiaceae bacterium | reverse complement strand
GGCGAGCGCGCGGAGCGTACTTCTGTACGCGAGCACGCTCGACGCCGGGATCGCGAAGCTATCGGCGAAAATCGCCAGGTTTCTAGGGGCCGAGCACCCCGAACAGCTCGTCCAGCACGTTGGGCGCGTACAAGTACGCATAGGCAGCTTGGCTCGCGAGCACCCGCTTGAGATAGGCGCGGGTCTCTTCGAACGGAATGCGCTCGACGAAGACGTCGAAATCGTCGCCGCCATGCTCCGCCAGCCACCGCCGCACCGCTCGCCCCCCGCCGTTGTACGCCGCGATCGCAAGCGCCGGCTTCGCCGGAAACGACGCCCGCAGCGACGAGAGCAGCCGCGTTCCCAGTGCGATCGAGACGTCGGGGCGATGCAGGGCTTCGTCGTCCCACGGCAGCAGCGTACCGCGTGCCGTGGCGCGAGCCGTCGGGGCGATCAGCTGCATCAGCCCAATGGCGTCCGCCACGCTGCGTGCGTCCGGATTGAACGCCGACTCTTCTCGCATGATGGACCACGTGAGCGGCGTCGGAACGTGTGTGGCCTCGCTCTCGCGCGACACGATTCCCTCCCATACGCGCGGAAACGCGACCTCCCAGGCGAGTCTCCATCGGCCCACGGGCCAGTGCTCCCGATAATCGACCAGGCGCGAGCGCGAGAAGGAGGAACCGAGGTCGGGAGCGCCGGCCTGGTCGTAGAGCCAGGCGACCGTCCAGAGCACTTCCGAGTCGACGCCGTCCGCGACGAGGCCCCCCGCGTGTGCCTCGCGGCGCGCGGAGTCGATCTCGCCGACTTCGAGCAGTCGAACGAAGCGGTCGAACGCCGGCGATACGAGCTCAGGATGCGAGCGCGTGAGAAATGGACCGCTTTGCTCGCGCGCGATGCCCGCGTCCATGGCCAGGCGTGCCGCGTCTTCGCTCATGGCCCGGAGGCGTCCGTACGCCAGGAGCATGTAGTATCCGAGCGGCTGCTCCCCCACGAGCGCTTCATACCGCTTCTGTGCGTCGTCGCGGTCTCCGGCGAGCTCCGCGACGCGCGCGCGAAAGTACTCTCCCCTCCCCGCCGAAGTCGGACGGCTGTCGAGCCCCCCCTCCAGCATCCGGTCGAGCGCTTCGCGCGCGCCATCGAGATCCCGCCTTCCGAGCTTGGCGAGCGCGACGCGGAACAGCGCCTCCCCGCCCATGTCGCCTTCCGGGTAGCTGTCGGGCAACGTCGAGAGCATCGCCAGGCCGCGCGTTTCGTTCCCCTCGTCGCACACGACCAGCGCCGCGCGGAAGCAGGCGTCGTCGGCGAGGCGGTGCTTCGGGAAGAGCTTCTCGACCTTGCCGAACCGGTCGATCGCTTCGGAGGGGCGATGCGCGGAGGCGCTCGCTTTGCCGCCGTAGTAGAGGGCGGTGACGAGCGCCTCCTCGCCATCGCAGCGCGCGATCGCAGCGCCCCATGCGTCGGCAATGTCCTCCGACTTGCCGCGCGGCTTCGCCTGGGCGCGTACGATCGCAGCCTTGCACGCGGCTTCGTGGTGGTCTTTTCCCCCGCGAGGCACCGCTTTGACGACGGCTTCGGCCAGCTCCAACGCGCGCTTCGGCTGCGCGGAGTCGAGCCAGGCTTGCGCTTGCTTCGCCCGCTCCTCGACGGTCAACGCGGGGGGCGCGCGGTGCGCCAGGAGCAGCGAGGCGCGCGTGAGAAGGCCGATCCCGTCGAGCTTCTCGGCGGCTGCGGGCGCCTCGACCAGTACGCGCGTGGAGAGATCCAACGCCTCTTGGGCATGCGAATCGGCGGGGCCGTCGATCCCGTCGATCAGCGCGGTCGCGAGCTCGACCGCGCTGTCGGCCCAGCGTATTCCGCGCGGGCTCGCCGAGAGCAGGGCGCGCCAAATCGGCACCGCCGAGGCCCGGTTTCCTTTGCCCACGTAGGCATCCGCCAGGACGAGCTCGGCTTCGTCGTGCGCGGCAAACTCGTCGCCCAGCGAAAGCACCCGCGCGGCGGCCTCGTCGTACCGACCCAGGTGAACGAGCGCCTGCGCCTCGTGAAGTGCCGCGTATGCGACCAGCGGGCAGGGAGCGCCGCCGTCCCCCTGCGAGGCGACGCGCTCGAATGCCGCCGCCGCCTCGCTGGCCTCTCCCGCCGCGAGATGCAGCCGTCCCGCCGCGTAGTCCCAGGCGCAGGCTCGCTCGCCGTCGAGGGCCGCCGCCGCGCGGACCCCATCCAAGAGACGGGCCGCGCCCGAAAAATCGCGCCCCTGCTCGCGCTCGCGAGCGTCGGCGAGGCGTGGGTCCGCCAGAACGACGGCGACCTTCGGCATCCCTTGGTATAGCGGCGTGTCCGCCGCACCCGCGAGCGCACTCGGGGCCGCCGCGGGCCGCGCGCTGGTTGTCGTAGACCCGGGATCCGCGGGCGGACGCTCGTCGTGCACGTGACTGCCGCGACACGAGCAGACGACCACCACGACAAGCCCGGCGAGCCCCGCGCGCGTCATGACTTCGCGGGGCGCCACGCCTCGCACGACGCCTCCTCGTCGCGAGCTTCGGCTCGCTTTCGCCGCGCGTCTTCCCACCGCGCCCGGTCTTTCGCGACCACCCCGGCCTCCGCCTTGCGTAACGCGACCGCGTGCAGCGCCGTTGCTTCCCCGGCCCGCGCGGCCGCCTCCTCTTCGCGCGCACGCTCCACGGCCGAGGCGATCGCCTCTCGCTCGGTCGCCATGCGTGCCTCCCACGCGGCGGCCTGCGCAAGGTCGGCGGCCTGCAACCCACCCTCGGCAAGGGCCTGCGCTTCGGCGCATCGCACGCGCTCAGCGGCCGCGACATGCGCTCGGCGATCCCCCTCGGACGCGAACCTCTGGCGCTCTGCCGCGTCGCGCTCTCGGGTGGCCTCGGCGAGGGCGCCCACCGCTTCGTCGACCTTCCTGTCGCGCAGCTCGGCGAGCGGCTCGAGCGGGTACTTCGGCGGACGCATTTCCCTCGTGAAGCCTAGCGCACGCGCCACCCCTCCGCCCTTCTATCCCGCTGCCCACTCTTGGAGCGACCGCACGCGGAGGGGAGCGTCCCCGGCCATGGCTTCGAGCGCGTCGCACGCGGCGAGCGCGGCGGCGATGGTCGTGAAATAGGGGATGTTGGCCAGCAGCGTCTGCCTTCGCAGGGCGTAGCTGTCGTGCACTTCTTTCGCACCGGTGGTCGTGTTGACCGTGATTGCGATCGTTCCGCTGCGCAGTGCGTCGACGACGTGCGGCGACCCCTCGTTGACCTTCTGGACCACCTCGGCCGGGACGCGGGCCCGCGCCAGCGCCCCCGCCGTTCCCCTTGTCGCAAGAATGTCGAAGCCGAGCGCGCGCAGCCGCTGGGCGATGTGAATCGCCGCCGGCTTGTCCTCGTCTTTGACGCTGATGAAAGCGCGCCGCCGCTTGCTCGCCGCGTCCGGCAGCCCCAGCTCGATCCCGCTCGCGAGCATCGCCTTGCCGAACGCGCGCGCGAACGTCTCGGCGATCCCCATCACCTCGCCCGTCGAGCGCATCTCCGGTCCGAGGATGGTGTCCGCCCCCGGGAACTTGGCAAACGGGAAGACGCTCTCTTTGACGCTCGTGTGGCGCGGCACGGGCGCGTCGACGATCCCGAGCTCGTCGAGCGTTTTCCCGACCATGAGCATCGCCGCGATCTTCGCGAGGGGCCGTCCGGTCGTCTTCGAGACGAAAGGCACGCTGCGGCTCGCGCGCGGATTCACCTCGAGGATGTAGACCTCGCCCCCTTTGACGGCGAACTGGACGTTCATCAGGCCCACGACGCCGAGCTCGAGCGCGAGCATGCGGGACTGCTCCTCGATCGAGAGCACGATCTCCGGAGGGAGCGAGTGCGCCGGCAGAACGCTCGACGAGTCGCCCGAGTGAACGCCGGCCTCCTCGATGTGCTGCATCACGCCGCCGATCACGCATCGCCGCCCGTCGGCTATGCAATCGACGTCGACCTCGATCGCATCTTTGAGAAACTCGTCGACCAGAATCGTCTGCGTCCCCGCCTCGCTCGCCGCCTCGAACGCCCGCATGACGAAGAGCTCGATCTCTTCGCGCGCGTACGCGATCATCATTGCGCGCCCGCCGAGCACGTAGCTCGGCCGGACGAGCACGGGGAAGCCGATGCCCTCGGCGATGGTGATCGCCTCGGCGGGCGCGTGCGCGATGGCCCCCCGAGGGCGCTTCAAGGCGAGCTTGGTGAGAAGCTCGTCGAAGCGGCCGCGATCCTCCGCGCGATCGATCGCGTCGGCGCTCGTGCCGAGGAGCTTCACGCCGCGCGACTCGAGCGGAACGGCCAGCTTCAGGGGCGTCTGCCCTCCGAATTGGACGATGACGCCCTCGGGCTTCTCTTCCTCGATGATGTTGAGCACGTCTTCGAGCGTCAGCGGCTCGAAGTACAGCCGGTCGGCCGTGTCGTAATCGGTGGACACGGTCTCCGGGTTGCAATTGACCATCACGGTCTCGAAGCCGAGGCTCCGGAGCGCCATGACCGCGTGCACGCAGCAGCAATCGAACTCGATGCCCTGGCCGATGCGGTTGGGCCCCCCGCCGAGGATGACCACTTTGCGCTTGTTCGCGCCGGGCGCCGCCTCGCTCTGCGCTTCGTAGGTCGAGTAAAGGTACGGGGTGTGCGCCACGAACTCGGCGGCGCACGTATCGACGCGCGCATAGACGGCGCGCGTCCCCTGCGAGAGGCGCAACGCGCGCACGTCGTCCTCTCCGCTCCCGGAGAGCGCGGCGATCTGGCGATCGCTGAATCCGAGGCGCTTGCAAGCGCGGAGGGTGCTCGCACCGACGTCGGCCTTCTTCAAGTGCTCTTCCGCGGCGACGATGCGGCGGATATGAGCGAGAAACCATGGGTCGATCGCGGTCAGCGCGTAGAGCTCGTCGTCACCGATTCCGACGCGCATCGCGTCCGCGACGTAAAACAGGCGGTCGGCGGTCGGCACCCCGACGACCTTCTCCAGCGCTCGCCGGATCTCGTGGGGAGCGGCTGGCGGGAGCGCCCTCGGTATCTCGACGTCGGGCGCCTCCATTCCGAGGTCCCTCTGCCGCTTCGGCTCTGCGAGCGCGCGGTAATCGACCTTGTCGAGGAGCGAGACCAGGCCATCCTTCCCCGTCTCCAGCGAGCGGGCGGCCTTCTGGAGCGCTTCGCAGAACGTGCGCCCGATGCTCATCACTTCGCCGACGCTCTTCATTTGCGTTCCGAGCGTAGGATCGGCGCCCGGGAACTTCTCGAATGCGAAGCGCGGCCACTTGACGACGACGTAGTCGATCACCGGCTCGAACGCGGCCGATGTCTGCGTGATGTCGTTCTTCAGCTCGTCGAGCGTGTAGCCGACCGACAGCTTCGCGGCGATTTTCGCGATGGGGTACCCGGTTGCCTTGCTCGCCAACGCCGAGCTGCGGGAGACGCGCGGGTTCATTTCGATCACGTGGAAGGCGCCCGTCTTCGGGTCGACCGCGAACTGCACGTTCGCGCCGCCGGTCTCCACCCCTATCTCCGTCATCACCGCGCGCGCCGCATCGCGCAGGCGCTGGTACTCGCGGTCGGTGAGCGTCATGGCCGGAGCGACCGTGATCGAGTCTCCGGTGTGCACCCCCATCGGATCGATGTTCTCGATCGAGCAGACGACGATGAAGTTGTCGGCCCGGTCGCGCATCACTTCGAGCTCGTACTCCTTCCACCCGAGGACGCTCTCTTCGATCAGCACTTCGTGGGTCGGCGACTGGGCCAGCGCCCACGCCACCTTCGCCTCGAACTCGGACTCGTCGCGCGCGATCCCGCCGCCGCTCCCGCCGAGCGTGAAGCTCGGCCGCAGGATGGACGGAAACCCGGTTGCCCGCACCGCGGCCCACGCCTCGTCGACCGAGTGCGCCACGCCGGCGCGGGGGCACGTGAGGCCGATGCGCTCCATGGCGGCCTTGAAGAGCGCTCGGTCTTCGGCTTTGTCGATCGACTCCGGCCGTGCCCCCAGCATCTCGACGCCGAAGCGTTCGAGAACGCCTTCGGCCCGCAGCTTCATCGCGAGGTTGAGCGCCGTTTGCCCGCCGAGGGTGGGCAGGAGCGCGTGCGGGCGCTCCCTTTCGATGATCGCGGCGACGGTCCGCCACTCGAGCGGCTCGACGTACGTGCGCGCCGCCAGCTCGGGGTCGGTCATGATGGTCGCGGGGTTCGAGTTGACGAGGACGACGTCGAATCCTTCCTGGCGAAGCGCCGTGGCGCCCTGCGTCCCCGAATAGTCGAACTCGCACGCCTGACCGATGACGATGGGGCCCGCGCCGATGAGTAGGATGCGTTGAATGTCCGTGCGACGCGGCATCGATTTCGAGGGAGCCGAATAGCAGGTGCGGAGCCGCGGCGGTAGCGCGATTGGGCGCGCCCGCAGGACGGCGGCGTCTCGAGCACGGAGCGTGGCTACTTGGACGTGCGGATGAGGGCACCTGTGCTGGGGAGCGCGCCTGTGTTGCTCGTGGGGCTGTTGTCCAGCGTTCCCCAGCTTATCCAGAAGACGGAGCTCCCGCTGACGGTGACCCCTTGGGGGGACGTGAGCGACGACGCGAGGACGGTCTCGCCGCCGCCGTCGATGCCGACCCTCCCCACCGTGCCGTCGTTCACCACGCCACTCCCGTAGTCGGCCCAGTAAAGGGCGCCCGTGGACGTGTCGCGCGCGAGGCCGACCGGCCACGGGACGTTCGAGGCCAGGGCCACGCCGCCGTCGGTCGACGTCTTGGACGCGGCGAAAATCTGGCCCGCCTCCCCGAAGTAGACCGACGTCGTGTCGTTCGTGATCCCGAAGTACCCAGGTCGCGGACCGGAGGTGATCACGACCGGTTCTCCGCCGGTCACCGGAACTCGTGCGACGGTGTTGTTGCGGTCGGACACGTAGACGAACGCGTTGTCGACGGAGCACTGCGCCGCTGCGATGAACACCGAGCTTCCGGCGTCGTAGAGGACTGTGTCGGTCCCGTTGGTCTTGGCGACCCGGTGCACCGTGTTGTCGTCGTTGTCGGCCCAATAGACGTAGGTCGCGTCGACCGCGACTCCGAACGGAATGTCTGCACTGGCAAGCTTGGTCGGGCTCGTGCAACCGCCGATGGGGCAAGACCAGATGGCGCCTACGACGAATCCGTACGACGCGGAGCCCCAGTAGACGTTCTGGCTGTCGACGGCGATTCCCCGCGGATTGATCTGCGACGACGTGTAGACGGTCGGCCCGGCCCCGCAGCCCGTCACCGGACAGGACTTGACGGCGCCGTTCGCCGTTCCCAAGTCGTCTCCGAACTCGGTCCAGTACACGCGATTGGCGTCGCTCGTGATGAAGTACGGGTGGTTCAGGCCTTTCTGGAGGGGACACGGGTCCGGGCAACTCGGCGCGACGGACTGTGCGTCACCGCCGGCCTCGCCGCCGCCCGCCGCGTCGCTTCCTTGCTGCGCGTCGCCGGTCGCCTGAGCGTCGCCGCCGCCAGGTGCATCGCCGTTGGTCCGGGCATCCCCGGCACCGCCGGCGTCGCCCGCGGTGGCATCCGGTCCGCCCTGCACGGTGCGGTCGGCCTGCGCGTCCGGACCGCCCAGCGCATCGGCCGTGTCCCCCGTGGCGTAGGCGTCGTTCGCAAGCTGGGCATCGCTCCCGACCTCGCTGGCACCGTCTTCTAGCAGCGCGGCGTCGCTGGAACCGCCGTCGCCGCCGCCCGCCTCCGGCGGCGACACGGAGCCGTCGCTCGGTTCGAGGGTCCTGTCGTCGATACCGATCAAGCCCGCGCACCCCGCGAGAGCGGCCGTCGCAACGAAGAACAAATACCCCGACCGAGCTCGAGTGCGCACGGGCGCATTGTACGGCGAATCGCGCGGCGGATATCGCTCTTCTCTCAGCCGGCGTCCCCGGCCGGGGTCTCGACGGGTTCGGCGTCGACCAGCCCTCCTTCCCAAACGACTCGCCACACGCCTGCGTTTTTGACGGGCCCCGGGAGCTTCCCGGTCGCCGCCGCAACCACCGCTCGCAACGACCCACCGTGCGTGACGATCAGCGCGGGCGCGTCGTCCCGCGCTACCTCCTCGGCCGCGCGCGCCACGGCGGCCACAACCCGCGCTGCCAGCGACTCGTGGGCCTCGGCTCCGGCGGGGGGACGGCGCTCGGACAACCATGCGCGCCATGCCTCGGGATGGAGCCGCTCACACTCCTCGCGGGTCAGTCCTTCGAAGCAGCCGAACGAGCGCTCGCGCAGCGCCGGATCGAAGTAAACGACGCCGATTCCCAGCTCGATCGCGACGATGCGTGCGGTTTCCTGCGCGCGCGACAGATCGCTGGCGACGACGCCGGAGAGGCGCAGGGCGCGCAACGTCTCGGCGACCGCGTGCGCCTGCGCGCGCCCCGTCGCGTTGAGGGGAACATCGGTATGCCCCTGCCAGCGCTCGGCGGCGTTCCAATCGGTTTCGCCGTGACGGACGAGGTAGAGCAGGCGGCGAGGCACGCGGTCGCGGAACTGTAGCGCGCCGAGCGGCGAACACGAGACGGACGGAAAGGCGCGCCGCCGCGGCCCTTCCGCCCTCGCGTGTGAATGCCAGGGCCACGACTGTCTATTGCGGTACGAAGATGAGCCCCGTCGGGCTCTTGAGCCCGAGAATGATCGGGTGCACAGGGGCGAACGTCGGCCCCGGTTGGGGCATGCCGGCGAGGTCCACCGTTCCGACGATTCCAGGGATGCTCGAGTCGCTGGGCGCGACCGTGTAAATGGTCCCCGGCGTGAACGTCGCGTGAACGGTGTAGATGGTATTGGCGGTTTCGTCGGCGACGAGGAGCACGCCGGTCGCCTTCGTCGCCCACACCGTATCGTCGAGCTGCGTCGCGACGGGGTACACGGTGACCGACTGCGCGCCGCCGCCGTCCCCGCCGTCTGCGCTGGCGTCGGCACCGCCGTCCGCTCCCGCGCCGCCGGGGTTCTTGATGACGACGAGCTGCGAGTCCGCTTGGGCGACGAGGACCAGGTTCCCCTTGTCGTCGATGGACAGCGAATCGGGATCCGACAGATTGAGCGCGCCATCCGTGTTCGCGTAGAAGTTGTGCGCGATCGCGTCGCCCATCAATATCGGGCTAAACGAGATCGTAGTCCCGCTCACGTGGATGGCCGAAAGCGCAGGGACGGAGAACACGCCTGCGTCGTCCGGGGTCGGGTTGGAGTTGACCACGATGAATTGCCCGTCGATGAAGGCCATGTCGTCGAGGCCGCCGCCGTGTCCGGGCGGAGCGGCGAGGGTATAGGTCGTGGGGGTGCCGGTCGCCGGGTCGTACGACATGACGATCGGATTGCCGTCTTCGTTGGACGTCGCCCAGACGATGTGGGTCGCGGGGTCGACCCGGACGCCGTCGCAGTGGCCGGGAACCGCGAAGCTCTTGCCGGCGAGGGAGCCATCGAGGTTGTACTCGACCACCGCGCTGCTGTAGGGCGCCCCAGCATCCGTGCCGTTCTTCGATTTCACTCCCATGTTGTAGCCGACCCAGACATGCGTTCCGTCCAGCTCGAGCGAGTCGGGATGAGAATACGTCATTCCGCCCGTCGCGAACACGGTGACGGTATATCCGGGGAGGCCCACGATCCCGGGGGCCGGGGTCACGTCGAGCCCGGTGTCGGCGCCGGCTTGGATACCCGAGTCCGTGCCCGGGCCGGCGGCGTCGAGTGCCGCGTCCGCTCCGCCGTCCGCGCTTTGGTTGGTATCGCCGGTCGCGTCCCCGAGCTTGGCATCCGGATTGCCGCCTTCCGAGGGCGGCGCGTCGGTGGTCGCGTCCAACGTTCCGGAGTCGGGATTGGGCGTGCCGTTGTTGTCATCTCCGCTGCAGGCGACGAGGCACGCGGCCAAAAGCATGGCGAGGCGAGCCGATTGGCTTTTTTTCATGGGAGGGCTCTTAAGGCAGAGCCTTCGGCGCTGCACGACAAAGCGTGTGACGATCGTGTAAATTATCGTATTGCCGTACTCGGCAGTCCGATAGTACCGAGTTCAACTGGCAACCGGCCTGCGCGGTGGCTATTGGCCAAAAGCTCTCCCGATGTTGCAGCGCAGCCCGGCGAAGCTTATGAAGCTGGCCCATGGCCGCCCAGTCGTGGGACCCGGAACGCTACGCGAAAAACGCCCGGTTCGTCGCCGACCTCGGCGCGCCTGTCGTGGCATTGCTCGCGCCCCAGCCTGGCGAGCGGATCCTTGACCTGGGCTGCGGGGACGGAGCGCTGACGCTCGAGCTGGCTCGCCTCGGCTGCGACGTGGTCGGCGTCGACTCGAGCGCTGCACAGGTCGAGGCGGCCCGACGTCTCGGATTGGACGCTCGGGTCGCCGAGGCGGAAGAGCTCGAGTTCTCGAACGAATTCGACGCCGTATTCAGCAACGCAGCCTTGCACTGGATGAAGCGCGCGGACGACGTCATCGCCGGGGTCTTCGCCGCCCTGAGGCCCGGGGGGCGATTCGTCGGAGAGCTCGGGGGAGACGGGTGCGTGCAGACGATTCGAGCCGCACTCGTCGAAGGGCTCGAGCGGCGCGGAATCGACGGCGAGTCGCGAGTGCCCTGGTATTTTCCTACGCCGGGCGACTACGCGACGCGCCTCGAGCGAGCAGGCTTTCGAACGGATTCGATCGCATTGATTCCAAGGCCGACTCCACTGCCAGGCGATATTGTCGGCTGGCTCGAGACATTCGGACAGAGCTTCACGAGTGCTCTGTCGCCCGATGCCCGCGCGGAATACCTGGAGGAGGTTCGCGCGATGCTCGCGCCCCGGCTGGTGGATTCCTCGGGAACGTGGATCGCCGACTACATTCGTTTGCGGTTCGTGGCGACGAAACGCACCCCTGCGATCACCCGGGCCACGCCTGCCGCTCGCTGACGCCGCGTCGGCGGTTGGCCCACCAGGCCACCCTGTGGCGAAGCGGTTCACTGTGGCCTCGGGCGCATCGCCGACACGGGTGGCGGCCCACCACCATCCCACGACAGCGGCGGCCACATGCTACCGTCGGGGAGAGGGACAATTTCGCATCAGAATGGCAGTCGCCCCAGAACGCGAGAACCTGGGGCGTTCGCATCGATGACAATTCTTGTCGGCACGCGCGTTGCACTCTCGATCCCAGATCGTCTCGCCCTTCATTCACTGCGAAGACTCCAACCGAATGGCCATGAAACCCGAGACCTGCGTGGGTTGCGGAGCGACTCCTCCCCAGGCCGATACGAGCTACACGGCGATCGGCCACGGCTGGCGCGTCCAGGCGCGAGAAGTCGGAGGTTCGACGGTGATCGAATGGCACTGCGCGGAGTGCTGGAGGGCCAAGCGGGCCAAACCCGAGGGCGGCGCGTCGAGCCGGCGGGCAGGACTGGGTTCCGGGCCGCGATAGCCGGCACGGCCGCGATAGCGATGCGGGGATGCTCGTCCTGCCGGGCGGCGAGACCAGCGCCGCCGGGGCGTTCGAAACGCTGTGCGCCCTTATGTGTGCCTGCCGCGGCTTCGAGTACGGTATTGTTGCACCTGAGTCGACTTATCATCTACGTTGCGCATGCGACGCGCGCCGCTCGGACGCCTACACGTGGCCAGGCCGACAATCCCCTGGCCCCCGTCTGTCGCGCGACAAGCCCTCTCCCGTCCCTGACGGCCAATGCAGGGGCGGGCGTGCATATGGGCGATAGGAGCCACGAGACGCACATGGAGCGCCCACCGTGTGCTGGCGTCTCTATAGATGCGAGCCTTTAACTCTATCTAAAAATAGTGCGTTGTTGTTGCAACGGAGTCCACGTATCTTCTACGTTGAGCTGAGGGCACTGCTCCTTACCCGATCGGTCCAAAAGGTGACCGGCATGTGGAGAGCGCTCGGCGTCGGCCGGCCGTATTTCGCCGGCGATGAAGCCAAGTGCAAGGGCGGGCGCCGCTCGGACCCCCAAACGTGACGAGGCTAGACAAATGAACGAGGGTTATCGAATGAGAAAGCATAGCTTGATGTTCCGCGGTGCCGCGGCCGCGGCCTGCACCGGCTTGATCGCTACGATGTGGGCGTGCAGCGGGGACGACACCACCGCGGTCGGAGACGATGGCGGCGGGTCGACCAGCTCCAGCGGCTCGAGCAGCGGCAGTGGAAGCAGCAGCTCGGGCGGCCGGAGCAGCAGCTCGAGTAGCAGCAGCTCGGGAGGGAGCAGCTCAGGGAGTAGCAGCGGGTCCAGCAGCGGAACGGGTGACGCGGGCCAGGACGGCGGCAGCAGCTCGAGCAGCAGCGGATCTGGCAGTAGCTCGGGCAGCTCGGGCGCCGACGGCGGCTCCGACGGGGCGCGAGAAGCGGCGAGCGACGCGGCGGTCGACTCCACTGTGGGCGATGCCACCGCCGAAGGCGGCGGCGACGCGACGATGGCCGACGCAACGAAGGCCGATGCGAGCGACGCCACGGCAGCGGACGCGGGCCGCTTGCAGCTGGAGTGGTGTCCCTGGCTGGATTACACGTTCGGGATAGGCCCGAACCCGGATGCAGGGGCCGACGCGGGCATCTGCGCGACCCAGACGCCCTCGAGCGGGATCTGCGCGGACCGCGCCGGGGCAGGATGGGCGAATAACTTCAGCGGCATCGCAGGGGACTTCCTGAACTCCGTCAGCAACGACTGTCGGATCACGAAGATGGCTGGACCCCCGGTCATCACCGCTGCCGAAGGGCTCGACTACCAGAACCAGGTCACGGTGTGGACCCTGGCGTTCTTCGGCTGCCCCGATCCCAGTGCTGACCCCGGGCCTTTCAACGGCTTCGGGCTCATTCCGAAGCCGCTGTCGGGACATGCCTTCACGACCGCAGACGTGCAGCTCCTCGAGGATACGTTCGTCGCCGGCATCAACCAGGCACTCTCGGACAACGGGTCATCGACGCTCACGGTCGACCAGACGACCCAAGTGCGGGCGTCCCTCGTTTCGTGGGCGACGGCCGTCATGCCGACCACGTCCTCCGCATATTCCTATTCCGACATGTCGACGTGCGCGCCCGATGGGGGAACGGTTAGCGACGCAAGCCCCGACGATGGCGCGAGCGACGGAGGCACTGAGGGGGGCACCGACGCCGGCGGCGGCTGAGTACCCATGGAAGGCGACACGAAGCCCGGTCCTCGCCGGCCCGCCCTCGGCGGAGCGATTGCCTTGGCCGCCGCACTCTGCGGCGGCTGCTCGCTCTTGCTCCACGCGGACCCCAGCCAGTGCTCGACGGACGGGGACTGCCTTGGGCGCGGCCCTCTCTTCGCGAACCATGTGTGTGTGGGCGGGACTTGCGTGCTGGATTCGCCGACGTCGTCGGGAGACTCGGGGCACGAGACGGGCGCCGACACCGGCGCTGACACGACCGTCGATACTGGCCCGGTCGCTCTCGCCGACGTCGCGGTCGACCGTGAAGCGGGCGTCGAAACCGGGGGTGAAACCCCGGTACCTGAGGCGGCGGTGCCCGACGCCGCTCCCGACGCAGCCGGGTGCGCCTCGAACTCCGACTGCACGGCGAGCGTGACGCACCCCGAAGTCGCGTGCGACGTGAGCTCCGGCGCGTGCATTCAGTTGACGACGGACGAGTGCCCTCTGGTCATCGGTGACTACAGCGGAAAAATGGAGCCCCCGCTCTTTTTCGGCTCATTCGCCACGCTGCCGCCGAATGGTCTCACGAGCCATCCGAGCTATCTCAATTACAAACTGGCCATCGACGAGTTTACGGTCAGCGGCGGAATCCCGGCAGGCCCTGGAAACGGATTGCGCATGCCGGTAGCGATCGTGTGCAACAGCGGCGCAGACGTCCACAAGGCAACGGTGCATCTCCAGTCGGACATTCACGTCCCAGGAATCATCGCTGCCTTCGATTCGGTGACCCTGCGAACGGAGTTCTCGAACGACTTCGGACCCGCGTCGACGTTCGTCATCAACCCGTTCGGCGCGAATTCGACGATCGTCGCGCCCACGCTGACGACCAACGGCCTCCTCTGGCACATGCTCGGGCAGGCGAGCGACAGCGCGCCGGCGTACGCGGCGTTCTTTCCGCGCGCGGAAGCCTATGTGCGGAGCCTCCAGAACCTCGTGACCGCCACGAGCGACGGGGGGACGACTCCGACTCCCATGAGAGTCGCCACCGTCACGGCAAATGCGACCGATACCCAGGATCTGGCGACGGCGGTAGAGGCTATTCTCCAGTGGAATGGCCAGTCGCTAGCGCAGAACACTGCGGCCGGCTTGTACAAGAACGTGAACATTCAGTCCATTCTCAGTGGAAACTCCCTGACGGCTATCGACGTCAGCACGGCGGTGACCACCCTGCTGAACTTCCGCCCGAACGTCATCATATCGTTCGCCAGCTCCGAATTCGTGAAGATGCTCGAAGTCCTCGAGCTGCAGTGGCCGTCGACCACCGACGCGGGGGATCCCAATCCACTGCCGTTCTACCTGGTCAGTCCGTACAACATGGTGTCGCAAGAGCTCCTCAGCGGCTTCATCGGCTCCGGCACCGGGGCCGCGACCGAGGCGAAGCGCAAGCGCGTCGCCGGCGTCGGCGTCGCTTCTCCCACGGACACGCACGAGCTCATGGCGTACGAGAACCGCTTCCTCGGGGAGTTTTCGAACGGCCAGTCGTCTCTCGGCCAGGAGAACTACTACGACGCGATGTACCTCATGGTGTACTCGATCGTCGGCGCCGGCCGCGTGCCCAACCTCGCCGGCCCGGACCTCGGTCGGGGCGTCTTGCGGCTCATGTCGGGCGGCTCGTACGACGAAGGGCCGGGGAGTGCCATGGGGAACATATTCGGTGCGCTCAGCGCGCCGAACAGCACGGTGAACCTGTTCGGCGCCGACGGCCCATCCGATTTCAATCGAGCGACCGGGGCACGCATCGGTCAAGGCAGCGTCTACTGCGTGAGCCGCAACGTCACCACCGGTGCGCCCAGCTACACGTATGACGTACTCACGTTGGCGCCGTCTTCCGATGGCGGTCCCGCGGCGCTCGGAGGCGCCTTCTCTTGTTACGGCGGCCTCTGATCGCGCGGGTAGGCGTGGTGACGACTTGGATCGTGGCCACGGGCCTCGGGATCTGGCACTGCGGCAGCGGCGAGCCAGTGCGCACGTCTTCGCAGCCGATCATCGGCGGGTCACTCGCCGACGCGCCGGACTCGCCGGTGCTGCTTCTTCAGGGCCCGCAGGGGGGGTGCTCGGCGGTCCTGGTGGCCCCAACGCTCGTGGCCACAGCACGTCACTGCGTGGCGAGCACGACACCCGGCGGCTTCTCGTGCGCTGCCTCCGGAGAGGTGGTCAACACCGGCAACGGCGCCGGCCAACTCGGCACCGACAACGACCCCAGCACATTGAGCTTCTTTTCGACGGCGAGTGCGAACGTGGGCCCATCGGGGATGCCGGACGCCGTCGGCGTTCGGATCATATCGACGCAGACGCCCACCGCTTGCCGCGACGATCTCGCTTTCGTCGTTCTGGACCGGGGGATACCCGGGCTCGTGCCTGCGCCGATCCGAATCACGCGGGCGACTTCGGTCGGCGAACAGGTCTCGGTGTGGGGATACGGCCTCACGGATCACCTCGAGCCAGCAGCGCTCAGAGTAGCCAGCGGCGTTCCGATCGCGGGGGTCGGTCCCGACGTGGCGCCGGAGAGTACGCAGCTCGCGCCCGTTCGCTCGGTGCGCGTGGGCCCCGTCACCTGCCAGGGCGACAGCGGGGGTCCAATCCTGTCGGCCGCCACGGGAGCGGTGATCGCGCTCGTATCGCTCGGGAGCCAAGCGGGGACGACTGGCCCGTATTGCACGAAAAACGAGCTCGCTGACACGACCGGGCCCCGGCTGGCCGCGTATCACGACTGGATCCTGACCGTCTTTCAAGAAGCCGGCGCCTCCCCCGTCACGGAAGACTCGCTGGCCGACGCGTCGACGCAACCCGCCCCTCTAGCCGATGCCTTCGTCGCGCCGGGTGACTCGCCTGCGTCGGACGACCGTCCTGTGGCGGACGAGCCGCTCGCGGCGAGCGACGGGCCTGTCGCCGAGGGGCCCGGCTCCTCGGACAGCGCCAACGAAGGGAACGACGCGCTCTCGCTCGACGGGGCCCTCGATGCGTTGGCTGAAGACTCGGCTCCCTCCGGTTCTGCGGAGGCCGAGCAACCGCAGTGGCGGACCGGGGCCTCGTGTGCGACCTCGGGCGGCGGCTCCGGCCGCGGGCCGACTGTGCCGGGCGCGGTCCTGGTGGCAATGGCGTGGACGGCTGCGGCCGTCGGGAGGCGCAGAGGATGAGCTCGAATCGAACCAGCCGATCCCACCGGCTCTCGCTCGCCGTCGCGGGGTTGCTGCTCCTCCTCGGGGCTCCCCTGGCGCGTGCAGCCCCCCCCCCGGTTGCGGCGCCCACCGCCACGAACGCCCCGAGCTCAGCGGGCGAAGAGGCCTCGAACCACTTCAAGCGCGGCCTTCAGCTCTTCGATGAGGCGGACTACACGCTCGCCCTGGTCGAATTCGAGCGGGCGTACCAGCTGGCGCCCAACTACCGCGCGCTCTACAACATCGCGCTCGTCGACATGCAGCTTGGGCGGTACGCCGACGCGGCGCGGATCCTGGCGCAGTACTTGCGCGATGGGGGCAACGCGATTGCCCCGTCGCGCCGCGCCGAAGTGAACAAGACGCTCGATGAGCTCAAGTTCCGCACGGCGACCATCGAGATATCCTTGAACGTGCCGCGCGCCGAAGTGATGCTCGACGGCAAGCCGCTCGACCCGGTTCGCCTGAGCGGGCCTACGGTCATCGACGCGGGCGAGCACACGCTGCGCGCAACGGCCCCGGGCTACTCCGCGAGCGATCGGACGGTGACCCTCGCGGGCGGTGATCGCGCTGCGGTTCGCCTCGAGCTGGTGGCCTACGCGCTGCCACACGCCCCGGCAGAAACCCCGCAGCGCGCTCGAAGCGTCTTTTGGCCTGGTTTCGTCGCCACCGGAGCGCTCGCGGCGGGCGCCATCGTGAGCGGCGCGGTCATGCTCTCCTTCGACTCGCGCTTGACCACACTGAAAGACACGCCGGGATCCAGCGAGAGCCAGCGCACCACGACGGCGAACAATCAAAACACAGCCGCGCTCGCGGCGGACATTCTGACCGGACTGGCGGTCGTCGCCGGGGGGGTGTCAATTTACCTTACGCTCGGCTCGGACCACTCTTCGAAGGCACCCTCGGTCGCGTTGAGCCCGCAACGGATCGTTCTCTCCGGGTCTTTCTGACGGGAGGCCACGTTGCAAGGCGGAGGTGGATCCACGACCGCGTATCCTGCCGCGCGCGAGCCCGTCGCTCCCGCGACGCGGTCGGTCCCGCGGCTCGAATGGGCGGACGACTCCGGCCCGCGCACGGCGACGATCGACCGCCGCTGTGTGGTCGGCTCGGCGCCGCACTGCGACGTGATCATCGCCGACCAGACCGTGTCGCGCGTCCACGCGGAGATCGAGCCGCGCGAGGAGGGCGTCTGGATCCGGGACTTGAACAGCCGCAACGGCACGTTCGTCGAAGGGGTCCGCGTGGAGTCGGCGTGCGTTCTCCACGGATTCACCGTCCACGTGGGAGCGACGGACGTCCTCGTCAACTACGCCAACGCGGCGGCCAAACAGGTCGAAAGCTGGCCGTCCGAACGCTTCGGTCCCCTCCTCGGGCGGAGCCAAGTGATGCGGGAGCTCTTCGCGACGCTCGCGCGCCTCGCGCCGCTCGAGGCGTGCATCATGATCACCGGCGAGACGGGCACCGGAAAGGAGCTCGTCGCGAGGGCGATTCACCAGGCGTCGTCGCGGGCAGAGGGCCCGTTCGTCGTGGTCGACTGTGCGACACTCTCGGAAAGCCTCATCGAAGCCGAGCTTTTCGGCCACACGAAGGGTGCTTTCACCGGCGCGCACGTCAGCCGCGCCGGGGCGATCGAATCGGCCGACGGCGGGACCGTGTTTCTCGACGAGATCGGTGAGCTCCCCATCGGAATGCAACCAAAGCTGCTTCGCGTGCTCGAGTCGTCGACCGTTCGCCGGATAGGCGAAACGAAGCAGCGAAACGTCAACGTGCGCTTCGTGACCGCGACGCATCGCGACCTTCTATCGATGGTCAACCGAGGGGAGTTCCGCGAGGATCTCTACTTCCGTTTGGCGGTCTTGCCCGTTCGCGTGCCCAAGCTTCAAGAGCGTGTGGAAGACATCGATCTTCTTCTGACACACTTCTGTGAAGGGTCCGCCGATTGGCTACGACCGAACGTCTTGCGGGCACTCGAAGCCCGCCCCTGGCGCGGAAACGTCCGCGAGCTCCGCAACTTCGCAGAGCGCGCGCGGGCGATCGGCGCGGCGGAAGCACTCACGCTCACGATGGATCCCGCGCCCGATCGCGAGCCGGTCACCGCCGTCATCTCTCTTCCCCCCGAGCTCGTATCCGGGCATCGGGCGCCGGCGCCTCGCGTGACGAACCCCGTCGAAGCGCCGGCGCAGCCCACGCCGGCTCCGCCGCGGTCGTCGCCCGACTTGCCGCCCTCGTTCAATCAGACTTTTCGGGCGTTCCGGGAGCAGTGGATCGGCCAGGGCGAGCGAGCCTTCTTGCGCGTGCTCCTGGAGCGCAACGAGAACAACGTGGCTGCCGCGGCCAAGGAAGCCGGCATCGACCGTACATACATGTATCGCTTGATGCGAAAGTACGGCCTATGAACCGACGCCATACCGTCCGTGTGCCCTGTCGTGCGCGGCAGCCCAGCAGCCTTCCATCGAGCGACATGTCGCCCGGGCGTCTCGTGGCCTGCGCCGCCACAACAAAGTGCGCCATGCACCACAGTAGACTGCGGAGCATCGTTTCCGCCCAGTTTCGGAGTCCAATTCTCGCTGTCGGAACCCAGATCACGTTGTCGCCATTTCAACTTTCCCTTACGAATCAATCGATTGCCAATCCAGGTCTCCAGGTTGCGCCAACGGCCTGACGCTTGCTTTATCCGGTGCAACGCAAGTAGACCGGAGGAGGCAAAGTGAAACACGGATATCTGTCAGCAATCATCATCTCGTCGGTGGCTTCGGTGGCTGGGTGTGCGATGGACACGTCCCCGTCACCCGAAGGAGCCAACGAGGTGCAGTCGGCATCCACCAGTTGTTCGCCGCTGTCGAGCACACAGTCGTCGCAGAAGACCGCTGCGTCTGTCGCTCTGCAGCTCATGAGGCTCGCTGCCCCGGAAACCACCGGGTTCAATCAGCAGGCAGCCTGGTCGATCCTCGCGTCGCAACGATACCGCGTGCAAAGCTCGGGCACGGGCATCGAATTCGACCCGACGGACAACTTCTACACGGGCGGCTACGTCACGGGCGCGATGCAAGCGACCCTCGCCCTTCCTCAAGAGGCGGACCCCGCCTTCGCAAAGTTTCTGTCCGACGGCCTGAAGGCCGCGTGGGCCAATACCAACGGCACGATCTATCCCGCGTTCCGGTCGATCGCCGCGTTCAACAACTACAAGGGCGGCACGGTATCGGTGGTCGTCCCCGATAGCACGACCGGCGGCTACCCCAACGCGCACAAAGTGACGCTCAGCACCATCGCGGGATCGTGCGGGACGCAGGTCTTCAACTTCGCCGAAACGGTCATCGACAGCTGGCAATACGCGCCGATCTTCGGGGACAGCATCAACGACCAGTGGAGAAGCACCCCGCCGGCCGCGTTCAACAAGAATGGCGCCGCGCTTCCGACGATGCCGTTCAATGGGCCCTCCGGAAACCCGTATCTCGTCGTCTCCGCGAATGGCTCCGCGGTCAATTGGTCGAGCGCGGCGAGCTTCTCCGGAGTCAGCTGCTACAACTATCCCAACGACACGTGCAAGGGGTCGCTCCAGCTCGACCCCGCGCCGTACTCGGAACCGGGCGCCCAATACGACACCAGCGGCACCCTCATGGGGACGCAGGCCAACCCCTTCGTGATCGACACGAACCTCCTGCTCGCCGACTCGTCGCATGCCACGCAGTGGGCGACGCGTAGCGTGAGCGGTGTTCAGCAGTGGGGTACGTTCGCCAATGCGATCACCCGCAGCGGAGTGACTTACTACTCGTACGTCAAGCAGTACTAGTTCTCACCAGCAGACGATCTCTGAGGCGTGTCTTTCCGGTCGAAGACACGCCTCAGGTTTTTTGTAGCTTCCAACAGAGATGGCCCGCCCCAGAGCCGGGGCAACCTCAGCCGCGCCGACGCCGACGCCTTGCGGCTGCGACCGCAACGACGCCCGCGAGACCGGCGACCGCCGAGATCCCGCCGCCCGCGGCGACGACAAAGGAGCAGCCGCCCGAGGACGCCGCCGGCTGCTCGGCGGACGCACCGGAGCTACTGTTGCCACCGGACGACGTCGCGGCTCCCGAGGAGCCGGCGGCCGTGCCGCTCGACCCGCCGGACCCGCTCGGCCCGCCGGAGCTGCTGACGCCGCTCGATCCGCCGGAGCTGCCGACGCCGCTGGATCCCCCGGAGCCGCCGACTCCGCTCGACCCGCCCGCACCGCTCGAGCCCCCGGAGCTGCTCGCGCCGTTCGATCCGCCCGAGCTGCTCGACCCGCCGGAGCTGCCGGCGCCGCTCGATCCTCCGAGGGTGGCGTCGGTGCTGCCTGCGTCCAAGACCGCGCTGGCTCCGCCGTCGCCGGGACCTATCGAGATGTCCGCGCAATGATGGTACGTGTACCCGTTTCCGCCATTATTCGGATGATTGAGCATGATCTGAATGACCTGCAATGTGCACTTGGCACACGACATCTGCGGGAGCTTCAGATCGTAGGAATACGCCTTCGGGATCGTGATGCTGGCAGCGGTGTGCGGAAAGAGACCGTCGGCCAGAACCGGAGCCATGACCGGATTCTCGATCCCCGCGTCTGTCGAGTTGCCCGCAGCGTTGATCGCGTAGGGAGGGTCCGTCAGGTCGGTGCGATTGTTGTAGGAAAGCGCGATCCGATACCATCCGTCGTGGGCGACGCGTTCGGTCCACTTCAGAGTGATCGTCTCGCCGGCCTGAAAGGCCGTCACGACGTTCGTCGCGGTGCCTCCGCCTTCGTCGCCGCACGGGCCCTTCTTCTGGGGACTTCCGGTGGCATCTTGCGACATCCACGCGGGCGGCGCGTCCAACGTGAAGTGCGCCTGTGACCGCGCCGGTGCAAGGAGGCCCATTGCACCGACGGCCAGCGCCGCCCAAAGCGCCCGCGTCTTCGTGGCCCCTGTCGAATGAGCTCCAAGCATGGCGACTACTCCCTCGATTCTCGTTGCGGCGCGGACGATACACGGGAAGACCCCGCGCCGCTCTTTCTGTCGGTGTTCAGTTGTTGGCCGCCCCGCTGTCGATCCAGGAGGCAATTTGAGAGATCGCGGCCGCGCTCAGCGCCGCGCCGCCACTTGGCATTCGCACTCCGCAGGGGGGCATCGTCTGGACCTTCTCCCAGAGCAAGCTCATCGCGTGCATGCCGGGAACGACCCGCGTTCCCTTGCCGGTGCATGCGCTTCCGGCGGCCATCACGCCCGATAGGTTCGTGTACGCGAGCGCCTGCGTGGACATGTCGAGCATGCCCGTAGTCTTCCCCATTCCGGTCGCCCCGTGACACGGGAGACAGGTGGTCTTGATGACGCTCGTATAGAGCTGGGTGAACGTGGTGCCGGGGCCGGCGTCTCCGCCGCCACTGCCGCTGCTACTGCCAGCGCCGCCGCTGCTACTGCCGGCGCCGCTGCTGCTACTGCCGGCGCCGCTGCTGCTGCCGGCGCCGCTGCTGCTGCCGGCCACGCCGCTGCCGCTGCCCGTACCGCTACTACTCCCCGCACCACTGCTGCTTCCGGCGCCGCTGCTGCTGCCGCCCGAGGCCGGCATATAGCTCGTTATCCACGAGGCAATGCAGGTGATCGTGCTCATCGGCTGTGGATCGCCCGGTGGCATTTGCCCGGATACGGCGTTTACATCGCTGACTTTCTTGTAAAGGGCGCTCATCGCAGGCTGTCCCGGATCCACGATCAAAAGAGGGGCATAGTCGTTTGATACATGGGTGGAGAGACTGCCCAAGGCAGCCACCGACGACATATCTAGGCCGCCCGCCCCGGCCGACGTGTGGCAGCCCGCTAAGCTGCCACACCTTGAGACCAGGAACATCGGGATGTCCGGACAGGAGCTCGAGCCGCTGCTCGAGCCACCGGCACCGGAACTACCACCGGCGCCGGATCCACTGGACCCGCCGCCTGCATTCATTTCGAATTCTGCGGGATCCGCGAGCGATCCAGGACACGCCACCACCGAAAGCGGGAGCAGCAACGCGGCGACGCGACCCGCCCACCGGTGCCACCTGTTGCGCTCCACGTGCCGCTCGTCGCGATCGTTCATGCCGTACATGCTGCTGTTCTACCAAGAATCGGCTCACGCGCGCGACACTAATGGCGCCCTTACCCTCTTCCGATCCTCTCGCGGACATCGGTCACCACGCGCGCCCTTGGGCAACCACCTGCGCGACTCGATCACGCCTCGGCCGCCGTAGGCCCCAAACGCAATCACCGAGGTTCTTCGGCCCCAACGAGCCCGCTCCGAAGCCGACCGCTCCCGAAGCGAACGATGCCGCCTGGACGACGGAGCGTCCAGTGCGGCTGCAGATCGCAGCTCCCCAGCGGAAACGCGGCGTCCCCGCAGACTATTTTTGGGGTCCGGTGATGGATTCGGGACCCCTCGAATCACATGTACCGCGTGGATCGATCAGCAGCGCCGAATGCCTTCAGCACCGCCGCGCGTCGTAAATCGTGCAGTCACGGAATCTTTCATTGCGAGCGGATCGCGGGCGCCTGCCGCGCTCGCCCGCTCGTCGCTATTGGCCACACCACATCCGCAATCAGCGCTATAGTCGAGTTCAACCTGATGCGCCCCGGGACATCTTCCGGCGCGACGCGCGTAAGTCACTGAGTCATTACCCCTCGTCAATCGGAGGAGTGTTCCATGTGGACGACTAAGGACGGTTTCGGGGTTCGCCGCAGGTGGGGGACTGTGTTGCTGATCATCTCGTCGGCATGCACAGCGGCTGTCACGGGTCCCCAAGGCACGGGCTTCGGCACCGGGAGCACTGGAGGAGCCGGCGGCGGAGGTGGTGCGGGCGGAGTGGCCGCGGGCAACGGTGGCGGCGGCGGCGGCGGCGGAAACCCCACGCCGAGCGGAGCCCCCACCACGAGCGTTCCGGGCTCTATGCCGCCTCCGGCCACACCGGGGACGATGGCGCCCGGCCCGCTCGATTCGGGCCGCGTCACGATGCGCCGGTTGAACGTCACCGAGTGGAGCAACACCATTCGCGACCTCCTGGGCACGAACACGGTCTTCACGGCGGCGTTTCCGAGCGACGACGCGAGCGGCCTCGGCGAGTTCGACACGAACGGCGCGGCGCTGAGCTACTCCGATCTGCTCTTCACGCAGCAGAACACCGGGGCCGCTGCGGCGATCACCGAGCTCCTCGCGCGCCCCGCCGGCGACCCGATCCGGGCGAAGGTGATGACGTGCGAGCCGACCGCGGCGAACGCCGCGACCTGCTACTCGACGATCCTCACCGGGTTCATGAAGAACGCGTGGCGCCGCCCGGCGACCGCCGCGGAAGTTCAGTCGATGGTCACCCTCGCCACCACGGTCCAGGCGTCGGCGACCACGGCCATGAACGCGAGCCCCGTGATCGAGGGCATCAAAGCCGCGCTCGAGTCGGTGCTCCTCTCTCCGAACTTCCTGTTCCACGTCGAGCTCGGAGCCACGAACTACAGCCTGACGTCGACGGCGACCACGAAGCTCAGCGACTACGAAGTCGCCAGCCGCCTGTCGTACTTCCTCTGGTCCAGCATGCCCGACGCGACCCTGACCGCGGCGGCCGACATGGGAATGCTCGCCAATGGAACCGCGACGATCAGCTCGCAAGTCACGCGAATGCTCGCTGACCCGAAGGCTTCCGCCCTGGCCCTCAACTTCGCCGGCCAGTGGCTCTCGGTCCGAGACACCTCGATGGTCTCGCCCGACCCGACGGCGTTCCCCAACGTCGACAATGCGTTGCTCGCCGCGATCCCCACGGAGAGCTACACGTTCTTCAACGCGCTGGTCACCGGCAATCAGCCGCTCTCCGCGCTCGTGACGGCCGACTACAGCTACGTCAACGGCCGTCTGGCATCCTTCTACGGGATCTCCGGCGTTCCGGCGACGCAGACCACGTTCACGAAGGCGAGCCTGACGGGCACTCCGCGCACCGCGGGAGTCCTCACCCAGGAAACCTTCCTGACGACCACGTCGTTCCCGACGCGAACCTCCCCGGTCAAACGCGGCGTGTGGGTGCTCACCAACCTGCTGTGCAGCGCTCCGGCGGCTCCGCCGCCCAACGTGCCGATGTTCCCGGCCGTCAAGGCCGGCCAGACGGTGCGCCAGGCGCTCGACTCGCACGCGTCGATCCCGGGGTGCTCAAGCTGCCATACGGTCATCGACCCCGCCGGGTTCCCGATGGAGAACTTCGACGCGGTCGGCGCGTATCGCACCGTGGACAACGGCGCGATGGTCGATTCGTCGGGAAGCATCGTCCTCCCGCCGAGCACCACGCCCACGCCCGTCATGGGCGCCGCGGCCCTCGGACAGGCCATCGCCGCGGATCCCCGCTTCGTCCCCTGCGTCGTCAAGGAGGCCATGACGTTCGGCCTCGGTCGTACCTTCGATGCGGCGGACGCAGCTGCCTACATCACCGGAGTGGCGCAGCCCCTCCAAAAGGGCGGAACCTGGGCGAGCCTTTTCCAGGCCGTCGCAACGAGCGAAGCCTTCCTGACGACTCGGGGCGGCCCGTGATATCCAAAGATACGAAAGGTGGAGATGTCACATGAGCG
>CAZHED010000062.1:0-25185 GCA_964531095.1 uncultured Polyangiaceae bacterium | reverse complement strand
GTCAACAACACGCCGAAGATCAACAAGAGCATCCTCGATTACGTCATCGCCGACCTGAATCGCTTCTCGAACATCGTCGGAACGGCCGACAAGGCGAACATCGACAGCCACCTCACGTCGGTGCGCGCGCTCGAGACGCAGATCGCGGCCTTGAGCGGTGGCGGCGCCGGCATGGGTACAGCATCGTCCAGCGGCGGAATGGTTACCCAAGCCGGTACGGGTATCGGCAACGCCGCGTGCTACCCCCCGGCGCAAAGCAGCGTCGTCGCCCCGGGAAAGACTTCTGTCGGCGTCGACGTGCAGGCCAAGCTCATGGCGCAAATGGCGGTAGCGGCCTTCGCGGCCGACTACACGCGCGTGGTCGTGCAGCAGATCGGCGACCAAGGTGCCGGCCAGCTGGTCCTCACGTGGATCAACAACACGATGGGCGTTCCGTACGCCGCGGGCGGCCCGAATCCGCCCGACGCGAACACGGGCGATGTCAACGGCTTCCATGCCATCGCTCACAGAAACGTCGCGGACAAGGTGCTCTGCGACACCTGGTTTGCCTCGTTCAACGGCTACATCATCGGGCTGCTGAAAGGCATCACCGACATGACCGGGGCATCGATGCTGGACAGCAGCGTCTTCGTCGGCATGAACAACATGCGGGCGGGCCTCCACGACACGACGAAGATCCCCGTCTACATGGCGGGCACGTGCGGCGGCTATTTCAAGACTGGCCGAAGCCTCGCTCTTCCCGCTGGTACGGCGCACAACGGGCTGCTGGTCGCGCTTTGCAACGCGATGGGTACCCCCGCTCCCGGGGGAGGAACGTACTTCGGTCAATCGACGTACACGGGTGAGTTGACGGTCCTCAAGGGTTGAGATTGGCCAAGCGAGCGAATTGGAGAAATCGATGAAAGCTCAAAAACTGTGGCGGTCATCCCTGCTGATCGCGGCTCTTATCCCCGCTGGAGTGGTCGCCGCATGCAGCGCAAAAGTGGGTGAGAACACCGGCGGATTCGGGTCTACCGGTCCAGCCGGTGGCGGCGCTGGCGGCAGTGGAAGCAACGCCGGCCAGGGCAGCGGCGGCAGCGGTGCAACCGGAAACACGGCCGGAAGTCCGAGCGGAACGTCCACGACGGCGATGCCGTCTGCATCGCTCCCGGTCAAGACGGTCCCGGAGAGCGCCGGCATCCTGCAGATGCGGCGTCTGACGTACTCCGAGTACGACAACATGCTTCACGACCTGCTCGGCGACACCACGCGGCCGGGGGAAGACCCGAGCCATCCGTGGTCTGCGGACGCGCAGAACGTCAACGGCTTCGCCTCGCCGAACAGCACCGCCGACCAGCAGATCCAGAACTACTTCTACAACACGGCGAGCACCGTGGTCGAGGCGGCCATCAAGGCGGGCAAGCTACCGATCCCGGCTGGCTGCGCCACCCCGGCCGCGACTGCCGAGACCATGTGCGCTACGACGTTTGCGAACACCTTCGGAGCGCAGGTGTATCGCCGCCCCGTGGCAGCGACCGAGCTGGCCGACCTGATGACGCTCTTTACGGCCGTGCGCACCACCTACGCACAGACCTTCACCGAATCGCTGGGCGCGATGGCCAAGGCCATGCTCCAGTCGCCGAACTTCCTCTACCACTGGGAGATCGGTCCGACCAAGCCGGTGGTCGGTTCGGACGGGCTCGTGCCCCTGACGCAGTGGCAGCTCGCTTCGAGGCTCGCCGAGTCGCTCTGGAATACGACCCCGGATGCAACGCTCCTGGCCGCCGCGCAAGCCGGCCAGCTCGGCACGCCCGCCCAGGTTCTCGCGCAGGCCCAGCGAATGATCGCGGACCCACGTGCGGCACAGGCGCTCCTCGATATGTACGAGCAGTGGATCCTGTCGGTAGGCACTCGTCCCGAGAACCTCGGAGGACTGCCGCCTACTTCCACTCTGACGCAGAACGCGATCGACGCTCTGCCTGGGTCTTTTTCCGCGTTCCTGGCGTCGGTCTATTCCGGCGACGGAACGCTGAGCACGCTCTTCACGGGCAACACTGCCTTCGTCAACACCGACATGGCGAAGATGTACGGCGTCGCCGCGCCGGCCGGTGCCACGGCGACGACCCTGGCGAAAGTCACGCTGGACCCGACGCAGCGGTCGGGCGGGCTCTTCACGCAGATCCCGTTTCTCGCGCAGTTCGCGTCGGGTGTGGTCGACAATCCGATTTTCCGAGGACTCTCGATTTACACCAAAGTACTCTGCGGCACCGCGAGTCCGCCGAACGTGAACGTGCCGGGCGTCAACTTCGTCGCCCAGCAGACCACCAGGGCCTCGTACGAGGTGCACGCGAAATCGGCGTGCGCCCAAGGCTGCCACACACTCTTCGATCCGCCCGGGTTCGCGTTCGAGAACTACGACGGAATCGGCCAGTACCGAACGACGGACAACGGCCAGGCCGTGGACGCGACGGGCACCTTCACGAGCCCGGCCGGCAACACGTTCACCTTCACGAATGCAGCCGACCTGCTTAAGCAGCTGGCTGCGAGCTCCGAGACGCAGCAGTGCCTCGATCGCAACTGGGTGCGGTACATGTTCGGACGACTGGAGAGCGACGCCGACACCGGCTCGCTCCAGATTGCCGATGCCAAGGGTAAGGCGACGACGGGCTACTCGATGCGCGACATGCTGACGGCACTCGTCTCATCCAAGGCCTATATGTATCGCACCCCGTCGCCCGGCGAGCCCCTCTAGGATCGTGGCCGACGGACTACTGCGGTAGTCGAGCGAACAAGCCACCCGTGCTGCGCGGATCTGGGTCTGCATTGATTCAACGGCGTGCGGTCTTCGGGTGGCTGACAGCGGGAGCGTGTTGCCTGGGCGGGTGCCGGAGCGAGAAGCCGGGGCCCGCTGCTGCGTCGGAGACGTCCGACGCCGGAGGCCCGGTCCGTGAGGCGTCGGCCGCAGCTGCGGCCCTGGTTCAGGAACCATCGCCCGCGCCGGAACCGTTCGTTCCCCGGTTTCCGACTGCAGCCTGGGCCACTTGGCCGATGCCGGGCTCGCACCTGCCGGGGCTTCCGCACCCGCAGTCGTACGACACGCACATCGCCGGCGTGGTCGTCGACGAAGTCACGGGCCTGATGTGGCAGCGTCAAGTGGCAAACAAGTTCTTCATGTTCGACGAAGCCGGACGTGAGTGCGACCAGTCGAAGCTCGCGGGCTACGACGATTGGAGGCTGCCGTCGCGCATCGAGCTCGTGTCGATCTCCGACATGACTCACAACCGGCCCTCGGTCGACCCGGACGTGTTTCCCAACACGCCCGTCGACTGGTTTTGGACTTCGTCGGTGGCCGCCGACGATCCCCACGCGGCCTGGTACGTGTATTTCTATTTCGGATATCCGAAGACCGACGACAAGAGCAACAAGTTCTCCCTTCGCTGCGTGCGCGATGCCGTCAAGCACGAGGCACCGGTTCCGCGCTACGACATTCAGCCCGCGACCGTCCTCGACGTCGCGACGGGCCTCACGTGGCAGCGCGCGGTCCCCGACAAGAAGTTTCAGTTCGGTGAGGCGCGCGATTACTGCGCGAAGCTGAGCTTGGCGGGGAAGAAGGGCTGGCGAATGCCAACCCTTCAAGAGCTCCTCACGCTGATCGACGAGCACGCCGCCGCGGGACCGATGATCGATCGGTCGGCGTTTCCCAACACGCCGAGCGAGCAGTTCTGGACTTCGACGCTGTTCGCCAGTAGCCCGATCACGTCGTGGTACATATTTTTCAATCGCGGCGATGGCCTCTACGGCATGAACATCGAGAAGTACCGCGCGCGCTGCGTCATCTAGTGCGGCTCGGAACAAGGGCCGCGTGGCACGTGGTCGTGCTTGCGGCGATGGCGGGGTGCTCGAGCGAATCGAACGGCAGCGCGGCCACGGCGGCGCAGGCGTGCGCCGACTTCGCCGACGCAAAGTGCCAAAAGCTGCAATCGTGCGCGCCCTTCCTGGTCCAGCGCGACTTCGGCGACCTGGCCACGTGTACGGCGCGCTTCGAGCTCGAGTGTCCATCGGGCCTTGCGGCGAACGGATCGACCCTGATGCCCGGGGCCTTGGACACGTGCGCCCACGCGTTCCAAGCGGAGTCTTGTTCCGCCTACTTGGCCGACTACGCGTCGAACGACAATCCGCCTGCCTGCGCGTTTTCTGGCTCGCTCCCCCTCGGAGCGGCATGCGCCGACGACGACCAGTGCGCGAGCGGATTTTGCAGGCACCTCGCTTCAAAGGGGTGCGGCGTCTGCGGGACGCGATCACCGGTGGGCGGCGCGTGCGGGTCCGCTTCGGATTGCGAGCGGACGGGGCTCACGTGTGTCGGCGGATCGTGCGTGGTCATGGCCCTGTTGGGGGCGGCGTGCGACCCGACCACCCGGCCGTGTACGGCCCTTCTCTATTGCCCCATCGGCGGTACGTGCGTCGGATTGCTCGGCCAAGGAGGAACTTGCAACCCGAACGTGGGCACCCAGTGCGACTCGAATCGGGGTTTCTATTGCAGCTTGATCAGCGTTTGCACAGAGACTCCGATTTCGGCGGTGGGCGATCCGTGCGGCAGCTCGGCGGACGGAGCGGTCACCCTCTGCGGAGCCAGCGGCTTCTGCCGGACGGACGACGGGTCGACGCTCGGCACCTGCGAGGCTGCGGCGCCCGAGGGTGCGGCGTGCGATGCCGTCGCCGGGCCGAGCTGCATGCCACCCGCCGCGTGCCTCGACGGTGTGTGCATCATCTTCGATCCGGCGACCTGCCACTGAGTCGAAGCGCGCGGGAAGGGCTTCCTCGCCGCAGCGTCATCCCCTTGTGCATGCGGAGTCGATAGACTGCTCGTCGGAAGGCTCCCCATGAGAAGACCGGTCCCTCGAGCGTGGTACGTGCTCGTGCTTGCCTCGGTGACGGGGTGCTCGACGGGACCGAACGCGAGCGCGGTCAGCACCTCTCAGGCGTGCGCCGACTGGGCAAGTGCCAACTGCGACAAATTCCAGTCGTGTGCGCCTTTCCTGGTCCAGCGTGACTTCGGCGACCTGGCCACATGCACGGCGCGCCTGGCGCTCGCGTGCCCTCCGAATTCCACGACGAGTGGGTCGACGGTGATGCCCGGCGCGCTCGAGGCGTGCGCTCACGCGTACCAAACGGAGGCTTGCGCCGACTACTTGTCGAACAAGACTCCGAGCGCGTGCGCGTTCGAGGGCTCTCTCGCCCTCGGAGCCGTCTGCGCCGCGGACGACCAGTGTGCGAACGGGTATTGCCTGAGGCTCGCCCCAGCCGCTTGCGGCGTTTGCGCAGCGCGCGCGCCGGTGGGCGGCGCATGCTTTACCGACTCCGATTGCCAACAGACGGGGCTCACGTGCGGGGGGGACACATGCGTTCCGCTGGCCGTGTTGGGCGCGGCGTGCGACCAAGCCCACCCGTGTGAACCCGTTCTCTATTGCTCGAACGCCGGCATGTGCGTGGCGCGACTGGGCCAAGGCGCGGCCTGCGATCCGACGAACAACGACGACCCATGCGACGCGACCTTGGGCCTCTATTGCAACCGGGTCACGAGCCTTTGCGCGCAAGCGCAGATCGCAACGGCGGGCGGCCCCTGCGGCGTCTCGGCCGACGGAACGGTCAGCCTCTGCGGCGCTGCCGGTGCGTGTCAGTTGCCCGACGGAGCAAGCACGGGGGGTACCTGCCAGGCCGCGGTCTTGGAGGGCGCTGCGTGCGACACGGCCAACGGGCCAAACTGCCTGCCTCCGGGCGTATGCCTCGGCAATGTGTGCGCGTCACTCGGCTCTTCGAGCTGCCATTGAGTCCGCGCCGCTATCGTCGCTCAAGGCCACGCGACGCCCGCCATCAGCCCCGGCCGCACCCACCACGGAGTCATCGCCCGCGTGGTCACTCCGTCGATGGCGATGTCGTAGTGGCGCATGCCGAGGTCGGCGTCGGCGAGAAGAGCCGCGGATAACGCGAAGCCGGCGTCGAGCCGCACGGTCCAGGCGAGCGCCACCTGGGCGTCGACCTCCCATGTGAATCGCTCGGGTGAGAGGGTGGCTTGCGCCGCGGACCCCCGGCGCGGCGCGATGTGGACCATGTCGCCGCCCAGACCGGCTCGCAGCGCAACGGCCACGCGCGGGCCGAGACCGCGCGCGAGCTCGGCGCCCGCCCGCATCGCAACCGTGTCCAGTCGGACGCCAATGAGCCCGGACTCGATGGTCTCCGGGAGCTGATACTGGCCCGAGACCCACCCGCCCGCGCGCCACCGCCCCTCGCGCTGGCCCAGCGTGGCCATCAGACCCGGCCCCTGCTCCACCCATTGCTCCGGCGCGAACGCCTGCACGGCATAGAAGGCGCCCCACGTGGCGCCCCACGACGACGCTCGCGAGGGCGGCGGGGCGCTCGGCGTTTCTTCGATCACCGACGCGATTTCCGCTCGGCTCATCCCGGCGCTGTCGTCGGTCATCAGCGCCGACAGCGAGCTCGCGATGACCTGCCCGACCGTCTCCAGCGCGAGCTCGTCCAGTCCTTGGGGCAGCGGAACCTCCCGCACCAGGAAGCGCTCCGAGTTCCAATTGGCAAAGTAGATGCGCATTCGATCGAGGCTCGAACCATCGATCCACGCGCGCGCTGCTCGATGCCCGACGTCGGCCGGCCGGCGCAGGACCTCTTCGACGTCGACCTTTCCGATCGGCACCCAGCGAATCGGCCGCTCCGCCACGCCGATCGCGCCCTCGAGACGCGCGACCGCGTCGGGGGCGCCGGCGACGAAGATGTCGATCGATGGGGGCGACTCTTCGCAGGCGGCGGTGACGACCCGAAGCAACAGCGCCAGCCCAACCGCCCCCGCGTGCAGGCGTCGATGTCGAGCGTTCATGCGCTCCGCTTACGCCGCACTACCGGATCTCGTCGATGCGGCGACGCGCCTGCGCGGCGTAGACCGAGTCGGGAAACTTGCTCAGCAAGCCGACCCACTGGCCGCGCTCCTCGTCGAGTCGCCCCAGGGCCGCAAGCGCCCGCGCCTTTCCGAAGAGCGCCTCGGGGGCCAGCATCCCGTCCGGAGCCGCAGCCAAGTAGTCGTCGAGCTGCGAGAGCCCCTCGGACCACATCGATCGCTCGAGAAGGAGCCGTCCCAGAGAAACGTGCGAGACGCGCGCCTCGTCGCTGCCCGGGTACCGCTGCTGGAGCTCCTCGTAGAGCGAGATCGCCGCCGCGACGTGGTTGTGCCGGCGCTCGCTGTTGGCGCTCGCAAACAGCGACGACGCGGTCTCCGTTTCGGGCTGGGCAGGTGGCGGCGCGGCCACGGGGGCGCGCGTCGAACGAGGCACCGAAGAGCGCGAGGCTCGCCGGCCCTCGGGTGCGGGCGCCGCCGGGGGGAGCGGGGTCGCCGCTTCTGCGGCCGCCACGGTCGGCGCGGCGTTCGCGGCGACCAACGGCCGGCCGCGTGCCTTGGAGGGGCTCGACACGGCGTCGGACGGGGAAGGAGCCTGAAGAACCGACGGCCGGTGATCGAAGAGGACGCTCGCTGCGGCAGCCGCCGCGAAGAACACGCAGGCCGCCGCTCCGGCCATCCAGAGCGCCCTCGGACGCGCTCGCCCGGCCCGTCTCCCAATTCTTCCGAGCCGGCGCTCGACCACTTTCTCCGCAAGGTGCGCGACCAGCCGATCGTCGCCGGCCTGCAGCCCGCAGATCTCGTCGAAGTCCGCGCCCACGTGCTGTTCGAGCCGACACGACGAGCAGACCAGCAGATGCTGATCGAGAAGCCACTGGTCGGTCTCCGACAATCGGTACCGTCTCGACCGAATCACAAGCTCACTAAGGCAATCGGACCGTTTCATCGTTTCGGCTCCGATGTTCTTGACAGCGCTTCGGACAACCTCGTGTCGCTCGCGAGCTTGTGCCGCAAGCGCTGCTTTCCGATTCGCAGTCGACTCCACACCGTGTTCACAGAAACGTTCGTGGCAGCGGCAATTTCTTCTACCGTATGATCTAGCATGAAACGGAGCGCCATCGACTCCCCGATGGGCTCGGGTAGCTCGTCGAGCAGCTGCCTCACCGCCGCGCGCCGCCGCTGGGCCTCGAGCTGGGCGAGCGGCGACGACTCGGGGCCGGCCGCGACCCGGTCGCCCTCGGCCTCGGCCGGGACCACCCAGTGGTCTCGCGTCCGCTGACGCCGGCGCGCCGCCATCGCGGTCAACACGGCCACGCGGCCGGCAAAGTGCGCCACCGTGCACTCTCCGCGGAAGCGCCCCAAGGCTTCGAGGAGGCCGACGAGCGCGTCTTGCGTCACGTCGTCCACATCCCGATGCTTGGGTCCGAGCACCATGCGAACGGCGCTCAGAACGGTGCCGCCGACCGCCGTCACGAAGGTGCGCACGGCCTCCGGGTCACCTCCGGCGACTGCACTGGCCAAAGGCGCCAAGTCGTCTCGAGGCCCCCGCGGCGGCTTTTCATCCACCTGGGTCACCCCCGGTAGCACGGAGACCATTACCCAATCCATTAACACGCAGCAGAGGCGGGTCAAGCGACGTTCGGGGGCGACACCCGACGATCGGCTGTCAAACCACATTGGCGTCGATTGGCTTTTCCAAGTCCGCGCCAATTTTCTGTCGACGCGGCTCGCGATCTTCCGGTCTACCGCCCTGCGTCAGCCTGGCTCGACATCGGGCCGCCGGCCGGGCGCAGCTTCGCCCGGGTCCTCGCAGGCCCCCATTCTCTGTTCGAAGAGCCGCCGTTCGCTCGGGTTCCGAGCGAGCGCGAGGGCGGCTCGAAAGTGATCGCGCGCTTCGCCGATTCTCCCCGCGCGGAGCTCGAGCTCGCCCAGCGCCGCCGCATAGAACGGATACGCGGCGAGGCGACCGCTGTCTTCGATCGCACGAATCTCTTCGAGCCCGCGCAGCGGGCCGTCCCGCTGGCCCACGGCGATCGCGCGGTTGAGCGCGACGACGGGCGAAGGGCGCACGGACATCAACGTGTCGTAGAGCGACACGATCACCTCCCAATTCGTGTCCTCCGGGCGGCGCGCGTCCGCGTGGACGGACGCAATCGCGGCCTCGACGTGATACTCGCTGAGGTCGAGTCCGGTCGCCGAAAGCTCCAGCAGTCTCCGACCCTCGTTCACGAGCTCACCGCTCCATCTCGCCCGATCCTGGTCGAAGAGCAACGTGAGGTTCCCGGCCGTGTCGATGCGCGCGGGCAGGCGAGCGGCATGGAGGCACATCAACGACGAAAGGGCGTGCGTTGCCGGCGTGGCGGCGAGGGGATGCGCCCGCAGAAGGGCGGCGAGCCGCATCGCCTCCCGGCACAAGTCGGCGCGCACCGCCGACTCCGGGTCTGCCCCGTGGTAGCCCTCGTTGAATAGCAAGTAGAGCGCTCGATGGACCGCGGACAAGCGTCCCACGAAGTCGGCGTCGTCGCGCAAGTCGAATAGATTCTTCGACTTCGCAAGAACGGCCTTGGCGCGAGAGATGCGCTTCTCGATCGCGGCTTCGGTGCTGAGAAACGCGCTCGCGATCTCGTTCACGCCGAAACCGCACAAGATGTTCAAGACGAGCGCGACCTGCGCCTCTTCCGGCAGGCGGGGCTCGCAGCACGAGAACATCATTCGCAGCTGATCGTCCCGGATGGCCGTTGCGCCGAAGAGCTCGTCGACGACGGGGGCGAGGGTCCACTCGCTCTCGAGCAGCCGTCCAAGCTCGGGCGCGAACGTGCGGGCCGTGCGTTCGCGGCGCAATACGTCGAGCGCGCGGTTCTTCGCCGTCGCCATGAGCCACGCAGACGGGTTCTCGGGTACGCCGCGGAACTTCCACACCTCCAGCGCCCGGCAGAGGGCGTCTTGAACGACGTCCTCTGCCAGGGGAAGGTTGTGAACTCCGAAGATGCGCGCCAGCGTTGCCACCAGACGTCCCGCCTCGCTCCGGAAGAGATGATCGGCGGGGTCCACGGCGGCGCCTCACATTTTCATGACGGGTCGCACTTCCACAAGGCCGCCCGTATCGAAGATCGGGCAGCCGGACGAGAGCTCCACGGCATGATCGATGTTCTTGGCCTCGACGAGCAGGTAGCCGCCGACGATGTCCTTCTCCGCGTAGGGTCCGTCGGTCACGGTCTTCTGGCTCTTGGGGCTGCCTTTGACGACCTTTCCGGTGCGATCGAGCGGGTTGCCCGGGCTCTTGATGTAGCCCTGGCCGCTGAGCTCTTTGATCCATCCGACCCACTTCTGCATGTGCTGCTGAATCTGCTCGGGGGACCCCGTGGGCCCGCCGCCGCGGAACAGGTAAACGAATTCGCTCATGATGGTCTCTCCTTGGGTTCTCGCCGTATCGTCCGCACAGCGAACCATTCGCCGCGCGGCTTTTCACCCCTTCGACGCGCGACGGGCTCGGCGCCGGACAAGTTTTTTCGCGCCGGACCAAGCGGACAGCGACTCGGGTCTCTCTAGCGCGGCAGCGCCGCCCGCGCCGAGCCGAGGACGGGCATTCCGCCCGGGGGAGTGGCGGGGCCCTGAACGTAGGCGATGACTTCGCCGCCGTCCCGTCGCATGGCCGCCGGCACGCGGACGACCAACGAAGCAGGCCGCGCTGCGATGGGCGCGACCACGAATGCGCGAACGACGTTCGCATGACGGAGCACCCGGCCGGCGTTCTCGCCCGCGCGAACATCCGTCGAAGTCGAGCGCTCTACGATGGCGACGTCGATCACGGCGCCTGCCGGCGCGCCGGGAGCGTTCCAGTCGACCGCGACCGAGTCCGAAGTGGTCGCGCGCACTCCGATGGAGAGAGGCACCGAGGCCGGCCGAGCGAGCGCTTGCGCGACGCTCTGCTGGGCGCGCGATCGGTCCGAGCCCGTGAATGACTCGGTCCCGTTCACGATCATCTGCGGAGTGTAGAGTCCGCGCGCCCCGAACGACCGGGCGTAGGTCCGCTGGCGGTCCGTGTTCTCCGGCGATGCAAAGCGGTCGACCCAGCCGAGGTCGTCCCAGTAATCCACATGGAAGGCCAGCGCGAACACGGGGCGCTTGGTGTTCGCCAGATCGGCGAGCAACGCATCGGCCGGCGGACAGCTGCTGCACCCCTCCGACGTGAAGAGCTCGACCACGGCTTCGCCGCTGGAGGTCCCGCCGCCGGCCGGCTCGTCCGCTCGGGCCTCCGCTATCCCGTCCGGTCCTGTGGGGCGGCAAGTGGCGATGACGAGACCCACGAGCGCGACCCAGGCTGCGTCCATGACCCGAGTACGCGACGTGGCTCCGCCGGTTTCGCCCGATCCTCCGCGCGCGCCATTGCCCCCGGAAACCCGCACTACCGGGGGGTATTCCAGCCGCCGACGTCCGTGACCAGCTGATCGGCTTGCGGCGGGCCCCAGCTCCCCGGTTCGTATTCGAACATGGGGCTCGGACCGTGGATGACCGGGTCTACGATCGTCCACGCGGCTTCGACCGCGTCTTGACGGGCAAAGAGCGTCGCGTCACCGGCCATCGCGTCACCGAGGAGCCGCTCGTAGGGGTCCATCTGGCCGTTGGCCCCCTCGGCCGACTCGCTCAACACGAGCTCCACGGGCTCCCCGCTCATCCCCTCGCCGGGACGCTTCTTGCGTGCCCCGATGGCGGTGACGACATCGGGGTTCAGGCGAAAGCGCACCATGTTGCCTACCGTCGGCCTGGGCTCCGCGAACACCACCTGCGGCGGGACTTTGAGCTCGATCGTGATCTCGGTGCACGTCATCTTGAGGCACTTGCCCGCGCGCACGTAGAATGGAACGCCGTCCCAGCGCCACGAATCGATGTACATCCGGAGCGCCGCGTACGTGGCCATGTACGAGTCTTTCGCGACCCCGGGTTCGTCGCAATAACCGCGAAACTGACCGCGGACCATGTTGTCGGGGGTCATCGGTCGAATCGTGCGGAGCACCTTGGCCTGTTCGTCGCGGATCGCCTCGCCGTAGGCCGACGACGGCGCCTCCATGGCGAGGTAGCTGACGATTTGCAGCAGATGATTCTGGATGACGTCGCGGATGACGCCCGTTTCCTCGTAGAACTTGCCGCGCCCTTTGACGCCGAAGCTCTCGGCCATCGTGATCTGCACGTTCTCGACGTAATGTCGATTCCATACCGGTTCGAAGAGCGCGTTGGCGAAGCGAAAATAAAGAATGTTCTGCACGGCCTCTTTGCCGAGGTAGTGATCGATTCGAAATATGTCGTCCTCGGCGAACACGGTGTGGAGCACCCGGTTGAGCTCGCGCGCCGATTGCAGATCGCGGCCGAAAGGCTTCTCGAGCACGACACGGCCCTGCGCGACGCTACCGCTCTCACCCAGGCGCGCGACGACCGTTGCGAACATGCTCGGTGGAATGGCGAGGTAATGCGTGGGGCGCTGCGCGCCGTCGAGCAACGCTTTGAGCTGGCGAAACGTTTCGGCGTCGTTGTAGTCGCCGTCGACGTATTGGAGCCGCGACGCGAGCTGCGCGAACGCCGCGGGGTCGAGGCCCCCGTGCTCGGTGACGCTCTGCTTCGCGCGCTCGAGGAACTGATCCCGGTTCCATCCCGACTTGGCCACGCCGATGACGGGAAAGCCGAGGTGGCCGCGCCGGGCCATCGCCTGAAGCGCGGGAAAGATCTTTTTGAAGGCAAGGTCTCCGGTCGCGCCGAAGAAGACGAGCGCGTCCGAATGCGGCTTGTCGCGGCTCATGGCGCGACCGATGCTAGCGGATCTTGGTCGCGCGCGAAGCGAACCCGTCGCGAACCCCCCCGCGCTCCGCCGCCCGAGGCAGGCGACCCTACTTGATGAACGCCGCGAGCCCGAGCTGCGACGTTTTCAGCGCTTGGGCGACGAGCCCCGCCACCTGGGTGGCGCCCGACTCGGTGAAGTGGGTCTCCTGACCGGGGACGAACAGCACGGTCTTGTCGGGCAACGACTGATAGTACGCCCAGGACAAGTTCGTGAGATCGATCAACGCCACGTTCTGCGTCATGGCGACCGTGCGAGCCTGCCCGTCGAGCCCCATGAAGTTCGTCCCCGTCCCGCGCGCGACGGGGGTGAAGATCACCGGGGTGACGTTCTTCGCCTTGGCGTCGGTGATGTATTTCGTCAGGTTCGCCTGATAGGCGGCGATGTCGGCCGCGGACTTCTGGTCATTGTGACCGAACTGGACGAACAGATAGTCGCCGGCCTTCATCGCCGCGCTCGCCGGAGGAAAGTAGCTCCCGTAGAACCCGCCCGCCGTCGTTCCCGATACCGCGTAGTTGGCCACCGCGACGCCCGGCTTCAAGTACTGCGACAGCTCTTGCGCCCAGCCGCGCTCGATCGACGGCGTCGGAGGCGTAATCGCGTCGGAAGCGGAGGGATCCCAGTCGCAAACCGTCGAATCCCCGGCCACGAAAACCGTAACCGAGCTCGGGGCCGCCGCGACGCCGAGGCCGTGCAGCGCCGGGGCCGTTCCATCGAAGAGCAGATTGAGCACGTTGCCGGGCGCCGAATACACGTTGTGCTTTTCTGTTCGGACGTTGACCGTGAACGTGTACGGAAGGAACATCCCCGCCGCCGTGGCCGTGGGCTGCAGCTCGATGCGAAGGAGCTCGGCCTGCACACGGGTAGTCGCCGCGGCGGTCGCGCTGCCGAGGTCCACCGTGACGTCGTAATTGCCATTGGGCACGTTGATCGCGCAGGTGATGGGCGATGTCCCGGTGCAACTCGCGAGCATCGCAGGATCCAGCGGGACGCTTGCGTCGCTGGATGACCCACCGACGCTGACGGCGGCATCGCGGCCGCCGCCGCCCGTGTTCGAACGGGCGTCCGCGCTCGCCCCGGAATCACTGGTCGCGCCGCCTCCGGTGCCAGCCCCCGCATCGGATCCGCCCATGTTCGCGCCGCTGGAGCTCGACGCGCTTCCCATCGCGCCGCCCGGTCCGCTGCTCGAGCCCGACGTCGGGCCGCCGCTGCTGCTGCCGGCGGCGATCATCGCTGCGCTGCTCCCACCGGCCGCGACGCCGCTGCTGCCGCTCGTTGCTCCGCTTCCTGTCCCCGCCGCCTGGTCTCCCGCCCCCGAGCTTCCGCCGTTGTCCGAGCCGGGGTTGCTTCCCGGAGCGTTGCTGCCGGGGCTGGGTGTACCCGCGGAACACCCGGGCAAGATGGTCAAGGCGGCGGAGGCAGCGAGACCGAGGACAACAAGACCGCGAAGCATGGTTCGGCTCCAGTGAATCATAAGACTACTCCTCTATCGCGCACTCGGCGATCACCGGACACGCCCTCTTCTAGCGGTGCACGTCTTCAATGAGTGCCCTCGGGGCGGGTGCCGAGGCGCACCTTCCGCTCCGGCCGGTATTTTACGGCGCGCCGGATACTGACCCCCCACAACGGCAACGTTTCGCACGCGGCGCGCGCCTTACCTCCCGCCGTGCCCCCCGGCATCGCCCACCCCAACCCCGCGACGCCCGGCGGCAATCGCCTCGCGTAGCGCCGCCACCTCCGGCCCCCGATCCCCATCCGCATCCAGGCGCGCTGCGACGTCGAGCGCCTTCTCGCAGTTGTCCCACTTTCGCTCTTTGCAGGCGGCGGCAGCCAAGCGTCGCTGCTCTTCGGCGAGGAGCCGGGACCGATCGATCGGCGGGTGCGACGCCACGTGCGCGGGCTCGGACACGACGTACACCGCGATCGCGCCCGCGAGGAGAGCGGCGAAGCCCCCCGCGACCCAGTACCCCTTGGCGCTCAGCGCCCCCAGCGCCTTCTCGCGCGACTTCTGCACACGCTTGCGCATCGCCGCTGCGGAGGCGCGGCTCTCGGCGGCGAGCTCCGCCTGCGCCACGCCCACGCCCACGTCGGACAGCGCCTCGATCTGGTCGTCCTTCAGCACCTGCCGTACGGCCGCGAGCATGCGCTCCTCGTCGACCGGATCGATCGAGGGCGGCTTTTCCAGGGCATGCTCGTCGGCCTCCGCCGTCGGCCCCTGGTTTCTCTTGCCGCGCCGCGCTCGCTTTCGCGCCGCGTCGATGCCCCTCGCGCGTGCGACGGCCCGTGCGATGGCGATCGCCCCCGGAACGTCCTGGGGAGGCCGGCGTGTGTCGCGGACGTGCTCGATGCAGGCCAGTACGACGTCCCCGATCGCGTCCTCGAGATCCTGCTCGGCGCGGATCCCTCTGGACACGAGCACGGCGCGGATCACTTTGATGACCGCGGCGTCGTAGAAGAGGCCGTCGGACGTCACGGGCTCCCCCCTACCGTAGGCGCCGAAAAAAATCGACGGCCGCGCTGGTCCGCCCTCTCGAGGATCTTGGCGTGAGGGTGGCCGGACCGAACCCGACCTACCGGTCCTCGACCTCGACCTCTACGCGATCGTGATGAACGACCGCGTGCCCATGCGCGAAGGAGACCACGTCGCCGCGGCCGGCTATTCGAGCGATGGTTTCAGTCACGGCATCGACTACGAGGAGCCGTGGTGACTACTTCGCGAATCGGCGCGAAAGCGCCTCTTTCATGCAGCTCTGCGATCGTCATGATGCAGGCCGCCAAGGACCGGCAATCGAACGATCTTCCCGTCGCTGGGGCCCACCGCGGGCACCGGCGTCCGCTGGCGTCACGGTTGGCAAGAAGCCGCTCTTTGCCCCCGCACGCTCCGCATTGGCCGGCCATTGGCCGGCCAATGGTCGCTTCACTCTCGCCCACTCAACGCAATTGCACCCGTCGCTTGCAAGCCTTAGCGGCATCCGATCTGTGGCATACCTCGTGCAATCTGTCATTTGTCGATCGGCCTTGCCGGTCCCAACTCCCACGACGAGGAAAAACAAATGAAAATCACGGTCGGGTTCTTGCTCACTGCATTCGGCGGAGCGATCGTCCTGACGGGCTGCGGCGCAGCCGATGAGGGCTCGCCTAACGGCGGTGAGTCCTTAGCCGTGTCGTCCGCGGCGCTCATGGGCGACGGCCCCACCATGGGGCAGTTATCGGGCCTCTTTGACTGCTCCCACGCTATCTCAATCAACCTTGTCACATGCAAGGCCTGCATCACGACTGCGACACACGGTACCCTGTGCACTTGCTACGATTGCGACAGGGGTAGTGGCGCTTGCGATAACGCGTATAGCTGCTCAGAAACCAAGGTCACGGTCCCGACCTCCGGAATCGCCCGCCCAGGCATTTCAAAGGCAGCATTCGCGCCTTGAGACAATTGAACATTCGCCTAGTCTTCACCGGCGGCATCGCGCGCTCTCGCGCAAGTTGACGGGCACTCCGCGTACTTCGGCATTGCGTCGAACTTCGCCGCGCTCCGGCGGCTTTGGCACGAGACGAAGCCCATCTGGAGCAAGTGGCTCTCACGCCGCTCCCAGAAGGCCTCCATCAACTGGCAAGCGATGCATCGGCTGCTCGATCCCTACCCGCTCCCGTCGCCGCGCCGCGCATCGTCCACCGGTACGGCACGTAGCGAACCTGACTTTCGAAGAGCCCGGATGCGTGAATGCGCACGTCCGGATCTGTGGGCGCCCCGGCGGGCAACCGCCGGGGCTACCCGACCACGCAGCGCCAGGTAGGGGTCGACGCCAGGAAACTTGGTCTTCATGGCAGAGACCGTGTCGGCGAGTTCGACGCGCCCGCTCGTGAAGATCGCGTGGAGGTCCACGTAGTCGCGTTTGGTCGCTCGCTGCACGATGGCGGTCATTTTCATGGCCGCGATGTCCCGGAGCGACGCGAGCCAATTGGTCGACCAATCGGCGAAGACGGCCGATGGCCGTCGAGCCGATAAGGGGTGATTCGTCACCTTCGGCCTTGGGGTCGCCGAAACCCTCGTGGACTACCTGTTCGCCGTAGAACGCCGCACTCGTTGGCCACCGACGCAGGCTTTCGTCCGGAATTGCGAGCGAGCCACGCGCGCATGACGTCTTCGAGCGGCGTCGCAGGGGCCGGATTGCGCTCCTCGATAAAGCGTATGATGGCGGCATGCTGCAGGCCTTGCGAATCGAGGAAGCACGGGCGATTGCGGCGGCGGCAGAGCGCCGCGGCCGCGATGAGCGCGCCATGGTCGATTATCTTGGCATCGGGCCGCCGACGCCGCGACGCACCGCGGGCCGCGCCCGGCTTGATCCTGCCCGACTCGATCGATCTCGCCGCCTTCGAAAGCGACGAGCGCGCCAGCTCGGGGCCGCTGCGATGCCGGTGATTCAAGCCGGCGACGCAAGGCAGATCGCCAGGCCAAGAAGGCTCCTCATCGCCAGCCGCCGTTCGCTCTACGAGATCCTAGCCCAGGGCTCGCCGGAGGAAGAATGAGCCAGGAGAACGCCAGGCAGTTGCCCGAAGCAGTTTCCAACTCGAAAGGAACCATGATGACCTCGATCGGGATCATCGGCGCCGGCCTGGGCGGGCTGACTCTCGCTCGCGTACTGCACGTCCACGGCATCGCCGCGACCATCTACGAGGCCGATGCTTCGGCGGATGCCCGCACGCAGGGCGGGATGCTCGACATCCATGAGTACAACGGACAGCTCGCGCTCAAGGCGGCTGGGCTCCTCGAAGAATTCGGTCGAATCATCCACGAAGGCGGGGAAGCCACTCGGGTGCTCGACCAGCACGGCACGGTGCTTCTCAACGAGCCCGACGACGGCAACGGCGGTCGTCCCGAGGTGGATCGCGGCGACCTGCGACGCATCCTGCTCGACTCGCTACCCGAGGGGACCGTTCAGTGGGGACGCAAGGTCACGGCCACCCACCCACTCCGCGACGGCCGCCGCGAGCTGATGCTCGCGGACGGGTCCACCGTGACGACAAGCCTTCTCGTCGGCGCGGACGGCGCCTGGTCAAGGATCCGGCCGCTGTTGTCCGACGCCAAGCCCGAGTACGTCGGCATATCGTTCGTCGAGACCTATCTGTACGACGCCGACGCGCGCCATCCGGCCAGCGCAAGGACCGTCGGCGACGGAGCCCTTTTTGCGGTCGCGACAGGCAAAGGCATTCTCGCCCACCGCGAAACCGACGGCGCCCTGCACACCTACGCCGCGATCAGCAAGCCGCAGGGGTGGATCGCTGGCATCGACTTCGCCAACCTCGCGAACGCCATCGCCCAAGTCGCGGCAGAGTTCGATGGTTGGGCACCAGAACTCACCGCACTGATCAAGGACGCCGAGACAGCAATCCCCCGGACGATCAACGCCCTCCCGATCGCACATCGGTGGCCGCGCGTGCCCGGTGTGACCCTTCTCGGTGACGCCGCGCACCTCATGTCCCCGTTCGCCGGTGAGGGCGCCAATCTCGCGATGTACGACGGCGCCGAACTCGGCAAGGCCATCGCTGCGCACCCAAACGACATCGAAGCCGCACTCACCGAGTACGAAAAAGCGCTGTTCCCCAGGAGCGCCAAGGCTGCTGCCGAGTCGGCGAGGAACCACGGGCTCCTCTTCGGCGACAACACGCCGCGCGGCCTGCTCGACTTTCTCACCGGCCGAGAACCCACCGCGTGAGCACCGCCGATGCTCGCCGATGGGTGCGCCCGCCTGCGGTATCGAGATGGCCCAACAGCGCGTCCGGGGATCCGGAAGCCGTCCTGCGGAAGGACCGCGATCCGGCGCCGCACACGGGTCGGTAACATCGGGTGTGGCCCTGGCCTGGATTTTCTGGTCCGCCGTGCGGACCTTCATCTTCTCTCGAGCAGGGTTCTCAAGAAGCGGCGCCGTCGCCGGAGCCGCCGTGCGGAAGTGGCTCGGCTGGCCGGCGTGTCCATCAACACGGTCAAGCGCATCGACCGGGAAACCGAAGCGCAGCTCCGGCCGAGATCGTCGCGTCCCCTCCTGACGCCGCACTCATGGATGGGTCGATCGAATCGCTGGTAGTCGAGGACTGGCTTCGTGACGACCCAGAGCCGGGTTCGGCGGGCCGGACGTCACGTTCCGCGTCCGTGAGCGGAGTCGCCGGCCCGGGGTTCGTCAAGAGGCCTCCGACGACCGGCAGCGCGGGCCCGGCGTGCCGGGGCTAGGTCGCCGGCGCCGCGAAGAAAAAATCGACACGGACCCCGGTCACAAAAAACGCCGGTTGGCGAGTATGGGGGTGAGAGACGCGAGCGATAGCGGCCCAAACGCCGTGCCTCCCCCGCGCTTCTTCCAGTGATCTCGCCAGCCGCCCAGACGGGGCGGCGGATGGGACGCCGGGGTGTGACTCCGAACCGACGCGACTCGACTCGCGTCGACGAAAGGACACGTGCGCCATGAACTCGAACCCCAATCCCCCCAATGTCACCGCCTCCACCATCTCCCGAGTCGCCGCTCTCGAGCACAGCTTGCTCGACTGCATCGGCTCCGACGACTACGTGGCCGTCATCCGCGGGCTCGTTGCGACGGGCAATCCGGCGGCCATTCCCGTGCTCGCCTCGCTGCTCGATAGCGTGGGCCCGATCGCCGAGGAGTCCATCGCGGGCTTGCTCACGTTCGGCGACGCAGTCGTCCCCGCGATGCGCGAGTGCGTCGACTCACTCGACTACGACGCAATCCGGCACGGTCACCAGGTGCTGGCGGCGCTCGGCGACGCGGCCTCGAAGCAATGGCTGCGCGACGACCGCGCCGAATGCATCGCGGCCTACCGCGAGCGCCGGGGCTTGCCGGACCTCTCGCGAAACGCCCCGATCGGCGGGAGCCCAGGTGGCAGGCCGCCAATCTCTACTGCCGAGGCGATCGCCAACGACACAGACCAACCCAGCCGGGTCGCATGAGGCCGCGGTGCCGAGCCGATCCCACCAAGCCCAACGGAGATCACCATGAACACCACGACCAACGCCCACGGCATGACCATCCACGGCACCGCGACCGTGCCGCGCCCCGTCCCGACCGCGGCGACCGGACCGCTTGCCCCCGCCAACGACAACGCCGCGCGGGGCGCCATCCCCGCCGCGACGGCGCTCGTTGCCCACCCAGATGTCGTCCGGCACATCCGCGCTACGTTGCGGCGCTACCGCGTCGCACCACAGAACATGAACGACGCGATCGCCGACGTGCAAAAAGAGTCGATCGAGATGGGGCGCACGCGGGAGATGCCGCGGAGCCTCGCGCAGTGGAAGGCGCTCTCCGCGACGATCGCGGTGCACTGGGCGCTCGACCGCTTGCGGGAAGCAACGGTGCGGCGCAAGTACGATGCCGGTCTCTCCGCCGACGCCGACGCCTACCTGCGCCCTACGCTCCGCTGGGAGCACCGCGACCCCGTCGACACGAAGCGATTTCTTGCGATCCTCAAGGAGCTTTTCGACTCCGGCCAAATGCCGGTGGACGGAGACGAGATCCTTCAGGGCATTGCCGACGAAGTGCCACATGCGGAGATCGCCGCCGAGCTCGGCGTCACCACGACCGTGGTGCATAACCGCCTCTTCCGAATGCGTGCGACGTTTCGCGCGCGCCTCGTCGCCTTGGGAATGCTCACTCTCGTGCTGCTCTTGGGAGCCCTCCTGGCGCCCGAAACCGAGGTCGCGGCGCCCGCTCCACGAGCGACACCCGAGCAGCCGGCTCCACCGGCCAGCCGCGTCTCCGCGTGGGATGGGGGTACACCCCCGCGTTTGGACAATCGTCCTCTCCCGTCAGAAGAAATCGTGCCCTCGCCGCTTAAGTAGCTGGGAGAGGCGAGGTTCTCACTTCGCGCCTTGGATTCGAGCGAAAGGCCCGTTCTCGATAGGACGACTCCCCTTGTCTCGGTGAAGAGGCCCTTTGACAACCAGCCGCGGCCCTCGGCGAACGAGAAACGGTCCTCCTTCCTTTGGCAAAGGTCCAGACCCAACGAGAAAAGGACCTCTCTCAATCGGCAAAGTACCCATGCCGACGAAAAACGGTCCTTCGACCTTGGACAAATATCCTCTTCCGCCGAAAAAAAGGCCTCCGACCACGGTCAAGGGCCCTCGGCTCACCAAAAAAGCGGCCGAGGCGGACGAGAAAGGAACTCCGCCAAAAAGGAAAGGGGCGGTGCCCATAGGCATCTGCCGTCTACCACGAAGAAAAGGTTCTTTGCCAACCGGCAATGGTCCTTTGCGCAGAAGAAATGGCCCTTTATGGATAAACAAAGGTCGTTCTCGACATCCCAGGGGCCATTTTCAGATGCGCCGAGTCGATTCATCGAGATAACGCCGACATTTCACATTGAGACCACTCCGAAGTACGCGAAACAAAGGACGACTGACCAACCCCCAACTACAAAAAGGAGTTCATCATGGCCACCCCGATCAAAACAAGCCGCCGCTCCCTCGTCACCCTCAGCCTACCCAAGAGCGTTCCTGCGCTCATCGTGTACGCCCAGGGGATCGTCAAACGGATGACCGGCAACCCGTCCTTCCCCAACCCGGCGCCCACGCTCGCCGCGGTCAGCGCTGCCGCTGCCGACCTGCAAACCGCCGAGGCAGCCGCGCTGGCGCGCACCAAGGGCGCCGCCGCCGCGCGCGACGACAAGCGCAAGGCGCTCGTCGCGCTTCTCCAGTCACTCAGAGCCCACATCCAGTCGGCCGCGGACGCCGACGAGCCGAACGGACCGGCGCTCATCGAGAGCGCCGGAGTCGCCGTCCGCAAGGCGCCCACGCGTCATGCGCGCGTCTTCGCCGCGAAGCCGGGGCGCGTTTCCGGAGTCGCGACCGTCGTCGCCGCGTCGGCGGGTCACCGCGCGTCGTACGAATGGGAGTACAGCACCGACGGCGGCAAGACGTGGGTCGCGGCACCGCCCACGCTGCAGGCCAAGACCTCGATTGCCGGCCTTTTGCCGGGCGCGACGGTGCAGTTCAAGTACCGGTCGGTCAGCCGCTCGGGTGCGGCCGACTGGAGCCAGCCCGTCTCGCTGATGATTCAGTGACCCGTCGGCCAGCGGGGTGAGCGGTGGCGAGCGCACCGCGAAGGCGGGTGTCGCCGGGGGCCCGAGCAAGGGCCCCCGGCGCCCGATGCGCCGGGTCTGCGATTCTTGACAGCCGCAGGGATCGGACGCGGTCGCGGTACCAACGGCACCGGCGCCGCCGGACGCGCACGCCTATCGCCGTTGGCCGCGTTCGAGGTCTTCCTGCTCGGCGGCGGTGAAGCGGGCCCAGGGAACCGCGTCGAGACGCGCGTAGCCGATCGGTTCGCCGGAGAGCTCGCTCACGCCGTACGTCCCCGCTTTGATCTTTTGCAGCGCGCGGTCGACTTCTGCCAAGTGGGACCGATCATGGGCCGCCCTGCCGATCGCCTCGTGTTGAACGATGCTCGCTTCGGCCTCGTCCATTTCATCGGCGGAGCGCTCTTGCGCCTCGCGCACGGGGGCCATGTTCCCTTCGATGCCCTGAAGGTGCGCGCGTTCGGCGAGAAGGCGCTCACGCAACTTCGAAATCTGGGCCGCCGTGAGCTGCTCGGGGTCTTCGGATCGGGTCATCGGTCTCCTTGTGCGGCTTTGGACGGGGCGGGGCTGCGCCTTCCGCGCCCGCTCGAGGGTGCCCCCTATAGCACGCCCCCCCACAGCGTCTTCGGCGCGCTCCCGGCGCCGTGCCAGAGCTCGCCGGGCTCATCGCGCCGCTTGCCCTGAAAATTTCTTTCGCGGCGGTTTCCTAATGACGGAAATCCGAAGAAACAAGTCCCGCGCGTGGACAATCCGTCCTATCTTTCCGGACAGACGACTCGGCGACGCGCCGTCGCGTGGATGGGAGAATTGACGATGACTCAGTCCCTTTCGTTTCGGGCTCTGATGATCGGTGCCCTCGTGGCCGGCTGCTCATCTTCCAATGAGAATCCCTCTGCGAATGGAAAGAGCTCGGTCCCTGGAAGCGGGGACGGTACCGGTAGCTCCACGGGCGGCTCTGCAGCGAACGGGGGCAGCTCGGGAAGCGGAGCTTCCGGAAGCGGAGGCACATCGACCGACCTCGGGACAGGGACGGGCGTCGCCTCGGGAAGCGGCGGTGCGTCCTCCAGCAGCGGCGCGCAAGCGAGCGGGGGAAGCAGTGGAAGCGGCGGGTCCAATTCGAACGCGGACGCGCAGGCGCCGGGCGGCAAGTCGAACGATGCCTCGGTCGTCGCTCACGCCGACGGCGGCGGCGCGGGCGCGACCGATGCGGGCATGTTCAGCGGCGACTCCGGCTGGGTCGACCCGGGAACCACGGGCGACGGCGATTTCGTCGTCGGCCCCAGCTACACGCCATCGCCGGACCTGACGTTGAAGGCGAACGCGCCGGCGGGGTTCACCACCAGCTTCACCCTGACTTCCGCGATGAGCATGATCTTCAACGGGAGTGATTTCACTCCACCGCTGACGTTCTCCCGTCAGATCAAAGTCTTTGTTCCTTCCCAGTACGTCGACGGCACCCCATCGCCGTTCATGGTGTCGTCGGACGGCTTTTACCAGGGCCTCCAAACGGTCGTGCAGAACATGGCCGACGACCCGAATCCGGATCACCACGTACCCCCGCTGACGATCATCGGCATTCAAAACGGGCCGGACGTTCATCCGAACAGCGAGCGCAGCCTCGAGTACGACACCGTCTCGGACCGGTACTGGCGGTTCGTCACCCAGGAAGTGATCCCCGCCGCTCTCGCGAACGCCGCGCTAAAGGCCAAATTCCCCAACTTCAAGCTCACGAGCGATCCGGACGGGAGGGGCGGGTATGGCTGCAGCTCGGGCGGACCCGCGGTCATGGGGCTCGCCTGGTTCGGCGACTTCAACCGGGTATTTTCGTTTTCCGGTTCGTACGTCGCTATCCAGCAGACCACCGCCCACCCCTTCGGCGCGTGGGAGTACACCGGCATGATCACGAGCACTCCCGCGCGCAAATCGTTGCGCGTGTTCTTGGAGGTCGGACAGAACGACCACGGCGCGGGTACGGCCGATTCGACCCACAGCAACTGGGTGACGTCCAACACGAACATGGCCGCCGCGCTCAAGGCGAACGGCAATCACTATCGGTTCATCCTCGCGGACGGCGCGGGCCACTGCGACGACAACGCCAGAAATCAGGTGATGCCCGAGGGCTTGATCTGGCTCTGGCGCGGTTACCAGTCAAAAGGCTTCTAGAAACCTGGTGCTTTTCGCCGATAGCTGCGCGATCCCGGCGTCGAGCGTGCTCGCGTACAGAAGTACGCTCCGCGCGCTCGCCACCGGCCTCGCTTGCTCTCGGCGAAAATCACCAGGTTTCTAATCTAGAAGCGGCGCGACCCTATACCCGCTGGCCCATAGAAGGCCGTCGTGGACGTGTGGATGCCCGTCAAGCCGGATCCGTCAAACGAGCGTTGGCAGGAGTTGGAAGGGAGTTTCCTCTTACGGTTAATTCACACAATTGGGCTTGAAGTGTATATGACCCATGTCATCCGTGGTGTAAGGCGGATTGCAATCGGGCCGGCCAGCCTTTGCCGGAGGCGTTTCGGTCGGAACCCTCCACCGAGGCTTCTGGCCACTTTGTGGCGGAGAAGCTGCAGACTCTGGCCTCGGATCGCCCGAGACGGTCGTGCGATTCTTCGCCGACGGCAGCACCGAAGTCGTCGCTGCGGCAGGTGGCGGAATCCCATCGCTTGCGGCGGTCAGTACTGCTTTGGGCTGCGCGGCGACCTGCCAAGGCGTGGACGCCGTCGTCGGCACGTTGGGGGTTGCAGGTGGCAACGGAGTCGCGTCCGCAGTCGGGGCCCCATCCTCGATTGAGATTCCATTCGCTGTCGCGGACGGCTCGTGCACATTTTGACGGAGGGGGCGGAGTGCCATCGCCGTGGCGGCGATCGCGCACGCCGCGAGCGCGGTGGCCACGCCGATGGAACGGAGCCTCCTGCCGTAGGCCCGCGCTTGCGGCTGATTCGACGGGCCGACGGTTGAGCCTCGACGTCCGCCGAATGGCCTCATGGTGGTTCCCAACGCCCATCGGGTCGCCATCGGGGTTGTTACCGTGAGGGAAGGGCACAAGCTCGCTGTCAAACGGGGGCCGCCCGGTCAAGAGCTCGTAGAGGATGATGCCCAGCGACCAGATGTCGGTCCGCCCATCGACGGTTTTCGCCGACTGCATCTGCTCGGGCGACATGTAATGGGGCGAACCCAATAGTGCGCCGGTCCCCGTGGAGTAAGTCAATCCACTCGCCACTGCGCCTGTGACTTTTGAGATGCCGAAATCGAGCACTTTTATCGTGAGGCGCCCGTCGGCACCGCGAACGCAGAACAGGTTGGACGGTTTGAGGTCGCGATGAATGATGCCAAGCCCGTGCGCCTCGGCGATCGCCACGCACGTCTGGATGACGAAGTCGACGGCCTGCTTCACGGGCAA
>CAZHED010000061.1:0-27043 GCA_964531095.1 uncultured Polyangiaceae bacterium | reverse complement strand
CGATGTGACCGATCGTCCCTACGTTCACGTGCGGCTTCGATCGTACGAATTTCTCCTTACCCATGACCAATCTCTCTCTTTCGATCGTGGTGTGCTCGTGCGGCGCTCACTCAGGTACCCTTGACCCTTGCAACAATCTCTTCCTGGATGACAGGCGGCACCGGAGCGTAGTTCGAGAACTGCATCGTCGACGTCCCCCGTCCTTGGGTCATCGTCCGCAGGTCGGTCACGTAGCCGAACATCGTGGCCAAGGGAACCTCTGCGTCGATGACCTGTGCGTTCCCGCGCTGACTCATCCCGAGGATGCGCCCGCGACGCGAGTTGAGATTGCCGATGACGTCCCCCAAATACTGCTCCGGGACGACAACTTCAATCTTCATGATCGGCTCGAGCAACGTGAGGCCCGCGCGCTTCGCGCCGTCCTGAAAACAGAGGGAAGCGGCGACTTCGAACGCCTGGGCGCTCGAATCGACCTCGTGGTAGCTCCCGTCGGTCAGGCGGCAAAGCATGTCGACGACCGGGTAGCCCGCGAGGACGCCCCGGGCCATCGCTTCGCGCACGCCTTTCTCGATGGCCGGGATGAACTCTTTGGGGATGACGCCGCCGACGATGTCGTTCTCGAACTCGAAGCCCTTTCCCCGCTCGGTCGGCTCGATCTCCATCACCACGTGGCCGTATTGGCCGCGACCACCCGTTTGCTTCGCGTACTTGTGCTCGCAGCTCTGTTTCCTCGTGATCGCCTCGCGGTAGGCGACCTCCGGCTTGCCGATGTTCGACTCGACTTTGAACTCGCGCTTGAGGCGGTCGACGATGATCTCGAGGTGCAGCTCGCCCATTCCGCTGATGATCGTCTGCCCGGACTCTTCGTCGGTGTGGGTCCGGAACGAGGGGTCTTCTTGCGCGAGCTTCTGCAAACCGACGCCGAGCTTCTCGATGTCGACCTTCGTCTTCGGCTCGATCGCAATCGAGATGACGGGCGTCGGAAAGATCATCTGCTCGAGGAGGATCGGGAGCTTCTCGTCGCATAGCGTGTCGCCCGTGCGCGTGTCCCGGAACCCGACCGCCGCGTAGATGTTGCCCGAATCGGCCTCTTGGACCTCTTCGCGCTTGTTCGCATGCATACGCAGGATGCGCCCGATTCGCTCGCGCTTGTCGCGCGACGAGTTGAGCACCATCGTGCCGCTCGACACTTTGCCGGAGTACACGCGGAAGAACGTCAGATTCCCGTGCGGGTCGTTGATGATCTTGAACGCGAGAGCGCTGAACGGCTCGTCGTCCGATGCCCTGCGCTCGATCTCCGGCTTGTCCTTCTTGCCGGGATCGAGTCCCTTCACGGGGGGGATGTCGATCGGCGAGGGAAGGTAGTTGGTGACGGCGTCGAGCAGCATCTGCACGCCCTTGTTCTTGAAGGCCGAGCCGCAGATGACCGGGACGAGCTTGAAGTTGATCGTGCCGTGGCGGAGCGCCCGGTGAATCATCACGTCGGTCACTTTGTCGGCGCGGCCCTCGAGGTAGAGCTGCATGACTTCGTCGTCCACGTCAGCGCATGACTCGATCAGCTTGTCGCGCCACTCCTGTGCGACTTTCGCGTACTCCACGGGCACCTCGACCCACTCGTACTTCTGCCCCTTCGACTCGTCATCGAAGACCGCGGCCTTCATTTTGATGAGGTCGATGACCCCCTTGTGCCGCTCTTCCTCGCCCAGGGGCCACTGGATCGGGACCGGGTTGGTGCCGAGCCGCTCCTTCATGCTGTTGACGCACATGAGAAAGTCGGCACCGACCTTGTCCATCTTGTTCATGAACGCGACGCGCGGAACGCGGTACTTGTCCGCCTGGCGCCACACCGTCTCGCTTTGCGGCTCGACCCCGTTGCCACCATCAAAAACGGCCACTGCGCCGTCGAGCACCCGCAAGCTGCGCTCGACTTCGATCGTGAAGTCGACGTGCCCGGGCGTGTCGATGATGTTGATGCGGTGGACGACCCCGGCCCACGGCCCCTCGAGGGGGCGCCAGAAACAGTTGGTGGCGGCCGAGGTGATCGTGATGCCGCGCTCTTGCTCCTGGACCATGTAGTCCATGGTGGCGGCGCCCTCGTGAACCTCTCCGATCTTGTAGTTGACCCCTGTGTAATAAAGGACGCGCTCGGTAGTCGTCGTCTTCCCGGCATCAATGTGGGCCATGATGCCGATGTTGCGCGTCCTTTCTAAGGGGTACTCGCGAGCCACGGAGAAACTCCTGCTGTCGTCGTTCTGGAATCGAATGGCGTGTCGTTTGGGGGGGTGCCGAATGCAACAAACCCCCTCTGGCCTTGCTCTTGCCGCTTTTTCGGAAGAGCGCCGCGGTCGCGGCCAACCCAGAGAGGGTGTCGGGGTACTGCGCGGTTTTTGTCGCCGGTAACCCGATCCTTATGTCGGCTCTGTCATCTTGCTGGGGATCGTCCTCTTCGCGTTGCCGTTTCGTTGCACTCGGCTCGGCTCGGCCAGAAAGGCCGTCGAGCGTCGATTCTTACCATCGGTAGTGCGCGAACGCCTTGTTGGCCTCGGCCATCTTGTGGGTATCGTCCTTCTTCTTCACGGCGTTGCCGCGCCCGTTCGCCGCGTCCAGAAACTCGGCGGCGAGCCGCTCGCGCATCGTCTTCTCGCCGCGGTCACGGGCAAACGTGACGAGCCACCGCATCGCGAGGGTCACCCGCCGCTCCGGGCGCACTTCGACCGGCACCTGGTAGGTGGCGCCGCCCACGCGGCGGCTCTTGACCTCGAGCTTGGGCTTCACGTTGTCGAGGGCTTTGCGGAACACTTCGAGCGGCTCCTCTTTGAACCGATCGCGGATGACGTCGAGAGCGCCGTAGAGAATCCCTTCGGCCGTGGACTTTTTGCCGCCGAGCATGAGCGTGTTCGTGAACTTCGAGACGAGCTTATCCTTGAACTTGGGGTCCGGAATGATCTTGCGCTTCGGGACTTCGCGGCGGCGGGGCATGGGACGTGACCTTTGGGCGAGCTAAGGGAAATTCGGAACGTTCGTCGCCTCAAGCCTTGGGGCGCTTGACGCCGTACTTCGAGCGCTTGCGGTTGCGGTTGACCTTGTTGGTCGACGATGGCCCGATGGCGCCGGAGGCGTCGAGGGTTCCGCGGACGACGTGGTAGCGGACGCCGGGCAGGTCCTTCACGCGGCCTCCGCGGATGAGCACGACCGAGTGCTCCTGGAGGTTGTGCCCCTCGCCCGGAATATAGGAGGTGACCTCCATGCCGTTCGTCAGCCTCACGCGACACACTTTGCGGAGCGCGGAGTTCGGCTTCTTCGGCGTCGTCGTATACACGCGGACACAAACGCCGCGCTTCTGCGGGCAGGCCTTCAGCGCCGGCGACGCAGTCTTGACGCGGGCAGCGAGGCGACCATGGCGAATGAGCTGATTAATCGTCGGCATCGGCGGAAGGACTCTCCCTACGCGCGCGCCGGAGGGCCGACGAGGGCTCGTCGGGCGCACCCCGGACCGCGAGGGAGGCGCACTTTACTTGTGGTCCACCCATTGTCAAGGTTTGACCGACCTCGCCGGAGGGCTCGCGACGGGCGAGCCGCCCGATGCTACGTACGAACGCACGGGCAACCCAGCGCCGGACCGCGCCCATCACCGCAAGCGAGGTTTGACGGATGGCCCTCGACCCTCCTCTTCTAGAGAGCCCGCAGGCTGTGGTGGCCGCGCTCGCTCCGCTACGGAACGACTTTTCGGTCGCGCTATGGGCCCCGGGCAACCCCTTTGCCGTAGGCGCTGTCATCCGGGTCGCTCACAATTTTCTGGCTCGCGAGGTCTTTCTCGTCGGACGCGCTCCTTTCTACGCCAAAGCGTCGATGGGGATGCACAAGTACGAGACCATCGTCGAGCTCGACGATGAGGCGCAGCTCCTGTCCGCGGTTGGGCGGCGCCCGATGTGGGTGATCGAAAAAGACCACGCTCGCCGATCCATTTACGCCGTGGGGGCATTCCCCACAGCGACGGTGCTCGTCTTTGGAAGCGAGCGGTTCGGGGTTCCGGAGTCCATTTTGGCGCGCGCCGACGATGTCCTGGGCATCCCGGTCTATGGGGTCAATCAGTCGCTGCCGTTGGCCGTCGCGGCTGGCATTGCGATGAGCGAGTGGGCTCGGCGGCGGTACGTCAGCGGCGCGGTCTTGTGAGGTGCGCGGGACGACTCGGGAGAGGCGGCTCCGGCCGCTCCCTCGAAGTCGAGCGGATCGACTCGCTATCGAACCGGAGAGCTCGTGTCAGCCCTTGCTTCGCTCGAAGGGAACCCGGACCGAGAACCTCGTGCCCCGCCCCATTTGCGTTTCGAAGGTCAGCGAGCCACCGTGACTGTCGACGATCGTGCGCGCGACGGCCAGTCCGAGCCCCGTGCCACGCCCCACCGCCTTCGTCGTGAAGAACGGGTCGAATATTCTGGACTGCGCCTCCGCTGGGATCCCGGTTCCGTTGTCCTCAATCGACACGACGGCGTGCTCGCCTTCGGTCCGCGTTCGGACGACGATCGTGCCGCGGCGATCCGACCCCGACACGGCATCGGCGATGGCGTGGCCCGCGTTGACGATGAGGTTGAGAAAGACCTGGTTCAGCTCTCCGGGGTGGCAGACGACTGCCCGCAACTCGGCAAAATCCGTCTCGACGTCTGCGACGTACTTGTACTCTCCACGAGACACGATAAGCGTGCTTCGAAGGCATTCGTTCAGATCGGTCGCGATCTTGTCGCCACGATCGGGACGGCCGAAGTCCTTCACCGCCTGGACGATGTTCGCGACCCGTTTGACGCCCTCCTTCGTGCGATCGAGAGCCTTCGGAACGGCGTCTTTCAGATAAGGCAGGTCCAGCTCGTCGGCGGCTTCTTGTGCTGCGAGCGTGAGCGCTCGCGCATCATCGGGCGCGGAGGTCGCCATCCGCCCGACGATGTCCTCCAATCGATCGACCATCTGCACGAGGTCTCCGAACGCCTCGCTCAAGAAATGCAGGCTATCGCCGACGAACTGGATCGGCGTGTTGATCTCGTGGGCGATTCCGGCCGCCATCTGCCCGACTGCCGCGAGCTTCTCGGCCGTCACGCTCTGGCGAGCCAAACGAGAATTCTCCAGAGATAGAAGCACTTGCGACGCCAACACGGAGGCCCTGTCCAGATCGGCGGTTCGAAATGGGCTGTCGTCGGACAGGCGGTTGAACGTGAGAATGCCCATCACGTCGTCGGCGAAGACAAGGGGGTACACGATGCTCGAACGCACTCGAGTACGCGCAGTCACGCCGCGCAGGGCTGCATGATTCGACGCGTCTCCTGTGATGATCAGGGGCTTGCGTGAAAGGGCAACGCGCCCGGCGATGCCTTCGCCGACGGAGATTCGCGTCGTGCTTGCGACCTCCGACTCCAGCCCGAACGCATGCGCCACGTAGAACTTTCCGTCGAGGTCGGGGAGCAAGAGCGTCGCGGCGTCCGCCCGCATGACCTCCATCGACACTTTGACGATGGCCTCCGGTAGACGTTGCAAGTCACGCGTTCGGAAGATGACCTGTACGGCCTGATAGAGCGCCGTCGTCTGACGCAACCGCCGGCGCTCGATCGCGCGCTCGACGGTATGGACGAGCCTCTCCTCCCGATAGGGCTTCTCGATGAAATCGAACGCGCCCGCTTGCACGCTCCGCATCGCGTTCTCGATCGAGCCATGACCCGAGATGATGACCGCTTCCGTGCTGGGCGCCCGAGTCTTGATCTCCCCGAGCAGCTCGATTCCGTCTCCGGCGGCCAGGTTGATATCGAGAATGGCGAGGTCGAACTCGTGCTCTTCCATGTGCCTCAGCGCGCCCTCTGCGGTATCGACGGCCAGGGCGACGTGCCCGTAACGTGCCAGCGTGCGGACGATGGCGATGCGCAAGTCTTCCTCGTCGTCGACGACGAGGATGCTGGCGGGGGTCACCGGGCCGTCCTGCGCAAGCGGCGCAACCTCCCTCACGTCGACCTCGACGCGCGTAGCATCGACACCCGGACCGGCTCGCGCACGAATCCAGGCGCAAAACTGCGGAGTCGCTCGACCAGGCTGGGGGTGGCCTCGTGACCCCGCGCCACCAGAAGGGCCCCGGTGTGCGAGCGAACGTCGTCCAGGAACGTCATTCCGATACGAACCATACGAATCGAGATCTCGGCAACTTCGGCGTCGCGGCCACGACTCCCGAGGTTCGACGCAAAGAGCTCGAGGAGATCGGGGTCATAGCGCCCGGCGCGGCCGCGCATGGTGTCGAGTGCGACCTGGGCTGGCATGCCGCTCACTTCGAGGCGGTCAAAGTCGCAGACGATGCCGAGAACCCGCGCGCCCAGCGGGATATCCTTGCCGCGCGGCGCGGCAGCCGCGATGCCCGCTCCGTTGAAGGGTGTTCCCTGTTGCTTCAGCGCGGCCCGCACGTCGTTGAGGCGCGGAATGCCCGCGATGAGCTGCTCGGCCAGCGCGGGCACACGCTCCACGGACTGCCCCTCCTCGGTCGTGAGAGGCTTTCCCTCTTGGAGTTTCTCGAGAGTCGCGGGCGAAAGCGAGATGTAGCCCACCTGCGAAAGCATCGCCGCGACTTCGATGGGCCATACCTCCGCGCCCGGCACTTTGGCCGCCAACTCTCGCGCGTGGCGCTGGATGCGAATCGCCTGCCCGAAGGCGGTCGGCGCGGCGAGCGCGAGGACCTCGGTGAGCATCTGAATGCTTCCGCGAAGTGTTTGCTCCAGGAGAACGCGCTCGGAGGTGACGAGGCGATTCAGCTCGACGGCCGCTTCGACGGCACCAACCAGAACAGGGGGCGGACATGGTTTCGTGAGGAAGCGGAAGATGCGCCCCTCGTTGATTGCGGCGATCGCCAGGGCGAGCTCCGCCTGCCCGGTGAGTAGCACCCGGGTCGCGTCCGGCAGGACCGCGCGTGCTTTGGCCAAGAACGTGGCCCCGTCCATTCCCGGCATCCGCATGTCCGACACGACCGCGGCGATCGTGGGGTCGCGCGTCAGCACGTCGAGGCCCGCCTCCCCGCTCCCCGCGAGGACGACCTCGTAGCCGCGGCGAAGGGTCAAAGAGAGCCCCTCGAGGACGTTGGGCTCGTCGTCCACGCAGAGGACACGCGGTTTGGCAGTCCTCATTGCTCAGTCGCGCGCCTCCCGGCGCAGCCGCTCCACGATCTCGCCCCATTCGGGCAGGTTCTTGAGCAGCCCCAGGCCCTTGAGATGCTCTTCGTCCAACAGGGCCCCCTTGTTCTTCCCCCCTCGCTCGCTCCCGGTGACCAGGCCCTCGGCCACGTGCACCGCCGTCATCGCGTCGGAAACCTGGTTTCCGAAGCGCCGCGGCTCGTGGTGTCCGGCAACCGCCTCGACGATCCCAAGGGGTACCCCCCATGTCCCGAGAATATAGGCGCCCACTTCGGCATGCGTGACGCACAGTCGCTCTCGCTCGATGACGTAGGTCGGGACCCCCCGTTCCCTCGCCGCCGAAGCGAAGACTCCAACCTTGTCTCGGTCGGCGAGCGCCAGGACGATCTTTCCCACATCGTGCAGCATGCCGGCCATGAACGCGTCATCGGCTCCGGAGGGCGCGATCTTGCGGGCGACACGCGCGACGAGCATCGAATGCTGCTGGATCGCCGACAGAAAGCCGCCGTCGAGGCCCTGCGCGCCTTCCGCGGCGGCGAAGATCTGAGCGGCGAGGACGAGCGACTTCACCAGGTCGATTCCGAGGTACCCGATGGCGTCGCGCATCGCTGCCACGCGACGTGGAAGGCCGAAAAACGCCGAGTTGACGAGCTGCAGCAGTTTGAGACACATCGCCGGATCGCGCTCGACCACGGTGACGACGTCGTCGAGCGAGGGGCTCGGGCGAGCGAGCACTTCCGTGAGGTCGGTGTAGATGGTCGAGACCGACGGGAGCTTCTCGACGCGGCCGACGATGCTGCGAAGCGAGTCGTCGCACATGAGGGTTTGAAGCGCGCACGCGCGGAGGAGGACGCTCCGGAGCGTTTCGCTGTCGCATGGTTTGCTCATGTACTGGTGCGCGACCGGCAACGCGCGCATGACCGCCTCGCGCTCGGCGTGCCCCGAGAGGACGATCCGCACGGTCTTCGGGTACGTGTCCTTGATTCGGCGAAGGAGCGCGGCGCCGTCCATGCCGGGCATGCGCATGTCGGAGACGACCACGTCGAAGGCCCCACGCGAGCACTCGGCCAGGGCTTGCTGGCCCCCGAGCGCGAACACCATGTCCCATTCGCGTCGATGCTTGCGCAAGCGGTCACGAAGACCGTCGAGAACGGCCACCTCGTCGTCGACGAAAAGAATGCGCTTCATGCGGCCTTCACCCCTTCTTGCGGAGGATGGATCGGCAGCCGGATGGTGAAGGTCGTTCCCCTGCCAATCTCCGTCTGGAATGTGAGCTCGCCGTGATGCTTCTCGACGACGACCGACCGCGCGATCGCGAGGCCTTGCCCTGTCCCGCGGCCGACTTCCTTGGTCGTGAAGAACGGGTCGAAGATCCTGTGGCGGACTGCCTCCGGGATGCCTCCTCCGGTGTCGCTCACGGAAACGACGGCGAAGTCCCCGTCCTGCCAAGTCTGGACGCGGATCTGTCCCTTGGTCTCGCCGCGGCCGACTACATCCCCGATCGCATGAGCGGCGTTCACGATCACGTTGAGGAAGACTTGATTCAGCTCGCCGACATAACACGTCACCGGTGGAAGCTGCCCGAGCTCGGTGACCACGTCGGCGACGTATTTGTATTCGTTGCGCGCGATCGCAATCGTGGTCTCGAGCGCGTGATTCAAGTCCGAAGGCGCCTTGTCTTTTTGGTCCGGGTGGGCGAAGGCCTTCATTCCGCGCACGATGACGGCCACGCGTTGGAGCCCGTCGAGCGCGCGATCGAGCGCCTTGGGCACCTGCGCCGCTAGGTACTCCACGTCCGCCGCCTCTTCGGCAGCCGCCAGCTCGGCGGCCGCCTCAGGCAGTGAGACGCCCGCCGCGTCGCGCAGCCCCCGATACGATCGCAATAGCCCGAAGAGCTCTGCCACCCCTTCACGGACGAAGTAAACACTGTCGCTCACGAACTGCACCGGTGTGTTGATTTCGTGTGCGATGCCGGCCGCAAGCTGCCCGACCGACTCGAGCTTTTGGGCCTGGCGCAGCGAGATCTCCAAGTTTCTTTGCGCAGTAGCGTTCTCGACCACGCCAATCGCGAACACCGGCGCGCCCTCGGGGCCGCGGACGAAAGAGACCGTTTGCTTGGTCCAGACGGTCGAGCCGTCTCGGTGGACGTAGCGGCGATCGACTTGGTCGCCGGCACTCGACGTCGCCGCGATCGCCTCGAATCGCAGGCGCGCGGGGTCCGCCTCCTCGACGTCCATGAGAGCGAAGATCGTCTTGCCCAACACGCCCTCACGCTCATGGCCGAGCATCGCACTGAACGCTGCGTTGCAGTCGTCGATCCGGCCGTCGACGGCGATGCGAACGATCCCCACGGCCGCAGACTCGAAAATGGCACGAAACCTCGACTCACTCTCGCGGAGCGCGTCCTCGGAAGCCTTCCGCATTCGAATGTCCGTGAAGACGATGACCGATCCGGCGGACTGGCTGACGTCGATGGGGGTGAGCGCGAACGCGACGCGGAGCGGCCGGCGATCGATCGTCATGAAGTGAGCATCGTCGCACCGATGCGTCTGGCCGTTTCGCACCGCTTCGGAAAGTCCGTGCAATTCGCCGTTTCCGCCGACCTGAGCGACGAAGTCTCGGCCCGTCAGGCCCCCTGGTTCCGCGCCCAGCATCCGCTCGGCCGCTCGGTTGGCCATCTCCACGAGACCGGCGGCCGAGAGAAGGCAGAGCCCCTCGGGCATGGACGTCACGGTCGCGTGCAGGCGGTCTCGCTCGGTTGCAAGGCGCAGATTGAGGTCCGCCATCTCCTGCGAAGAGATCGCAATCGCGCGTTCGAGCGTGTACCGCGCGTTATCCTCCTGGACGTAGGCGGCGTCCACGCGCTCGAGAAGGGCTTGCCACTGCTCGATGGTCGGTGGCGTGTCGGTCCTGGCTCCGATTTTGCGAAGCTGCCTTTCGAGGACCGTGTGCACCATGAATTAGGCTTCCCAGATCCGTGTGAGCGTCATTGTTTGGTTGTGCAGCTCGCACCGCCCCGAGGCCAGCGGCGAGATCTCGCCGTAGGAGTAGAATCCGACGAGCTTCGCGTCGCCCAGGGAGTGCGCCGCGGCCTCCACTTCTTCTTCCGCGCGTTCTCCGAGCACCAGCCGGCGGCCGACGCAGCTGACAGCGATCGCGAGGTTTTCTCCGGTCGGTGCCAAATCGCGCGACGCGATCTTGGCAGCCGACCCGGCACCGTCGATCAGCCGCTCGAAGTTCGCGCGCATCAACTGCGCGAGCGCGCCCAGCGGGACGTCTCCGGCGAAGGTCATCGAGTTCTCTTCTTCGTTCACGCCGAGAACGGTCCGGACCAGAGGCTCCACCTCTTTCGAGGCGCGCACGGACAGCGGGAACAGGAGCGCCGTCGCGGGCAGACCCGTCGCGCGCTCGCCGAGGTACTGCTTGTAAAGGGCAAGGGCGGGCCGGTCGTCGAGCTCGTAAAGCACGTTGCCCACCGACCGGGTCACGAGGCGTTCCGGCCCAAACATGTCCCAACCACCTCGCGAGCCGTGGCTGAGTCGTATTCGGTCTCCGTATAGGCCGACGGCAGAGACCCGCGACGTCGTCAACCCGTTTTCTCCGAAGACCCACGTGCGTTGGAAACGGTCTCCGTCGCCGGCGAGACCCCCGGAAACGGGCACGTCGCCAACGACCTCGGCGATTCCGCGAAGAAGCTCGCTGCCGTTGACCGACAGCCCATCGGAGAGGACGAGGATACCCCGCAACGAGGGCCTCGCGAGCGACCGCGCCAACGCGGTTCCCGCGCCGCGAGAGTCAGCCGCGCTGGCTACCGGAGCGCTGGCGTGCGCGATGTCGGTCGCATCGAAGCGCACGACCGCCGCGACGACCGAATGGTCGTGAATCGCGTCGGCGAGGATCTCTCCGGCTGTCGAGCACCCGATCATCGTGGCGAGCGGATAGGCGCGGCGCAGCTCCTCCAGCGCCAGGGCGCTCTCCAAGCGTTCGGGGGCACCGAACGCGATGACCAAAGTCCGCCCGGAGTCGAGCGCCGGGAATGGCGAAGACCAGCCCCCACGCGCGTCGAAACGCATTGTCTCCACCCGCATGCCTAGAAGACGACACGGCGAGCCGCCGCATTAAGCGCCCTCTTCGTTCGCCGCGCACCCTGTCGGCCCCGGCGGCGACGTTTGCTCCCGTGAAGGCGACTGCTCACACGAACCCCAGTTGCGCACGCGTCGCTATCGTGAAGAGGCAGCTGGCCCATGCGCGAGTCAAGTGCCGAGAGCCTGGTTGAGCACTTCCCTTACTTTTCGCGCCAGCGATTCAGGGGTAAACGGCTTTTGAAGGAACGGCATCTCGCTCTCGAGCACGCCGTGCCGAACGACGCTGTCGTCGGTATACCCGGACATGTACAGCACTTTCATATCGGGACGAGACGGCGCGATCCGCTTGGCCAATTCGGCGCCGCTCATCTGCGGCATGACCACATCCGTCAAGAGAAGGTGGATAGGACCCCGGTGCGTCTCGCAAAGCACCAGGGCCTCAAAGGGGCTCGCCGCGACGACGACATGATATCCTGTTCGCTTGAGGATTCCGCGCGCGACGGCTCGCACCTGTTCTTGATCCTCGACGAGCAGGACCGTCTCCGAGCCTCGAAGACTGGGCCGCTCCACGGTCGGGGCGGTCGTGCTCGTCTTCGCTTCGACTCGCGGAAAGTACACTTTGAACGTCGACCCCCTGCCCGGCTCGCTGTAGACGCCCACGCTTCCGCCAGCCTGCTGGGCGATGCCGAACACCGTCGAGAGGCCGAGGCCCGTTCCCTTTCCGACTTCTTTCGTGGTGAAGAACGGCTCGAAGATGCGCGCTTGGGTGGCCAGGTCCATTCCGGTACCGGTATCGCTGACGGCGAGCATCACGTGCGGGCCTGGCGTCGTTCCGAGATGCTGACGTGTGTATTCGCCGTCGAGATCGACGTTGCGCGTCTCGAGCGTGAGCTTGCCACCCTGGGGCATGGCATCCCGGGCATTGACCACCAAATTCATGATCACCTGCTCGACGCTCCCCGGGTCCACAAATACGCGGCCGAGCCCCGGCGCCGGCACCGAGACCAGGTCCACATCTTCGCCGACGATGCGCTTGAGGAGCTTGTCCATGCCGGCAAGCACTTGATTCAGGTCGAGCACTTTGGGCACCACCACTTGTTGACGGCTGAACAACAGCAGTTGCCTTGTGAGCTCGGCGGCGCGAAGCGCGGCACTATTGATCTCGCCGATACTCTCGCACATCTCGTCGGCGGGGTTCAGATCCGCGAGGCAAAGCTCGCCGTAGCTCAGAATGACGGACAAGATGTTGTTGAAGTCGTGCGCGATGCCGCCGGCCAAGCGCCCGATGGCCTCCATCTTCTGTGCCTGGCGGAGCTGATCCTCGGTGCTCCGGAGCGCGGCGTCGGCCTTGCGCTGCTGCGTGAGATCGCGGACCGACTTCGAGGCTGCGACCACGTTGCCCGAACCATCGAAGATCGGCGCGAGCGACAGAGAAACGGCGACCTCCGTGCCGTCTTTGCGCCGGCGAATCGTCTCGTGGCGCTGGACGCGATGGCCTGCGGCGACCTGACGGAGAAGACCGCGGTCCTCGGCCCGTCGATCCGGAGGAATCACCAGATCGATCGGCATTCCGACCGCCTCGGCGACGGAATAGCCGAAGAGCTGTTCGGCGGCGGCGTTCCAGCTCGTGATCGTGCCGTCGAGGCTCTGGCTCACGATCGCGTCGTTGGAAGACTCTACGATGGCCGCGAGCAGCGCGCGCATTTCTTCGGCATCGTGCCGCGCGGTCACGTCGGTGACCACCGTGATGCGCGCGCGGCGACCCGCCATGCCGAACGGGAGGACGCGCGAGACATACTCGATGGAGAGCAGCGAGCCGTCCTTTCGGCAATGACGCGCGGCCCCGGTAGCTTCCGCGTCGCCGAGAGAGGCGACGGTTCTCTTTGCGGAGTCGCGGTCATCCGGGCGGCGGAGCTCGACGATCTTCATTCGCAGCAATTCGTCGTGGGTATACCCGTAGAGGCGGACCATCGCGTCGTTGACCGCGAGAATTTCGAATGTCTCGACGTCGAAGACGAAGAGAGGGATCGGGCTCGCCTCGAAGAGGAGCCTGTGGGCCACCTCGGATTCCTTGAGTGCCTGGTTTGCGCCCACGGCGCGCGCCAACGCGACGCGCTCGGCCGCGTACGAGCGCGCGTTCGCAACCGCAAGCGCTGCGTGGTCGGCGAGGTTGCGCACGAGGTCGAAGTCGCTGTCGGTGTAGGGCCGCTCCGAACCAGTCCTCAAGAGCGCCGCGACGCCGACGACTTTGCCGCGGCACTGCATTGGAACCACGATCACGCTGCTCACGCCCAAGCGGTCGATGAGCTCTCGATACGGACGCATCGACGCGGCCGCGTAGGCGGAGCTCGTGATGTGCGGCATGAAAACGGGCTGGCCGGAGGCCGCAACGCCGCCCATCACCCCTTCGCCGACGCGTTGCGGGTGGGTCGTCAACACGCTGTGGGCCCAGGCGACGACCTCGGGGTCGCTATGGTACACCGCGCCCGATTCGAGCATCGCGCCGTCCTCGCTCACGGCACGGATCGTACACAGGTCGCCTATGATTTCGCCGAGGCGCCTGGCAATGACGGCGATCAGCCGGTCGTAGTCGCCCGTCACGTCCGCGAACTCGTGGGACGCGTCTGCGAGCAGGCGAAGGCGAGCTGCCATTCGTTCGCGCTCGGCGAGCTCGCGCTCGGACTCGGCGACCAGTCGAGTGGCCGTGACCGCGAGCGCCGCGTGCTCGGCGAGACTCTGTGCGAGCGCGAGATCGTGCTCGTTGAGAGGCTGCGCCTGAGCGCCGTGTCGGGTCAGGCTGAGCGCGCCGATGACGGTTCCCTGCGCGCGAAGCGGCACGATGAGCGCGCTCTTGACGGCGTTCGCCCGCGCAAACTGCAGCACGTCGGGCGCAGCCTCTGTGCGCAGCCGCTCGAGGTTACCGTTGACGTCGGGCATGAAGAACGGCGTGCGTGTGTCGACGACGTGCTTCATGCCAGGATGGGCGTCGATTCGGCGCGGACCGCTCGCCACGAACTGCGCGCGAAGCGCCTCCAAGACCTCGGAATCGGAGGCGTGCACGTGAGAGGTCGTGAAGTGATGGCCGTCCTCGGTGATGAGACTCAGGACGCAGGCACACCGAAGCGCCTCCGCGATCTCGCGGACCACTGCCTCGAACAGCCGGTCCGGTGAGCGACCCGCCTCGGAGAACGCCTGCGTGGTCTTCGAGAGGACGCGCAGTCGTTCTTCGGAACGTCGGTTATCGCCAGGGCCGCGCGGACTGTTGCCGGGATCGCGGCCCGCCGTCACCTCGTGAATGCTCGCGAGGATCGCGGCGACGCTCGGATCGGCCAGGAGGTTCGTCCCGGTCGCTTCGACCCACCGGTAGGACCCGTCGCGATGCCGTAACCGATATTCGAAGCTCACATGTTCCGACGGGGTGGCGCAGATCCGCGCGAACGCGCTCGAGACATGGCCGCGGTCGTCGGGATGCGCGCTCTCGAACGCCTCCTTGCCCAATAGGAGGGCCGGCGCGCGCCCGCTGATTCGTTCAATGGCCGGACTCGCGTACACCGTCGTACCGTCGGCCGCCGTCAGCACGATGGCATCGGCGCTTTGCTCCACCAGGGCGCGGAACCGCTGCGCAGTCCACGTGCTGTCCCCTCCCGGGACCCCTCTCCCGATCGCCATAATGCCCCTCGCGCAAGCACGCCGGATGCCGCGAATTTACGCTGGCAAGAAAGGCAATGATTTACAAGCGAAATGCGATTTGACGGGCAGAGTTTGCCCCCGGACGCTTTCCGCACCTTCGTCCACGTGGTGGGAGCGCACAACGCCTGGTCCCCCCCTCGAGACCTATGACGCAAACGGCCTTCTCGGCGCAGGCGGCGATCATGATGACCGGCACATTGATCCGTTGGCGCAGCTCTCGACGTACTCCGAGTCCGCCAGCGCCCGGGAGCATGACCTCGAGAAACACCACATCCGGGCGAACGCGCAGGACCATGGCGACCGCACGTTCGTCCGGCTGTGGTTGCCCCCGATCACGAGGGGCCCTCTTCGCTGCCTCGACGAATTTGACGTCGTGGCTACCTACGGTTCGTCGGTGCGCTCACCAGTACCGCGGGTTCGTGGCTGCGACGATGATCTGTTGCACGAGTGCCTTGCCTGCCGCGCTCAATGCCGCAGCGCAGGCGTCGTTGGCAAACAAGCCCCACCGAACGGCGGGAGCCGAGAAGCTGTGGAACATCGGCTGGTTGTATCCGTAGCTCATGAACCCGTAATGGTTCGAGCTCGACGGAGGCACCCACATGCCAAAACTGAACTCGGCGGCGGTCGGCGTGCCCCATCCGAAACCTTGTTGCGAGCTCGTTAGCACCGGCTCGTTGCTCGGATACATTTGCGTGCCATAGGTGACTCCGTCGATATAGCCGATCTGTTCGTCGATGTAACCGCTCGAATCCCAGTATTGATCGTCCATACTGTTCGCCGTGACGGTTCCCTGGTTTTGCGTGGAAGTCGTCATGTCCATCGCCGCGTACACGCTTTGGTTCAGGACGACGACCCCCGACGTGCTCTTGACAAAGTGCGTGCCGATGTTCTTCGAGCTCGCGCTTCCCGCGATGACGATGACACCGTTGCCCGCGACGGTGCCGTTCCAGGTATCCGCTTGAATGCTGTAAAAGACGTTCTGCGCCCCAAACACGACGCCCATCGCGGCTTTGATCGCGTTGTCACCGGCGGTGAGCTTGCTCGGGTTGCCGACCACGAGCACGGCTTGGTAGGGCTGAGCGGCGCCAACGGCTGGTTGGGTGTTGTCACGAAACGCGCCTCGCCCGTCGTAGGCCGTGCCCGCGTTGTCCGCATGGTTGAGAAGCGGACTCGACGTCGACTTGGGAAGGTAGACGGGTCCGATTCCCCCATGGAAATTCGGTGACCGGTTGTTTCCGTTGTAGGTCCCGTAGTCGACCACCGGATCAGACGTCTTCGTATCCCCGGTGTTCAGTGTCGTACAGACCGACGAGGTATCGAACACGTTGTAACCGTACGAGACCACCGCGCCCGTTCCGGCGCAAGTCTTGAGGCCGACTCCGTTGCCATAGACCAGCGAGTCTTCTACGCCGATGTAGTCGCTGCTCAGGTTGTTGATGGTGGCTGCGCCACTGTTGTAGGCAAACGTGCTGTTGTAGATGTCAGCCGCGCCATTGCCTGCCGTGAAAAAGACCCCGGAGATCGCGTCGAAGTTTGCCCCGATTGTCGAGTTCTGCAGTGACATATAGCCGTAGTTGACGATGGTGCCGTGTTCCGACTTCAGATTGTGGAGTGACAAACCGTCCGCGTACAGATAGGCCGTGCCGGTGAACGGAGGAGTCTCGAGCGAACCGACGCCGTCGTTGAAGATGTGCCCCGCAAAAGCGGTAGGGCCGGCATTCGAATAGATTTCGACGTTCGACAGGTTCACCGTTCCCTGATTGTAGATGTCCGTGCCGTTGCCGAAATTGCTGAACCCGTTGTTGAAAAATTTTACGTAATAGAAATTGACAGTGGCTCCGGGCGCTACCCAAACCGCTGAAGCGCCCATCGGGTTGAACTGGCCGGTGGGGTACGGTTGGAGGTTTTGAAGTGTAAGGCCGTTCACTTGCACCGTGCCCAAGCCGAAGCGCAAAGGCCCGAAAAAGCCGCTCTTGGCGGCGCTGCCGTCGATGAAGGTTTGACTGAACCCGGAGCCTTGGATCGTCAGCGTTCCGCCGGCTCCGGGGTACAATTCCGGCAGCAGGTCCGTCAGCGTGTACGTTCCGGGAGGGAGTATAATCGTGTTGGTTCCAGACGTATTGGGTAGTTCTTGACAACCGTTATAATAGGTGACGGCGTGCGTAACGGCGATTAGCGCCGAGCGAAAGGAGCAGTAGTTGTTGTTGATGCTGTCGACATCCGGCGGCATCGGGCTTTGCGAGTTGCCGGAGTAAACCACATACGTCCCCTGGTTTGCTGAGGCCGGTTTGGCGCTGGCCAATCCGGCAATCAGGATCATCGCGCCTACGGCGAGGCGGCACACGAGCACTGGAGTTTTCGGTCCGTTCATCATTGCCCTCCATGTTTCAAATGCTGGCCACGACCAACGCGGCCGGACGAGCTTGTAGCAGCTACGATTTTTCTTGTCATGCGGTCATTCAGAATCTTGCTCGGCATCCCGATCCACGCGACGCGTGGACGTGACGGGCGCGAGACACTTCGGTGTCCAAGAAGGCGTGGCATCGAAGAAGACTTGGATAAGCTCGTGGAAAGCGTCGCTTTGCCCGCTGTCTTGGTGCTGGCGAGGACCCAACGACTTGCGGCAGCTATTGCCCGACGGAGGGGGAAATAGCTATCACCCAAATGGGTGACAGGCGCCGCCTTCGCGCCGTCCTGGAAGCCTAGCGGGCACTGCACCGCGCACGAGCGTGCCTTGCACCAGTTGTCTGGGTCACGGCGCCCGCGATATCGCCCGCTAGCATCATGAGCGTCCTCGCGCGAATGGCGCAATGTCGACGTCGCGTCAAAACTCCCATCGACAGAAGATACCGGGCGTCACCGATGGAGCGCACCGCGCGCTCGCCTTCCGCGCCGAGCGCGAATCCGGCTTCAGGAGCCACCAAGCGCCGAGGGCCGTGCCGACGCCGGAGGCAATGAATGCGGCGACCTCGAGGGCAAGCGCGATGTTGGCGTCGACCGCATAATTCCCGCATTGCTGATCGCGGGTCTGCGGCCCCTGCAAGCATCGACCGTCATCGTTGTAGACCGCGATGTTGGCCTCCCGGACGCGCCAGGCGACGAGGCCCGCGCCGCCAAGGGTACCTGACGATACGAGCGCGATATAGCCCGCCACGACGTCTCCGCTGTTGCGTCGGTTGCCGGCGGGACGCAGGGGCTCTCGGTTTGCGTCCTCGGCAGGATCTTTGGCGGGGGGCAACGCCAGTGGCTCGAGCGTGAACCGCTCGTGCAGATCGGCATCCGGTCGAACGTCGATCGTGCGGCGCGCGGGCGCATGACCAGTAGCGCGGACTTCGAGGTCGAGCGTTCCGGCGGCGATGCGCACGCGCCCGGCCATCGGAATCGCGGAGGTGGAGACACCGTTCAGGAAAAGCTCTCCGCCTGTGACGTTGGCGTCGACGTGCAGCCACGCGAGGTGAGCGCGAACGGTAGAGAGCGCACCCTCGAGCGCGGCGTGGTACCGCATGATCCATGGGTCGTCGCCGGCGCCCAAACTTTCTTTGAGCCCACTTTCAGCGCCAATCCAATCGCCCAGCGCCTGGAGAGCAAGCGCAATCTGGGCGCGCGCGCGTGGAGTCGGCGCGAGCGCATTGGCTCGCTGAAACTCCGAGAGGGCCTCGCCGTTCCGTCCGAGCGTCCGCAGCTCGACACCGCGCTGAATGTGGGCCTCACTTTCGGAGGCGGGATCGTCGGCACGAACCGCTCGCGGAAATGAAACGAGAACGGAGGCGACCAGCACAGCTCGCGTCGTTCGAAGCGCCCCCTTCATGGAAGAATCGGAGCGCCGTTGTCACCCAGGCGAAGGGACACCGACGGGGTGCGCGTCGCGGACGACGGGGACGCCGGGGTGGGCATCGGGGCCGTCGTTCGCCGTTGCGGGATCGCGCGGGCAAGCGGCGCGGAGGGCACGGATGCAGGTGTCACCGTCGGCCCGTTCCCCGGATCGGGCGAGAGGGCCACGCTGTCGGCGGGCATCGGGGACGGCGTGACCGGAGCGGAGATTTCGGGGGCGGGACCGATGGGAGATCGGGCAGCCGCCGTCACTGCGGGGACGTGGAAGGGCCGCGAGCGCACGCGATCGCTGTGCGCACGGACGGCCAGCATCCCGACCACGAGCGCGCACCCCACCAGCATCGCGACGGCGCCTCGCACCGTGCCCGGGCGCCACACCGAGGCGCGCGAAACCGGAGCGCGTGTGGCTCGCGCTGTCGGCGGCGCAAGTGTGGCGCTGATCGCCGACGGGGTAGCGACGGCGCGGCCGAGTTCGTCGAACCCGCCCCGTGCCGGTTGGACCGCCGCACCTTGCCCCTCGACAAGCTCCGCGCCCCACGTGACGCGAGCTCGCTCGCCCGCGAGCGGCAGGAGCGCTGCGCCGAGATCGCGGACGGAAGGAAAGCGTTCGGCGGGGTTCCGGTTCATGGCCCGCAGCACGATGGCGTCGACCTCGCTGGGGAGACCCTCCGCCCGCTCGCTTGGCGCCACGACGGGCGCGGTCATGACCGCCTGGAGCATTTGGTACATGCTTCCGCCGGAGAACGGCAGGGTTCCCGTCACACACTGATAGAGAATGACGGCGAGTGAGTACTGATCGCTGCGAAAGGACGCATCGCGCATAGCCCGTGCCTGTTCGGGAGCCATGTACGCGATCGTGCCAAATACGCTGTCGGTCGCCGTCATCGCGACGGCATCGTCGCCCGCGACGACCTTGGAGATTCCAAAGTCGACGACCTTTGGCCAAGGCACGCCGCGCGGTCCGCTCGCGACGAACACGTTCGATGGTTTCAAGTCGCGATGGATCACCCCCGCGTCGTGCGCCGCGGCTACCGCCGCAACCACCGGCACCAGCAGGTCGAGGGCGCGGCCGATCGAGAGCCGACCTTCGCGCAACAGGATCTCGGCCAGGTCGCAGCCGTCGAGCAGCTCCATGGCGAGGTAGGGGGCGCCGTCGTGTTGGCCGAGGGCGAGAACTTGCACGACGTGGGGGTGACGGACGCGCGCGGCGGCACGCCCCTCGCGCAGGAAGCGCTCCGTCGCGCTCGCCCGTTCGGCGACATGGGGATGAAGGCGCTTCAACGCGACGCGGTGGCCAAGATGGGTATCTTGAGCCTCGAAGATGCTGCCCATTCCCCCGCTGCCGAGATAGCGAACGAGGCGATAAGGTCCCAGCTTGTCCATCGTCTTCCCGGCCAAACGGAAAGTCATTGCGCGGCAACCAACAGCCCGTCGATCCTACGGCGTCACCGGCATACCGGTGATTGGGATGCAGCCTACCACACCCGGAAAGGGGCTCGAAAAGCGCGCCGGCGCCGCCTGCGGCTACAATCGGTCGGTCGCCCGAGCCGCCCCATGGACACGAGTACCTTCACCGACGCGTCCGCCCGTTTCGCCGCCGGTGACGTCACGGCGCCCCACCTGATCCTCGTCCTCGAGAGGGCGCGGCCGCTCGCGGGGGGCGCGTGCCATTCACTGGCCAACATCGACCGCGTCACGATCGGTCGCGGCGATGCGCGCGCCGCTCGTCGCGTGGTCGAGGACCAGCGAACTGCCCTTAAGCTGACGGTACCCGACAAGCGCATGTCGTCGTCGCACGCCGTCCTCGATCGGCACGAGCGGGGGTGGCGTCTCCGCGATTGCGCTTCGACGAACGGCTCGCGCATCAATCGTCAGCGCGTGGATGGGGCAGCGGTTCAGGACGGCGACATTCTGGAGCTAGGCCAGACGTTCTTTCGCCTTCGGGTCGGGATGCGCACGCCGGTCGATGCCGTCGGGGATGTGGACGCCGCGGAGCTGCGGGATCTGGAAGCGTCTCTGGGGACAGTCCTTCCGTGGCTCGCGCGCGACCTCCGGACCGTCGCGCGCGTCGCTCGGTCCGACGTCTCGGTGTTGCTCCTCGGGGAGACGGGCACGGGAAAGGAGGTCCTTGCGCGGGCGATCCATGCCGAGTCGCGGCGCCGGGGACCCTTCGTCGCGGTCAACTGTGGAGCCCTCCCAGCGACCCTCGTCGAATCACTGCTCTTCGGTCACAAGAAAGGTGCGTTCTCGGGCGCCGCACACGACGAGGTCGGGTTCGTTCGCGCAGCGCAGGGAGGGACGCTTTTTCTCGATGAAATCGGCGATCTGGCCAAGCCGGCGCAGTCGGTGCTGCTGCGGGTGCTGCAGGAGCGCGAAGTGATCCCCGTGGGAACCACGCGCGAGATCGCTACCGACGTGCGGATCATCGCGGCGACTCACCGCCCGCTCCAGGAGCTCGTCGACGCCGGAGACTTCCGGCAGGACCTCTTCGCGCGCCTCGCCGCGTTCACGTACACCATTCCTGCGCTTCGCGACCGCATCGACGACGTAGGGGTTCTCGCTTCCTCGGTTCTTCGCAAGGTCGCCGGGGCGCGCGCAACTCCGCTGCAGCTGACGGCCGGGGCGGTCTACACCCTTCTCGAGCAGCGCTGGCCGCTCAATGTGCGCGAGCTCGAGCAACGGTTCAAGACCGGCGTCGTCCTCGCCTCGGACGGGCGCATCGATCTGGTGCCGGGGCCTGCCGCGGTCGGCGGTCACGGGGCCGTGACTCCGCCGGCGCCTCCCGTTCCCTCTCCAATCTTGTCCGCGGAGGACCAGGCTCTGCACACCCAGCTCGTCTCGAGCCTGCGAGAGCACCACGGAAACGTGACGCGCGTGGGCGAGGCCATGGGCAAGGCGCGGAGCCAGATCCAGCGCTGGGTGCGACGGCTTGGGATCGACGTGCGCCAGTTTCGCGCCTGACGTCGGCGTCAAAGACAGGTCACATCGACCGAGTCCGTACCCGCTCCACAGGCTCCCAAATTGGAGAAGCTCCCCACGCGGAAGTCGGTGGGCTCCAACCCCCCGTCGGTTACCGACCAGCTAACGTCGCCGGCGCCGACGCAATAGACGTTGCCATGCCACGGCGATTGCGTCGAGGTCGCGAAGATGCCGGTGAGGGGGAGCGACCCAGGCGCGAGTGGGCCGTTGACGAAGCGGCCGCCGTCTTCCACGGCTGCGGCCTGAAGAAAGAGAGCATACATGTCGCCGGCGCCGGATAGGAGCCAGGTACCGGGGACCGGCTCGGTGGGGTCAAACAACAGCGATTCCGCGAGCGCCACGCCGTCGATATCGCCCGAGAGCGTCAGCGTGCAGTCCGCTTGGGTGCAGTCGGGCGGCACGCACGCGCCCGCAGGGCAGGAAGACAGCTGTCCGCCTACGGGCATGTTTCGGCAGCGACCGAGCGCGTTGACTCCGCGCAGCTGTACGATCGCACCCCCCGGCGATAGGCCCCCTTGCGTCGCACAGAAGATCTGTCCGGATCGCGGGCTCTCTCCCGGCAGGATCAAAATGCCGAGGTCGAGGGGGGCGATCGCGAAAGCGCCGCCATCGGGCGGCGGCGGACCGCTTCCGCTCCACGCGGCGATCAGAAGGCCGCCGCTTCCAAACGTCGAGTAGGTCTCCCATCGCGCGGACGTCCCCAGGTCGTTTCCGCCCTGCGCGCCGGCGCCGCCCGAGCCGACGACGATTCCGCCGCCTACTGGATACGACTCGGACCACGGCGCGCCCCCGAGCGTTCCAGAGAGAAGCGCGCAGCCAGGCCAGCACGTCGGGGTGCCTCCATCGGAAGCCGGGAGAACCGGGCAGGTCGAGCCGTCCGCATCGAGGCTCGGGTCGAGTTTCGCCATACCGCGATCGCTTCCCGACTTCGCCACCGCGCACCCGTGCGCCGCGAAGAGAGCGACCAAGCCGCCCGCCAACGGGCGAAACACCACTCCGAGCGCACGGGCCCGCCGGATTCCGGTTCGACGCCGAGCGTGCGTTGCCGACTGGAACATCGTGGAACATCTTGACCGCAAATGCTCGGCCGTCGATGCGGAGTGCAAGCGAACGATCCGGTGCGTGGAGCCCGGTGGGCCGCTGGGATTCGAGCTCGGGTGGCGCTACGCGGCGCTACGCGGCGCTACGGTCGGCGACGTGCGCCTGTTCATCACGAACGCGCTGCCCAAGCTTGCTTTCCGTCGCGGCACGACGGCTGCAAAGTCGTCGGCTCGCGAAGGCGAGGATAGACTCTGCGTCGGGCGCTCGAGCGCGAGACGCCAACCCATTCTGGAGTCCAGGCCCATGAGAACGCGCTCATTCATCGCGCTGGCAACGATCGCGGCTGGCGCCGGCCCGACGGGTTGCCAGACCGCTGCGAACGGAACCGACGTCAATCCCTGTGGGGCCTTGGCGAGCGCCGAGTGCACGAAGATTCACGACTGCTCGCCCGGCCTTTCCCCGTTTTTCGGTCAATTGACTTGTGCTGCTTATTTCGAGAGTCAGTGCCGATTGTCACTGAGCGCCCCCGGCACGGGTCTCTCATCGAGTCTCGTTGTTCAATGCGTGCAAGCCCTGAAAACGTCGACTTGCGACCAAGGTCTCTTCAGCAACGACCTGCGCCCGCTGAGTCCGTCCTGCCAGCCCCGGGGCGGCGCGGTCCAGAACGGGCAAGGCTGCGGCGACGACTGGCAGTGTGCGAGTGGCCACTGCGACGTCGCGGATGGCGCTTTGTGTGGTACCTGCTCGGAAGTCTTGGCGAAAGGTGCACCGTGCACACCCGCGGACACGTGCGAGGATGGGTCACTTTGCAGCGCCGCGGGTACGTGCGACCCGCCGACGGCCGTGGGCGGGGATTGCACCACGAGTTTCCCGTGCGCGTGGGGGAGCTATTGCGACGCCCTCAGTGGGAGAACGCCGACGCTTTGCACCACGTTTTCCGACGCCGGAGGTAGCTGCGCGCCGAACCGCCCATGCGATTCCGTGGCCGGCCTCGCGTGCAACCCAGTGACCGCGACATGCGAGGCTTCCGCTGGCACCGTCGAACCGGGAGCCGCTTGCGGATGGGTCCGCGGCCACTACCTAGGGTGCGATGGCCAATGCAACAACCTCGACCCGACCAGCGGAGCGGGGACATGCCAGGCCATCGCTCGACTCGCCAACGGCCAGTCGTGCACCCCGATCGACAACTGCCCGGTCGGCTCTCGTTGCGCGGCGGGCGTGTGCACGGCTGTGGACCCGGCGTTCTGCGTCGGCCCGGACGCGGGAGCGGCCCTTCAAGGGACGGTCACGCTGGACCTCGACGCGGCGCCGTCCTTTCCTGGTGCCTACACGCTGACAGGCACCATCCATCTGTCCGCGCCCGTGCCGAGAGGGACCCGGGCCGGACTCGGACTGACGGACGCCAACTCCGGGACCAGCTCGGTCGATTACCCGAGCGAGGCTGAAAACCGGACCCTGGGCGAAACCACCGACACGCTGCCGTATACGATTCGAAATCTCGCGGCGGGCAGTTACTTCATCAGCGCCTACGTGGTGCTCGGCGCGAGCAGCAGGATCGACGCGGGCGACCTCGCCGGCTACTACGGCGGTACTGCAGCCGCGCCAGTGTTTTTCACGACCGCAGCCACCATGGTAACCGTCGCTGCATCGCAGAGCGGGCTCGACTTCGGAATCGGTCCCGTCCAATGCCTGGGTCGCGCCGGGGATGCCTGCATGGCGGACCAAGATTGCCGCGGCACCCGCTGCGTATACTCGAACGGCGGTGCGTCCACCGCGCAATCCGGAGTGTGCAGCGCTGCAACCCATACGTGCGCCAGTCTGGTGGGGACGACGACCTGCGCGCCCCTGTCGGACGGAACGATGGGCACTCCCGAGGAGGCCAGTTGCTTCGGCGGCCCGTGAGCCAAGCGCGCGTTCTCGCGTGAAACGCCCGGCGACGGCGAGAGCCCGCCCCCCGCGTCGTTCGCCGGCGACGTTGCTTCGCTCGCCGGACGTTGCTTCCTTCGCCGGCGACGTTGCGTCGTTCGCCGGCGCACTCGGGTGCGAACGATCGAGCGAGCCATCGTCGATGCTACGCGAGGCCGATGGTTTACTCCTCGTTGACTGCCGTGAGCGCCGGCTCGGCGGTGCGCGTGACGGGCGGCGCGAAGCGCTCCCCCTCGTCGCTCTCGACCACCAACTTGAGCTGCCGGTATGCCGACAGCCCGGTTCCCGCCGGAATGAGGCGCCCCATGATGACGTTTTCTTTGAGGCCGCGCAAAAAGTCGACCTTGCCGGAAACCGCCGCCTCGGTGAGCACCTTCGTCGTCTCTTGGAAGGAGCTCGCGCTGATGAACGACTCGGTCGACAGGCTCGCCTTGGTGATGCCCAAGAGGAGCGGCTCTGCCACGGCAGGTCGACCCCCGCGCTCGATCACGCGCTGATTCTCCCGCTCGAACAGGTACTTCTCGACCTGCTCGTCGATGAGGAAGTTCGTGTCGCCCACGTCTTTGATTCGGACGCGCCGCAGCATCTGGCGGACGATCACTTCGATGTGCTTGTCGTTGATGGCAACGCCCTGCAGCCGATAAACCTGCTGGATCTCGTTGACCAGGTACGCGGCGAGCTCCTTCTCGCCCTTGACGCGCAAGATGTCGTGCGGGTTCGCCGGACCGTCCATGAGCGGCTCGCCTGCCCGTACGCGATCACCCGGCTGCACTTGAATGTGCTTGCCCTTGGGAATGAGGTACTCGCGCGCCTGATCGGTCAGGAGCGCGCCGTCCTGCGCAAACGGCGTGATGACCACTTTGCGCTTGCCTTTGGTGTCTTTGCCGAAGCTCACTTCGCCGTCGATCTCCGCGATGATCGCATGATCCTTCGGCTTTCGAGCTTCGAAGAGCTCGGCTACCCGCGGCAAGCCGCCGGTGATGTCCTGCGTCTTCGTGGTCTCGCGCGGGATCTTCGCGAGGACGTCGCCTCCGCTGATCTCGTCGCCGTCTTGCACGACGATGTTCGCGCCGACCGGCAAGAGATACCGCGCGTCGAGCGTGCTGTTCGGCAGCTTGAGCTGCTCGCCGCTCTGCGGGCTCTTGATCGAGATGCGCGGTCTCAGGTCGGCGGCGCGCGACTCGATGATCACCTTGCGCGAGAGGCCGGTGACCTCGTCGAGCTTCTCGGTCATCGTCACGCCTTCGACGATGTCGCCGAACTTCACGATACCGCCGACTTCACTGAGAATCGGCATCGCGAACGCGTCCCACTCGGCGAGGAGCTGGCCCGCTTTGACCTTCGCCCCCTCGTCGACTTTGAGCAGCGCGCCGTAGACGAGGCGGTGGTGCTCGCGCTCGCGGCCGGTGTCGTCCACGATGACGATCTCGCCGTGTCGGTTCATCACCGTCACGGTGCCGTCCACTTTGCGCGCTACGTTGGCGTTGCGAATCCGGATGTAGCCCTCGTTGCGCGCCTCGAGCGAGCTTTGCTCGATCTTGCCGCGCGCCGCGGCTCCGCCGATGTGGAAGGTCCGCATCGTCAGCTGCGTGCCCGGCTCGCCGATCGACTGACTGGCGATGATGCCAATCGATTCGCCGATGTTCACCTTGTACCCGCGCGCCAAATCGCGCCCGTAGCACTTGGCGCACACGCCGCGCTTCGTCTGGCACGTGAGCACCGAGCGGATGACCACTTCCTCGATGCCCGCCTCTTCGATGATGTGGACGAGCTGCTCGTCGAGCTCGGTGTTGGCCGCGACGAGCACCTCGCCGGTCAACGGATCGACGATGTCCTCCAGCGCCACGCGGCCGAGGATGCGATCGCCGAGCGGCTGGATGACCTCGCCGGCGTCCTCGAGCTTCGTCACCCGGATGCCGTCGAGAGTTCCGCAGTCGAACTCCGCGATGACCGCGTCCTGCGCGACGTCGACGAGACGCCTCGTGAGATATCCGGAGTTCGCCGTCTTGAGGGCGGTGTCGGCTAGGCCCTTCCGGGCGCCGTGCGTCGAAGTGAAGTACTCGAGCACGCTGAGCCCCTCGCGGAAGTTCGCCGTGATGGGGGTCTCGATGATCTCGCCCGAGGGGCGGGCCATGAGTCCGCGCATGGCCGCGAGCTGACGGATTTGCTGCGTCGATCCGCGCGCGCCGGAGTCGGCCATGATGTAGATCGGGTTGAAGCTCGGCTCGATCAGCTCTTTGCCGGTCTCGCCGTCGACGATCTTCTCTTTGCCGATCTCGTTCATCATTTCCTGCGTCACCTTGTCGGCGACGCCGGCCCAGATATCGACGATCTTGTTGTACC
>CAZHED010000060.1:146-27331 GCA_964531095.1 uncultured Polyangiaceae bacterium | reverse complement strand
TGTCGCCCTCGACGAGGGCGCTCCCGAATTTGGTGCGCTGCTTATATTCGACATGCCGTTCCCCTGGTTGGGTGAAGTAGCAGAGGTCGTAGGTCGGCACTTGTTTCGGGAACGTTGCCGCAACAAGAAACGGCGAGCGTCGTCGCCTGGTGTGAGAACTTTACGAATATTTCATCAGTGTTTCGCGCCCCCCGGCGAGGGAAGGGCGCTCCGCGCGCGATGCTGTGCGCGAATATTTATGGAATGGTTAGGTTATGGCTATGCCGGCGACCGCGGGCGACAAGGCCGACAACGGGCAAATCCTCGTGGCGACTCGCTCCGACCGCGGAACGCAGCGCCCGGCGAACGAGGACGCGTGCGGCACGTACTTGGAAAGCGCGACGTGCGCGCTCGCGGTCGTCGCCGACGGAGTCAGCGGATACGCGGGAGGCGAAATCGCCAGTCAAACGGCGGTCGCGGTTACCATTCGAGCCTTTCGCGAAAGTCCCCAGTCTTGGGGTCCCTTGAAGCGCATTCACCGCGCTGCGCAGCAGGCGAACATCGAGATTCACGACCGCGCGCTCGTCGTGACCGAATTGTGCAGAATGTCGACGACGCTGACCGCCGCCGTCGTGCACGACGGAATCCTGCACGTGGCGCACGTGGGCGACAGCCGCCTCTATCTGATTCGCAACGGCGAGATCGTTCAAAAGACGAAGGACCACACGATCGCCGCCGATCGCACCCGCCTCGGCCTGAGCATGCGGCCGAAGGGTCACGCAGACCGGTCGACCCTGACGCGCAGCCTGGGCAAAGATCTCATCGCGGCGATCGACCGAATCACGTTCCCGCTCGCGAAGGGCGACGCTCTTCTCATCTGTAGCGACGGCCTCTACAACGTTCTCGAAGACGTCGAGCTGAGGGACCTCGTTGCCGGCAAGGACGTGGACGGCGGGTGCGAGGCGCTGATACGCGCGGCGAACGAGCGCGGCACGCCGGACAACCTGACGGTTGCTTTGCTTCGTATCGAGACCGAAACGCCCCCCGCCCCGGCGGGCTGGCGCACGGTGCTCGATCGGCTTCTCGGGCGATAGGTCGGGGGTCCCGCCGCAGCCGTCCATCCCCGGCCTTCCCATGCCCGTGGACGTCGTTCCGCGCGCGAACGCCTGGGGTCGCGAGCACGGGCTCGGGGGCTAGCCCGAGAGGTCGGACGAACGACTGCCGCTTGCGCCACCGGTCCCCCCGCGGTTGGGGGTTCTTCGCGGAGAGTTAGTCCAGCTCGACGCCGATCGCGTCCAGCTCCACCTTGGGGGCGGACGCGACGCGCGTCGGCGGAGGCGAATCGCTGCACGACTCGTCGCTCCGTCGCAGCACTTTGGCTTGTACGCGCGCAAAGTGTCCGCTCGCCGACTTCGGTACGAAGAACGCGTGTCCGTGCATCTTGACGTGCGCTTGGCCGGTCTCGTCCTGAATTTCCATCCAACAGCCCATCTCTTGGCAGACCGCCGTCACCCGGCCGCTCGTTGCGACGAGTTGGTTTTCGTATCGAGCGGGACTCTTTGCAATGTCGGCAAGCGGCACGAGGGGCGACGTGATGGGCTCCCCCAGCGCAAGGGTTCCTTTGGGGGGTGGCGAGGGGGCAGCGGAGGGCGCCTGCTGCGGATCCGGGGCGGGTCGTGAGTCGGCGCCGCCGCGAGAGCAAGCGGCGAGGAGCACGAAAAGGACCGCCCGGGGCGCCCGCGAGATCACGCCACACCCAGCAGCTTGTTCATCGACGCCTCGTCGGCAGGGGTGAACGGGAACTGATCGAACTCCGTGCTCGTGACCCACTTGAACGCGTTGACGTTCTTCGCTTCGAGGGCGTCGCTCGCCAGCGTGCACTCGTAGAGAAACAGGTCGACGACGTAGTGCTCGTACGGGTGGCTCACGAAGGAGATGAGCTTGCCCACCTCGATCTCCGCCCCCAGCCTGTGGCGCACTTCGCGCTTGAGCGCGTGCACGTCCGTCTCCCCGTCCTCGACGCGACCCCCTGGGAACTCCCACATGAGGGGCAGCACGGCGCTCGTCCGGCGCTGGGTAATGAGATAGCGCCCGTCCTGTTCGAGGACAGCGGCAACGACGCGGATCGTCTTCTGTCTGCTCATCACCCAACCCGGACGAGCGTACCACCAACCAACGCGCGTGCCGTCAGACGGCGATGCGAAACAGCTGCTGCCCCATGAGCAACACGTCGCCCGCTCGCAGCTCCGCCTCGGCGACGCGCAAGAAGGTGCCGTTCGAGCTGCCCAAGTCGGTGAGAAAGAGCCTCCGGCCGTCCCAAGACAGGCGACAATGCAGCCCGGACACGTACCCGTCCTCGGGAAACAGGATGTCTCCGCGTTCGCGCCCGAGGTGAACCCCGCTCTCCGGAATGGGAAACGCGTTCCCTGTCTCGTCCCGCCCGATGACTAGCGCGATTCGTCCGATGTAGCCCTTGCTCGGCGCGCCCAGACGCTCGACGCCGTCCGCGGTCGGCGGCTGAGTCGCGAGCGGCTCGAACCGGATGATCTCCTGCCCGATGCGGAACATGTCGTTCGGTTTGAGCTCGGTGGGGACGTCCCGGGGCAGCCTCTTGTAGACGCCGTTGAGCGACCCCTCGTCCTTCACGGATGCGCGGCCCGGAACCGAGCTGCGGAAGCTCGCGTGGCGGGGGGACAGGTAGCTGTCGCCGGCGAATATGCCGCCGGTTTCGCGCCCCACGAGGGCGCTGCCGGAGGGCACCTGGTAGGTGCCCGCTTCGGTGCCGTCGGCGCGCAGCGCGGTGAGGACCAATGCGCCCGCCACAGGTTCCGGGGCGACCGGCGCGACAGCTGGCACCGACGGTTGGCGAGGCGACGCCCCCGCCAAACGAAACCCGCATGAGCCGCAGAACAGGTTCGACGGCGCGTTGAGATGGCCACACTGAGGGCAAACGACGGTGGCGCCGCCGGTCGCGGCGACGGGAGATATCGCGGCGGGAGGTGCCGCGGCCGCGGTCGGGGGTGCCGCGGCCGCGGTCGGGGGTGCCGCGGCCGTGGGCGAAACCGCGACCGTCGTAGCGGGAGCTGCCGCAGCCGCGGGCGACATCGCCGGCGGCGCTACCGGGGGGGACGCCATCGGCGCGGGAGCCGGAGCCGGCGCGGGGGACGCCGGGCGTAGCGCCTGGACCGCGGGCGCGCCTTGCGGTGAGATGGCCACGGTCCCGCCCAGACCACCCCCCGCTGGCGCCGGCACGGCCTTCATTCCGTGCGGCGGGGTTTGCGGCGAGAACGGCTTCGGAGCCACGCCGCGCGGCAGCTCTGCGCCGCACCCGAGACAGAACTTGTAGTGGTCTTGGTTGTCCTTCGAACACTTCGGACAGGTGATCACACTAGGCCTCCGGACGCGAACCTCTCGGGTGACCCCGAGTATCTACGCCGTGCCCGAGGGGTCAAGCGAATGGTCAGCCATCGCTAGCGATAAAGTTTGCGCCTGGGGTCGGGGCTGCCCTCGATAAATCTGATAGATAGTCTCCATGCCGACCGCCACCTTCCCCCCGATTCAGGCCTCCGGTACGGGACAGCTCTACGCGCGCTTCGTCACGTCGCTGGGCAACATCGTCGTACGCCTCGAGGAAGCCAAGGCCCCCAAGACCGTCAAGAACTTCGTCGGCTTGGCGACCGGAACGCAGGAGTGGGTGCATCCACGCACGAGGCAGCCGCAAAAGAGCGCGCCCTACTACGACGGCACGATCTTCCACCGGGTCATCCCGAATTTCATGATCCAGGCCGGAGACCCTCTCGGACAGGGAACTGGCGGGCCGGGGTATCAGTTCGAAGACGAGTTTCACCCCGAGCTCCGGCATTCCGGTCCCGGCATTCTGTCGATGGCCAATGCGGGTCCCGGCACCAATGGCTCGCAGTTCTTCATCACCGAAGGGCCCACGCCGCACCTCGACGACCGCCACTCGGTGTTCGGCCAGACGGTCGCGGGACTCGAGGTCGTGCGCAAGATCGCGCACGCGAAGACCGGGGCGCGCGACAAGCCGGTGGAGGACGTCGTTCTTCAGCGAGTCGAAGTCTTCCGGAGCGCTTCGGTTCCCGACGCGTGATCGGCGCCGTCGTCGGCCAAGAGACCGGCCTCCGCCTCGTAGCGTGCCGTTCGCTCTTGGCGCAGGCCCGCGAGCGCGGCGAGCAGCTCTCGGCGCGAGTCGGCGGAGAGCGAGCGAGCGCGAAGCACGCAGCCGTCGACGACGTCGACGTCGTGCACGGAGCCGAGCAGATTTTGCAGCCGCGACGCTGGTTGCGCAAGCGCCGCCAAGTGGCTGGGGAGGGCGCCCGAGAGCACCTCGACGACGTAGCGCAGCCGCTTGTAAGCGATCCGCAGCTCGTGCAGAGCAAGCGGATCGTCGGTCCGCGTCAGGCGTCGCCCCTCGACGCGTCGACGGGCCCGCGCCACCGCGCGGCGAGCGAATTTGCCGAGCCGCCGGTCGAGGGACGGATCGACCGGGAATGCGAGAAGGGCTTCGAGCAACCGGCGACCGCGCTCGAGCTCTCCGGCCAGGATCCGCCGCGCCAGCGCTCGGCGCATCCCGCGTTCGCGGCGACGGCGAATCAGAAGCCATGCCTGAACGTTCGGGGCGCTGACTTGCAGCGACGCGACCAGATCGAGCAGCACTTCCTCGTCGCGCAGGGCCCCCGTCGCGCGCTGGAGATCGCGAAGCGCGCGGCGCACCTGGTCGGCGTAAAAGGGCCCTAGCACAGCGCGACCAACCTCGAGCACGGTGCGCGTCCGGCGTAAGACCACGCGCAAGTCGTGTACCGCGTCCTCGTCGGGGGTTGGCGCGATCAAGCGTGGCACGACCTCTGCGAGCCGCGCATCGAGGGCGCGGAGCTTCCCGGTCAGATACGGCCCCACCGTGGGCTGGGGCGTAACGTTCACGGCCGTACCCGCAGGACCGTGACCGTCGTCAGTGGTTTGAACCGAAGAACCCGGCCGAGCGCCCGCCGAATGGCCTGGCGCGCGGCCTCCGCGACCGCGGGCTCGTCGACGACCTCGCCCCGCGCGCAGTCGGCCAGCTCCTCGACGGCAGCCGCGGCCTCGGTGCGAGCGGTCAGGAGCAGCGGCGCGTCCAGCACCTCGTCGACCACACCGCGCGTGGCGAGCGCAACGTCTCCCGCCAGCCTGCCGCGGTCGTCCACCGGCACCACCACGTGAGCCGTCCCGTGCGAGGCAAGCGCGACCCGCTCGTGGAGCACGTTGTGCGGGAGGACTCTCTGTGCAACCTCGTGGACGCGCCCCGCGTGCACGCGACCCGACTTGCGGATTCCGCCCGCGTCGATCTCGCCCACGTCGCCGTTCTCCAGCACGCAGACATCGGCGACGCCGAGCTCCCGAGCGAGCGCCGCGTGTCGAAACAGGTGGTGCAGAGTGCCGTGCAGCGGGACGAACGCCTGCGGTCGCGCGAGCTCGATCATGCGGCGCTGATCGTCGCGATGCGCGTGGCCGCTGACGTGCACCCCCCTGTCGGACCACCACGACCGGAGCTCCACCCCGCGCCGCAGCAGGTCGCCCATTACACGGACCACGGCGGCTTCGTTGCCGGGAATCACCCGGCTCGACATCACCACCACGTCGCCAGCGGAGAGCTCGAGCGCCGGGTGTTCGCCTCGCGCAAGGCGCGCGAGCGCCGCGCCATCTTCGCCTTGCGTGCCGGTCGCCACACCGAGCAGCGCCCGCCTGGGCAGCTCGCGTGCGCGATCCGCCGGCCAGACGAGGTCACTTGGCCATTCGAGATACGGTGCTCCTGCGTGCGGACCGGTCGACCGCGCGACGGACCTGGCCACGCGCGCGTGCGTGCTCACGCTCCGGCCAAGCGCCACGAGCTTGCGTCCGTGTCGACGTGCGACGTCTCCCAGGATGCGAAGCCGATGCACGTTCGAGGCAAATATCGCAACGACCACGGCCTGCTCCGAGCCGCCGACGATATCGTCGATCGCCCTCGCGACACCCTCTTCGCCGCCTGTGGGCCCGTGCGCGTCGATGTTCGTAGAGTCGCTCAAGAGAAGCCGGACCCCCTCGCGGGCGAGCTCCTCGAATCGCGGAACGTCGAACGCCTCGCCGTCGGGCGGTGATTCGTCGAATTTGAAGTCCCCGGTATGGATGACCAGACCGGCGTCGGTGCGGATCGCGAGCGCGGTCGCGTCGGCGATCGAGTGCGTCACGCGGATCGGTTCCACCTCGAACGAGCCGACGCGAACCTGCTCCCGCGGAGCGGCCTCCCGCAGGACCACGTGGTCCAAGATCTCGTGCTCCGCGGCGCGTTCCCGCACGAGCCCGAGCGCGTAGCGCGGCCCGTAGACCGGCACGTCGAAGCGCCGCAAGAAGTACGGTATGGCACCGATGTGGTCTTCGTGGCCGTGGGTCACGAAGAGCCCCGCGATCCGGTAGGGCTCGAGCGCGCTGAAGTCCGCGTGCACCACGTCGATGCCGAGCCGCCGGTCGTCGAAGGTCACTCCACAGTCGACTAGGAGCACCTCGCCCCTCTGCTCCAACGCAAGGCAGTTCATGCCCACCTCGCCCAGACCGCCGAGGGCGAACAGCCGCAAGGCGCGGCCGTGGCTCGCTCCGGGCAGCGCTGACCCGACAGGCGAGGCGGGGGGGAAGGACGGAGGCATGAACCGAGCGCCCAGACTTACCATGCGTTTGCGTGCTATGTGGGTACGCCCCCACGATGTCGACGCTCGCCGACAAGCGATTCGTCCTCGTGACCGGCAAAGGCGGCGTCGGCAAGACGACCGTGTGCGCCGCCGAGGCGCTGGCGCTCGCGGCCAAGGGCAAGCGGGTTCTCGTGGCCTTGTGCAACGCCAAGGAGCGCCTCAGCACTCTGCTCGACTCGCCGCCAATTGGTCCTCGGGTCACCGCGGTGGCCGAGAACATCTGGGCAGTCAACATGCGACCCGACGAGGCCCTCGAGGAGTACGGCACCCTCGTCTTTCACAGCCGCGCGCTCTATCGAGCGCTGTTCGACAACCGCTACGTCCGAGCGTTTCTTCGCGCGGTGCCCGGAATGCAGGAGTGGTCGATGCTCGGCAAGGCGTGGTGGCACACCACCGAGAAGCTGCCGGACGGCTCGTTCAAATACGACGTCGTCCTCCTCGACGCGCCGGCCACCGGACACGGGCTGGACATGCTGCGCGTGCCGAAGGTCATCCTCGAAGTGGTGCCTCCGGGGCTGCTTCGTCGTGACGCCGAGCGAGCGATGGCCCTCCTGCAGGACCCGCAGACCTGCGCCGTCGTCCTCGTCACGCTCCCCGAGGAGATGCCGACGACCGAGACGATCGAGCTGGCTCGCGCGCTCGTCGAGCTCAAGCTGCCGATCTGGCGGGTCGTGGTAAATTGCGTCTTGCCTCCCCTTTTCTCGCCAGAGGAGCGCGCGGCTCTCGAGGAGGCCGTGGTGGAGGTGGGGCCAGGCGCTACACGGGGCAGCGCGGCGATCGTCGCAGGGCGCGACCGGGCGATGCGGGAGCGCGTTCAGGCCGAAAGCCTGGCTCGGCTGTCGAACGAGCTGGCCGTGCCGCCCACCTTCTTGCCATTGCTCATGGAAGACGCAGCTCGGCCCGAAGCGATTCGCTGGCTCGCGAAAAGGTTGGCAGGTCGGCAATGACTGTCGGGCCGATTGGTGACATTCTACTGGGTCAGTGACCCCCAAGCTCGAGAAGCTGCTCAAGGCTGCACCCAATTTGCCAAGCCTCCCCGGGGTCGCAGTCGAACTCCTGGCCGAATGCCGGCGCCCGGAGGTGGACATCGATCGGATCTCCGACCTTCTTGCGCGCGACCCTGCGCTGTCTGCGAAGGTGGTGGGCGTCGCCAACTCGTCCGCGTTTCGCCGTGGTACCCCGGTGACCACGGTCCGTCGCGCGGCGCTCGCCCTGGGCACCAGCTCCGTCACCGCGCTGGGGCTCAGCTTTTCTCTCGTCAGCCAGCGTGCTGCGCGAGGACCCTTTGATTTCGCGCAGTACTGGCGTCGCGGGCTCCTCAATGCCGTGGCCGCGCGCTCCCTCGCGCAGCAGGTGCGCATCGACGCCGAAGAGGCCTTCCTCGCCGGCCTGTTGCAAGACATCGGCATGCTCGCGCTGAACGCCGCCGTGCCCGGGTACGACGACGTCATCCGCGACGCGAAGCACGATCACCTCCGGCTGGAGCGACTGGAGCGCGAGCAGTTCGGGGCGGGCCACCCCGAGGTGGGCGCGTGGCTCGCGTCGGGGTGGGGGTTGCCCGACCCGCTCGTGCAGGCGGTGCTGGGCAGCCATGTGCCGCTCCAGGGCGATCGCGCGTCGACGTTGGGACGGTGCATCGCCGTGTCCGGATACGTCTCGCCCATATGGCTGAACGCCACGGACAAGACCGCAATCAAGACCGCGGCCCAGGCCGCACTGACCTGGCTGTCGCTCCAGCCGGACGCGTTTCAAGAGGTCCTGACGCGAACGGCGGACGCCTCGCGTGCATTTGCGGAGGCGTTCGAAGTGACGCTGCCGAGTGCGAAGGACATGAAGGGCATCCTTCAACAGGCGAGGGACACGCTCGTCGAAGTGAGCCTCCGCGCGACCCAGGTCGCCACTCGCTCCGAGGCCGACGTACAGCGCCTCTCTGCCGAGAAGAAGACCCTGGAGCTTCAGTACTCGCGCGACGCGCTCACGGGTGTCTTCACGCGCGGACACTTGGAGGCGGCCCTCGCGCAGGCCTACGAGAACGCCGTTAAGTTCGACCGCGCGATCAGCGTTCTTTTTTGCGACATCGACTTCTTCAAAAAGATCAACGACGGGCATGGTCACGCGGTGGGCGACAAAGTGTTGGCGGCGGTCGCGCGCGAGATCGCCTCCTCCGTTCGTCAGCTCGATGTCGTCGGCCGCTACGGCGGAGAGGAGTTCGTCGTCATTTTGCCCGCGACGAGCTCGGAGGGAGCGCTGGTGGTCGCAGAGCGCATTCGTGAGCGCGTCGGCTCACTGGCCCTTCGTAGCGACAAAGATCAGCCCGTTCCCGTGACGATTTCCCTTGGTTGTTCGACGCACGGCGAGGACTGGAGATCGCGCGATCTCGCCGAGCTCCTAGCCGCCGCGGACGGCGCCCTCTACAGCGCAAAGCGAAGCGGCAGAAACCGCGTGGTCGCGCATGTGCTTTGAACTGGGGCGAACCTACAGGCCGGTTAAAAAAAGCGAAAAGAGCGAGGAAACCTCCAGAACGCCAGGATCGCCAAGAGAGAATGATTGACGATGTTCTGACTCTCGCATGGCGTCCTGGCGGTTCATCTCTCGCTTTTTCAACGGCCTGCTAGGCCTTTTTCAGATTCTGAAGCGCGAAGTCCCAATTGACGAGGCTCTTCAGGAACACCTCGATGTACTTGGGCCGGGCGTTTCGATAGTCGATGTAATAGGCGTGCTCCCAGACGTCGATCGTCAGCAGCGCCTTCTGCCCGTGCTTCAGCGGAAGGTCGGCGTTGCCCGTCTTGGTCACGGCGAGCTTCTTGTCCTTGCCGACCACGAGCCACGCCCATCCGGAGCCGAACTGGGTCGTCGCTGCGTTGGTGAACTCCTCGGTGAGCTTCTCGAGCGATCCGAAGTCGCGCTTGATCGCGTCGGCCAGGTCTCCGGCCGGCTGGCCGCCGCCCGCCGGCTTCATCGAGCTCCAGTAAAACGTGTGGTTCCAGATCTGGGCGGCGTTGTTGAACACCGGACCCTCACTCGACAGGACCACGTCCTCGAGGGTCTTGCTTGCCTCAGGCTTCCCCTCGGTGAGCTTGTTCAGGTTCGTGACGTACGCCTGATGATGCTTGCCGTGATGATACTCCAGCGTCTCGGCGCTGATGTGCGGGGCGAGAGCGTTCTTGTCGTACGGCAGGGGGGAAAGCGAAAACGCCATGGCGGATCTCCTTGTTGGGTGGAGGGATGCATTGCCGCCCGGCGACGCGTTGTCAACCGTAGACGCTCGCTAGACGCTCAGTCCGCTTTCGACGCCCGCTGCACGAGCAGCTTCTCGATGAGGTCCTTCGAGTAGGTGGACAGCTCGCGGAAGACGACTCCCATACCGAGCGGATCGCTTTCGACGCGCACGACCTCACCGATCCCCTCGATAGTCTCGATGTCATCCATGATCACCGTGAACCGGAGATTGACCAGCGTGCCCACTGCGAGCACCTTGTGCGACTTGATGAACACGCCGGTGCGCGAGATGTTCGTGACGTACTCCTGGATGAAGGCGTCGAACGACTCGAACTCCTTGTTGATCGTGACGCGCTCGTCGCTGCGCTTGCCCGGATCGTTCATCGCGCTCTCCGTCATTTCCCAATCAGGTCGAACTGCTCGATGTGGTACTCGGTTCGCGAGTTGACCTGGATGCGCCTCATGTAACGGGTCTCGGCTTCATGCAAAATGCCCTTCTCGCTGCCGGTCAGGAGATCGGCGACAGCCGGGTGGCAGTTGACGACGACGGTGTACCCGGGCAGGTCGTTTCGCTTCCGGCGAATCTCCCGTAATACCTCGTAGGCGACCGTCTCTTTGGACTGCAAGTGCCCGGTGCCGTCGCAGTAGAAGCACGGCTCGTGCAGCAGGCGTCCGAGGCTTTCGCGCGTGCGCTTGCGAGTCATCTCGATGAGACCAAGCTCCGAGATGCGGTTGAGCGTCGTCTTGGCCTTGTCCCGTTGCAACACCGCCTCGAGCGTCTTTCGCACCTTCTCCCGGTTCGAGGGCCGTTCCATGTCGATGAGGTCGAGGATGATCAGGCCGCCGATGTTTCTGAAGCGGAGCTGATAGGCAATCTCCTGCACGGCTTCGAGGTTGGTCTTGAGGATCGTCTCCTCCATGTCCTTCGAGCCCTTGCCGACGAACCTGCCCGTGTTGACGTCAATCGCGGTGAGGGCTTCGGCTTCGTCGAGGATGAGGTAGCCGCCGCTCGGCAACGGAACCTTGCGTGAGAGCGCGCGGGCGATCTCGTCTTCGATGCCGTAGGCGTCGAAGATGGGCTCGTCTTCGTTGAAATAAACGATGTCTTTCATGCGCTCGGGCATGAACATCTCGACGAAACGACAGAGCCTATCGTATTGGGCCTTGTCGTCGATCACCATCTGGTCGACGTCGTCCGTGAAGAGATCGCGCGCCGTCTTGAGGACGATGTCGAGCTCGCTGCACAGCATCTTGGGCGCCCTGGCTCCCTCGCGGTTGTTGGCGACCTCGCCCCAGAGGCGCACCAGGTAGCCGACGTCCTGCTTCAACTGCTTCTTCGTCAACCCCTCGGCGACTGTGCGGACGATGAGCCCGCCCGTAGGCGGCTTCATGCTGTCGATGGCCTCGCGCAGCCGTGCGCGCTCCTTGTCGTTTCCGATTCGCTTGCTGATGCCCACGTGGTCGAGAGTCGGCAGATAGACGACGTAGCGTCCCGGGAGCGAGATGTGACTCGAGCAGCGCGCCCCCTTCGTCCCGATCGGCTCTTTGGTGATCTGGACGATGATCTCTTGTCCTTCCTTGACCACCTCGCGAATCGGCGTGGACTTCGACAGCCGACCCGGCGCAGCGCCCGTTCGCGGACGCGCACCTCGAGTCTCCGGGCGCGGCTCCGGGCGCCCGCCCCGGCCACGATCGCGGCCGCGCCTTCGGCGTCTGCGGTCGACGCCACCTCGCTCGCCCCGAGGGGCCCCCGAGGGTGGCACGGACGCAAGCGGTAGCGGGGCGCCCGGGTCGCTGATGGTAAAGCCTGGAAGGTCCGGGTCATCGAGCAAGTCGTCGATCGGCTCTGGTTCCGTGCCGGAGGGCCCTTCCTCCGCGGCATCGACCAGCGGGAGCGAAGGCGCGGACGTCACCGGCGGCTCGGCCGGGGGGGGTTCGTTTTCATCGCGCAGCTCGCTCAGCAGGTGCTCGTCGGCTGGCTCCACGTCCTGCTCGGCCTCGTGCGCCTCGTCGTCTTCGCTCGCCTCAGCGAGCTCGGGCTCGGCTTCTTCTGCCAACGGTTCCGGCTCAGCGGCTTCGTCGGCCGCGTCGTCCACGTCCGCGATTTCTTCCTCGGCCTCCTCGTCGGCCCCGACCTCTATCTCGTCGGACGTCGTGTCGTGGGCCGCCGTGCCACCGTTCTCGGTGCCAAGCGCGTGTTTGCGGCCCCCCGCCAGGTACGCCTCGAAGTCGTTGGGACGGATCAGATCTTCGACGTGGAGAAACGCGGCTCGCTCCAGCCCAATGTCGATGAACGCAGCCTGGAGGCCGGGCAGAACGCGCGTGACCTTACCTAAGTAGATGTCACCAACGGTGCCACCGCGCGGCTGGGAGCCGCGCCGTTCGATGTGGAGCTCGGCGATGATGCCGTTTTCGATGAGGGCGACGCGGGTCTCGGCGGTCTCGCACGAGATGACGAGTATGTTTTTGGCCATTCGGAGGGAGGACTTCCCGCCCGAGGGTACGGATCGCACGTGTGCAGCGCGCGCGTTGGCGCATCCCGGCGAGGACGCCGAGACGCGACAAGACTACGCAAGCCGGAACGGAGCAACTGGTTGCCTCGAGCTGACGCCGAGACCACAAGGTGCGCCTTTTCGGGCGCGGGGGCCGCGGCGGCTGTTGGGGGAGAGAGCAACGACCGCGCGCCCGTTAATGGGCGGGGGCCGCAAAACCTTTCGGGGCGGCGCTCGGTCCCGGCAGGAGCCGGGGCGCGTTCCCTAAGGGTTCGCTTAGCGGAAACTGGGCGTCCTGGCCAGCGGGTTAACGTAAGCCGGTCCTGCCGAGCCTCCGATTGTCGGTCTTCTAGGGTACGCCGCCTTTGGCGACGCAGGCCAGCGCCCAACTCTCGGCCTCCCTGGGATGCCCGAGCGCCCGCAACCTGCGCGCGTTGGCGCATTCCGGACCGTCGTATCGCCCCGGCTTGGACGAGGGGCTCGGCACCGGGCTGGTGGAGCCAGGACCAGGGCCGGGGGCCGTCGCCGGTGCGCCCGTCGCAGGCGCTGGGGGGACATGCGGCGGGCCCGCGTGGGGAACGCTGCGGCTTCCTCCGCCGGTGAGGGGCGGCACGTCGGCTCCCCCAGTCGAGACGGGGGCCGTTGGCTCCTCGGCCGCGACGGAGCTCGGCAGCAGAGACGTCGCGGGCGCAGGGGCGGCGGCGGGGTCGAAAACAACCGCCTTGCTTTCGCCGCCTGAGCTCCCGCGCAACGAGAAGGCGATGGCGCCGGCGCTGGCAACGAGGATGACCCCCGCAACCGCCAGCAACACGCCGCGCCCAGGACCGCGCGCGGCTTCTCGCGGCGGAGGCTGTGGGATGCCACCCGGCGTGGGAAACGAGACGTTGCTTCCGATCGGCGTGTGGCCGGGCACCAACCCCTGCGGCAGCGCCCCGCCGAACGCCGCCGCGACGTCGAGCGGGGCGCCAACCTCCGTCTTCTGTTTGCGCCCCGCCGCCCCTTCTGCGTGCGCCGCCGTCCGGCCGACCTGGGCTGAAGTGGCTCCGGTGAACGCGTCCACGAACTCGGCGACCGACTGAAATCGTTCCTCGGGCGCTTTGGCGAGCGCCCGATGGATGGCCTGGCGCATCGCCTCGGGCGCCCGCAGCCCCTCGGCCAGGGACTCGATTGGGATCGGCGCCTGGGTCATGTGCTGCGTCGCCCACTCCCACGCGGTGTTCGCCTGAAAGGGAAGCCTGCCCGTGAGCATCTCGTAGGCCATGACGCCGAGCGAGTAGATGTCGCTCCGCCCATCGATCGCGCGGCCGGCGAACTGCTCGGGGCTCATGTACGGCGGCGTACCGAGGACCATCCCCTGCTGCGTCAACTTCCGCTCGGTGCTGTCCACTTCGTGGGAGCGCTTTGCAATGCCGAAATCCAGGACTTTCACGAAGTCCTTTTTCCCCGCGCGCTCGACGAGCACCACGTTGTCGGGCTTGAGATCGCGGTGAACGATGCCGCGCCCGTGTGCCTCTTCGAGCGAACCGCCGATCTGGCGCATGATCCGCTCCACCCGGTCCGGCGACATCGGCCCTTCCTTCTCCAGGATGACAGCGAGGCTCTTGCCCTGGAGAAACTCCATCACGATGTAGAGGATGCCGTCCGCGCTCGCGCCGAAGTCGTACACTTGAATCGTGTTCGGGTGCTCGAGCTCGGCGACGGTGCCGACCTCGCGCTCGAACCGAGCCTTGATCGTGGGATCCCGTGAGAGATGCGGGTGCAGCGTCTTGATGGCCACCTTCCGCTTGGCGGTGCCCAACGGCTGCTCGCCCTCGTAGACGGCGCCCATTCCACCTTCGCCGAGCAGCCGGACGACCTTGTACTTGCCGCCCAGCGTCTTTCCGACGATCGCGGCCTCTTCCGCGCGCTCTTCCGCCACCGAGAGCGCCGTACCGCAGGCGGGGCAGAAGCGCTGCTGGGCGTCGACCGGGGTCTGGCAGGAGGGGCATTGCATGCCGGCGAATCGTCGCACGTTTGCGGTTCTCGTTCGAGATGTCCCCCGCCCCGCCTCCCCTACGGCGCGCCGCCCGCTGCCCAGAGCGCGTAGACCGCTCCCCACGACATCGCCAGAAGGAGCGCGAATAACCCGATCGCCAGCCATTCGAGGCGGCGAAGCGCCCGCTGGCTGGAGACGATGCCCCAGCCCATGCACACAGTGTGGGCGCCGTTGGCCAAGTGGTAGGCGACGCCGAGCGTACCGAGGACGTACACGATCAGCGTGGGCGTGTGAAAATGCATGTACTCGGCGATGTGATCGAACGGCTCGGGATGCCCCTCGATGAGGCGCGGTCGGAGCAGCGCTTGCCAGAGGTGCGCGCCCAAGAAAAGGAGCACGCCGACCGCGGCCGCCCGCTGCAACAAGTACTTGAGGTTGCCGTAAAAGCGGTATCGTCGGTTGTTCGGTCGGCTGCTGAAGATCCGACCCACCCCCCATACGGTGTGGATCGCGAGCGGAAGCAACACGACGATTCCCGCGATCGCCTCGGCGAACGGGTTCGCGTACCCGGTCACGGCGGCCTGCCACGCGTCGGCGCCTTCGAAGGCCGCAAGGTTGTGCCACACGTGGACGAACGTCCAGACGCCGAGCGGGGCGATCGCCAGGGCCGAGGCAAGACGAGCTTGAAAGAAGCTCGCCCGCGCGGCCGCTGGCGACGGCCGCGAGGGCGGTTTTGCCGCGTCGGCTCGAAGGCTCGACGGTGCGTCGCTGACCCCGCCCCGGCGCGGTCGAACGTTGGCGGGAGGGCGCGACGGCATCGATGAACCCGACGGGCCAGGCTGTAGGCGGGTCGCCTGAGTTTGACAAGGTCTCGTCGCTCGCGCCGTGGCGCCGGGGGCGGGTCCAAGCATGCGCGCTCGACCGGCGGTAGAACGCACCAGGATGCGAAGTCTTTCGACAGCCATGCTGATCTGGGCAGCGTTGTTCCCGCTCGCTCCTCGCTTGGCCGGAGCAGCGACTCTCGAGCCCCACGCGCTGGTGCGCGGCGCGGAAGTGGTCACTGCCAGCGTGCGCGCCGGGGGTGGAACTTGGCGCACGGGTCCGTGGGACGACATCGACCGGACACCGGTCGACCCGGGCCGCTATCAAGTCCGCTTCTCGGCCGACGGAGAGCATGAGGGCGATGGCGTGGAGGTACCGCACTGCGCGGGTCGCGAGCGCGTGACGCTCGACGGCCGCGACCTCCACGCGGCGCCGGGCCCGCTCGTCGTCGCCCTCGCCCCCGGACCGCACGACGTGGTGATCGAGGTGGTGGTCAGCAGCTACGAGCGCCGGATCGCCTGCGGGGATCGCCCCAGGGTCGGCGTTGCGGAGCGAGCCTCGGTCGGACTGGGCGTGGTCCGCTTTTCGAGCCCGTCGTCGAACCGAGGAGGCGGCCGTGCGGTCGTGTACGTTCCGCCGGGTCACGACGGGCGCGTGCCAAGTCCCCTGCTCGTCGGGTTGCACCCATGGAACGGGTCGATATGGACCTACGCCGCGTATGCTCAGCTCTTGCGCGAGGCGCGCGCCAGGGACCTGCTTCTGCTGATGCCGTGCGGTCTCGGCAATTCCCTCTACACCGCCGACGCGGAAGACGAGGTGATGCGCGCGATCGCCGCGGTCTCCGAGGTGCTCTCGATCGATGGTCGCGCGGTCTCGCTCTGGGGCGCCTCCATGGGGGGCGCCGGCGCGACGACCATCGGGTTTCATCGCCCCGACCGATTCGCGAGCGTCGTCAGCTTCTTCGGCGATTCCAAGTACGACCTGACGACGTACGCCCGCTCGATCCTGCCGAACGAAGGCGCCGCGCATCTCGTCAACGCCCTCGACGTGGTCGACAACGCTCGCGACCTGTCCGTATGGCTGATTCACGGAGAGGATGACCGCACGTCCCCTATTCGCCAGAGCGAGATGCTCGCCGCACGGATGCAGGAGCGCGGACTGCCCGTGCGCTTCGATCGCGTGCAAGGCGCGGGGCATTCGGCGGCTCTTGTCGCGCGTTTCCTCCCGGCTCTCGTGGCCTTCGCGGCGTCTTCGCGCACCCCCGAACCCGTACGCCGCGTGACGTATCGCAGCGTTCGCGCGTCCGATACCCGGGTCTACGGCTTGCGGATCACGCGGGCGTCTTCCGGCGGCGACGCGTTCGTGGACGTCGAGCGAGGCGACGACGCAGTGCACGTGCGGCGCGCCGAGGGCGTGAGGGCTCTCGGGTTATCCCGAGGCGCCTTCGGGACGCCCGCCGGAGATCCTCCGCCGATCGTCGTCGACGACCGCGCGGCCGACAAACTCGACGCACACTGGGAGCGTTGAGGTTGCGCGGCGAGCGCTGGCTCCTTGTGGCGACGCCGGTCGTGGCGGTGGCCGCCGTCGCGGTCGGCCTGCGAGTGGGCGCGGGCAACTCCCTGCGCGCGGCGGTGGTCTTCGGGGCGCCCGTGTCGGGAGCCGGGACCGGGCTCGCCTGGCAGGTCGTCGCGTTCGAGGAGGACCGAGGCGTGCGCCGTCCTTCGGCCGGGACGCACCTCGAGGTCACGGCGAGTGGCCCAGGCCGTGACGCGCACTGGGCCGGAGAGACGAACGAGGACGGAGCCGCCGAGGTCCTCCTTCGGCTGTCGAGCGCCGACGACCTGCGTGTCGAGGTGCGCGCGAACGGAGAGCGAATCGCCGGCGGCGTCGCGAGCGTTCCCTCTGCGATCGAGCGCGTTCCGCCCGCGCCGGCTTGGGCCCGTTTCGCGCGCCGGGAAGGTGCAATCGCGCTCGACGTTGCGGTGCTCGGCCAGCGCGTCGCCTCCGGGTTTCCGGCGAGTATCTGGCTGCGCGCGACGGACGCGGCGAGCCGAGCTCCGCTCGCGGGCGTGTCGATTGAGCCGGAGCCGGATGCCGCCCTTTCGATGGCGACCTCCGGCGTCCTTACGGATGCCCGCGGCTGGGGACACATCGTGGCGACCCCGATGGGCTACGGCGTTGCCCTGGTTCTCCACGCGCGCTCCGCGGACGGAAGGGCGGGTGACTGGGCGGGCGCGCTCTTCGCGTCCCCGGGGGCGGCCGAGATCGTCGCGCGCGATCGGTACGCGCCCGACGAGCCGCCCACGCTCGACGTCGTCATGCCCAACGTTCGGACGATCGCTTACGTCGAGATCGACGACGCGCGCGGGCGTGCTTGGGGGGCGACCGTCCCGCTCGGCACGTCGGACAGCACGCTCCCGCGCGCGACCGTCGTGGCGCCCACGCTCGCGCCGGGCCTCTACTGGGCCGTGGCATCGGGCGACGCCGCGGCGGGCGCGGAGCTCGGCCCCGGCACGATCGTGCGACCGTTCTTCGTGGCGTCGAGCGACGACGCGGCGCTCGGATTCGGCTTGGACGAGGCGTGCCGGCCCCCCGGCGATCCGAGCCAGACGCCTCGCGTGATCGGAGTGTGCCTCGCGCTCGCCGGGGCGACGGCCGTCCCGCGCTGGAAGGCCCTCGACGGCTTTGCGGCCCAGCACGCGCGCGATGGACAGCGACGCGGCCGGGGCCTCGCGGTCGCGCTGGGAGCGATCGTGGTCGCGCTCGTGCTGGAGACCGTCTTGTTGCTCCGCGCGGCGCACACCTCGGACGTGCTGCGCGACTTGCTGCGCGAGGAGGCGGCGGAGGGCAGCTTGGCATCGGGAGCCAACGCACGTCGCGCGGGCGCAGTGGGGGTCGCTCTGCTCGTGGCGCTCTTGGGCTTTGCGCTCTTGGCCGCGTTTCTCGCGCGCGCGGCGTGACCCGATCGCCAGCCGCCACGGTGCTCCGAGCGGAAGGAGCCGTGCGTCGCCGGTCTCATCGCGTTCGTCTCGCGTCGGGCCGGCCTGCTACCCTCTCGGCGTGGGTCTTCGTCGTGCCCTCTTCGCAGTCGTGCCGCTTGCTCTGACGGTGGCGGCGACCACCTACGCGCAGGATTTCGACCCTCTCGGGCGCCATCATGCCCGACCGGTGCCGCGACCCGCCGCCGGTGGGCCGCGCGGTCCCGCCTCTAGCGCCGCGGGGACCGCTCCGTCGCAGACCGTGCTCATCGAGCGGTATGCACGCGTCGTCTTGTCGCAGCCCGGAGCGCCTTTCCCACTGCAGAGGCTGACGCAACTCTACCGCGAGCGGGACGGGGACATCGCCAAGCTCGTCACCGACTTCGAGTCGCGCGCCGCGCAGCCCGGCCCCGACCAATATGCCGCCGCCGTGTCGCTGGCGGGCCTCTACAAGCTCGACGGGCGCACGCAGGACGCAGCGCTGGCCTACGAGAGGGCTATCTCCATCCGAGGAAGCGACCCGACGGCGATCCTCGCGCTCGCGCGCCTTCACCAGGATCGCGGCGACCTCGGGCCCGCGCGCACCCGCTACGAGCAGGCGCTCTTGCTTCAGGCGGCCCAGGCCGACAAGGAGCAGACCCTGCGGACGTTGATGACGATCGCGCTCGACCAGAAGGACTGGATCGCGGCGAAGAAGTTCCACCGGGCATTGGTGGCCCTGGAGCCCACGAGCCTGTTCGTGAAGGGAGAGCTCGGGCAAGAGCTCTACAACCGCGGCGAGTACGAGCGCTCCGAGGTCGAGCTGGGCGAAGCCGCGGCAGCGGCGGCGGGCGACAACCGCGCGCTCGCACCCGCCCTGCGCGAGCTCGGGCGGGCGCAGGCCAAGGCTCACGAGAGCACGCAAGCGCTGGCCACGCTGAAGAAGGCGCTGGCCGCTGCCGGCTCCCAAAGCGCCCTTCGCGCGCAGATCTACGAGATCGTGTCGGAGATCTACCGCGCGAACCAAGAGCTACCGGAGCTCATCCGGCAGCTCGAGAGCGAACACCCGAACGACTTCGCACGCCTGGCCCTTCTGGGTGGTCTCTACGAAGAGACGGGGGATTCGGCAAAGGCGGTCGAGACGTACCGGCGCGCGCTCTCGAGTGATCCGAAGCAGCTCGACGTACGTCTTCGGATGATCCGCCTTCTTCAGGCGAACGGCGACCTCGACAAGGCCATCGCCGAATACGACGGACTTATCCGTGCAGCGCCGACCAATCCGCAGTTCGTCTTCGAGCAGTGCGAGGCCCTGCTCCAGCGAGGCGACCGCGTGCGTGCTCTCCGGCTCGTGACGGAGCTCGAAGCGCGGGCCTCGAACGACGAAGAGGTGCTCGCCCGAATCGCCGATTTTTACGCGCGCATCGGCGAGAAAGAGAAGTCGTTGAAAGTGCTTCAACGACTGGCGCAGGCGGCGAGCGGCGACCCGGGGCACTTGGTCGATCTCGGCGACCGGTACTTCCAGGACGGCGACGTACCGCTCGCGGTGCAAACGTGGAAGCGCATCCTTGCGTCCGTGCAACCGCGAGCGAAGGCCGCGTGCGCGCTCGGGGACGTGTACCTCGAGCACGACATGACGACCGAGGCGCTCGCTTCGTACAAGGAGGCCGTGCAGCTCGAGCCCACGAGCCTCGCCTACAAGAAGGCGCTGGCCGCGGCCTACGAACGCGCCCACGCCTATCGGGAAGCCCGCACGCTGTACGAAGAAGTCGTCGCCAGAGCGAAGGACAAGGGCGACAAGGCGCTCGCGCGCGAGTGTCGCTCGCGCATCGTGACGCTGTGGGGCCTCGAGCGGATCCTGGACCAGCAGCTGCCTGGCCTCCGGAGGCAGTTCGAGGGGACGCCGCCCGATATCGAGGCGGGGCGTATGCTTGCCGAGGCGCAGCTTCACGTGCGGCGATTGGCGGAGGCCGAGGCGACCCTTCGGCGGGTCATCGAAGTCGCTCCAGGCGACGGAGAGAGCTACCTGGCGCTCGAACGAGTGCTGGTGCAAGAGAGCAAGATCGCCGAAGCCGTGGCGGTGCTCGAGCGGCTCGCGCAGCTCGACCCGAAGCGAGCGCGCGAGCTCTACGAGCGAATGGCCCAGTACGCGCTCCAGATCTACAAGGACGACGACGCCATCCGATACGCCGCGCGCGCCGTCGAGCTGAATCCGGACGACGCGGAGGGGCACCGGCGCCTCGGGGAGATGTACCGATCCAAGCAGGACGTCGATCACGCCGTCGTCGAGTTTCGCGCCGCCATCGCGAAGAACGACCGCCTTTTCCCGGTTTACTTCGAGCTCGCGGACTTGCTGCTCTCGAAGGGCCAAGCCGACGAGGCCGACCGGCTCTTTCGGCGGGTGGTGCGCGGGGCTCCCGACGAGGAGCTGGTTGCACGCGCGGCCCGGCTATCGATGCAGATCAATCTCGGCGAGGGCACGCTCGAGTCGCTCGAGCAAGACCTCTTGCCGCTCGCCATCGGAAACCCGCAGCGGTCGATCTATCGGCGCCTTCTCGTCGAGATCTACGGAAGCCTGACGTTCGGCCTCGTTCAGCGGGTACGCCACGGCACGGTGCAGGACGCCGAGGACGGACGCGCGTCGCTCGCGCGCATCGGCGCGCGGGCCGTCAAACCATTGCTCGATGCGCTCGCCGACCAAGACATCAGCCAGCAGCGGATCGCCATCGACGTGCTCGCGTACGTGCAAAACCGCAATGCCGCGCTGCCCCTCTTCGCCTACGCGACCGGTCCTGCGGAGCTTTCGCTGCGCACCCGCGCGATGATCGCGTGCGGCGCGCTCGCCGACGATTCTCTGATTGCCAAGTACCATGCGCTCCTCTATCCGAAGGACGCCGCCGCCGACCAGACCGGGCTCGCCGACTCGGTCGCCGTGGCAGCGGTATGGGGTCTTGCCCGGATTCGCGACGGCAAGGCGCTGCCGCTGCTCCGCCGAGTCGCTCGCAGTGGGACGCCGCCGATGCGTGCGCTCGCGGCGCTCGGGCTGGGGATGGCCCACGACCATGCCTCGGCCGCGGATGTCGCGGCGATCGCAACGTCGGTCGACGCCGGTGGCGTGGCCCGCGCGGCCGCCGCCTATGCCCTGGGCAGCCTCGGCGGCCGCGCGCAGCTGCCGGCGCTGCTGGAGATCGCCGACGGGTGGGATCCTCTGCCGCGACGGATGGCGCTCCTGGCTCTGGCGAGGACCGTCGCCTCAGCCGGCGGGGGCGCGGGTGGAGGGGCGGCAGGGCAAGGGCCCGGAGAGGCCGCCTTGCAAGCGCGAGCGGTCCAGGCGATGGCGGACGCAGCGTTTCCCGGGGACGGAGACGGGCCGCGTGGAAGGGCAGACGCGGAGGCCGTGGCGCACGCGGCGGTGGCCGCGCTCGCGATGATGGCCGGCGGCGACGTCGCGCGTGCGCAAGCGAACGGCCGCGACGCGATGCCGGTACCCGAGGGGACGCTGGACGTCGAGGCGCTCCTCGGCGCGCTGGTGCCGCGCGACATCTCGGAGGCCGACCGAGCGGCGGCGCTCGTGCGCTTCGGCGATCCCATTCTCCGGGCCGCGCTGTCGGCTCTTCGCACCTCGGGCGATCGGGCTCGGGCCGTGCTCGACGCGCTCGGCACCGGGCAGGGCGAGCTCAGCCCCTTCGTCGCACTCGGCGCGACCGGCGCGGCGGCGGAGAAGGCTCGCGCCATCGTCACAGCGCTCGAACCGAGCATCGTCCCGCTGGCCCAGCACCCGGACCCCGCCATTCGCACCAAGGCGATCGTCCTGGTCGCGCGCTCTTCGAGCGAAGCGGCGACCGAAGCAGTCGTCACGGCGCTCGAGGATTCGAACGAAGTCGTCCAGCGCATCGCGTTGGCTGCCGTGGCGGCTCCTCGAACGGATGGGACACACGCCGAGGCGAGCGTCCGCGCGGTGAACGCGGTCGGGAAGGTGCTTGCGACGCACGAGAGCTGGGCCATACGCGTCCTGGCCGCGCGCGCTCTCGGGCGCCTGGGCGCCGCCGGCGGAGGCACGGAAGCGAGCCGCAGACTCGGCGAGGCGGCTGTGAGCGATGCCTATGCGCTCGTTCGTCAGGCGGCGCTCGAATCGTTGGCTTCGTGCGACGCAGCGGGGGCGCGGGTCCTTGCGGCGCGCGTGGCGACGACGGACCCGGAGCCGCGCTTGCGGGAGGCAGCCCGAGCGATCGCGAGAGGCGCGGCGCCGCGCGACGAGTAGCTTGGGGCGGCCATGCGGGTGCTGGGTATCGAGTCGTCGTGCGACGAGACGGGGGCTGCGGTCGTCGACGACGATGGGCGCGTTCTCGCCGACGTCGTGCAGTCGCAGGTCAGCTTGCACGCGCCGTATGGTGGAATTGTGCCGGAGCTTGCCTCACGGGACCATTTGCGAAACGTGGGGCCGGTGGTTCGCGCCGCCCTCGAGAGCGCCGGGATTGGGCTCGGCGAGGTCGACGGCGTCGCGGTGACCAACCGTCCGGGCCTCGTCGGCTCGCTCCTCGTGGGCGTTCAGGCGGCCAAGGGGATCGCGTGGGCCGCGGGCAAGCCACTCGTCGGCGTCGATCACCTGATGGGCCACGTGCTCTCGATCTTTCTGGTCCGAGGCGATCGCGAAGCGCAGCGGCCGAGCTACCCCTTCGTGTGTTTGCTGGCGTCGGGCGGCCACACGGCGATTTATCGAGTGGACGCACCGCGCGGCGACGCGATCGCCGAGCTCGGCGCGACACGCGACGATGCCGCCGGCGAGGCTTTCGACAAGGTCGCGAAGCTGCTCGGGCTCGGATATCCAGGGGGACCCCGGATCGACGCGCTCGCGGCCGGCGGCGACCCGTCGCGCGTGAAGCTCTCGAACCCGATGGCGTCCCGGGGCTCGCTGGAGATGAGCTTCTCGGGAATCAAGACACAGGTCGCGCGAATCGTCGCGGAGCGCGGAAGAACCGACGACGAGGCCTGGGTGGCGGACGTGTGCGCGGCCTTCCAGGCTACGGTCACCGGTGTGCTCGCGCGCAAAGTGGTCGAGGCCGCCGAGCGCGAGGGCGTGCGAGACATCGTGCTCGGAGGCGGGGTCGCGGCCAATCGAGAGTTGCGGCGGCGCGTCTCGGATCTCGGCTCTGCTCGCGACCTTCGGGTCTTCTTGCCGCCTCCGAGTAGCTGCACGGACAACGCCGCCATGATCGCGTACGCCGGGGCGGTTCGTCTGATGCGGGGCGAGCGCGACGGCTGGGACCTCGTGGCCACGAGCCAGACGGCGCTCGAGCGGCGAACGCGCAAAGGGCGGGGACGGCGGGCGGGGTAGAAGCGCGTCACGGTTGGACAGAAACGACCTGACGCCCGAATCCGTCCCTCTGGGCGGGCGCGCCGAAGCCGAGATTTTCGGCAGCCGCCAGGTTGCCAGGGTCCCCTATGAGAACGAACCGCAGGGCACCCGTCGGAAGGTAGCGCTGCGCAGCCGCCCGTACCTCCGAGCCATCCACGGCTTCAAGTCTTTCCGCCCGGCCTCTGAGGTGCTCCGGTGAAACGCCGAGAAGGCCTTGGGTTCCGAGGACGTTTGCAACGCCCTCGTTCGTCTCCAGGCTGGTGCGCCAGGCCCCGATCATGGCGTTCCTGGCTCGGTCGAGATCGTCATCGGAGACGCCAGCCTCTCGCACCCCGCGAATGCCATCGAGGAGCGCCTTCATTCCGCTGATCGCTAGGTCGCTGGCAAACGACCCGGCAAGGATCATGAATGATGCATCTGGGTACCACTGAACGGTGGCATTCACGCTGTACGCGGCCCCCAACTCCTCTCGAACTTGGTGGAAAGCAATTGAGTCACCGACGCCTCCGAGCCGCTGAACCAAGACTTCAAAGGCGGCTCGATCCGGGGCCTGCGGAGGCGGTCCGCGCGCGACGATTGCCCCGAAAACTTGTGTCATCCCCTTGCTGTAGCAGGCGACGACGCGAGGGCGGTCGAGAGGCGGCGGCGGGCTGCGTCCCGGCACCGCCGCAGCTTTCTGAGGGTCAGTCGTACTGTGGTCGGGCCACCCGCCGAACTGTCGCATTGCTTCTGCCTTGACCGCATCCGTGGTCACGCGACCAGCCACGACAAGCGTCGACGCGGAGGGGACGAAGGCCTGCTCGCGCACGCGGTCGAGCTCGTCTAGCGACGGAGAATATGCGGAGGGCGGTTGGCCGTAGCGGTGACCGTCGCCGAAGAGAAGCGCCGCGGCGTTGCGCTTGACGAGGGACTCGGCCTGGTCGAACGCACGGAGTGCCGCCGGGAATCGCTGCTCGTAGGTCGCGGATGGATCGTTCTTTTGGGTGACGCGACTGGCAATTCGGCCAAGCACCTCAGCTAGTTGATTGGACGGCCCACGCGATGCCACCGCGCAGCCCACGACGTCGCAGTCGCTGGTGGTGGTCTGCATCGCGCGCTCGAGAGATGAGAGAAACACACGGCCGAGAAGAAACGCTCGCCGACCTCCCACGTCGACGGCCTCCATTGCGCCGGTGTCGATGGACAGGCGAGCGGCAACCGTTGGAAACGCAGGTCGCTCGACTACGAGCACGTGCATACCGTTGGCAAGCACGAAGGAACGAACGTCGGCGAGAGATGGCAGACCTTGCGCGGGGCGGATCGGTGCCGTCACCCGAAACGGCGCGTCTTCCGACGGGGCGCGGGGTGGTTCGTGGTCGGCATAGTGGAGCGGGACGACGTATGAGCGAGGGACTGCACCCACGCACGACGCGAACGCGAGGGCAAGAACGGGAACGGCCCTCCGCATCATTGTCCCTGCCATGTCTGCGTGGCGCCACCTTGGCCGGAATGCTGCCGGGCGCCGTGTGCGATGAAAATTACGCGGTTTTCGGGGACCAAGTTGACGCGAACAGCGAGCTGAACCTCGGCGGGCTTGAGGGCGTCGTACTTGTCCAGGCCCCAAACGCTCGAGGATGCAAGTCGCAAGGCGAGGAGAGCCGCGCGACCCTTGGTCGTCTCGAGGCGAAGAAGCATGGCGTCCGACCACTCGTCGCGCGCCCGTTCACACTCGGACATTTGCACGCCGGAACCCAGATCGCGTATCGCTTGATCGATCGCCGTGACGACCTCTTGGGCCGCCGTTTCACCAGCTACAACCGCCGAAACCAGGAATATCGACGCTCGACGGAAGGACGCCTCGCGAGCAGTGACCGAGACAGCGATACCTTTTGCCACCAGATCCCGTTGTAGACGACCCTTTGGATCCGCAAGAATCAAAGCCGCCAGGTCGAGCGCGGCGTCGCCCGGGAGGTCCAGCGCGGGTGCGGTCCACATGAATGTGACCTCATCGTGAGAAGAGTGCGCGGTGACATCCACGCGCTGGTCGCCCACGCGCCACTGGCTGGGGAGCGCTGGGCGATCGGGTGGCGCCGCGCCCGGCAAGTCGGCGAAGTACTTCTCGGCGAGGGCCAGCACGACGGATTCCTCGACGCGCCCGACGACAATCAATGTGGCATTTCGAGGCGAGTACCACGTACGGAGAAAGGCACGAACGTCGTCGAGGGTGATGTGCGGAGGCCCGCTCGGGTCGTAGTCGCGATGATAGGGATGCCACTCCGGGAAGACTTTGTTCAAACCCGCCGATCCAGCTGCGCCGAAAGGGCGGGTAAGGTCGCGGTCACGCGCCTCGTCGGTGACGATCGCGCGTTCCCGCTGCAACGTGCGCTCGTCGAGTCGACGGCCCAAAAACCCCAAGCGATCGCTCTCGAGCCAAAAGACCAGCGGCAGTTGCTCCGGTGGAACGGTGGCCCTGAAATCTGTACTGTCGAGTGACGTGGTCCCGCTGATGCTCTCCCCTCCCACTCGCCCAATCCACCGCGCGTAGTCGCCCCGACCGACGTGCTCGGAGCCGTCGAACATCAGGTGTTCGACCAGATGGGCCAGCCCGTCCTTGCCCTCGGGATCGTCTGCGCTGCCGACAGCGTAGTGGACGACAACCGTGACCTCGTCGAGTGACGGGTCCGGGGCGACCACGACGCGCATCCCGTTGGCAAGCTCGAATCCCTGGACGGGTAGATCCAAGGTCGGCCGCGGGGCCTTCGCGGCAGCGTCCTCGCCGGAGGCGCTGCTCGTGCTGTTTTCACCAAACGATTGCGGGTGAGCGCGGTCTGAATGAAGGGTACCCTCCTCCTCGAGGAGCAGTTCGTCTTCTGAGTCGCCTGCGTCGATCTCCGTGCCCTCCGCCATGGCCCTGCTGATGGCAGCTGTCGGGATCACGAGCAGAAACGCCCGGCCTGGCAGTGGCACAAAACAGCCGGCGAGTCCCACCGCAGCGACGATGACTCCTCCCGCGAATTGCCTCCCCATGGCTTCTTTCCTTCGTTTTTCAGCCTACTCGGTTGTGGTCGACGTCGTCGCTCGCCGAGCTTACGGGCACTTCCCGCCGCTGCATACCCCGCCCATGGCGGCGGGTTCGCGCTCAGCAGGCAGCTGGGCGTTTCGAGGCGAACCGGGCATTCCTTTACGGCATTCGGCGTCGACTCGCTCAACATCGAAGACCGGTGCGCGGCTGGACCTTGGAAAGTGAGCTTTCCGGGGGAGGGAGGCGCAAATCGCGATCCTCATCACGGGCAACCAATCCGACCGTGTGTGGGCAGGGTGCCGATCGCCTTTCATTCGCTCAGGATCGCGGTGGAGAGGCTCATGAACCCGGCCCAGGCGCTCCGGATCGCGATTGAGAAGCTCACGACCGCCTCCCATCCGCTCTGGATCGCGATTGAGAGGCTCATGACCGCGCCCCACACGCTCTGGATCGCGATTGAGAGACTCATGACCGCGCCCCACACGCTCTGGATTGCGATTGAGAAGCTCATGATCGCGTCCCATTCCCTCCGGATCGCGATTGAGAAGCTCATGACCGCGTCCCATTCCCTCCGGATCGCGATTGAGAGGCTCATGACCGCGTTTCATCCGCTCTCGATCGCGATTGAGAGGCTCATGACCGCGTTTCATCCGCTCTCGATCGCGATTGAG
>CAZHED010000059.1:0-27463 GCA_964531095.1 uncultured Polyangiaceae bacterium | reverse complement strand
GGTCGGCGACCACGCTTCGGGCGATGACTTGCGTCGTTGCTCATGATGGCCTCCATTTCTCCTAGTCCGAGCCCCGTGGACGCGGTGGGGGGGCCGCAAGGAGGCGAAGACCGCTGCGCTCCAGCAGGCCGTCGGCGCGCTCCAAAAGGGAGGGCGCGGGCGCGGCCGTGGCCGCACTGGGCGTCCTTCGCGCGCGCGCAGCGTGCCACGCTTCACGAGGGCAAACCCAAACCTTGCCCTCTTGGTGTGCCCCCAGGATCCTTTTGCTCCGGCAAAGCTCAGCGAAGCGGCGACGTGAAGTGCGCGGCGGGAGCCGCGTCGAGTCGTAGGTATTGGCGTCGGCGTCCAAGACCGGAACGTCCTTGGCCAGTTCACCGAGCGCTTCGGCGAGACCGCGCGCCGCGGCGGCGGCTTGGGCAAGATGCGCACGACTGTTCATTGGGGCACTCCTTGTCATGGCGTGTCGGGCTTGAGAGCCGCTGATCGAAGGCGATGCGGGCGCCGAGTGCGTCCGCCGAACGCCCCGTGAGAACGCCATAGAGCGACGCCGGTCGTCTACTGGGGAAAATCCCCATTTGGGACACCCGCGAGGCGCATACGTGCGCGGTTGCACACTGTCCCGTCGGCAAAAACGGAAGGGATTGAGACCGGGCTCCCCTAACAAGCGTCAATTGCACGCGAAGCAGCGAAACCAAGAGAGATTCGGCTCAGACTCCGCAACACGGAGCAACGTGGCGGACGGCGGCGTGACGGTGAGCTGGGACACTGGTGGGATACGACACTTGCAACAGATTTGTCACTAGCGAGCTGGCGCCCCCGTGGACTGCGGTCTCCGGAGACAATAAAGCTGATGTCCGCTCGCTCTCGGCCGCCATGACGACCGCTTGGACCGCCGCGGAGCGGGAGCCGTAGCGCCGCCCTCGGGCGTCCTTGGACGGGGTTGCTGCGGGGCTTCTGATCTCTGCCTCCGACCGGGCGGCCCTTGCTCATGGCTGCTGGCCCCCGTCGTCACTCCCGTCGTCGCACAATGCACGTTCTCGCATGGCCTTCACGACGCCATCTGCGCCCGGGAACATGGAGGCTCCGGTGATACCCTCATACGAAAGAATGCGGAGCAGCCTTCGTGCTTGGGTCGTCCGCAGATTGAACCGCCTTATTCGCGACACCACGCTGGTCGTTTGCGGCCTGTTACGCGCTATTTCGACCTCCAGACTTTGCCCACCGATGCTGAATTGTGACGGGTCGAGAAAAATGCCGGACTGTGCCCTCAAGTTGGGGTTCGTTGACGCATGCGGCTCAAAGACCCGTATATCGGAGTGTCCTGATGGGGCGTACAAGGCCCAGACCCCGAGGTAATCCACGCGCCGCTTCGCCATCTCCTCTGTCGCTTGGACCGCCGCAAAGTAAGCCGCCACGAACGCGCGACGCGTCCAGTCGAACAAGATGGTGGGCAGGCGATGATGCTGAGCGAGCGCCCTCAGAGCGTAGGGGTCGCTGGGAACGTGCAGACCTTGCTCATTCAAGCTTTCCTCGAACCTTTTCAGCAACGCCCGCTCGGCAGCGCCGATGCTGACCCAGTCTGTACCCCTTGGCGGATAGCCGTACTCGCCCAATGCCGCCGGCTCTCGAATAGCACGAGCTTTCAGTTCCCAGTCCGCATCGCCATGGCCATGAAATATCCACGCCTTCGGATCTGGCTGCCAATCGGCTCCTCGCGGACTGAGCCTATCCAGCAGATCGTCGGCTTTATCGAGATTCTCGTCCCTAACGCCTGGCCTGGGCTTTGGCAACCTGGACTCGGTGGTGACGTCGCTCACTCCGCGGCCTCCCTCCAGTTGTCGACCACCAGAGCGTAGCCGACGCTCCGAATCGCCTCGTAGTGAGCAACGTTCCCGGTGACGAGATCGCAGTCGTGCACGAGCGCCGACGCCGCGATCAGAGGGTCCGCCCGCCCGATCGGACGCCCGGCGCGCTCGAGGTCGGCGTAGATGCGTCCCGCGAGCGCCCCGACGGCGGCGTCGACGGGGATGACGTCGATTGCGCCGAGCCCGGACAGGAACTGGACGATGGCCGGCTCTCGTCCCAAGCGGTGCAGGCCCTTGACCACCTCCATGACCGTGATCGTGCTGACGGCGTACTTGCCAGCCTCCGCCTTGTAGGCTGTCGCCCGCTGCCGAACTGTTTCGCTCTTGCCCTTGAGGATTTCCGAGAGGATGTCGGTGTCGATCAGCGCCCTACGCATCCGTCCGCCTCAGCGGATCGCGCTCCCTTGCTCGAGTCACCTGACCGCAGACCTCGTCCACGAGCTCGGGCTCGTCCGCGAACAGCCCCCAGAGGGCGGGCATGTCCCCGGACGGCTCGGTCACGTTTCGCAGCTCGACGGTGACGTTGCCGACCTGCAAGCGTACCGGACGGGTCGGGTCGGCCTTGAGGGCCGCAATTGCTTGGTCGAGATTCTGCACACCTTCAGTGTAGGTCGCGCGGCAGCCTTTGCCCAACGACTTCGGCTACTCGCTTGCGGGGGCCTCAGCGCAGCGGCAGCGGCACCACCGTCGCCTCCCGTGGGCGGACCTGAAGCCGGTCGAGTAGCGACCGCCGATCCCGCTCGTACTCCCGACGTCGATCGCGACCTTCGCCGCCACGCGGCTCGCGTCGGTGCCGTCGCCGGCGGCCGGTGCACCTGCACGTGTTCGCCCACGTCGTTCGCAGCAGCTTGCTCAATTGGTGGGCGAGCGTCCCGTAACGAGGGGCGCTGTTCCTCGCGCGAGACAGTGAAGGGAGGGCGGTTCAGCGATGAGTCTTGACCAGCTTGTCTGCTCGAAGTGCGGGAACATCGCGTGCAGCGGCCCTGCGGGCGATCCGAAGACGATCGATGAGGTCTTCCGCGCGTCCAAGTGGGGTGCCTGCGGTTCGAGTGTGCGGCTCGAGGCGGCGACCGGCTACGACCACGCTCGCGGTCGCGAACCTGGCGAGCCCGCAACGCTCTGCAGGTGTGGTCACCCCCGACCGCTGCACCGGCCTGCGATCGGTCGGATGGATGACGGCTGCAACTACGAGGAGGCAGGCAACGGCCAGGGCGGCGCGGGAGACTTCTGCTCGGGCAAGCGCTCGTGGCGCGGTACAGCGCAGGCGCGCCCGGCTCCGTAAGGATCACGGCAGGGCTCTAATCTGACGGTACGTTGCGCCCTGGTCGGTGAGCGCGATCTTGACGCTGGTCCCTACAGCTCGTCGATGGACACGAACTTGAGAAGCGCCTGATCCATGGCCATGCCCTCGTAAGCGAGCGACGTCACGAGATTTTCGTTAGCTCCCGCAACGTCTTTGTAGACGAAGACATTCTCGAAGACGGCTTCAAGTTGCTCCTGCGTCTCGCCCACGTGCAGAAGAACTGACTGCGGAAAGCTCTGCGCCCCGCTTCGGAGCGTCAAGTACCGAAGCCGCGTCGGCTCGAAGTCTTCCACCTGGCCAAGCCGCTTCGACATCTCCTGCACCTCGGACGGGACGCCGCCATAGTTGATCTCGGCGAGTGCCCCCGCGAGGAGTTTGAGGAGTTCGTCGAAGCGGTGCTGAGGAGGGACCTTCGTCTGAGTCGGCCGCTCGGCCCTCGGATCTGCTTTCAGCAGTTGGAGCCAGGCCTCGTCCGTTTTCAACCTGTAGGACGCTTCGAGCACGCCTTTCAACGCAACCTCGTACGCGTGCCTCTGGAGGTAAGCTACCGGCAGCGCCACTTCGTTCAGTCGGTGCTCCACGCTGCCTTTTTCGATGACGTGGCGGGCCGCGAGAAGATACGAGAGACCGAGGTTTGGCTCTGACCAGAAGCCGCCTACCTTCGCAACCGGAGGTCCCTCGCGCGTCGGGCTTCCGCCTCCGATGGCAAGGACGCTTCCGTAGATGTCCGGCGGCGGTTTCAGGAGCATTCTTGCGCTGTTCTCTGTTCCGCTCATGTGTCGAAGACGAACCCGCACAAAAAGCTCACCGTTTCATCGTCCGCGAGCTCGGCGCTCGGCGTTGTCGATCGCACTCTTTGGGCTCGCGATAGACGCCGCGCTCTCGGAGCCAGTCGCGCACGGTCTTTCGATCGAAGCCGACGAGCCGAGCCGTCTGCGAGAGGTTCCCGCGGGTCTGTTGGTACGCGCACACGACGCGGTCTTTGATGAGCCGATCGCGCTGCTCCTTAGGCGAGTCGTCGGCACCATCAGCACTCAGCTCATCGCCCAGAAGAAGCCGGAAACTGGTCCGACCCACGGTGACAATCGCGGTCGTCGTGACACGCATCTGCTCCTGCACGCGATGGCCGTCGACGAGTATGCCGTTGGTGGACCCAAGGTCGGTCACAATCACGCCTCTCTCGGTGAATTCGAAGCGTGCGTGATGCGCGCTCACCCGGGGGTCCTTGAGCCGGACCGTGCAGGAGCTCGAGCGGCCGACGGTCACGGGTTCGACGTCAAGGCGGATGCGGGCGCCCCGAGAGTAGAGCGGTTCGAGGTAGGCGACACGCAAGGCTCGCTCGTGCCGCTCGGTGGGCAGGGTCCCGAAGGTCAAGTCCTCCAAGTCCTCGAGCTCTGCGGCGGTCTCCAAGTGGAGATTGTCTTCCTCTACCATCCGTCGCCTCCCGGCGATCATAGCGTGCCGCCCCCGCGCCCAGGAGGGCGTCCGTCCCGCGAGGGAGGGGCTCGCACCGAATCGGCTTTCGGGTCGGCTGGAACGAAGCGGTGGCCGCGTTGGAAGTGGTCGATGACCGACCGCGCGAAGGCGTCGAAAAAGTGTTCGGTGTCCCTGATCAAAGCAGCGCGCACGGCGGGATCCTTCGGCGGCTCGGGGCCCGTCGCGAACCAGTACCCGACGAACCTCCCGAAGGCCTCGGACAAGAGCTCAACGGCTCCGAGGACATCGTGAAGCTCGCGCCGGATGGTGCGTATCTCGGACGCGCGCGCGGCACGGTCCTCGTCGATGGCAGCGACGAGGCGATCCACTGGAGACAAGGGCGCGGATTCGGCATGTCGGGCGCCGCCCGTGTCGAGGTTGCCGAGGACGAGCTCGTCGATGATCGCGCTCGCGTTTCGGCCCTTGGCGGCGGCGTACTGTCGTAGGCGGTGAAAGGCGGGCTGCGAGAGGCGGATGCCGAGGCGCCGTCGCCGCACTTTCGGCAAGGGCGGGGGCGCGGGCTGCGACGGGGAGAGAGTCATAGTTGAAAACTTCCGTAGGTTGGGGCTTTGGCAGTCAACGTTCGAGGCCACGGTCGCGCTTATGGTCCGGCGCCAAGGCAAGACCGAGTCCGCGGGTCACATCAACCCTTTGACCGATCATTGCGCGCGCCTCGGGAGTGTCGGGCACGAGTCCGAAGCGCACCCGGTCCTCGACGACAAGAAAGCCCGTACGGCCGCCCCGGAGCTCACCTCGGAAGCCCTCTGCGAGGTCGGACACAAAGACGGCGCCGGTCTCACGTGCGATCTGCTTGCCGAGCTCGAGGCGAGCTCCTTCGTCGACCAGGATCAAACGCCCGCCGGGCGATCGATGCAGCGCAACCTCGCGTCCCTTGAAAGCACGCGCCTCGGCGGTGGCCTCGACAAGGACAAACCGCCGCCGTTCGTCGCTGACCGCGAGGTGTACGTCGCTCGCCCAGACGGCGCGCCCCTGGAAGCGGTCGGGGGTCTCTGCAAGGAACGCCTCTCCCGTCCGGCGCGCGAGCTCGCTCCCTACCGTCCGCCGTTCGACCTCGCGTAGCTTGGCTCCGAGCTCGGGATCGCCAGGCGAGACCCCGAGTGCACCGAGCACCTGGCGCCGTTGCTCGATGGCCTTGCTGACTTCCGCGCCAAGCCCGTGGGTCGATAGGGTCTTGAGGTCCACCTGGTCGAGCCAGACGGGTCGGCGACACGCCACCTGGTCTGCGAGTGAGAGCCCGATCGGCTCCACCGAAAGTCGGTAGCGAGGCGGCTTCGGATCGCCACTCGCGCGCTCGCGGGCGAGAGTCCGATCGATCGGTCGGGCTTCTGGTTCGCGTCGGGTGGCAGAGAACGTGACGAGCGCCCCCGGCTCGAGCCCATCGACCGCGCGCGCCGTGAGCGGAACGTGGTAGACGGCGCCGGCGGGAGTCTCGAGCACGCCGTAATAGGTCCCCTTGCTCTCGTCGGCGAGCCCCTTGCGCACCAAGCGTCCGACCAGGGGACCCTCCACGATGCCGCCGGCGCCGTCGGGGATGCCCTGGCCGGGCGTGATGACGTGGAAATGCGCCGGGGCGGCGCCGGTCATCGCGCGGTGGATCTCTTTGAGCCGATCGCCGCGAAGCCCGAGCTCGCGAAGCTCGTCTTGCCAGCCGTCGGAAAGCGCCCACCGTGAGCCCGCGCTGCGCTCGGCCAGGCCGAGCTGCTCGAGCTGCTTTAGGCGCCTTACGAGCGTCTCCGGCAGCGGGTAGCCCCGGCGCGCTTCGAAGACCTCCGCGTCGACGTCGAGCGCCTGGGCACGACTGGCGATCTCGCGATCGAGCGAAGTCAGTCGCTCTCGGGCTACTTCGCTCTCGTAGGTCTTTTGGATCTCCGACTCGAGCCGAGGCCCGAGCCAATCGGTCGCGAGCTCCTGGGCACTCCAGCGCATGCCGCGCGCGATGTAGGCGGGCTGCATGAAGACCCGCCCGCCGTCGCGGTCGACGCCGCGGACGACCACGTGCGCATGGGGGTGGTCGCTATCGTGGTGGTTGACCGCTGCCCACTCGAGGTGCTGGCCGAGATCGCGCTCGACGCGGTTCATGAGGCTACGGGTGAACGCCGTGAGATCGAGGTCGCTGCCGTCCTCGGGCGAGACGATAAACCGAAACTGATGGCGCTCGCGGAGGCGCGGCTCCTCGAAGGTCTGCCGCTCGACAAGTCCATCCGGTCCGTAGAGCACACCGGGAGAGCCGTCCTTCTCGACGCCGTCGCGCTCGATGTACCGCAGGTGTCGCGCCGCGGCCTGGGCGCCGTGGCGCGAGAGGTATTGGACGTGCGCCTTGATGATCACGCGCCGCGCGTTGCGCCTGGGGGCGAAGCCCGGCGCTGCGGCTGGAATCCGAGCGCTCCGCGCGCGCCCTGGACCTCGGCGCCCATGGCCGTGGCGCACCAGGCGCGCGACCGAGAGGGAGCCCGCCGCCATCCGGTCTCGCGCGCTCGGTCGCTTGCCCATCCGCGGCCGCAGCCGATCAGCGTCATCGCGCGCGCGCGAAGGACTCATCGCGACACCGTCCTTCTCCCAACCGGCCGTACCCGGCGCCGGCAGCGAACGCGCTCAAAGCGGGCGAACTTCGGTCTCTCGGGGCGACGTCGAAAACCGGCAGCAATATCCGGGCGTAAGCCCGTTTTGGCGTCAGCCTTTATCTTGCCCTCCGCTTCGCTCCGGGTTTCCGCGCTCGCTCCCGTCTTCGTCCTCCGCACGTGCGAGGCCCTCGACGCGCGCAACACGGGTGCGACTGCAGAGTCGCGCATTGGGCAGTCGGAGGGAGCTCGGCGCGTGCTACCCGTCATGTCTCTGGGGTAACCATTCACGGCCCCCACTTTCCAGTGGGGATTTTCCCCAGTGGACGACTGGCGACGAGCGTGGCGTTCTTACCGTGCGTTCGGCGGTGGCGTGCGATGTGCCCACGTTGCCGATCGCAAGGAGCGTTTGGCCATGCCTTCCCCCCGCCGTGCGACCTTCGGTCAGGACGTGTTCGACAACTTGAAAGCGATGTTCGAGCAGGCGCCCGCGGCGCCTCCGGACGAGAAGCCCACCGAGTACTCCAAGCTCGAGCTCGTGCGAGGGCTCGCTCCGACGATCGGCGGCCTCGCCAAGCGTGGATGGTCGTGGAAGTCCCTGGCCGCGATGATGACCCAGCGAGGAGTCGCCATCAGTGCCGACCTGCTCAAAGCTTACTTTGCCCAGAGCCAGGGTAATGCCCGCCGAACGAGAACCAAAAAGAAGGCCTCCGCGAAAAACCCGACGGCCCTTCCTACCCGCGTGGGGGCTCCGTCGGCCGCCGCGCCGAATGCCGTGCTCGAGGACGCGTCCTCCTGGGAGGAAGCGGCGCCAAGTCCGAAGGGCGCTGCCCCGCCGCCAGTTCGCACGACGCCACCGGCCCCTCCGCGCGCGGTCCCAGTCCCGCCACACGCAGCTACCGGGATCAAGCGCGAGCCGCCTCGCCCGTCACCATCCGATAGCCCACCCGCCACCTTCGTCATCCGACCCGACACGCCCGATCTGTGAGCGGCGGCGCGCGGCAGCGCGATGAGGTAAAACATAAGTCGTCGTGACGTCCAGGTTCGCGGGCATCGAGAGGGCAGGCTCGGGCGACAAGTTCGACGTCGCTCGTCGGAAGCTCCTGACCACTCGCGATCCGTACGGCGAAGGGAAATTCGTCGGGCACTGGCGCGTGCACCGCACGCTCGGCCGCGGCGGCGGCGGGGTCGTGCTCGAGGTCTCCCATCGCTCCTCGCCCACCACGAGGCGCGCGCTCAAGATCCTTCGCCTTCCCTTCCCAGGCGACCGCGTTCGCTGGTCGAAGAAGCAGGTTCAGCGGTTCGAGCACCAGTTCGAGCGCGAAGCCGAGCTTCAGATGAACGTCTTCAAGCACCCGAATATCCTGCGGGTCTTGGATGTCGGCGTGACCGACGACGGTGCACCGTACCTGGTCTCGGACTTGCTCGAGGGGCCGACCCTCGAGCAGGTACTGCATGCGGCCCGGCACGTGGGCCAGGGGGACCCTTGGGCCCGTCCCCCGTTGTGCCAGCCCGCGTGCGTCTGGCGGATCGGCAGAGATATCTCCCTGGCCTTGGACGCTGTGCACCGTCGCGGGTTCGTCCACCGCGACGTCAAGCCGGCGAACCTGATGTTGAGCAGTCCCGCGGGGGACTGGGTGGCCGTGCTCACCGACTTCGGCATCGCCGTGCGGGCAGGGGTCTGCGATCCGTCCGACTGGGGTATGGGAACCCCGCGTTACATGGCCCCTGAGGTCGTGAGTTCCGGCATCCCTCCAGCCACCTCCAGGCTCGTGACGAGCGCTTCCGACGTCTACTCGTTCGCGATCGTTCTCTACGAGCTGTTGACGCTCGCTCACCCGTATGCGGCGCGCGTGAAAGAGCTGCTCAACGGGCGGGATCGCTCGGTCGTCGATACCGCAGAACGTCGTCGCGTCGTCATGGAGGTGTATCGGCTCGCTCAGCGGTCCTCGAACGCCACGCCGGCTCGCGCCTACGCCCCGTGGCTACCCCAGAGCGTGGAGCAGGCATTGCTTCGCGCGCTGTCCAGGGACCCGGCCGCGCGTCCTCCGAGCATTCTGGAGTTCGTTGCCGACCTCGCCGAGCTTCGCGACCTCGGTGGCGGCTACGACACGATGCCGCTCGATTGGTCGTCGTCTCTCGAGGAGGTCGAGGACGACATTTCGACGGATGCCTCCCGCGCCATCCAGCTCGTCAACTGGATCGACGGAGAGCGCGCCGCTTCTCGGGCCGCCTCGCTCGCGAACGCCAATGTTGCTGCCGTGCAGATGGTCGATAGAGCTCGAACGCCGCCGCCAAAGGTTTCCAAAGCGCGACGGGACGTGACGTGCGCACCGACGATTAATGAAAAGCTCGAGCGCGGCGCCTGGAGCCGACGTGCGGCGTCCCTCGCTGCGGCATTCGTGGTCGTGATGGCGGTCGGCGTCGGCGGGCTGCGGAGCTATCTGCCGGCGCCAACCTTGCGACGGGCATCGGGCAACGAACGGTCAGCTCCCGTGGTCGAAGCGGTTTCCCCGCCGCAGTGGTTGATGAACGCGGGAACGGACCGCCACTCCGCTCCAGCCTCCGTGCCTGCGCCGTCCGTTGGCGTCGGCGCGGACCCGCATCCAAGCCATGCTTCACCCGCGAATCCCGCCGCGTCCGAACGTGTGAACAGAGCGGGTGACGCTCGGAGCTCGGCCCCGGCGACACAGGCGGACGGTATTCTTGTGTGGCCAGAGAGGTTCGAGAGCGTCGTCGATTCGCCGCTTCCGTCGGGCGAGAGCAACACATCGACGACGGGCGCTGGGTACGCGCGCGTCTGATCGCCGAACCCGATGGCACCCTCGGCACCGAGCCACGAGTTCGGTGACGCCCCCGGCGGCCATGTGGAGCGCTGCGAGGAGGACTCCATGAAGGTGATGCTCGGTGGTCGGTCTTGATGGCTGGTGGTCGTGCGCGTGGGCGAGCGTGACATCTACGGGCAAAGAGTGAGCCGACGACGACGACCGACACATCACGGTCGCCGGCAGCTCAGTCGTCGACGTCCGCCTGGTTCCTACCGAGCCGCGGTCCGAGCCCGGTCGCCCAGCGGAATGGTGCCTGTCGGTCATTGGCCTCGGGGCCCTCGCTCTGCCCCGCACAGGCGTCGGGGCGTCCTTCGCGTTTTCACTTTCACGGGCCGGTTCCGGCGCGAGCCGGGCGTGCGCTTCGCTTGGGCCGTCGGGCTGAATGTGAGTTTACGGGCTGGGCCTCGACCGGGCCGTCCCGTTGCACGGCGGCCGGGAGAGCCGTATTTTCCCGGTGATGGCCGAGCGTTTCGAACCGAAGGAGCGTGCCCGCGAGAAGCAGCGTTCTCGTGACGAGGACCGCTTGCGCGATCCGCAGGGCAAGACGCTCGTCACTTCGCTCGAGTGTCACGTACCGTTGGGCCGTTGGGCCGTTGGGCCGTTGGGACCGTTGGGCTCGTGACAAGTCGCGCCGCCGTCGTGGAGCCCGTACACGCGCCGCCGCTACACGTGCCCGCCGCGCAAGCCCAGGGCGTGCCCCACCGCTCGGTCACCTCGCAAGTCTGTTCCGCCGAGACGCCCGAGCACCGCGACACGCCGGGCGTGCAGCTGCCCCCGTCAGCGCCGCCGCTGTTGCCACTCCCCGTGCTCGAACCACCGCTGCTTGAGCTTGCCGTGCCCGAACTGCTCGACCCAGAGCTGCCGCCCGACCCAGAGCTACTGCTGCTCGCTGTCGGCGTGGAATCGGCGGAACTCCCGTCGCCAAAGCTGCTACCTGCGCCTGACCCGTCAGGGAGCGCGGCTAAGGTTGCTGAACTTCCGTCCACACCGCTGCCGGTGCTCGATTCGGGGCTGCCACCGCCCGAGCTGCTACCCCCGCCCGATTCCGATCGGTTGGACGCCGAATCGGGCGGGCCGGGCCCGCTGTTCATTGATCTCGCCACCGCAAGCCATAAGGGAGAGAGCAGCGGCCCCAACCAACGAAACGCGGCTCATGATCCCGATGGTACACGACGGGGCCACCCTACCAAACGACGGCAGGCGTTTGGCAAGCGTCGACGATCTCGATCTCGGCGACGTACATCTCGCTCGCGCCGTCGCTCCCAGCCACACCGGCCGGCCACGGGATCGTCGCGCCGTCGGCGACGTACTTGGTGGCGTCCGGCACGACGAATGGGTGCGAGCTCCCGAGCACCGCCGTGATCCCACCGACGTAGACCGACGTGATATCGACTTGGTCACCAGGATTGAGCACTCCCGAAAGCTCGTCCTTGTTGCCGAACGGCACGCCCGGCGGCTCGCCCGCGCCTCCTTGTTCCCAACCCGTCTGGGCCGTATACGCTACAGCGTACTGGCCTGTATTGATCAACAAGGCCCGCAGTCCTGGACACGGTGCCACGCCACTATTGCACACGGAGTCCCCGCCCCCTTTCGCCATTTGTGCGGCAGGGGGCGGGTATTCCCAGTTCTCGGCCGGACACGAGAGCGGCGTTTGCACGACCCCGTTGACCATGAATGCAAAGCTGGCCAGCCCAGTCGCCGCATCTTGCGCGTCCGAGTCGGGTGAGGCGTCCAATGCGCCTTGGGGACCTCCCGAGCTCGAAGAAGATCCACTACTCGACCCCGCGGCCGTCTGCGCGTCGGGTGGCATCTCTTGCATGCCGTTGCCTTTGGACACGCCCCCACCACACGCCGCGAGAAGGCTCAGCGCGCACACCGCGCCCCCACGCACTCGCAATGTTTGGCACCACGTCATGATCAACGTCTCCCCACGCGCGGCCCGAACCGCAATGGATATGGAGCGTAGCACCGCGTAGCGATGGGCCGCGCAACCTCAGTGTCGACGCCGAAGTTACGTACGAGAGCAGCTTGCGGTGGCTAAGAGTCCAACAGGGGGAGGCTTTCCACGCCGCGCTCGCGGGTACACCCGTTGCCCTACCAGCCTAGCATGACTGCACTCACGCATACGGCACCCGAGCTCCTTTCCATCCCGACAAACGAGCCGCGAGTGCTGTTCTCACACATGTACACTTGTCCTCGGGGACATGATCGGACGTGATGAGATCGACAGCGTCGCGCGCGACCTTCAGGTCAACGCTGCCGATGTCGAGCGCGACTATGTCTTCGGCTGGTTGCTTGCGAACCTGTTCGGTCAGTCGCGACTCCGCGATCGCCTCGTCCTGAAGGGGGGCAATGCGCTGAGAAAGGGGTACTTCGAGAACACGAGATACTCGGACGATCTTGACTTCACAACGAGCGGAGGCGTTTCCCTCAACGAGCTGCGCAAGGAGCTCCTTGCGATCTGCGCCGCCACTTCAGCGGGATCGGGCGTGACCTTCCTAAACGACGAGGCCGTCGTCCAGGAGAAGCGCCGCATCGACGAGCAGCTGCAGGTGTTCGAGGCGCGCCTCTACTTCCGAGACTTCTACGGCAAGCAGGGCCACGTTCGCGTTAAAGTACGCATCGACGTCACTCAGTTCGAGCGTCTGCACCTCCCGGCGACGCAGAGACCACTTCTGCACGGCTACAGCGACGCGTCGAGCTGCCAAGGGACCATTACATGCGTGAAGTTGGAGGAGATCCTCGCGTCCAAGTTGAAGTGCCTGCTGCAGCGCCGGCGCGTCGCAGACCTCTTCGACTACGTCCATTGGCTCTTCTTCGGCTCCGAGAACGTCGACACGCGGCTCGTCATCTCGACGTTCCTCCATAAGACGATCTATTCGCGGCAGCCGAGCGCCGCTCTCGAGCTGCTTCTCAACCTACCGCTTCAGATCCTACGTGACGCCTGGACGAAGTACATCGTGTGCCCGGCTCGAGCGGCACTGGCATTCGAGACGGCGCTTGGCCGATTCGCGGAGCACGTGCGAAGCATCTTCGCGCCTTTCGGCGCGACCGATCATGCGTGGTTCTCGCGTCGCGTCTTCTTCCCCTCGGCCCTCCGCAACGTGATCCTTGATGCGGGGAGTCGCTTGACGCTGGTGAAGATGAAGTACCAGGGGGCTGAACGGCTCGTGGAGCCATACTCGCTCAGGTACAAGCAGAAGAAGGACGGTGACGCCCGGGAGTATTTCTACGGCTTCGATCGCACCGGAGGACGATCCAGCGGGCCGCAGATGAAATCGTTCGTCGCCGACGCGTTCCAGTCCGCGGAGCCGACGGACATCTCGTTCGAGCCTCAGTACGACGTCGAGGTGTCGAAGGCCGGGGACCTCGCTGTTGCCGGCCGGTTCGTAAGTCGCCGCGCGGTCCCCGGCTTTGGGGTCTCGCGTCGTCGCGGCTTCCCCGGGCCCATCTATACGTTTCGCTGCTCGCTGTGCCACCGGCTCTTTGCTCACCGGACGTATGACCCGACGCTGCGCGAGCATTCGAACGGGCGAGGCAGCCACTGCGTCGGCTCTACGGGCGTCTACATCGGAACCCGATGGTGACAGGTCTCGCGAGGGCGACAGTCAGCCGCTTCACCCGTTGTCGTTGAGCACCGTTCGTAAGCGCCAGCCCGGACTCAGCTCGTGCTCGACAAAGGGCGCGCCTATCGGAAGTGACCCGGCGGTGGGCGCGCGAGCTCGAGGTGCTTGACGAGCGGCGCCGCAGATGAGCAGAGCACCCAGGTACCTGCAGACGCACGTACTCAAGGGCCCGTGGGCCACTCTGCTCCCGCGTTATCGGCGAAGCCCCTTCGTGCGGCTGGATTGGAATCGGCGGGTCAAGTTGAGAACGATTGAAGAGAATGATGTTGGCGCTGGGGAAGTGGCGGTGCGCGTCGGGGCGATGATGCGTACGACCTGTCATCTGTCCGGGTAGGCAGCCGCGATCAGCTCGCGGGCCCAGTAGCGCTGCTCGCTACGCCGCCGGGCGACCTCCTCGAGGATGTGGGCGTCGACCAACTTGCGAATGTTGGCCGCCGCCGCCGCGGGCGTGACCTCGAGGAGCTTGGCGGCTTCGCCGATGGTCATGGCGGGGAGGCTGAACAGAGCGTCTACGAGCTTGAGCAAGAGGGCGTTCGACCGAGCCGACGACAGGCGGGCTCGGTAGTCGCGCCGCAGCGAGACGAGCGCCTGCGCGCGCGACCTCGCTGCGTGCGCCGACTCGGCGATGGCGTCGAGGAAGAAGCGCCCCCACGCGAGGAAGTCGCCCGTAATGCTCACCCACAACATCAGGTCCCCGTATTCGGAGCGCCGCCGCTCGAAGTAAGGGCTCAGATACAGCGAAGGTCCGTCGAGCCGCTCGTAGGCGCACAGGAGGAGCGGGATGAGCAAGCGCCCCACGCGTCCATTGCCGTCGCGGAACGGGTGAATCGTCTCGAACTGGTAGTGGATGAGGGCGAGCCGGACGAGGGGCGGCAGCGTGCTGTCAGCCTCGGGGTGGATCGTGCGTTCAAGGGCGAGCAGGCACGCGTCGAGCGCGCCCGGCGGGGGCGGGACTAAGCGCGCCTCGCAGATGTCGCGCGTCGATCGGATGAAATTCTGCACCGTGCGAATCTCGCCGGGCCGCTCCTCGTCGCCGCGTACGCCGCGCATCAAGATGGCGTGCAGCTCCTTGATGAAGCGGACGCAGACCGGCAGCTCGCTCAGGCGCGCGAAGCCGTGGTCCAGGGCATCCAGGTAGTTGAGCACCTCGCGGGTATCCGAGGCAGGCCACGACCCCGTAGCGTCGCCGCCCTCCACCTCCAGGAGGACGAGCTGCTCGGGCGTCGTCACGGTCCCCTCGATCCGGCTCGACGCGATCGCCTCACGGCGCAGGAATGGACGGCTCAGGAGGTGCACGTAGAGGTCGGTCCCCATGGCCCGGAGCATCCCGGTGAGGTGCCCCAGCTCCCGCTCGGCGGTGGTGAGCGACCGGACCGCCGCGGCGTCGACCTCCAGCGTTTCCGGGGCCGGGTCGGGCACGAACGCCACCGCTCCCCGCTCCGCGGGCACGAGCTTGCCAGGTGCTTTCGTAGTGAAGTCGGATGCTTGCATCATCTAGCTTAGGAAGCTTGGGTACCTGGGAAGATAATTTAGGAAACGCCCCGAACCTAAAGTAGCGCATGCCGGGGTCCTCGCTCCCCTCCTTCAGCGCCGAAAGGGCTCCCACGAAGCTCCAACCGCAAGTACGAGGCGATGACGGTCAACGAGCGGCTGTTTACTGCTAGCCTCCTGAACGACTTCGACCAAGCCGGTCGCACCGGCGACGGGACTGCTCTCAGGACAATCCTTCGCGAAGTGCGGCTCAGCGACGAGAACGTCGATGCGATTTTGAATCGGGTATTGCCGAGCCGCGAATGATCTTCTCCTCGCGGTCGCGGTGAACAGGAAGCTCAAAGGGGGTGGGCGGGTCAAACGGCCGATGGAACACTTCGCGCGCTATCGGCGAAGCCCCTTCGTTCAATCGGATTGGAATCGGCGGGCCCAAGTTGGCAGGCAATACGGACACTAAGTTCGCCGGACTTGGATCGGCTGAAGCTCGAACCGGTGCGCCGATATGATCATGTCGAATGTGGTAATCTTCTTGGCGTCAGCAATCGCCTGCAATTCGCGTCTGTGCCCGGGATCCATTCTATTTCCGAAATACAAGCTATAAGGTGGCATTGCGATAGCCATGCCGTTCGCCTCTGTCGCAAGGGTGTCCCACAGGATGCACCATTCGCCACTCCCTCTCGTGAGCCCAATCCTGCGATTTGTGCAGTGCCACCAATGTGGCCAGAAATGGATTTGGCTTTGCACGCCTGCCATAATGACCTCCAGCGCCGAACGTTTAGAATCATAAAGTACAGGGTGGAGCATTTGGAGAGCGGTGCCTGTCCGCGACAACCGCGATACGTTGTACTCGACGCAAAACCCATTATGACTGTCAGTGTAATAAGCCCATAATGGCAAGGACGTGCCGGTCTCGCTGAAACATGCTACCTTTATGCCGCTCCGAAGAAGCTTAGACAGGTGCTCGCTCGAGGTTGTGGAAGCGTCGGTTAGAAACTTCGTGAGCATCGTATTTGCCTGTTCTGCCGCTTGCAAGCCGGATTGCTCGATCGCTTCCGCGGCAAGCAATTCCTTTAGCAAGGGAAACGGGTCCTCAGCAGCCCTTAGCGTCAGTAGAATTTTGGGCGGCAACTTGAGCCGCTCGATCCAATCGCGCGGCTCCGCCCGGAGCGTCGCCTTCAGGAGGGAACTTGCGTCTACAGAAAAAGCCGAATCGAATGGGTCGTTGAAATCGCTTGGGGCGGCTAGCCAGATGGTGCCGTCCTTTATGTCCTTAATGTTAGGCGAAGTTGGTGAACGGTAGCGAAAAAGCCGCGACGGAATGTATGCCTGCTTCAGAGAGCGAGCCCGGTCCCAGTCATCGGGCGCCGGTGAAGCAAGAAGCTTTGCATAGTCGTTGACCCAAACGGGCGGTTCCGGCATGGCAGAGACGATGGCCCTGTTTGACGCGGCGGGCAACCTTGAGGCATGCCGCCCTACCGCCGGGTCGTCGGGCTGGGCAAGCAGCCGGGTCAGGTCGGCGATCGCGGCGTCGAGCTGACCCCCCAGGCGACGCTCACAACTGACCACGTAGCCAACTTCCAGCGTCGGAACCAATTGGACTGCTTGAATGCCATTTGGACCGCTTGCATGCCCGTGGCACAGTGAATGGGCGGCGATGGTGGCGAACGCTGTTTTCTCGCGGATTGGAGCCAAGGGATGTGCGTTCGTAGTATGGACGCCCGCGACAACCCGCGCGCAGTCGGCACCCCCCCTAACTGGGTGCCGCCGCACTCCGTTCTCGTGCACATCGACTCGCCCGAGCCAACAGGAAGCCGCGGTTACGCCGAAACGTCGGCGTGTGGGATTCGAACGAGGAACCCGTGTACCGCTCCTCGTGGAAGGTTTGACCGGTCATGGGCAGCTACTACGAGCTCTCGGTTGCGCAGTTCGTCGTCGACCTCGGCAAGAACTACCTCGCCGAGCACGTCATGGTTCCGTTCCAGCCTGCCGACCGGCTAGAGAAGCTGGACGCCGAGGGCGAGCCTCGTCAGCACGTCTACGTGACGCGCGCCGACGTCGCGGCGCGACGACTCGACCTCCTGGGATTCTCCCTGTCCGCCGCCAGGGCGGCCTTCCAGGCCGGATTCGGAAGGCTGGACGAATCCGAGATCGAAGAGTGGCCCGCCGAATTACACGGTGAGAACGGCTTCGAGACCTGGCTCCGTCACATGCGCACCGCGATAGACGCTGGCCGCCGCCGGGAACACTTGACGCCCGAGACCGCGAACGATGCGTGCCTGAAGTTCATGCTGGACTGGACCGAGCTGAACACGACGTACGCGCACATGTTCGGCTTTCCCAACGGTGATCCGCACCTCGTGCTGCGATGCGCTCTGGCCGTCGCTCGCCCCGACGACGAGGTCGTCCTCGACTTCGATGACCTCGTGACCGGCGGCTATGTGCACGATGACGGCAACCTCTGGAATATTTCGCGCGAGCCCATCATCATCGTGACAGAGGGCAAGTCCGATTCGAGGCTGCTGGGGCGCAGCCTCGAGGTGCTCTTCCCGGAGCTAAGGGAATTCATCGCGTTCATCGACTTTGAGACCGCGAACGCTCGAGGAGGCACGCCCGAGCTGGTCCAGTTCGCGCGCATGCTGGTCGGGTGCGGCATCAAGAACCGCGTGCTCTTCCTCTTTGACAACGACACGGCGGGGATGGACGCATTGGACCAGCTGAAGGCGGGCCCTCTTCCCGCGAATGTCTTCGCGATGACCCTGCCCCGTTGCGAGTTCGCCAGGAATTATCCGACAGTGGGCCCCGGCGGCCCGATGGCTACGGACATCAACGGCAGGGCGTGCTCTCTCGAGCTCTATTTCGGGGCAGACGTGCTGGAGGAGAACGGCCAGTTGATTCCCGTGCGCTGGGTCGGGTTCAACGATCGCCTGCAGGAGTACCAGGGACAGATCTCGAACAAGGCCGCCGTCCAGAAGCGTTTCGAGGGAAAGCTTGAAGCGGTGACGGCTGACCCGAGCGCTGTATCGCGGCACGACTTTGCAGGCGTGCGCGAGATCTTTGAGGCGATCGTTGCGACCGTGAGTGCGCGGGCATCGTGAAGGGCCAAGCTGGCGGCTCCGGGGCGAGAGCCTTTCGAGTCAGGATGAGCGGAGCACCCAGGTACCTGCGGACGCACGTACTCACGGGCCCGTGGGCCAATCTCTGCTTGGATTCGCGCCGACGTCACGCTCTCGTGTATCGTCGCCGGCCGTGCCGCCGATACCCTCTTTCTCGAGCGATGGTCTTCTGCCGCCGTACCTGGGCGCATCGCCCGGCGAGCAGCAGGGGCTCATGTCGCCGTACAAGGCGTCGGTCACGGAGCTGGTCGCCCATTTCGCGACGTCGCCCGAGCGGATCGCGATCCTTAGGGGCTTCCTCGGCTACAGAGCGGATCTGCATGCGTTCGGACTCGCGTCGGGCTTCCAGTGGGTAGATGGCAGCTTCGTGGAGCGCATCGACGCTGTCCGGCCCCCGCAGGACATCGACCTGGTCACGTTTTTCGAACGCCCCGCGTCGATGGCAGCTGATGCAGCCTTCCACGCTGCCGTGACCAGCTGCCTTCACCTCTTCTCGAAGCCGCTCGCGAAGCCGCGATACCTGTGCGACGTCCACTTCGTGGACCTCAGCCAGCCGCCTACTCATGTGGTCGGTCAGACGCGCTACTGGTTCGGGCTCTTCTCCCACAAGCGCTCGACATTTCAGTGGAAAGGGATGCTGGAGGTGCCTCTCGGAACGTTGGCCGATGATGCGAACGCCGCTAAGATCCTGAACCAGGGAGCCTCCCCGTGATCCGCCGCCTCAAGCAAGACCACCTCTCAGCTGACCTCGCGGCCGTCGAGGAGCTGCTCTCGTCCGCTCCGCCTGGCGACGTTCTCGGCCGCATGAGCCTGACCGAGCGGCGCGACGAGGTCCGCAAGGCACTCGCCGAGGTCGAGTCGAGGGTGGAGATCGAAGGGCGCACCGCACTCTTCTTCGGCGGCGCGCCGGTCATCGGGAGCCGGGGTGTCGACGCCGACTTCGCTGCTGAGGCGCTCGGCAAGTACCAAAACCTAGTAACCAAGGTTTGGGCGCTCAAGGAGCACGGCAGTCTGGCTCCCTCGGGCCCAGTGCCGGACCGCCACGAAGCCCGTCTGCACGTCACAAACGTCGTCCACGGCTCGTTCGGCTTCGAGCTCGCGGAGTTGCAGGGCCCGCTCACCCTCCGGTCATCTCCGCTGCACGAGGCCATCAGCGTTGTCACGCGCGCGCTCGTTGCCGCCGGAAAGGGCGATGACGATCTCGCCGATGTCGCCGAAGAGCTCGACGTGCGCTCCTTCGCTGCGCTCAAGGAGTTCTTCGCGGTGCTTCAAAGAGCCCACGCGAGCTTCCGGGTTGTCGCTGGCGACATCGACTACGCCTTCGATCTTCGGGACGTCGAGCTCGCGGCGGAGCGCACCGACGCGAGTCGGACCGAGGAGCAAGACGTACCGTTCCCAGGCGAGTTCTTGGCCGTCCTCCCGGAGGCGCGTCGGTTCGAGTTCCGAACGTCGGACGGAGCCATCCTTCGAGGCAGGGTCGCCGATGATCTGACCGCGGACGACCTGCGCAGGATGAACGCTGAACGAGCAAACCGGGCGTGCACCGCGCATGTCCGAGTCGTCACCCTGACGCGTCGTGGGCGAGCACACACGCGGTACGTCCTGCAGCGCCTCGAGCCGGCGAATTAGGTCCCGCGGTACCTGCGTACGTCGGGACAGGGGTAACTGGTGGCGCTAGCGAATCCCGTCCTTTGCCAACAGCTCGAGGATGTAGTCCCGCACGAGGACCCCCCGCTGAAGGCACTTCACCCGCACCTGCCGATGGATGTGCTCAGGCACGTCCGCGACGATGCGTTTTTCCCCCGCTCCGAGCTTCTCCGCGGCGTCTTTCGCCCGCTTCTCGCTTCGCTCTCGGCTTGGTTTCTTGAGGCTCAGAGCCATGCTTCCCGCCTTTCACTTTGCGCCAAAGGCGCTGGATGTCGTCGGCCGCGGCTTGGGTCGACGAGGACGTGAGGACCGACTCGCCGCGCGATGCGGCGTCGGGAAACGCGATGCGCTGGTGCACGACGCCGGCGAGCTCGCCGCCGGCCTTGTGAAGCTCGGCCTCGGCCTCGGCCTCGCGCGCGAGCCGCGTGTTCGTGCTCGCGCGGTTCAAGACGAAGACACGCCGGATCGGAGGGCGCCCCAGCTGCTCGCGGATCTGGTCGGCTTGATCCAGCGACTCGAGCGTCTCCGCGACGGCCCAGAAGTCGAAGGGTCCGGGCTGGATGGGCAGCACGGCGACGTCCGCCGCTACCGCGGCGCTCTGGGTGACGTCACCGAGCCGCGGCGGCCCGTCGAGGAAAACGTAGTCGTAGCCATGGGCGATCTCCTTGAAGCGCGGGAGCGCCATCGCCTTGTCGGCCTTCACGACGGAGAGCCCGTCGAGCGGAGAGCCGTCCTGGCGCGCGGCGCTCCAGTCGAACGCGCTCGCCTGGCGGTCCATGTCGACGACGAGCGCGCGATCGCCGTCGAGGTGGGCAGCGGCGGCGAGATTGATCGCGAGCGTCGTCTTTCCGCTTCCGCCCTTCTGCTGGAGAACGGCGACCGTCAGCATCGGTTGACTCCTATCCGTGGGTACGCGGGTACGCAAGTTGTTGGGTACGCGCCGACTCATCGGAGGCTCCCGAGCAGCCGTGCAATGTCCTCGCGCATCCGTGCTGGGTCAACGCGGGGCTCGAGCGGAACGGCCGCTCGCGCTGGCGGCGACCCCGCCACTAGGGCCACCTCGCGCTCGGCGCGCGCTTGCTCCCGCACGCGAGCGGTCCGGCCACGCTCGGAGTGCTCGAAAAAGTGGGCGAGCGTCCCCCAGACGAAGCGCGACGTCGGCGGTCCGTCCTTCGAAGCCGAGAACGCACCGTCGAGCGCATCTCGATGCGCCTGGAGCTTCGCCTCGCGGTCGCCTTCGACGGCGGCGGTGCATGTCGCCACGAGCTCGACGTCGGCACGATCGAACCAGCGCGGTGGTGGGCGCTTCGGGTGCTTCCGCTTCATCTGCTCGCCGAGGACGGCGCGTGCGATCTCCCGATCCTCGGTTGTGACCCTCGGTTGTTCTTCTTCGGGGGATGCTGGCGTCGCAGGCGCCGAGCTCCCGCAAGAAGAAGTTCTTTGATCTTGATCTCTTGGTTCCATGGAACTGGCTTCCGGTGGGGCACCGGAAACCGCTTCCGGTGGGTGGGATGGACCACCGGAACTGGCTTCCGGTGGGTGGGAGAGGCGCGCCTTCGCCGGCGTCTTCGGGAAACGTTCGACGAACGACGCGAGCTCCCCGAGAGTCACGGGCCCCGGCGCGTAGTAGATGCGATCGGCGCCGTTCGGCCTGCGCTCGCGGCGCAGGCGCGCGAGCCCGCGGTTCTCGAGCTCGTCGACGTAATCGCGAACGGCCCGCGAAGTGTACCCGGTGAAGCCCGCGATCGCGTACTGGCTCGGCCACGCCTCAGCGTTGGCTTGCCAGTGGCAGGCGATCGCGATGAACACCTGCCAGGGGCCGCGCGCCAGCGTGCCGAACGCAGGACGCCGGCGGATGTCGCGGAGGCCAAGGCCGAGGTTGTCTCGGAAGCGGAGCCGCTCGCGGAGCGGGAAGAGGTCGTCGTCTGGTCGCTCTCCCGGTCCCGCCGGAAGAGCGCTTGCTGCATCATCTGACATCGTGCACGCCCCTTCCGCGCCCGCAGCGCGGCGAGGCCCGAGGCGGAAGGCAGACGTCGATCGCGACCTGCACGACACGACCGCGCACCGTCTCGGGGCGTTCGTAGCTGGAGCGCGAAGCGCGCTCCGCTCGGTCGACGCTGGCGACGTCGATCGAGCCTTCGGAGTCTCACGCGGACGCATCGAGGGTCTTGCGCGAGGACAAACGAACCCCTATGCTTGGCGTCACTCGGCGGCTGGAATCGACGAGGAACCAAGACAAGCGGCCTTGCTGACCTGGCAGTCAGCGAGGCCGTTCAGTGGGCCGAGCACCCCTCCTTCACGCGCCCTTGCTCGGCGCCGCCCCGAGGCAGCACTTCTTGAACTTCTTGCCGCTGCCGCACGGACACGGATCGTTGCGTCCGACCCTCCTTGCCGGGCCCTGTGAGAGCTGCGCTGGCGAGTGCGCCGAGCGCAACATCTCGGGCCTGCGGTGTGCGAGACCGATCAGGTTGAGGGCGAGCTGTGCTCGGGCAGAGACCGGCAGGGCCGCGAGGTCTGCCGGCCCGACGGAGCGGGCGCGCATGCCGGCGAGCAATCGAGCTGCGTCGTATCGACGCGGCGTTGAGGAGGCTGCGAGCCAAGGTCGCGGCGTTGGAGGCGCGCAGGGCCAAGCTCACTGGCGATGTCGCCAAGTGAACCAGGTGCATTGTTGGCGCCGGCCGGAGCCGTTGACCCAGGGCTCGCCGTCTGGCTTGGTGTGTGGGCGCCTTCCCCGATGTCCGCCCGCGCTCCCGCCCTCACTGCCAGCCGCCCCAAATCGGCCGTCGCGACGAGCATCGAGGGCTTCCTCGAACGGGTCACGTACGCGAACGACCGCGGCAAGCGCCTCGTCGGCAGCAAGCGGGCGCTCGCCATCGCCGTGAAGAACAACTCGACCGAGCAGCGCTGCACGATGCTGGCCCAGTGGCTTCGAGCGGCAGGTCAGCGAGGCGCTGGAGACCTCGACGCGGCCCTGTAGGCCCTGGCGGTTTTCGCCAAGAGGGTAGCCGAAGGCGATCTTCCTCGTCCGATCCCCTCGATGCGCCACGAGAGCATGATCCAGTTGGGGAAGAGGTCGAACGCGCAAGCCGTGACGACCTCCTCGCTCCAGTTGAGAGTCACGTCGATGAGACCCTCGGGCCGGATCTGCCGATCGACCACGTTTACCCTTTCCACGAATGCGCGCAGACCCTCGGTGCCCTCGACCGCGAGGTCCACGTAGGCCGATTTCTTGCCGTGGCCCCAGCACGAGCCCTTCGTGAGGATGCGGGGGTCCGCGGCATCACCGCGACGTTCTCGGTTTGATCCGCGCGGCAACCTCGCGAGCATCAAGAAGCTCAGGACCCGGAGTCGAAGACGGAGGGCAAGATAAAGGCGTGGTGTCAAGTGGTATCTAAGTCATGAATTAGGTAGTGCATTTTCGGTGACTAAAAATCGACGGTTGTGCCTTCTCCAAGGGAACCCTCGAATAGGACAACGGAAATCCGGTGACAGAAATCGAGCGCGACGACGAATTGCCCATTTTTAGGCCGCGGATGGGTTGCCGGCGGCTCGCGGCCGTCGTCTGTAAACGGCCACTGCGATCCGAGGAGATTTGGCCACGTCGATCCGAGGGAATTTGGCCAACGAGATCGGAGCGAGGTTGACCACGGGTGGCCATCAGTCTCGACCTTCGAAGAGCGCGTGGGCTCCGGCGGCGAGCTCGGTAAGCTCGGCGGTGTCGCCGAGGGCGTGACGGTCAGGCGTCCGTGTTCCAGCGAGCGGGCCCACTCGCGGTGGAGCTCCCGCACGCGGTGGGGCGGGACGTGAGCGCAGGTGCCCTTCTATCGGCCAGCTCGCCATACGCGTTGCGTGAAAATCGACAGGCGCACGCACCGGCCCCTTGCCGTAGCCGCGAACGGTGCGACAGTTCTTGCGGAAATGACGATCGAACTCCTGAGCTCCAAGCCCGCGGGCGCGGAGGGCATCATCCACCAGATTCGGGCCGGTTCGACGGTCCTCGCCGTGCGCGTTCACTTGCTGTCGGACGGGTGGTGGGTGGTTCGGATCGAGACGGCCGACCAGGCCGGCGGAACCGCCGACCATCCCCGCGACGCATTCCGCCTCGCCAAGGACCTCGCAGATCGGCAGACGCGGGCGCGGGGCCTCTCGCTCCCGTGGGGGGAGATCGAGGAGGTGCTGTGCGCAGAGGACGCCTTCTCGGTCGACCTCCCGCTCGATCTGTCGTTGCCGCAGTGGTACGCCCTCGGCCTCGCCATCTCGTACCCCAACCTCCCGGACGCCGCGACGATCGAGGCGGGGCTCTCGGCGAGCCACTACGTTCGCCGGGCCTATGGTGTCGATGATGGGCCGTGGCAGGTGGTCGGCGTGAGCTGGGGAGACTTCGGTCGCCTGGTCGGGACGATGTTGCTGCAGATTCGTTTCCGGGCGAGGTGCCTGCACAAGTGCTCGAACTCGTGATGGGCATTTCTTGTCCGAAGCTGATCGAGGCCGAATCGAATGAGCGTCCTGGCTTGCTCTGGCGTTGCCACGGGAAAGCCTCCTGCCTATCGGATCTACAGGTTCAGGCTGGCGATCGTCCAGGGCGCCGCGGGTCCGGCCCCCGGTCGCCCTTTCGAGGTGGACCTCAATGCGGGCGAGGCCAACGGAGCATATGGCCGCTACTTTATGGGGCAAAGCGCCGGCACCGAGTTCTGGCCTAACCGTCGATAGGTTGCGCCATCGCCGTCGCGGCGCGAACCATACGCGCAGACGCACTTTGTTGGAGCCGACTTGGCCAGCGTTCGACGATTAGCGCACCGTTGACGTTTCTCACGACGAGCGCAATCGTCTCACCCTCGAGAGCGAACGGAAGACATGCTGACGAAAACCGACGTCCACATTCTTGTTGGATTGCTTGTCCGCACCTACGAACCTGCTCACGTTGATGTCGAACTTGGAAGCATGGTCGACGATGAGCTTGCGGAGAAGGCTCGCGACGTCGACGTCACGGTGACCGCCAGGAACGACGATGGGACGCGATCGGCGTTCGCAGGTACGGAAGTCAAGGACGAAGGCCGCCCGCTCGACGTTACGAAAGTCGAGCAACTCTGCGCGAAGCTCCTGCACATGCCCGCACTCACGCGTCGAGCCATCGTCTCGGGAAGCGGATACACCGCCTCAGCCGTCCTAGTTGCCGAAAAACAGGGTGTTGAACTCTACGAGTTGGTGCCTTGGGATGACGACACGCAGTTCGATGTCACGCTCGCGCCGGACCTCTTGTCGGAGCGGACGCTCGGCTTTTCGCCGTCGCTACCGCCGAACATCACTTTTGATGTGCCGCACCTGCGCACGACGAAACAGGACGTGCTCACTGGCGAAACCAAGATCTTCGACCGGACGGGCAAACGCCGGCAGGGCTTGACCCTGAACGACGTGGGCAACCAGGCTGCGCGCTGCCTCCTTGAAGACCGCCTAAAGGATCCGCGAGTCAACGAGATCGCGGATGGCGTTATCTTCCCAGTAAGCGCCGAGGTTAGTTTTTCCGACCACCCGCACGTGATGGTTGAGCGCAAGCTGTACCAGGTGAGCGCAGTGCATGTTTTGGGTCTCGCCCACTGGACTCGTCGCCAGATGAGGTCTGTTCTCAAGGTTCTGAAACCCTATAGGGGACCGGCGACGCAGGGGGTTGCGATCGGTGAAACCTCGGACCAGTCCCTGATCGGCATTGTGGTGACAAAATCCGAGTCTCGTCCTTCGGTGATACGGATACAGCTGCCGGATAGGCTGAAAGAGAAGATCCGGCGCCATCTGTTGCCTTCGCTGACCCGGTCTCCTGGTTCGCAGTGACTCTGCGAAACTTGTCGCGCCAGCTCGCAGGCCAGCGCCATCGGCGGCCCGAGCTGGCGCATCGCTTTGCCAAGAGGCGCGGAAATCAGCGGCGCGCCGGCTGGCCGACAGGCCCGTGGGGCTTCACCGGTGACGATGTTCTTGGCAGCGGTGGTGGCATTTGGAGCTGTGCGTCAGCGCCCGATACAGCTTGGCTGCGCCTGTGAAGCCCTTTTGGGCAACGAAGGCGGAGACCGTCGTGCCCTGCAAGGAGCGGCAGCGGTGATGCCGGCGGCACCGGCCGGGTGGACGGTGTTCGTGCGCTTGGTACCGGCTGCGGTGTAAGGTACGAGGGTCGGCTGGGTGACCGCCTCGGAGGCGACCCAGCGACGCGAGAGGAGCGCCGGTTGGAATCGTCGCCGCCCCCACCTTCGCAACCGCAGCCCTTGCGCGATGCTCGCAAAGCTCATCTGAGATGGGTAACCCGGCTTGAGGGGCGTGGCGCGGTCGATGGCGACGAAGTATTCTGAACGCGTTGTGCAAGCGGCGAAGCTGACCATCCTCATCCCAGAGAGCCATCGCGTGGAGCTCACGCTGCCGGCCGATCTCCCCACGGGACCGGCCGAGGTCACTGTTGTGGCAGCTCCCGGACCAGGAGCTGGCGGCCGCGCACGGGCGATGGGGATGGACGCGGGCGCCGGCTGGGTCGCTGACGACTTCGACGCGCCGCTTCCCCCGGACGTGCAGCGCGCGTTCGAGTTTGACGAGTGAAGCTGCTCGTCGATACGCACTGCTGGCTCTGGTACCTCCTCGCGCCCGAGAAGCTCAATGCAGACGCGCAGTCGCTGCTGCGCAGCGATGAGCACGAGGTTTTCCTGTCGACCGCGAGCGCGTGGGAGATGGTCATCAAGCACGGCCTGGGCAAGCTTCGGCTTCCAAGCCCGCCCGACCAGTACATCCCGGACCGCCTCGCGGCGCTCGGGCACTCGAGTGCACCCATCGAGCAGCGCCACGTGCTGGACCTCGCCCAGCTTCCGCTACACCACCGTGATCCGTTCGATCGTGTGCTCGTCACCCAGGCGCGACTCGACGGGCTACGGCTGGTGACCGCCGACCGCCAGCTCAAGGCATACGCTGTCGACTTGATCTGGGCGGGCCCCGGGCAGCCGTAGCTGTTACGCGACGTCTCGACGGGCTCGGTCCGAGCTCGTCGCTCGTTCCTTGCGGCAAAGCTTTCCCGTGCCACACCCGTGCCACGACGGGGGCGGTTTTCGGCAAACTGGTGAGGAAACGGGAGGAAGTCGCGATCGGCTGGAAGCGACGGAGAATCGAGGACTTGGACAAAAAGGTCAGCAACGTCGACTAGTTGGCGTGTATATACCCTGCTGAATTCGATCCCCCATTGCTCCACCATATTTGCCGGGAAATCGGCATGTAGGGGGGCCACTTGGCCCAATCCTTGGCCCAGTCGGTCTCCGGTGAGCTCCGGGGGAAGCGCAGGGAAGACCTCGCCGAAGCCATCGACGAACGTGTTCATGGACTCCGGCGTCGAGAACCTCAACGGCGACGTGGACCCGCGGCAGCAGGCTCGACCCGATGAACACGCACGACGTGCTCACCCGGGCGGCCGCTCACCTCGTGGCAGGCGCATCTCCACGCGAGGATTCTTCTGGAGAAATTGTCGATGACGGCGTGAACGTACGCCTTCGTCCCGTCGAGCAACTTGATGA
>CAZHED010000058.1:0-29119 GCA_964531095.1 uncultured Polyangiaceae bacterium | reverse complement strand
GCCCGCCAAGCTCGCGATCGCGTCCGCTCCGCGACCAATCGCGCCCGCCAAGCTCGCGATCGCGTCCGCTCCGCGATCAATCGCGCCCGCCAAGCTCGCGATCGCGTCCGCTCCGCGACCAATCGCGCCATCAGGCGGCCGCGCTCCCCCCGTGTGCAGTTCGTTCGATCGCGTCCGCCGGAGCGGAGGCCCGAATTGCGTTCAGTCCAGGCCACGCCGGAGGGCCGGAGCGGAGGCGGCACAAGACTGCCGGCTGCACGAGACTAAGGACTATGAAAGTGCACTTCGCCCGCCAGCACGCTCGCCGTGTTCGAATACGCGATGTTCGGCACGCAGTCTTTCTCGGCGTCGGGCCCCTGCAAGACCGGAAAGCCGTTGTTGTTGGTGGCGACTTCGCCGGTGAGCGCCTGCTCTCCGAGCTGCAATCGCGCGCCCAAGCACTCGGTCGGCTTGTCCACCTTCTGATCCCCGTTCAGGTCGTCCCAGCCGTTCAAATAGAGCTTGTTCACCCGCGCGATCCGGTCTTCGAGCACGGCTCGGTCGAGCAACGGATCGCCCGGCACCCAGATGGCCTCGTACGTCTCGCGCAGCGCTTGCTGCAGCCACGCGAACCGCTCGGGGGTCATGATCACGTCGTCGGCCCCCCCGGCCTGTCCGCGAAACATGCGCGCCGGATCACTCCAGAACGACGTGAGAAGCGTCTTCGCGACGGCGCGGGCGCGATCGCGGTAGCTCGTGTCGAGCGGATTCAGGAAGGCCGCTTCGACGAGCACGCGGAGGGCGGCCGATTGCGCCTCGAGCGTCGTCGCGTCCGTCGAGGCGGTCCACTGTCCATTCGCGAGCGCTGCGCCGTTGTGCACCGATCCGTCCGCGGCCGTCAGCGTGTCCCGGACGAACTGGGCTTGGTTCATCAGCACCTGCCGTACGCGCGCGCTGAACGCCGGCGGGGCGCCGCCATCCCCGACCGAAGGATGAATCTCGACGGAATTCAGGATCCCGCCGATGTCTTTCGTCGCGTCGCCGTCGGGGGCGCCGTACTGCGACACCGACGCGTTGCACGCCATGAGCAGGTGTCGAAGCCCGACCACGACGTGTCCCAGCGACGTCGTCGTGACGGTCGACCCGGGCACGGCGGTCCCACCGGTCACCGTCGCGGTGTCGGCGGCGACCCCGGTCGCCGGATCGACGTGCATGCGGTCCAGGTCGACGAAGGCGACGCGCATCACACCGAGCGCGCGGTCGTGCGGGCTGCTCTCGCCGTCGGGCTTGCCGTCGTCGCCCGCGAAGATCGACCCGCCGAACGCGATCTGCAAGCCCGGTTGCTGGCCGACCCCGACGTTGCGGCCGTCGGTCATGCCGAAGAAGAGCGAATAGCCCTGGGCGAGCGCGGCGAGATCGACCGACCGGCTGGTGGCGTCCTGGATCGCGAGCGTGTCGACCGACGGGTACCGGTCGCCGGCCCCGCCATCGCCGCCGCGGCCCGCCTGCTCGGTGACCGCAATCGCCGCCGGAAACCAGACGAGCGGCGAGCCGTAGTCGTACTCGATGGCGGCCGACACCGAAGGCAGCCCCCCGAGCGTCGCCCCATCGCTGGTCGCGAGCGACGACAGAAGCCACGCTCCGGCGTTGTCCATCTCTTCGACCATCGTCAGTCCCCACATCCCTTCGAGCGGCGTCGACCCGATGAAGAGGCCGTGCTCGCAGCCGGTGGGGCATTTCGTCGGCGCGCAGTCCGACGGGCATCCGACGCCTTGCACCGCGTTTCCGGGCAGTCCGACCTGGGCGAGGTCCTGCGGCGCGACCGAGGTGACCGGATTGCTCCCGGAGTCGTGCACGCGCCCGGTGAAATCGATGGCCCAGAGCGCCTCTTTCCACGTCGTGTATCCGAGAATGCCGGGGCCGATCACGTGCTCGGCTTGGGTGGCGACATCGTTCAGGCGAAGGAAGCTGTAGTCGCATTCGTACGCTGGCACGGCCTGGCCGCCGTATTGCCCCACGCCGCCGTACCCTCGTTGCGGCTTCGCGGCGTTGCACGTGATCACCGCGCCGGTTCCGGGGGTCATCGAGACGTCGAAGCTCCGGTACGGCACCATGGTCGGCCAGAGACCCGGAAAGCCGAAGTCGTTCATCGGGTTCTTGGTCGACGGCGGAAGCGTTGCGTACCCCGCGACGTCGGCGCCTGCCGCCGCGACCAGCGCTTGCATCCGGGCCTGGAGCTTGCCGAAGGGCGAGTCCCCCGCGCGCGTCGCCACGACCGGGCCGTTGACGAGCGAGACGCCCGCGCCGCTCTGATTGGCGACCATGTTCATGTGGTACTTCGAGTACTCGTACGATTCGACAGCGGTGCTGAAGCCGAAGAGATCGATCACCGGAGCGATGAGGCAGTTGAGTGTGACTCCGGTGCACGGCAAGTAGTACTGGTCGGGCGTCGCCGAATAGCGGCTGTAGATGTAGTAGCTGAGGACGCGACCCGCGAAGTTGCTCGCGAACGGCTCGCCGCTCGTTTGCATCTCGCCGGCCGCGAACATCAGCTGCATCGTGTCGGTGCGAACGGGCGTCGACGTGAACTCCGCGTGTACGGGGGTGCGCGGTCCGGCCTCCGGCGTCGGTAGCCCGGTGTACGGGACGCGGGTGTACGCCGACTGGCCGTCGGGAATCGACGCGTCGGCGCCGGGCGACGAGTGGTTGCCCGCGCCGCAGTGGATCGCCGCCGCGGCGATCCCGCACGCGAGAACGAGCAGGGCGGCAAGGCGCAGCCGGGTTCGGCGCATGGCAGAAGGAGGCAAGTATACGTTCACATCGTGGGCGCGCCGGCCTCAATCCAGTCGTAGAACGTCTGCGCGACTCCGGGACCCGCCCCGCCCGGCGGCATGCAATCGCCCGTCGTGCCTCCGTCGCACGCGACCTTCAGATACACGTAGCTCTGGAGCGGGTCGCCCGGTCGGACGCGAAGCAGATCCGGACGCTCGACCGCCGGAACGCCGATCATCGCGTCGAACTCGCTGCCTGGGGCCAACCTCATCTGACCGGCGCCGATGTCGTGGCAGTCGGCGCCGGCGCACGAGTCGAGGATGCCTCGGACCCGCTGGGACAGCGGGCGGCCGAAGGTAGACCCGTCCAGGCACGAGAACACGCACGTGCCGCCGCCGCCTGCGTCGCCGACCGGGTCGCTCGGCGTGCGGTCGGCGGAAGAGCAACCACCGGCGAGCAGCGCGGCGACCGCCGCCAAGCGACGCATGCTTGGGGTATAGCCGACCCCGCACGCAGGCGCCGCTTGCGACCGCGATCGGGACCTTGCGCACAAAAACGTGCAGATGCTGGTAATCTAGGGAAGGCGAGACGTTTCGCCCCTGCCATCCACGCACCCCCATGCAACGCCGTGACGAAATCGACGCGACCCTCGCGAAGCACTTCGCGTGGACCTTCGTGCCGCCCGGCGACTCCGCCCAGATTTTGGAGCGACTCCGCGTCGTCGAGGCCGCGGCGGCCGCGCGGGTGTCCGGCCCGTCCGAAGCCGCGCCGGCAGCTCCGGTTCTGCCGCGTCGCGCTGCAAGCGTCGCCGATCGGTCGGGTGCGAAGGCGCAAGTGGGCTGCCGCGCGCTGGCCCTCGCCGTTGCCGAAGTCTGGATCTCCACCGACGAAGACGAATGTTTGCGCGCCACCAAGCGGCTGCTCGCGCGGGCGGATCGCCTCGGCGTCGAGCTCCTCGAGATGCGCGACTGGCCTGCCGAAGCGGTGCGCTTGCTGCGCTTGCTCGTTCGGTTCGGTCCGAAGATGACCCGCCGGCAGCGCGAGCGAGGGGCCAGCGTTGCCACGCTCGTGCCCCTGGACCATCCGGAGGCGGCCGAGCTCTTCGTCGAAGTCGCGCGTGCCGGCGACCGCGTCATGGCCGAGGCGCTCCTCGCGGACGACGAATGGACGCCTGCCGTGGAGAACGCGGATGCGCTCTGCGCGCGGCTCGCCGACATCGTCGACGACGGGCCGACGCACGCGTGCCGAGTCGTGGCCATCGAGCTCATCGCCCGGCTCGAAGCGCGGTCCGCAGCCGTGGCGGCTCTTCGTCGCGCGCTGGCCCTTCCGAGCTTCGCGGTCCGCGCTCGAGCCCTGCACGCGCTGGCGACCGCTGAACCGCTCAGCCTCCAGCCCGGAGATCTCGTGCATGTGTTGCGCGACCTGGTGGCACACGCGGTGCCCGACGCGCTGTCGGACGACGAGCAGGAGGACAACGAGCGAATCTTCTCGGAGGCGGTGATCGCGGCTCTCGAGCGCGTCCGGCCCGACGAGGCGGCCGAGGCCCTCCTCGACTGGATCGACGCGGAGCACGATGCCCTGTGGCTCGACGCCGGGTGGGCCACCGAAGCGCTCGCCGTGGCCTTTCCGGAGACGGCGGCGGCGATGGTCGATCACTGGCTGAAGTGCGCGCGGTCCCACGACCGGACCAAGGCGCTCGGGGCGCTCGATCGCCTGCCGAACGAGCTGGCCCGGCCGCGACTCCAGCTGGCCGCCACCGATCCCGCCCCCTCGGTCCGCGATCCGGCCCGCGAACAGTGGCTTCGCCGGTTCGGGGGCGTGTGTCCGGTGGATTCGGCGGCCCTGGTCGGTGCAAAGCTGCTCAAAGAGCCGCCGGGGGAGCGATTCGCGTCGCGTCTCGCGGTGATGCAGGGCCGGGTACCCGAAGCGCGGCTGTCGATGGCGCGCGTGCTGCTCGCCGAGGCCCCGGATCCCGAGGCGCTCGTGCTCCTTCTGCAGCTCGTCGGAGACGAAGCGCTGTCGAATGAGCCATTGGCCCTACCCATCCAGCCGCGCGGCGGGGAAGTCGGGCCGCCTGCAGCGGGGGGAGTCGGAGAGGGCCGGGCGAAGCTGATCGGGCGGCCGCAGCCGAAAGAGACGCAGTGGGCGCAGGTGCTGGTCGAACGATTCGGCGCCATCGGGGTCGAGGGGCTCTGCGCGCTGGCCGAGCGATTCCCGGAACCGGAGAGCTTCGGCTGGACACGCCGCCTCGGCGACCTGATCGACCGCGGGACCATCGCGCGCGAGCACGCCGCGCCCCTGCGCGCGATGGCGGCGCGCCACGTTGCCTCCGACGACGCCGGCGTGATCGACGATTCTCTGCGTCTGCTCGGGCTGGTCGGCGCGCCCGCGGAGCTGCTCGACCGCGCCGTCGGGCTGGCTCTCGACGTCGACCTCGCGTCGTCCGCGGTGCGCGAGCTGGTCATGGCCTGGCCCGATCGAGCCGTCGACGCGCGCCTGGCATCCGAGATGGCCCTCGCCCTCGCGGAGCGCGACTGGGGCCGGGTGCAATGCGCCGCGTCGGTCGCGCTCGGACGAGGATCGCCCGCCGCGCGCGTGATCGCGCAGCGCGTGCTCGAGGTCGCCGAAGAAGACGAGGCGGCGGTCGACGCGGCGGTCGAGTGCGCCCATCGGCTGCGGGGGCTGGGGGCGCTCGACGATGCCTGGGCGCTCTCCGCTCTGGCACGGACCGACTCGCCGATCTTCACCGTCGCCGCGCGCGTCTGGCGCAAGAGCGGCCTCGTGCGCGACGCCCTGGAAGCGGCGCTTTCTTCGCCCGGGCGCAGGGGGGCTTCGCGGGCCGAGGCGGCGATCGCACTTCTCTGGGGAGATCCGCCGTTGAGTCCGCGCGACCGCCGGTTGACGGTTGTCTTGCCGGCCGCTCCGCCGCTCGAGCGGGCAGAGCTGATCCATGCGATGTGCATTCAAGGGGCGCCCCTGGCGCACGTCGCCGCCCATCTGAAGGCGCTGCTCGAGTCGCCGGACGCGGCGGTGACCCATGCGCTGGTCGGTGTCGCGCGCTGGCTCCGATCGTCCAAAGGGCGGGCGCTGCTCCGTTCGGCGCTTCCGCGCGTCGTCGACGTGGCGCTGAGGTCCGACATCGAGGAAGAGCTGGGAACGCTTGCGGCGCCGTACTGGGTCGAGGGGTAGCTAAGCTAACCAACGAAGGCACCCGGCAACTTTCGCGGTACGGACCCGCCCATGCTCCCCGACGCGGTCGTTCAGAAGCTCGACGCCCTCCCGGTTCAATCGGGCGTTTACCTTTTCAAGGACAAGAAAGGCGCGGTCGTCTACGTCGGCAAGGCGAAGTCTCTGCGATCGCGGGTCCGGTCGTATTTTCAGGACTCCAGCGGCGACGCCCGGGCCTTCATTCCGATTCTGCAGCGGACGATCGGAGACCTCGAGACGATCGTCACCGCCAACGAGAAAGAAGCGACGATCCTCGAGAACAATCTCGTCAAGGAGCACCGGCCGCGCTTCAACGTCAAGCTTCGCGACGACAAGGACTTCATCACGCTCCGGCTCGGAAGCCGCGGCGGCGCCGGCACCGAGTGGCCGCGCCTCGAAGTGGTGCGCCGGCCGACCCCCGACGGGGCGAGGCACTTCGGACCGTATCACTCGGCCACCGCCGCTCGGCGCACGCTTCACCTGGTCAACAAGCACTTCCAGCTGCGGACGTGCAGCGACGTCGAGCTCGCCAGCAGAAGGCGCCCGTGCCTGCAGCACCAGATCAAGCGCTGTCCCGCGCCGTGCGTGCTGCCGGTCGACCGCGCGTGGTACGGCGAGCAGGTCGACGCGGTGGCGAAGTTCCTCGAGGGGCGCCACGACGAGCTGTCGCGCGAGCTCGACGACCGCATGAAGAGGGCGGCGCGCGAGATGCGATTCGAGCTCGCGGCCGTGTATCGCGACCAGCTCCGGGCGATCGAGAAAGTCCGCGAGGAGCAGCGCGTCGTGACGATCGACGACGTCGACCGCGACGTCCTGGGCTTCTACCGCGAGGGCGAGCTCGTCGAAGTCGCGCTGCTCCACGTTCGCGCGGGCAAGCTCGCCGACGTCGCGACGTATTCGATCCGGCAGGCGGAGATCCCCGACGAAGAGATCGTCGCGGCGTTCCTCGCGCAGCACCACGGCGCGGCCCTGGCGAGCGCCGCGGACGGCGCGGCCGGGAAGGCCGACCGGGCCGAGGGTCATCCCGCGGCGCCCGGCGAAGACAGCGCCGCTTCGATCCCCGCGCTCGTGCCCGACGAGATCATCTTGCCCTGCGAGCCGGAGGGGGTCGAAGGCATCGCCGAGTGGTTGACGGACCGCGCCGGGCACAAGGTGACGCTCATCGTGCCGAGGCGCGGCCACCGGGTGGACCTCTTGGCGATGGCCAACGACAACGCGCGCCACTCGTTCATCGAGAAGCAGCGGCAGAGCGACGATGTGCAAGAGCGCCTGCGCGACCTGCAATCGCGGCTGCGCCTGGCGACGGTTCCTCGCCGCATCGAGTGCTGCGACATTTCGCACTTGGGCGGAAGGGACACCGTCGGCGCGATCGTGGCGATGGCCGACGGAGAGCTCGACAAGAAGCGATACCGCACGTTCAACGTGCGGGGCGACGCCATGCCCGCGGTGACCCAGGGCAACTTGAACGACGACTACGGCGCGATGTACGAAGTCCTCGCCCGCCGATTTCGAAGGGCGATCAAAGCGGCCGAGCTGCCCGGCGTGCTGGCCGAGCCAGCCGCGGATCCCGAAGCTCGGCCGGAAGCTCCCGAAGAGGGGGCGGCCGCGGCCGTCGCTCCGGGCGCCGGGGACGACGAAGCCCCGGATCTCTTCGTCGTCGACGGCGGGCGCGGCCAGCTCGCCGTGGCGCTCGCCGCGGCGCACGACCTCGGCTTGCACGACCTCGCGATTGTCGCGCTGGCCAAAGAGCGCGAGACGATCCTCGGGGAAACGCTGACCGACCGGGTCTATCTGCCCGGTCAGAAGAATCCGATACCGCTGAAAAGTACCACCACGTCGCTCTTTTTGCTCGCGCGCCTGCGCGACGAGGCGCATCGCTTCTCGAATCGGGCTCGCCTGCGCCTCGGCAAGAAGCGACGGATGCACTCGCCGATCGACGACGTCAAAGGGCTGGGCCCCAAAGCCAAGAAGGCCCTTCTCCGGCACATCGGCAACCTCGCATCGATTCGCGCCGCCGACGACGCGACGTTGCTGGCCGTCCCCGGCGTCACAGCGCGTCACGTTCGGGCGCTCCGTGCGTCGGCGACGGCCCCCGCGGACCTACATGCGTCCCCGCCAACCACGGAGAGCAAACGCCAACGGAGTTGACAGGCGTCGTTCCCACAACGCATCGTTTCTCCGCAATTTGCGGCGGGCAGGCCTGGTATAAGACCTGCTCTTGCAGCAAGGCCACACCCACTTCCGTGGGACGGCGACTGCGAGTCGTCGCTCGCTCAGACCGCGATACGCCGCGGGCGGGCGCTTCGCTTCTTCTTCGTTAGGACGTCCCATACGCCGTGGTAAATCGTAGCCGCCTAGATCCCGTGCCGAGGAGCAGCGAATCATGAATCGAACGTTGAGAGAGCGGACCGCGCTGCTGAGGGCGATCGCCGTGTTCTGCGTGGTGGGGGCCGCGTGCCTCACGCGCCCCGTGGAAACCTGGCAACCGAACCTGAAGACGACGTTCACGAGCGTCATCCACAGCGTGGCGGTCGACAAGCTCGACCTGCTCTTCATGATCGACAACTCCGCGTCGATGGGCGACAAGCAGGCGCTCCTCGCACAAGCGGTTCCCGACATGATCAACCGGCTGGTGTCGCCGAACTGCATTAACGCGATGGGCGGCACCATCGGGCCGTCGAACGCGGGCAAGTGCAACACGGGCAAGCTCGAGTTCCCGCCGGTGCACGACATGCACCTCGGCATCCTCACTTCGTCGCTCGGCGGCCGTGGCGGATCGATGACGTGCGATCCGACCGCGATGAACATGGCCAACCCGAACGTCAACGCGCACAACGACGACCAGGCGCACCTGATCAACCGCCAGCTGACCGGAGGGATGGAGGGCCCCGTGGCGAAGGCGGGGAGCCCGCTCAATTTCCTCGCGTGGTACCCGACGGTCGCGGCGAACATGTCGGCGAACAATCCGCCTCCCCCGGCTCCCGTTGCTGCCGAAACTGCCGTCGGCGACCCGATGACCGCCGGAACGCTGATCGGCGACTTCACCGCGATGATCTCCGGCGTGCAGGAGCACGGCTGCGGGTTCGAAGCGCAGAACGAGGCGTGGTACCGGTTTCTCGTTCAGCCCGATCCGTTCGCGTCGATTCAGGTCGGCGGAACCCCCCCGCTGGCGAGCGTTCAGGGGTACGACACGGTGATCCTGCAGCAGCGCAAAGCGTTCCTGCGGCCCGACTCGCTCCTCGCGGTCATCGTCGTGACCGACGAGAACGAAGAAGTGGCCGACCCGCTGTCGGTGGGCGGGGAAGGGTACTTGTACGAAGGAAGCGGCTGGCCCAACTCGCCGAGCAACGGCGCGCCCGAGGCGACCGTGGAGTGCAAAGCGAATCCTCTCGATCCGAACTGTACGTCGTGTGCGTTCTCGAACGTCGTCAACGACAAGGCAAACTTTGCCACGCGATGCCCGAACGACATGCCGAATGGCGTCAGCGGGTACCTCGATCCGACCAACGACAGCATCAACGTGCGCTTCTTCCATCAGAAGCAGCGCTTCGGCGTTTACGCGGGATATCCGCTCAGCCGCTACATCCGCGGGCTCACGTCCGCGTCGGTTCCGGATCGCGCGCACGAAGTGCAGCCCGGCAGCGGCAACTACGTCGGCGATCAAGACATCTACGCGAACTGCATCAACCCGATCTTCGCGACGAATCTGCCCACGGACGCGACCGACCCCGCGAAGCTCTGCAACTTGACCCGCGGGCCGCGGACCCCCGACCTCGTCTACTACGCGGCGATCGCCGGGGTGCCGCACCAGCTCTTGCAGGCGAAGCCGGGCGACCCGGAGTGCCCCATGGGAACCGCCCAGGCGGACTGCCAGCAAAAGAACCAGTTGCTCGAGAGCGACTGGCTCGCCATCACCGGCAAAGATCCCGAGAACTACGACTTCACAGGCGCGGACTTCCACATGCTCGAGTCCGAAGACCCGCGCATGATGAGCGCGTGCCCGCCGAACTCGGCGGACAACTGCGACCCGATCAACGGGCGCGAGTGGAACACGAACAAGGGCGACCTTCAGTTTGCCTGCACGTTCCAGCTCGCGGCGCCCAAGGATTGCAGCCAGCCGCAATACGCGGGGGCGTGCGATTGCTACGACGGACCCGGGTCGATGAACCCGAACGCCAAGCCTCTCTGCCAGAAAGCGGGCGGTGCGTATTCGGCGACGCAAGTGGCCGGCAAGGCGTATCCGTCGATTCGCGAGCTGGAGATCGCGCACGCCATGGCCAATCAGGCCGCCGGCGTGCAGGGCATCGCGTCGAGCTTGTGCCCCATCCACACGACGGCGAGCGGCAACGCGGATCCTGTGTTCGGCTACCGCCCGGCGGTGAATGCGATCATCAATCGTCTGAAGAACGCGCTCAGCGTGCAGTGCTTGCCGCAGAAGCTGAAGCTCGATGCGGCAACGCAGACGGTTCCGTGCCTCATCCTCGTGACTTTGCAGAAGGGCACCTGCAACGCCGCCGCGGGTCTCACCGCCCCGCCCCCGGACGTCCTCCAGCGCTTTCAGGCCGCCCAGCACGCGGACTGGCTCGCCTCGTGCGGCGGAAAGTCGTGCGTGCTGGCAGACCCCGCGACGCTCACGACGTGCGCGCTGACCGAGCTCACGCCGGCGAGTGACCCGACCGGCTTTCCAGCCGGCGGAGACTGTTCGGCGTCGAGTCAGCCGGGCTGGTGCTACGTGGAAGGAACCGCGGCGGGCAGCTGCTCGCAGCAGATTCTCTTCACCGCGAACGAGCCGCCGCAGGGCGCGACCGTGACGTTGCAGTGCCTCGAGCAGGCCAACACGGTGGTAGGGGGGCAGTAGCGAGAGACGGACAGGATGGGGCCGGCGAAGAAGACCATCCTCGTCGTCGACGACGAGCCGCACATCGTGCTGGGGCTGCGCGACGCCCTCGAGTTCGAGGGGTTTCGTGTCATCACGGCGGACAAGGGAAAGGAAGCGATCGCCCTTGCGCGCGCGGAGAGCCCCGACGCGATCATCCTCGACCTGATGCTGCCGGACGTGAACGGCTACGCCGTCTGCGACGAGCTGCGCAGGCTCAACGCGGTCGTGCCGATCGTCATGCTGACGGCCCGCTCCCAGGAAGCGGACAAAGTCCGCGGACTGGACGCCGGAGCGGACGACTACGTGACCAAGCCGTTCGGGGTCAACGAGCTCATTGCCCGGATGCGTGCGATCTTCCGCCGGGCGGCGCGGGGGGCGGCGAGCACGCCGGAGACGCTGACGATCGGGGACGTGGCGGTCAATTTCACGACGCAGACGGTCATCGCGCGCGGGTCCGAGCACACGCTGTCGTTCTACGAGGTCGAGCTCTTGCGCATGCTCGCCGAGCGCGCGGGACAGCCGGTCGGTCGCGACGAAATCCTGTCGAAGGTCTGGGGGCTCGAGGGATCGGCGACCAACCGCACCGTCGACAACTTCATCGTCAAGCTGCGAAAGAAAATCGAGAAGAGCCCGGAGAAGCCGCAGCACATCCTGACGGTCTACGGGTTCGGGTACAAGCTCGCGTGAGCCCGGGCTCGACTACAAGACAAACACCACTTCGAGCCGTTCGTTGCGCCCGCGGTCGTTGATGTCGCTCGAATCGACGATGGGCGCCAGCGATCCGGCGAGCTCCGATCGAACACCGGATGCGGCGGCTCCTCCGCCGACGAGCGCCTGAACCGCCGCGTCGGCGCGTTTGGCGTCCGTGCTGTCGTTCGGGGGGCGGGCGCGCGCGTCGTGGAGCACGACCTGCACTCCGAAGAGCCGGTGGGCGGCGGCGACGCGCCCGAGGTTCTTGAGCCTTTCGGCCGCGTCGTTCGTCAAGGCCGTCCCTTGAAATGCTTCGTGCAACGTGACGACGACGCCGCGCTCGTCCCGCCCGGGGTCCCAGCTCCCGGCGGCCGAGAGCTCGGAGAGGAGGGCGTCGGCCCCTTCCGCATCGTGCGCCGCGCCGCGCCGCGCCCGCGTCAAGACATCGAGGCAGTGCGCACGAGACCGAGCCGCGTCGTCGATGGGCGCCGGCCGGGGGCTCTTCGCGAGGCGCTCCTGGAGCGAAGTCACGGCTCCGTCGGCGTCGGCGAGGCCGGGCGCGTCCCGCGCGACCATGCGCGCCGCCGCGCAGAGCAGCCGCGCCTGCATCACCAGCGAGCCCGCGGCCACGCCTCGCGCCGCCTCGCGCTCCGGGCTCGTGGAAGCGCTCGACGCGGGCAGGATCCTCTCGTGCGCGACGCGAATCCGCTGCTCGAGCTCTTCGGCCTCCCGGTCGAGTGAGGCGCGCGATGCGTCGAGCGTCTGCTCTTCCACCGTGTCGTCGGAGAGCGCCTTCTGCGCCTCTGCCAGCTCCGTTGTCGCGCGCGCGAGGCGGGCGACGATCCGTGCGTGGGCATACGCCGCGAGGGCGCGCTCCGCATGCAATGTGGCCGCCACGTCGTCGCCCGACGCGTGCGCCGCCACGGCGAAGTCGCGCTCCTGCTCAGCGTGCGCGTACGCCTCGGGGACCATCCTTGCCTCTTCCTTCACGGCGGTCCCGCTCCGTACACGATCCACGTCGTCGATCGCCGCGAGGTGCCCCGGGGCCGCGCCGCAAGCGCCCAGCGCCAGCGCGGAAGCGAGCACGTAGCCGGTCTTCACGGCGCTTCTCCCGTCGCGGCACTCTTGGCCGGCTTGTCCTTCCCGCCCGCGTTCTTCCGTGCGGCCTGGGGGCTCCGGTCGCTCCCGTGCGCCTCCACCGCCTTGCGGTCCGGGGTGGTGCGGCCGGCTTCGTCGAGCTCGGCCCTCATCCGCCCGACCCGCGCGATTCCATCTTCCACGAGCGCCCGTGCTCGCTCGAGCCGCGCTCGGGCGTCCTGCGCCTTTTGTCGCACGTCCCATGCGGCCTTTTCCGCGTCGGCGGCCCGCGCGAGGTCTCGTGCCGTATCCGCCCACTCGCGTGCGAGGCCGTCGGCCGCTTTCGCGTGCGGTTCGTCCCCAGCGCCGCGCATCCGCGTGCCCCTCTCCAGCGCCTCTTTGGCGCTCGCGATCGGGGCGGCGGCAATGGACGCATGGTCCGGGTCGTGCTCGAGCTCCTGCACGATCGTCGTCGCGGCTGCGCGGTCGTCGCCTCCTTGGGCGTCACCCGGAGCGGCAGACGCGAGCACGAACGCCGCCGCGAGGACCGGCGGCGCCCACCGGGGCCGTAGGGGATGCATCGGCGCCACGATGGCCGCGGGCAGCCGCTCTTGTCAATCGGGCTGCTTCCGTCGCGGCCGCGGCCCGCTCGACCTCAGCAACGCGCAGCTCGTCCCATGTCGAGCATGCGCGGCTCGATCGTGTCGTCGACCCCGAGGAACTCGGCGAGCTCCTCGATGGTTGCCTGGCTCTCGTCGAGCTCTTCGACCACCCGATCGATCTCGTCCGTCGCCCCAGTGGGATCCACGGGCGCCGCCACTTGCTCGTGCGTGAGCTGAACCAGCTCGCCGATCATCGCCAGCTGGTGCGCGATCGCCTCGAGGCCGGCGCGCGAACGATCCCACCGCTCGGCGCGCTTTCGAGCGATCCCGCACCGCCGTTGCGCCAGGGCGCGGGTGTGCGGGTGGGGTGAGAAGCGAGCCGTTTCGAGAGCGCGGATCTCGTCGTCCAACGCTCGCCGGTCCACGGTGGCCAGACAGTCCCGGCTCACGTTGTACGCGATGGCGAGGCGCACGTAGCTCGCCAGGAGCCGCAGGCACTCGTCGGCCGCGATCTGTGCGGCCGTGCCATGGGGCCGCGTGGCGTCCCGGATCTTGTCGACCACGGCCTCGAGGCGCAATAGCTCGCGCCGGTGTTCCTCCCCCATCTGGAGAAACAGGGTGGTCCGCTGCTCGGCCGCCTTGGCGCGCTCAAGTTGGTCGAGCCGCTCGTCGACGTACCGGCGAAAGGCGTGCAAGCGAAGGACGATGCCCAAAAGGAGCAGCTCGGCCCCGCCGAAGACGAGGAGCAGCACGAGAAGACTCCAGTTCGCGACGCCGAACACGGTTGCCCCGGCGAGGACGACGACGTGCCACGGGTGCATCAGCGCGTGCTTCACGTAGACCCACGCCGCGTGCCTGGGGCCAGCGTCTTCACTCGATCGCACGACGCGCACGGCGCGCCGCGGCCGCGCCGAAGTCGCCCCGGGCGTCGCCTCGCGCGCTGGCTCCGCGGCAGGGGCCGCCGGCGTTTCGCATGCCGCGCGCGGGAGCGGATCCTTGTCGGTCTCGGAGAGCGCGCGTCCACCTGCGGCGATGCGTGCGCGGGGGACGCCATTGACGGTGGCCTGCAGCTGCTCGTGGCTCGTCGACATCGAGCTCCTCCCTTCGAGGGCGCGTGCTCGAGAAAGGCGCAAGGTGCGTGCCGCGGCGCGAGCGCATCCGCAGAAGGGCGGCGTCTTTCGGCCGATCCCTTCGCGATCCCGCCGTCGGGGGTCGTCGCCGTACGTGAGTACGGCTCCTCGCCCCGGCGGCGGCCTCGCTCGGGCTCGGCCGAAAGACGCCGGCCTTCTGACCGGCTCGCGCTCGCTCGCGCTCGCGCGTGCTCTGCGTGGCAGCGTGGCGGCGAGCCACGCGTCCCCGGCGCGGCGGCTCGGCGGATGGGCACGCGTGCGCCCGGGCGCCCGTGCGGCGGCCGGCGCTCCCGCCGTCGAGCCCGCGGGGCACGAAACGAGCAGGGCATTGAGGCGCGACGAGAGGAAACGCAAGTCGCGGAGGAACCGATGCAAGATGTCATCAAGGACTACCGACGGTCGTACGGCACGTATGCGGAGCCGCTGTCCGGTCTTCGAATCAGCTGGGGGTCGGTGCTGGCGGGGACGACTGCGCTCCTCGCCGTGTCGCTGATCTTGCTTGCGCTCGCGCTGGGCGTCGTCTCCATTCTCTCTCACCCGACCGTCGCTTCGCTCAAAGGGAGCGCAATCGCCCTGTGGATCTGCGCGATGGCCACCACGGTGGCAGGAGCCTTCGTCGGGGGCTGGCTGGCCGGCTACCTGCCGGGCAGCACCCGTCCGGGGATAGGGGTGGCGCACGGCTTCCTCGCGTGGGCGCTGGCGCTGGTGCTGTCAGCGGGCTTCCAGGCGGTCATTCTGCGTTCGACGTTGGCGGCGGCGACCAACGCGGCGATCGACGCCGCGGTAGCACTCGAGGCGGCACCGGCGAATCCTGACGAGGCGGGGGGCGGCGGGAACACGTCGTTCGGTCCTCGGGCGGACGATCAAGCGCGCCGCGACGCGTCGGCGGCTGGTCGCACGGCGCTCAACTACGTGACCGGATGGGGCTGGTCGTGGTTCGGCACGTGGTTCGTCGCGGGCGTGCTTGCGATGGCCGGCGCCCGCGCAGGCGTCGGGCGCCTGCGCCGCAGCGATTTCCCCGACGAACCGCTCTACGACCAAGGCGAGCGGGAGCGGACGATGCGACCGCTCACGCCGGCGCGCGGGTAGGAGCCCGCTAGGGGATCACTTCGGCACGCTGAACGCCATCGAGCTTGGGGAACTTCGCATCGAGGTATGCGTTGCCTTGAGCCTGGATGAGCCCTTGATCGGGTCCCGCGCCCATCGGCGCCCCTTCGCCGTATCCCTTGTACAGGGAGTCGACGACGTCCATCCCCTGCACGACCTGCCCGAACGGTGCGAACGTCGGGTCCAGCCGCGAGTTGTCCCCGTAATTGACGAACACTTGCGTCCCGCGCGTATTGGGGGTGCCGCGCTGCGCGAAAGTGACGAAGCCACGCTTGTTCGACTGCTTCACCGGGTCGTCGGGGAAGTTCGCTTCCTGCCACTTCTTGGCCACGGCGGGGTCGCCGCTGATTCCAAACTGGACCATGAAGCCGTCGATCGCGCGGAAAAAGCGTGTGTCGTCGAAGAATCCCATCTTGACGAGGTTGTAGAATCGGTCCGCCCCGTTCGGTGACCAGTCGCGGTGCACTTGGACGACGAAGTCGCCTTTCGTCGTCGTGAACTTCGCCTTGAACGCGTCGGGCGCCTTCGAAGCGGCCTTCGAGGGATCGAGCAGATCCGGGTGAAGGATCGAAGCCGGCTGCCCGGACTTGGTGGCGGCTGCGGTCGACGAAGGTGGCTCCGTCGACGAGCCGGCCACCGGCTCCGGCTGGGTCTTCGAACAAGCGGTGAGCGCGACCGAAACGGCGACGATCCGAAGTGAGGCCTTCATGCCCGCGCCTCATATCACGGTCGGCGGCGAGCCTGAAAGTCAGCCCGACAGCCAGTCGACCGCCGCGGCGACGCCGAGCTGGGCGCCGACGTCGACCGCGACGACGGCACCGAGCCAGAACAGTCCCAAGGCTACCCCGACGAAATCGCGGCGCGTTCGAACGAAATGGACGAGCACGCACAAGGGGTGCACGCCGAGGTTCCATAGACCGAAGATCGCGGCGTCGCGGGACGGCGCTGGCCAGGCGCGCGCGAGCTCTTCTCCGCGCAGGCGCCGCTCGTCGACGACGATGATGGCGGCCACGCACGGCAGGGTCAGCGCCCAGGACGCCACGACCTGCAAGAGCTCGACGTCGCCCGCTCTCACCGCCGCGAACCCGCGATGGCGATGAAGACCCGCATCACCATTTTCACGCTCCGCGCGCTGTCGCCCGGCGACTGCCCGGAGAGGACCATGGTGGTCGTGCCGTCGAAGGTCGTCTGCGGCACCAAACGCGAGACATCGAACCGCACCTTCGCTTCGCCCGAGGCGAGCATCGACTCCATGCGGGCGCGCGCGCCCGGCGACGCCACCGGGGCGCGCAGCGCCTGCGGCGGGGCGGTCTGCGCCAGCGCGTCGTCGAGCGTTCCCCGGTCGCCCTGGAGATCGACCAGGCGGAAGGTCTCGGTCTGCGCCACGCGCGCGCCTCGATCGTCGAGCTGCGACATCTTCCGCCAGCGGGCACCCACGCCGACCTCTTCGTCCGGCAGCGGCGCCGCGACATCGCGCAACGTCTGGCGAATTTGTTCGGCCATCTGCCCCGTCGTCGCGGCCCCGCCGGAGGAGTCCGGATCGACCGAGACTTCCTTCGCGAGGCCGCGGGATGTGACGAGCGCGCTGCCCGAGAGGTGGGCGATCCCGGCCACCTCCGCGCGCATGCCTTCGGTGACCTCCGAGGGGGTGTCGCCCGGCGCATCTGCCGTCGCGGACGTCACCCGCCACGCGTACCGCAGGTCACCGTCTGGTGCGACGCGCAGCGGGTCGATGGCGATGACGACGTGCACCGAGGGGAGGGGCACCTCCGACGGCTTAGCTGCGGCCGACTCGGTCGTGGCTGTCGTGCGCAAGTCCATCGCGAGCTGCTCTTTTTGATCGATCCGCCACGCGTAGCGCAGCCTTTGCCTCGGCGGCTGTCCGGAGTCGAGGAGCTTCACCGTCGCACCCGCAGCGGCGGGCGACGCGGCGGCGATCCGCGCGCTCGTCGCGGTCGCCTCCCCACTCGCGCTCGGGGTCTCGGGCGGGGACGGCGCCGACGAGGCAACCGCGGGGACGCTGCTCGACGCAGGGGGGGCCCCCTTGGTCGGCTCTTTGCAGCCGACGTTGACCAGTGCGAAGGCCTCGAGAGAGAGGGCGGCCAGAGAGAAGGCGGCCAGAGACCCGATCGCCAGGGATTTTTCGCGAAGGCCCCCCAACGCGCCGGTGGGGCGGTTCACGGCGGAGCTCGCCCCGCTTTGGGGGGGATCAGCGACTCGGCGCGCAGCCGGGTCAAGCGCGCATACAAGGCGAGGGTCGCGCCCGCCAGGAGCGCGACGACGGCCACCAGCGCGATCAGCGCGGCTTGGAGCTCGCGCATCGAAGCGCGCGCCACCGCGATCGGGCCTACGTGCCCCAACAGGCTGCCGCCCGTGGCAGGTGGCGCTGGACGCGAAATCATCACCACCGCGACATCGGTCGGCAGGAGGCCTGCGACGCCCCCGGCGACGAGCCGCTGCACCGAGTCCGCGCTCAGGGGAGGGGTGGACCCGCGGTGCTCGAGGAGCACGCTGGCGCTGCCGTGAGGCGGAGCGATGTCGCGGAGCGGGCTTGCCGCGGGGACGTTCAAATGAACGCGCGCGCTCAACACGCCGTCGACGCCCTCAAGGGATCGCTGCAGATCCCCGGCGATTCCGGCGATAAGTTGCGCGTGCTCCGCGGCCTCGCTGGGGACCAGAGACCCTTTGCCGACCGCGTCGAGCACACCCGGAGGAAGGCTGCGCGGCAGCTCCTCGTCGCGCAGCGCCGAGAGCGCGTGCGATGCGTCGTCGCGCGCGACGTCCACTCGCCATTTCCCTTCGACCGCGGGATCGGGCTCTTTGGTGGCTTCGATGCTGGCGCGCTCGAGGGCGACCACCACGCGGTTCGCCTCGGAGTCATCCAGCCCTCCGGCGACCGAAACCGAACAAGCCTCCGCGAGAAGCAGGCATGGCGAGAACACGAGGGGCACGAGCGACGCTCGCTTCGACATGGGCGCTGCTGGTCGTATCGCCGAAAGGGCGCCCGCTCAAGCTACGACGGCATCGCCTTTGCGAAGCTCGGTCCGAAGGCATCACCTCGGCAAGGAGCTTTTCATGCGCGCTCTGGCCCAACGACGGCCTGGCCTCGCCGCCGCACGGTTTGTCAACGTCGTCGTCGGCGCAGGACTCTTCACGTCGGCCTTCGTATGGCCGCACGCTGCCGCGCAATGTACCAACACATGGGTCGTCGGCGTCCTGTGCTCGACCTTCGCGATCGTAGCGATGGCGGTGCCGTGGGTTCACCACCTCAACACGCTCCTGGCGATCTGGCTCTTCGTCAGTACGTGGGCCCTTCCGGCCCCCGACGTGCACACCGTCTGGACCAACCTCCCCGCGGCGATCGCGATGTTCGTCGCGTCGCTCGTCCCGTGGGATCCGCGTGTCACCGATAGGGAGGAACGGGGCGCGGGTAGCCGTATTGCGTCGGGGGGACGTAGCGCGGGTGCTCGTGGTAACCGGGGCTGACGCGCTGCGCGTACGTGATGCGGTAGCGATAGAGCTCGGGTGGCTCTCGGCGGAGCTCCACCCACCTGCCTTCTCTCGGGTAGTACCACCGGTCGCCGACGAGATACGCGTAGCCGCCCGCATAGGACGCGTGCGGATACGCGTACACGTCGACCGGTACGCCCTCCGAGTCGACGGTGGCGTAGCCGACGGCGCGCGGGTAGGTCTCGACGGCGCAGCCGGAGGGAGCCACGCCGACGAGCGTGGACAGGAGCGCGACGGATCCGAGCGATCGTGCGAAATGCATAGGCTCGATCTCCTCTCGCGTTCCCCGGGGCAATCCCGGTGCCATGGCCGGCGTCGCTTTCGTCGCGCCGCTTAGCCGCGTAAATGAGTATGCGCGTCGCATTCGTGCGTCGGAGGCCGGCCGACCCCCATTGCCGAGCCGGGCGCGGGCGCCACGGCACACGCACGAATGCCACGAAGTCCGGCGAAGGGCGAAGGGAGGCGAAGGGAGGCGAAGGGAGGCGAAGGGAGAGCCGATGAGAGCCGAACGAGACGTACCGTCAATGGTCGCGAAACGGTTGCGAAACCCGATAGAGGGTGCTACGGACCAATGAGAGGTCGCGCGCTCGCGGCGTCGGTGTTGTCCACCGCGCCGTGCCCGAGCCTCGAGTCGCGGACGGGTCCGAGGCTGCTGTCGGCCCCTACCGCGCAGGCCATCCAGGCCAGGCTTTTTGCCACCCATGTCCTCTTAGGACCAACGGCCGAGTTCAACACGCAAGCATCGATTACCGGAAAGGGCACGCCCCGCGCGTGCGTCACATCATTTGGCGTCACCTTTCACCGAAGCACTCTCCACCCTTAACGACCGGGCGCTCCGCCGTTTGCTCGGGGCGCGCGCCTATCTTCGGGGCTATGACTACGTGCGGCGGCGCGCCGTCGAGGGCATCGTCGTCGAGGACGCCGGCGCTCGCGGACACGTGCGGGGCAACGACGCCGAGCCGTACCGGGTCACGTTGCAGCTGACCCCATCGGGCTTCACGTCGACCTGTACGTGCCCCGCCTTCGCTTCGAGCAACGGCGGGCACTGCAAGCACGTCGCAGCGCTTCTCATCGCGCTTCGCGATCAAGCGCGGGGCGCCCAGCAGCGCCTCGCGCAGCCGCCGCAGCCGCCGCCAACGAACGGCGTTCACTACACGGTGCACGGCGGCACCGTGCACGTCGCCGGCGTCGAGGGCGAGGGAAGGCGAAGCAAGCGCGCTCGTGCCCGCGCCATGAAGGCCGCGCAGAGCACGTCGCTCGGCGCGCGCGGTTTTGCGCCGAGCGGTTCCGGTGTCGACGCTTGGCTGCCCGATCCGATGCCTCCCGCGCCGAAGCACATCGAGTACCGCCTGCACGTGAAGCCGGTGAGCCAGGGCTCTGGCAGCGGCGGGGGCGCGCTCACCATCACCTTGCTCGACCCGGAGGCCCGCGTTCCTCTGCTGCCGAGCACGTTGCTCGTCGGACAAGACCAGCGTCCCACCGCCGACCGCGACGCGGTGCGCCTACTCGCGCGATTCGAGAATCAGGGACCGCGACGCGTCGGCATCGACGTGCGTGGGGAAGACGCGAGCGATCTGCTTCCGCTGCTCAAGGGGCGCCGGGTCATCGTCGAGCCGCAGATGATGGAGCTCCGTTTTGGCGACGAGGCGCTGCGCCCGCGCTTCGACCTCGAGCTCTCCCAGGACGGGGCGCAGATCCTGGTGCGCGCGTCTTTCCAGCGACCGGGCGATCCGCGCAAGTTCACGCTGACGAGCGGGGCCTGGTTCGAGGGAAGTCCGGGCTGGTATGTCGACGCCCAGGAGGGGTGGGCGCGCCCGATCGACCGGCGCGTCTCCCCCGCCGCGTTGCGCCGCCTCCTGCGGATGTCGGTGATCGCCGAGCCGGTCGACGGCCTGCCCGCCCTCATCACGCAAGGGCTGCCCAAAGTGGCGCTCGAGCTCGGCGCCGAGCTGCCCGAGCTGTCGCAGGTGGCCGACGTCGTGGATCTCGTGCCGACCTTCCGCGTGGCCGCCGGAGGCGCGCTCACCGAGGCGCAAGTGAGCCTGCGCGCTGCGTACGAGGACGTCGAGGTCGACGTGCGCGCGGACGGGATGACGGTCCCGGTGATCGTCAAACCGCCCGAGCCCGGAAGCGGCAAGCGGGCCAAGTGCATCCGTTGCGACATCGCCGCGCAGCAAGACGCCGCGGCCAAGCTCCGCGACCTGGGGCTCGTTCCGGCGGAGGACGGGAACAAGTTCGTCGCGATCGGCGACGAGGCCATCCGGTTTTGGACCGAAGGGATCGGCACCCTGCCCGACGAGTGGGATCTCTATGTGCCGGACGACCTCGTCGACGTGCAGCTGCGGCCCGAGCCGCTGACGGCGAACGCCCGCGTATCGAGCGGCGTCGACTGGCTATCGCTCCGCCTCAACTTCGAGAGCGAGGGGGTCGCCGTCACGCAAGAAGAGCTCGCGCGTTGCCTCTCCGAAGGGCGGCGCTACGTTCGCCTGGCCGATGGCACGTTTGCGCGACTCGATCCGCAGAAGGTCCGCGAAGTGCTCCAGCGCCAGGCCGAGATCCTGGCCACCGGGGGCGGAAACGGCGGACGTCTGCCGCTCTCGCAGGTCGGGCGTCTCGAGGACCTTCTCGCCCAGGTGGGGCGATCGAACGTGTCGGTCGACGCAAAAGAGCTGTTTCACAAGCTGCGGGACATCGACGAGATCAAGGGGACGCGCAAGCCCCGCAACCTCCGGGCTCAACTCCGCCCGTACCAGGAGCAGGGCTTTCACTGGCTCTGGTTCTTGCACGAAATCGGCAGCGGCGGCGTGCTCGCCGACGACATGGGCCTCGGCAAGACGGTGCAGGCGATCGCCCTCCTGCTCGCGGTAAAGGCCGAAGACGCGAAGATCGAGGGCAAGCGCAAGCAGTTCAAGGCGCTCATCGTCGCCCCGACAAGCGTCGTGACGAACTGGCTGCGCGAGATGGACAAGTTCGCGCCGTCGTTGCGGCACGCCTTGTGGCACGGCGCCGAGCGCAAAGAGAGGCAAGACGAGCTGGAGGACGCGGACGTCGTCGTCACGAGCTACGCGCTCTTGCGCCGCGACGAGGAGCTCCTCAAAGAGATCGACTGGCGTTACGTCATTCTCGACGAGGCCCAGCAGATCAAGAATCCGATGAGCGCGACCGCGCGCGCGGCCAAGCGCCTCCGGTCCGACCGGCGGCTTGCGATGTCCGGTACGCCGATCGAAAACCGCCTCAGCGAAATCTGGTCGATCTTCGACTTCGTGTCGCCGGGCCTGCTCGGCCCCCTCGACAAATTCGAGGAGCGCTATTCGCGTCCGATCGACGGCGGCGACAAGGGCGCGGCCGAACGGCTTCGCGCGACGATTCACCCGTTCATCCTGCGGCGCACAAAGGCCGAGGTGGCGCGCGATCTGCCCGAGAAGATCGAGACCGACCAGATTTGCGAGCTCACGGGTGAACAGGCCTCGCTCTACGGCGCGGTGCTCAAGGAGGTTCGCGCGCAAGTCATGGGCGAGGTCGAGAGGCAGGGATTCGCGCGAAGCCAAATCCAGATTCTCGCCGGGCTCACGAGGCTGCGTCAGGCGGCATGCGATCCGCGGTTGCTCGGGCTACCGCGCCAGTTCGGCGACGAAGATTCCGGCAAGCTCGTCGCGCTGCGCGAGCTCGTGCAAACCTCGATCGAGGGCGGGCACAAAGTGCTGGTCTTCAGCCAGTTCGTCAGCATGCTGCAGCTCATCCGGCGGGCGATGGATGAGGATCACGTCGCCTACGAATACCTCGACGGCTCCACGAAAGACCGCGCGGAGCGCGTGGACCATTTCCAGAGCGACGACGGGCCTCCGGTGTTTCTCATCTCGCTCAAAGCCGGTGGAAGCGGCCTGAATCTGACGGCGGCCGACACGGTCATCCACTTCGATCCGTGGTGGAACCCGGCGGTGGAGGACCAGGCGACCGATCGCGCGCATCGCATCGGGCAGACGCGAGTGGTCACGACCTATCGGCTGATCGCGAAAGGGACGATCGAAGAGAAGATCCTCGAGCTCGCCGAGAAGAAGCGAGAGCTGGTGGGCGCCGTGCTGGCGGAAGACCTGGGCGGTGCGAAGAAGCTGACGAAGGGCGATCTGGAAGACCTGTTCAAATAGAGCGGAAGGCTCGGCGGCCCCGGTCCATTTTCTCGCTCGACCGACTCGCCGCCCTTCTATCCTCTCGTACGGACTTCGGAGACAGGACTCGAGCTTGGCTGCATCTTTCGCTTCCGCGCCGCCGGCTCCGTCGCCTGAAAGCGGCGTCGTCCCGCGCCGGACCGTTCGCGTTCTCTTCATCAACGACACCGCCCGCAACGGCGGGCCTGGGCGCAGCCTGCACTCGATCCTCAAGTTTCTGGACCCGGCGGCCGTTCACCGGGCCGTCGTTCTTCCGCGCGAAGGCCCCATCGCAAGTCTCCTGTCGACCGACGCCGTCGCCGACGAGATCCACTTCGTCCCCGACCTTGTCGAGAACCCGATCGAGCCCTGGGGCCGCCCCATGGAACGGCGAGACTTCGACGCCAGCCCGGCATGGAAGGCGGCGCGCTTGGGCGGCAACGCGCTCAAAGCGACGCGCGCTTTGGTCCGGCTCACGCGGCTCGTGCGAGGGGGCGGCTTCGATCTCATCTATTGCAACGGGAGCACGGCCGACTTCGCGGGCGGCGCGCTCGCAGCGATCACGCGCGTGCCTGCGCTCTGGCACGTCCGGTACACGTCCGTGCCGCGCGGGGCGGGCGGTCTGCATCGGAGCCTGAGCGCCCAGGAGCGCGTGCGGCGCATCGTTTGCGTATCGCACGCCGCCGCGGCGCTCTTTCACCATTGCCCGTCCAAAGTGAGGGTGATCCACAACGCGCTCGACGTCGCCCATTTCGATGCGTCGCGGGTGCAGGGGAGCCTTCGCGCCGAGCTCGGGCTGGGCGACGACGTGGTCGTCTTCGGCAGCCACGGCCGCGTGCTCCGGCGAAAGGGCTACGTGGAGATGGTGCGCGCCGCGCGTGTCGTGCTCGACCGGATGACGCCGCGGGAGCAGGCGCAAGTGGCGTTCGTCGTCGTGGGCGATACGCCCGAAGATTTCCGGCCCGACCACGTCGAGGAATGCCGGGCCCTCGCGCGTGAGCTTGGGATCGCCGCGCAGTTTCGGATGCTCGGATTTCGCGACGACGTGCGACCGCTCGTCGCGGATTTCGACGTGGCGGTCGTGCCGAGTGTCTACGCGGATCCGCTGCCTCGTTCGGTCATCGAGTCGATGTCGCTCGGCAAGCCGGTGATCGCCTTCGACGTCGGGGGAGTCGTCGAGATGATCGACGACGGGGTCACCGGCGCGCTCGTTCCTTTCGCGCCCGACAGCCCCGCGGAAGGAATCGAGCGGCTGGCTGGCGCCATCCTCCGCTACGCGCGCGACCCCGTGCTTCGCGCGCGGCAGGGGCGGGCAGCCCGCGAGCGTGTCGAGCGCGAGTTCGATGCGCGCGCGCATGCGGCGCGAATCCAGAACGAGATCGTGGCCGCGTCGGGATTAGAACAGGTCTCTGCCGCGCGCGACGATGTCCCCCTCGGCCCACGCGAGTAAAGTCGCAATCTCGCGGCGCAGCAGCAAGAACTTCATGTCCGCCGGGTGGATCGCGATGCGTGCCGGCACGATGGCCCGCGCGCGCTTTGCCACGCGGCACCATCCCACGGTCGATAGAAGCCGCGCCGGCGACCGGCTGGCCCAATTGAGGACGACGCTGGCGCGGGCCCGCCGGCCAGCGGGGTCGTAGACGCGAAGGTGGTCCTCCGTGAACCCGTAACCCCGCTCCTTGAGGGCCGCAAAAAGCCAGGGCGGCATCGACCAAGCCGGGGGCACGTATCCATCGAGGCGAAGCCCTGCTGCGCGCAAGACGGCCTCGCCGTCGGCCAGGCGCTTGCGCCCCTCCTCCGGCGACACGTCGCTCATCTCTGCCTCGCCGGCGGAGGCGACGCGTTGCGCGTACAACCAGGCGAGCTTTCCCGAGGCGGTCGCGCTCTGCTCGTAGCGCGCTTGGCTCCGGTGGAAGAAGCCGTGCAGGTACACTTCGTGACCCTGCGCTTGCAGACCGCGCAGGCGCTCGCAGAAGCGGACATCGTCGAGCAGGGGGGCGCGGCCGTGAAAGTTGGGCACGACCAGCAGCGCGGGGCGGGCGCCAGAAGCCGCGCACAAGTCGAGCGCGGCTTCTACCTCCTTGGCCCAGGCGGGCGAAACGTCGTGAATGGAGACGTGAACGACCACGGTCGCGTCCCGGCTTAGCTTGGATGGGTCGCGCTCGCCGGACGGAGCGCCCGATCGGGTGAGCGTTCCCGGAGAAGGTCTTCGTACACGGACACGACGCGAGCGAAGTGCTGGTCGATCGTCGGAGTACGGGCCGCCGCGGCACGGGCGCGGGCCTCGAGGTCCGGTCCGCTCCGGGCGAGCAGGCGCACGATCGCCGCGGCGCACGCATCCGCATCCAGGCTTCGGTACGTCTCCGAGCACGAGGGGTCCGCGCTCTCCGGCGCACCACCCTTGTCCGGCACGACGATGGGCACGCCGCACGCGACCGCCTCGGCGACAGCCAGACCGAATGTCTCGTAAGGACACGAGTGCACGAGAACGTCCGCGCTGGCCACTGCGCTGGCGAGCTTCGCGCGGTCCTTCTCGAAGGGAGCGAAATACACGCCGGGCGGTGCTCGTCGTTCGAGGCGCTCTCGTTCGGGGCCATCGCCGAAAAGAACCAGCGTGGCCTGATGACCGCTGCGCACACGTGCAAACGCGTCGAGCACCACGTCCCACCGCTTCTCGACCGCGAACCGTCCCACCCCGACGAGCAGACGGCCAGGCATGCCGCGGGTGAGCTCGCGCCGGCGCGCCTCACTTCGCGCGCCGGGATGGAACATGCGGACGTCGACCCCGAAGGGCACGAGGACGACGTCCTTGACGCCGGCGCTTCGTAACTTCCGAGCCTGCGCGACGCCAGCGACGAATGTGGCATCAAACGGTGCGAGGAGTGCACGAACCCCGAGCCACAACTGCTTTGCGACAATGTCTGCTGCGCGCTCGCCGAGCAGGTGGGCGAGCGCCGGTTCTACGTACGCCCCCAGGTGGTCGGCGTGCCAAAACGCGGTTCTTGCGCGCGCCGCTCGCAAACCGCATCCCAGCACGGCGGCCGTGGCCAAATACGGTGAATGCGCCTCGAATACGTCGGGGCGCTCGGCGCGGACCATCGATCGGATCTTGTCGAAACGCCCGAGCAGGTGGTAGGTGCGGTCGTACGGAAGGGCGGGGCCCGCCACGCGCAACACTCGAGCGCGCGGCGCATGCCTCGCCGCAGGCGCGTTGCTTGCGTCAGGCGGGCCGAGTTCGTCACGTGGCCCGGGGGCAATGACCGCGTGATCGTGACCGAGCTGGCATAGAACATGACCCCTGGTCGTCAGATGGCTTCGAACCCCACCCCCTCGTTCGGAATAGAATTCGGTGATGTCGACGATCTTCACGCGGCATCTCCCGGCGCGAACGTAGGCACGCGACGCGCCGCTGGCCTCGCGGCCGCGGGGCCGGCGCAGACCCTCGCCCCTTTCGCCGCGCTCGCCGCCCGGCAGGGAAGACCACTTCGCGTTGCCATTCTCAGCGACTTCACCCGTATCCCCTATGCGAACGGTGCAGTCTTTCAGACACGGTCCCTGTATCAAGAACTACGACGGTGTGGTCACCAAGTCACAGTGATTGGGCCGCACGATCCCGAAGCAAGCCCCGGCGAGCTGGCTCCTGGAACGATTGCGTTTCCGAGCCTGCCACTGAAGACGTACCCCGGGGTGCATCTTCCGATGCCTCTCGCCCCATGGATTTTCGATCCCGCGAGGTGGAGCTTCGACATTTGTTTCGCGCAATCGACCACGATGTTACTGCAGTTTGGCATCTGGCTGCGCGAGATGAAGGGCATACCCCTTCTCTGCGTGAACACGACCCATCTCGTGGCGGCGTACGACGTCCTTCTGCCGGAGCGTCTTTCGAAGAACACCTGGGTGCAGGCCGGCGTGAACCTGGCGCTCAAGCGCCCGTGCGAGAAGCTCTTCGCGGGCATGTACAACCAAAGCGACGGCCTGGTCGTGCTCAGCGAAGGGCTGCGCACGTACTGGCGCGAGCGCGGCGTCACCGCGCCGATCCACGTCATTCCGCGCACGGTGCAGCCCGAGGTCTTCGACCGCGCCCTCGGCCCGGACCCGTATACCCACCTCATCGAGCGCGAGGGGCTGCCGCAGCGCGGCCCGCGATTGGTCTGCGCGGGACGGCACACCCGCGAGAAGTCGCAAGACCGCGTCATCCGAATCTTCACCGAGCACGTGCTTCCGCACGAGCCGGACGCCACCCTCACGCTCGTCGGCGAGGGACCGGACACGGAGTACTACAAGCGGGTGGCGCGCGAGCTCGACGCCGAGCACCGTGTGTTTTTCACCGGCGAGGTTCCGTGGACCACGATGCCGGACTTCTATCGATACGCAGATGTGTTCGTGCATGCATCGCTGAGCGAGACCTACGGCAACGTCTTGGGCGAGGCCCTGTGGTGTGGAACCCCGACGTTGGCGTTTGCCGACGGGATGGGGGTGTCCTCGCAGATTCAGGACGGAGTCAACGGCTTGCTGTTCGCGCCCGGCAAGGGGGAGCCGGGCGAGGCGGAGGCGAACGCCGCGTTCGGCCACGCCGTGGTCGACCTGATTCGCGACCCGCAGGCGCGGGCGCGGCTCGGCGGGGCCGCTGCCAAGCGCGCGCGTGAGCGGTGCTCGCCGCCAGCGGTGCAGCTGCGCCTGGCCGATGCGTTCCAGCAGGCGCAGGATCACGCCCTCGCGTCCGCGCTGCGACCGGGGACCGAGCGGCCGAAGGTCATGCAGTGGCTCACGACGCTGCGGCGCGCAAGGCCATGGTCCGTGCTCAACGGGATGCTCTACCTGATTGGCCATCTTCGCCCCGCCAAGGCGGTGAAGCGCGGGAGCTTGCACCCGTCGATGGGTACCTGAGACGGCGCACCGCACATCCAGGACCGCACTGTCCGAAAGCCCGCGCTATCCCTTGTCCCGCACCCAGTCGAGCACGCTCTTCAGCCCGTCGCGCAGGGGTACGCGGGGCTCCCAACCGAGCTCGGTGCGCGCCCGCGTGATATCGGCGAATGTGGCGTCGACGTCTCCCAGCGGCACCGGCGCGCGCTCGATGCGCGGCTGTACACCCGCGATCGCCCCGATGGCGCCCACGAGCGCGCGCAGATCGACCGGCGCGCCCGATCCGAGGTTGTAGGCGCGAAACCCCAACGGGGCACGTTCGAGCGCGGTGAGCACGCCCCGAACGATGTCGTCGACGTGCGTGAAGTCTCGGCGCATCGAGCCGTCGCCGAACATGGTGATCGGGGTGTCGGTCGCTATTGCGCGCGCGAACCGGGTGATGGCCATTTCGGGGCGCTGGCGCGGGCCGTAGACCGTAAAGAACCGCAGGGCGGTGCACCGCATCGGCGGGACGCGACGGCAGACGGCGCTCGCCATCAGCTCGGCGCCGCGTTTGCTGGCCGCGTAGGGCGACTCCGGGGCCACGGCCGGGGCGTCCTCGCGGGCCGGTAGGGGCGTCGCATTGCCGTACACCGACGAGCTCGACGCGAAGACGAAACGGTGGATGCCGCGCTCGGCCGCGAGCTCTTGCACGACGACCGTACCCTCGACGTTCACCCGCGCGTAGCGGGCCGGGTCGCTGAACGAGGGGCGCACACCGGCGACCCCGGCGAGATGCAGCACGGCGTCGACGCCGTCGAGGAGCGGCGCCATCGCCGCCCGGTCGGTCACACACGCGACGTCGATTCGAACGCGCGGAAACGCTGCGAGCAAGTCGCGCTGGTTGCGCCTCTTCTCCGCCGCGGGGTAGGGCGCGTCGGAGAAGTCGTCGGCGATCACGACGTCGTCGCCCCGGGCCAGCAGGGCCCGCGACACATGGTAGCCGATGAATCCGACTCCGCCGGTAACGAGGATGCGCGACACGGGCGCGGTGCACGGTACGCCGCGCTCTCCTTAACGCAAGCCTGCGGCCGCGCTGACGAGACAACTAGGGGCCGTTCTCATAGTCTGCCCGTGCCCGTGCCCGTGCCCGTGCCCGTGCCCGTGCCCGTGCCC
>CAZHED010000057.1:9633-29127 GCA_964531095.1 uncultured Polyangiaceae bacterium | reverse complement strand
TCGTAGCCAAGCTGGCCATGGCTGTTGTCACCCCAGCAGTCCACGATGCCCCCTGAGAGCAGCGCGCAGGCGTGGAGGTCTCCCGAGAATATGGCCCTGACGTGACTTAAGGCAGTTACAGGCGCGAGAGAAGAGGGACTTGTCGTCGAGCCGTTGCCCAGCTCGCCGTCGGCGTTGTAGCCCCAGCACGCGACCCGGCCATTTGAGAACAACGCGCACGCGCTGAGCTGACCGGCGGCGATCTGCTCGACGCCGCTCAAACCCCGGACAGCTGTGGGCCTGGGCGTGCTGTTGGTTGTGTTGTCGCCGAGCTCTCCTTGGCTGTCGTCGCCCCAGCATTCGACCGAACCGCTGCGCAGCAAGGCGCAGTTGAAGACCCCGCCTGCGGCAATGGCCTCCACGTCACGCAAGCCCGGTACGAGCACGGGGGTTGTCGAGCAGGCCCCCCCGTTCGAGCAAGTCTCTGCTCCAGCTTGGGCCCCATTGCCGAGCTCTCCGAATGTGTCATCCCCCCAGCAAGCGACCCGGCCGTCCCCGAGCAAGGCGCAAGTGTCCACTCGAGAGCCGTTGCCGGCAAAAAGAGATTTGACCCCGTGCAAACCGGAAACCGGGACTGGTGTCATGGAGCACGGGCTGCCGTTGCCAGAGGTGTTTGGGCCGCTCGTGGTTTCGATGCCCAGCTCTCCGAAGCTGTTGTCGCCCCAGCAGGAAACGCGGCCATCTTTTCGCAGGGCACACGCGTAGCTCTTGCCCACAGTGATGGCGACCGCGTCTCGCAGCCCCGCCACCGCCACCGGCGTCGGCGAGCTCACCATCGTGCCGTTGCCAAGCTCTCCGTACGTGTTGTCTCCCCAGCAGCGAGCTGTGCCGTCTTGGAGCAGCGCGCACGCGCTGACTTCGCCGGCGGCGATGTCGACCACCCCTTCGAGCGTCGGTACCGCGACGGGAGCTGAAGAATCCAACGCAGAGCCGTTGCCGAGCAGTCCGCTTGCGTTGCTGCCCAAGCATTCGACTTCGCCGTTCGTGCGCAGCGCGCATGTGTAACCGGCTCCAGCGGCAACGCTTCCGATACCGCTCAGCCCGCCGACCGGCAGCGGGGTCGTGGAGCTTGGCACCTGGAGCGGTAGTGGCGGCGGCGCGAGCGGCGGGAAAGGTCCCCCGTCGTCGCCGAGATAGCCCCAGCACTGGACCGTGGAATCGGAAAGCCGGGCGCAGGCTCGATACGCCCCCGCGGCGATCGATGTGACGCCGGCCAAGTTGGACACCGCGACCGAGGTCGTGGAGCTCGTGGTGGTCCCGTTTCCAAGCTCTCCGTAGGTGTTGTCGCCCCAGCACCGCACCGTGCCGTCCTGGAGCAGCGCGCACCCAAAGGCCGCCCCTGCCGCAATCGCCGTCGCTGCCCTCAGGTCGGACACGGCAACCGGAGTCACGGAGCTCGTGGTGGTCCCGTTTCCAAGCTCGCCGTAGGTGTTGTCGCCCCAGCACTCCGCCGTGCCATTCGAGAGCAGCGCGCAACCGTCGTAGAAGCCCGTGGCAATGGCCACGGCTCTCCGTACCTCCACAACCTCCATCGGCGTCGTCCAGCACGCGCCTCCGGCGCACAATTGACCGGTCGTCGCTCCGGTTCCGAGCTCTCCGTAGGTGTTGTCGCCCCAGCACCGCACCGCGCCGTTCGAACGGCGCGCGCAGTGGAACCCCTGGCCCGACGCGATCGCGGTGGTTCGGTCGAGACCCGACACGGCAGAGGGCGTCGCCGAAGCGCTGGTCGTGCCGTTGCCGAGGCTGCCTCGGCTGTTGTCGCCCCAGCATTCGACCGATCCGTTCGAGAGCAGCGCGCACGCATCGCGATCGCCGCCGGAGACCGCAACGACGCCGGTCAGCCCCGCGACGGACACGGGCACGGACGAATTGTTCGTCGTGCCGTCGCCGAGCTCTCCGTCCGCGTCGTAACCCCAGCACGAGACCGCGCCGCCGGCGAAAACGGCGCAGCTGAAGGCTTGCCCGGCTCCGAGAGCCGTCGCGCCGCCGAGTCCCGCCACCGAGACGGCCGCTGGCCGGTCCACCAGGGTTCCATCGCCCAGCTGCCCGAACGCGTTGTATCCCGAGCACTGGACCGAACCGCCCGGCGTCAGCGCGCACGTACCGTCGTAGCCCGCGACCAGGGCCGTCGCGCCGTTGAGGCTCCGCTCGGGCACCGGCGTCGTGAAGAAAGGAGTCGTCGCGACTTGGAGCGAGCCTCCGGGGCAGGTCCCCGCGTCGGCCGGCCCCCCGTCTACCGGCCTTGCGGCAATCTCGGCGGGCGGACCGATTCCGACAGCCGCTTTGCTGTTGTCCCCCCAGCACGCGACCGTTGCGTCCGCGAGCAGTGCGCACGTGAAGTTGCCGCCCGCGGCGATGGTTCGGACGCCGCTCAGGCCCGAGACCGCAACCGGCGTCGACGAGCTCGTCGTCGTCGCGTTGCCGAGCTCACCGGACGTGTTGTCCCCCCAGCACGCCACGGTACCGTCGGCGAGCAGCGCGCAGGCATGGCTCAGTCCCGTGGCGATCGATGTCGCGCCGCACGCACCAGACACCCGTACCGGCGCGGGCGAGCTCGTCGTCGTGCCATTCCCGAGCTCGCCCGACCCGTTTGCACCCCAGCAGGCAATCGTGCCCCCTGAGACGCAAGTGAAGTTGCCTGTCGCGCTCGCGGCCAGCTGTTTGGCGCCGCTCAGCACCGTCGCCGCAGTGGCCACTGGCGTCGGCGTCGACAGGACCGAGGGGGTGCCCCCGATTCCCAGTTGCCCCGCGTCGTTGCGCCCCCAGCATTCCGCGGTACCGTCCGAAAGGAGCGCGCACGTGTAACCGTTGCCCGCGGCTACGGCGACCGCGCCCCCCAAGCCTGCGACCGTGACAGGCGTGGACGTGCTGGTGGTCGTCCCCTCGCCGAGCTCCCCGTAGCTGTTGTCCCCCCAGCACGCGACCGTGCCGTTCGATAGCAGGGCACACGCATGCGTCGTGCTCACTGAAACGGCCGTCGCACCCTGCAGCGCTGAGATCGGGGCCGGCGTGATCGAGGTCGCGCCACCTCCCGAGCCCCAGCACGTGACGGTGCCGCCGGGCAGCAAGGCGCACGTCGACGCGCCCCCGGCGGCGATCGCCGTGGCGCCCGCCACGCCCAGGACCGAGACCGGCGTTGACGAGAGCGAGAGGATCCCGTAGCCGAGCCCGAGCTGCGCGCCCGAGTTGTCGCCCCAGCATGCGATCGAGCCGTCCGCCAGGAGCGCGCAAGCATGCGAGCTGCCTGTCGCGATCGCCGTAGGGGTACCCGGCAACCCGACGATGGGCACAAACGTTGAGGACAGCGGGACCGACGCCACGCCTCCGTCGATCGCGCATGCGCTGCCGCCAGCGCTCGCGTCGGTCCCCGCCGCATCCGGCCCCGACCCACCCTCCACGGCGAGAGGTGCGAAGAGGCTGTTGCTTCCGGCGATATCCACCGAATCGGCTGCGAAAGGGGGGCAGAACCCGAATCCGCATCCGGTCGGGCGGCCGTCAACACAGCTTCCGGTGAATGTCGCCATTCCGGTCGAGCAGTCGACCGTGAATGTGCCTTGGCCGGCGACCTCCATAGAGCGCTGGCCGCACGTCGAGAAGAACGGGGGCAAGGTTGCCTCTGCACTGAAGCCGGAAGCGGTTGGAACGAGCGTCGCGGCTCCGAAACCAGCCAAGTAAGGGGTCGAGAGCCAGACGGTCCACCCGGTGGAGACGTACCGGAAGGAAACGGAGACAGCGCCGCTCACCGGGCTCGAGGCTGCCATGCACATGCACCCCAATCCTGTACACCCGCCTATGGACGCAGCGGGGTTGACGGTCGTGCATTCCGTACCCGTCACCGGGATGACGTAGTTCCTTTCGGGCAGGCATCCGAGTGGCGGGGGCCGACACGACGGCGCAGTCATGACGCCGTTCGCCGTGATGAGATTCCCCTGGTCGTAGACGGCGAAGTGAACGTCGCTCGTGTAACTCGTGCCCGACAGACAGGAGCTGTACCACTCCGCGGTGCCGGGGACGAAGTTCGAACCGTCGGCAAGAGCAACGTCGACCCGGATATTGGTCCACGCGGCGCCAGGCGGCAGCAAGGTGCTGTCGCTGTCGGCAATCGCCACTTCCCAGTCCGCCTGGTGCGTGGCGTCGGGCCCGCACGCCGGGGAAAATGACGTGGCCGTCGCCGTCACGCCGGAAACGTCATGGGCACAGCCGACGTTCGGATCGAGGCTGGTGATTTGCCCTCCGCTCTGCACGGTGGCCACCAGGCTCTGGCCACTCGTGTCGTCAGCCCAATACCGCAAAGCGACATCCGACAACGGGACGGGCGCCGTGCCGCGGTTCGTCACGCGGAACACGTCTTCTCGGCCGTTCGCGATGCACGAAGTGGTCAGCACCTCGAGCTGCAGCGGGGTCGCCGTCGCGCCCAGTCCAAGAGGTTGCGCGACGCTTCGCGTCGACGTGTCGGACGTGGTGCCCGATGAGACCGATCCGGCACATCCAGGCGCCAGCGCGACCAGCACGGCGAATAAAGATGCAAGCCCGGACGCCGAAAGCCCCACAGTTTTCGTAATCGTCTGCCAGCCCATCGCACTCCCTCCTCGCGCGGGTCCTCTCGTCTCGTCGTTCCCGTTGATTGAAGAGCCGACCGGCCCCTCCGAACCCAGGCTCGCGGAGCGCTCTGCGCCGATCGCCACTACTTCGTGACGCGCCGAAAGTGCCAGAATCGCGCCAGCTCGGCGCGAGCCCTCCGCCGCCGATCGCTTTGTCAGATGCCAATCTTGAGCGAGGCATTCAGGACCGCGTTTTGCTCGCCGAGTGCGGGCGGTGCCACGCTTCGGCGTGCGTGGGAAAGCGCGGCAACTTGTGCAGAACGGGCGCAGACTCTGCACCCGTTGGAATCGGGAATAGGGACCGGAGAGGGCGTTGAGTCCTGAACCGTCAAATCGCGACCTCTTTCATTGCCCCTTCTGATTGGTCGTGTGGACGTCTTGGACGTTCGACCAGAGCGACGGCGACCCAGCGAATGACCATGGTGCCGCCGTTCCACTTGGTCACGGCGTGCGTCCTCTTTCGGATGCGGCTCTTGACGACTGCGATGACGTTGGTCGCCGCCGCTGGTCCAGCTCAACATGCAGGCTCTACGGATCGTACGCGAACACAAGCAGCCGAGAACTCGCCGAATCCGCCACGTAGGCGTTGCCGTTCGCGTCGGCGACTGCGTTGCGCGCGCCGTCGGACGTGGCGCCGACCGCGACGATGGTGAGCTGCCCCTTGGCGTCGACCCTCGCGATCGTCAGCTTTGCCGCTTTCGCTGCCCCGACGTAGACGAGCTGCTTGCCATCCACGTAATCGATGTTGTCGACACCCGCACCCGTTTCTAGCGTCCCGAGGTGCGCTCCGTCGTGCGCTCCATCGAGCACCCGGACCCCATCGGTACACGCGACGATGACGAAGTTGTGCGTTGCGTCGAAGGCGAGGCCGCGTGGACCGTCGGCGCCACAGCCGGAGGGCCAGGTGGCCTTGGCCTTGTGGGTCTTCATGTCGACCACGACGGTACCGCCCTTGTCCTCCAAGTTCGTGAAGAACAGGCCGTGGACTTCGTCGACCGCGTAGCCCTCGGGAGCGCCGTCGACCTTGACGGCGGTCTTCACTTTGAGCGTTCCGGGCTTCGAGGCATCGAGCACAGTGAGGGATTGGTCCTTCGGCGTGGTGACCCAAACCTCTTTGGTGGAGGCGGCATAGGCGACCCCGTCCGTGGCAGAAGGCAGTTTTAGGCACTTGGCCGCCTTGAGCGTTTTCACGTCGATCGGGCAGACCTCGCTCGTGGCGCGGTTGCCGACGTACACATAGCCGTCGCCCACGGTCGCGGCGCTCGGGCCGAACGTCCGCTTCTTGCCCTTCACCTCTCGCTCCTCTGTCTTGAAGCCGTCGACGCGCGTGAAGTTGCCGCTCGCGACATCGAGCACGTCAACGCTTCCCGTGCTGGCCACCGGCACCCAGACGCGCGAGCGTCCGCCCTCGTAGACGATGTAGTCCAAGAATGCCGTACCGGTTGCGCCCGGGAGAGCGAGAGGCCTGAACGAAAGCTGCGCGGGAGGGGGAGCCGCGGGAGGAACCACGGCGGCCGGCGCGGCAGACGCGGTAGCCGCGACTTCGGGTGCAGCAGATGCGCTCAGGGCGGGGGCAATCGTCGACGGCGGCAATGGGGCGGGAGGACGTTCGCCGGCACACGCCGACGAGATGACAAGCAGAGCCGTGAGAGTGCGGGCCGTACACATGCCAGGTGTCTCGCACGAAGGACCGCGATTGGCGAGAGTCGTTGTGGCGAAGACACCCCGCGGCGGGAAGCGGTCTTCCGCTGACGCCGCTGGCCTCTCGGCATTCTGCTCGCACCACAAGGAGGCCCCCACCACGGCGAAAGCCGACCTCCCGCCTCGCACAATCGGTGGCTCGGGCTTCGCCGTGTGTCCTTCGGCGCAAAGATCGCGCACCGCAATCAACATGCTCCCTGCGGCATCGCGTGCGAGAATGCTCTCTATGAGAGCGACCGGACGGCGGCTGTGCGCCTTCGTGTTCACCGTGCTCGCCGCCGGTTGCGGCGGCAAGTTTACCGGAGGCGGAGGTGAGGGAAGCGGTTCGGGCGCTCCCAAACAGGCGGCTAACACGAACGGATCAGCCGGAACGTTCGGCGCGGCTTCGGCGCCGGCAGCCGAAGACGGCGGTGCTCTCACAGACGCTCCGAGTGGCCTTCCGAGCGTCGTCGCTGTCGGTGGCACGGAGGGAGGTGCTGCACCAATCTTCGTCGGGCCGAGCTCTTCGTCGATGCCCGAGTCGCCTCCGCCGAGTCAGGCGCACCTCACCACGCTGGCTTGGGGCCAGATTTGCCCGTGGGGCATGGCGGTCGACGCGACGAGCGTCTATTGGACAGACTGTGGCGACCCGACTGGCGGAACCGTGCAGAAGGTGTCGAAAACCGGCGGCGCTATTGTGACGCTCGCGGCCGGCGATGTCCTCTCTGGCATCACGGTCGAGGGCAGCAACGTATACTGGGTCGCCCGCACCGACCAGGGGTCGGGCGGCGCGATCAAATCAGTCTCGGTCGCCGGTGGAACGCCGATGGTCGTCGCGGCCCAATCGGGTGCTCCGTCACACATCGTCGCCGACGCTTCGTACGTATACTGGGGCGACTTGAACGGGGGCGGAGTGATGAAGGCGCCCCTTGGCGGCGGCGCGGCGACGATGGTCGCCCCCGCCGCATCGGCATTTCAGATCGCGCTCGGCGATACGGCGATCTTTTGGATGGATTTACCGGGGTTGATGACGGCCCCCAAGACGGGGGGAGCGGCCATGAGCCTCGCCTCCGGGTTCATTTCGCTTCCCCCGGCTGGCCTCGCTGTCAACGCGACTACGGTCTACTTCAGCGCTGGGCCGCCCAACAGGGCGGGAATCAGCGACGTTCCGATCGACGGGGGGGCGGTCAGCTCGATCGCCTCCACCCACGCATCCATCGGAGGTGGACCCATCGCGATCGACGCCACGAGAGTCTACTGGGCCGATACGTCCGGCGCCGTCTACGCGGCGCCCCAGTCTGGCGGCATGGCTACTTTGCTCGCCATCGGGCAGGACAACGTCGACGCGATCGCCGTCGACGACGGCGCGGTGTACTGGCTCGTCAACGGAAACGGGAGTCTCGGAGGAGTGATGGAGCTCCCGCTCTCGGCGGTGGCCTGGTAAGTGGCGCGCGAAATACGCGCTCTCCTTGTGGGCCAGCGACCGCATACATCGCCACGCGCCCCTTCAGGGCGCGTCCCTTCGACGCCGTCGCCGGCACATGGCGGTGGCCCCCAGCACGGCCATCCCTTCGAAGGCGACCACGCTCCCATCCGGAGCGTGGTCCGACAGCGCGCAGCCGGAGCCGCTCGCCGAGTCCGACATGGAGTGGCTGGAGACGGCACCTCCCCCGTCCAGAGTGGCAGCCCCATCGACGGACCCCACGGACGCGCCCAAGGGGACTCCCCTCGTGGCAGCGTCGTCCTCCGATCCGGTCGCGGCGGGAGGCTCGCAGATCCCCTGGGAATATCCAATCATAAACGAATACGATCCGTTGGCACTTCCACCGCCGCCGCCGCCCCCCGACGGGCTGCACGTCCCTCCATCGCCGCATGGTTGCCCAGGATTGCTGCAGGCGTTTGGCGGTAAGTCCACGCACGCCCCGCAGCTTCGCGTCGTCGTGGACCCGTCGGCGGTCTCAGTGCACGTCGCGGCGAGGCAGGTTCCGGCCGCCCCCGCGTCGCACGATTGCCCGATCTGGGCGACCGGGCATTCCTCTTGGGCGGCCGCCGTCTGCGGTCCGAACAAGAGAGCCGCTGCGAACCATCCCACCAAGTTTCGCGGGTTCATGCCAATTCCTCCCTTGGTGAGAAGAGAATCCTTGGTGAGAAGAGAATACGTCGCGTATGCGGCCCGGTCGAGCACACGGCGGTGAAGCAGCAGGAGAGGACGTCGCCTCCAGATGCCCGGTAGGAGCCGCCATCGTCAAATGACCGTTTTGGCGGCCGAGTCCGGCGCCTCGACGCGCTTCAGCGCATTTCGTTGAGCGTTCGGTCCAGGTTGAACGCAGCGCTGATCAACGCAAGGTGCGTCAGCGCCTGCGGATAGTTCCCGAGCGCCGCCCCCGTGCTGCTCGTCTGCTCGGCGTAGAGCCCGAGGTCATTCGCGTAGCCCAGCATCCGCTCGAACATGAGCCTCGCTTCTTCGAGCCTTCTCCGGTCGCGGCGCCCGGAGCGAGTCAGCGCCTCGACCAGCCAGAACGTCGCGCAGTTGAATGTTCCCTCCTGCCCGGTGAGCCCATCCGAAGGTCTTTGGGGGTCGTATCGGTAGACGAGGCCATCCGACAGCAGGCCGCCGTCTTTCGGCAGACGGGATATGGCGCCCAGGGTGTCCAGCATCTTCGGGTCGACCGGTGAAAGAAAGAACGTCAACGGCATGAGCAGGTTCGACGCGTCGATCGTCTCGCCGCCGTAATACTGCACGAACGACCGGCGCTGCTCACTCCACCCGCGGGCCATGATGTCTTCGTAGATGGCGTCGCGCTCTGTGAGCCATCGGCTGCGGTCGGCGGGAAAGGATCGCTTGTCGGCGAGGCGGAGACCGCGGTCGAGCGCGACCCAGCACATCAACTTGGAGTAGACGAACTGGCGACGTCCGCCGCGCGTTTCCCAAATGCCCTCGTCGTCGCGCCGCCAGTTTGCGCACACCCAGTCGACGATGCGCCGGAGCTGGACCCACAGGTCGAATGAGATCGGGTCGCCGTACTTGTTGAAGAGATAAACGGAGTCCATCATCTCGCCGTAGATGTCGAGCTGGAGCTGATTGTAGGCGCCGTTGCCGATGCGCACCGGCCGCGAGCCGCGATACCCATCGAGGTGACGGAGCTCGGACTCTGCGAGATCGCTTCGGCCGTCGATGCTGTACACGATCTGCAAAGGTGGATCGCCTCCTGCCTCACGGCACCGCGCTTCAAGCCAGTCCATGAAACGCCGCGCTTCTTCGGTAAAGCCAATCCGCACCAGCGCGTACAGCGTGAAGGCTGCGTCCCGGATCCAAGCGTATCGGTAGTCCCAGTTGCGAATGCCGCCCACCTCCTCCGGGAGGCTGCACGTCGGCGCGGCCACGATCGCACCCGTCGGGTCGAAGGTGAGCAGCTTGAGCACGAGCGCCGAGCGCTGGACGATCTCACGCCAGCGACCGCGGTAGGTGCAGCGAGAAATCCAGCTTCGCCAGAAGTGAACCGTCTCCTCGAAGAGGGCCTGCGCCTCGTCGTCCGAAGGCGCTCGGGCGCACCCGGACCCGGGCCGGAGCGCGTGCAGGATGAAGGTCGCCCCCTGCCCCTCGTTGAGGACGATCTGTCCTCTAGCGCCCCGCGCCGTCGCGGCGAGCGGCGCTTTGCTCGAGAGGGCCAAGCCGGAGCATTGCTGACTCTCGAAGAGCGCCCCGTCGGGCACGATGGTCACCTTCGGTGACTCTCGTGCATAGTCGAACGCAGGCTCGCACACGATTTCGAAAGGCATGGTTCCTCGAACGCCCCGCAGGCGGCGGACGATCTGGTTGTCCGAGGGCTGCGCCCGGCCCGTGCAGGGCATGAAGTCGTGGATTTCGGCGACTCCGTCGGCCGAAAGAAACCGGGTCACGAGCACGTTCGTGTCGGGCCAGTAGAGCTGCTTGGAAGTACCGGCCTCTCCGCAAGGGCGGATGCTCATCCGCCCGCCTTTGGCATCGTCGAGCAGGGCACCGAAGACGCTCGGAGAATCAAACTGGGGAAAGCACATCCAGTCGATCGAGCCGCTCCGGCTCACGAGCGCCACCGTGCGCATGTTTCCGATAACGCCGTAGCTCTCGATGGTGTCGTAGGCCATGCGAATCCACCCTCCCTAGGCGCCGAGGACGAAGCGTTCGACGGCCCGGCGGGCGGCCCCTGCCGTCGTCGATGATGACACGTGCGTCCCTGGCGCAGCCCGAGCTGGTCAGCCGCAAGTTCTGTTTTGCGTGGGCCCGGAGGTCGTCCGTACTCCACGGTCTCTTGCTTTTGGCAACGCCGATGACGGGCAAGTCGAGCGTTCCGTGTTTCGCCATCGACTGGAGCGCGGGGAAGGGCCGCTGGTACGCGAGATCGCCCGTCGCCCCAAAGAGTACGTCGGCGTCGGCTCGGGCGGTGTTCACGGTCTTCATTTCCGCATCTCTTCGCGCGCGAACCGTCGAGGACGCAACGGGCATGCCGTCTGCTCTCAACGTCACCAAGGGGCACTCGGGGGACCCCGCGGTTTTAAGTGGACTTGCGGATTCGCACTGTATAGTCGCGCGATGCCGACCAGAAGCGTGCGTGACGGCGACGGAGCGTACGCAATTGCAAAGCCCGTGGTCGCGGCGACGATCGGGGCGTGCGCCCTGGTCGCGCAGCACGTCATCGGCAAAGCAATCCGCGACGCGCTCTTCTTGTCGAGCTTCTCTGCGGCGCGTTTTCCGCTGGCCATGACCGCCAGCACGGTCATGTCCGGCGGAATCGTCATCCTCTTCGGCCGAATCATCGCTCGGTTCGGTCCAGCGATGGTGGTGCCGAGGTTGTTTGCTCTGCACGCGCTTGGTTTTGTCGTCGACTGGGGCCTGGCGCAGCGCTTCGAACGATTAGCGGCGGTCGCGGTTTATTTGCACACCGCTTCGCTCGGCGCGACCATCCTGTCGGCGTTCTGGTCGGTCGTGAGCGAGGCTTTCGATCCCCACACAGGCAGAGCCGCCATCGGACGCATCGCGGGCGGCGCGGCGCTCGGCGGTGCGGTCGGAGGATGCATCGCGTGGGGCGGGTCGAGATTGTTGCCCGTACCGGCGATGCTCTTGGTCGGCGCCGCCCTGAGCCTCGTGAGCATGTGGGGCGTCAATCTTCTGGCGCGCCAGGCCCGTGAGTCGCCCGCGGGAGTCTCCGCCGACACGCCGAGGCCATCGGGGTTCGTGGTCTTGCGCGATACGCCGTACCTCCGACTTCTGGGAGCACTCGTCGTCGTCGGAGCACTGTCCCAGTCGCTGCTCGACTACGCGCTCGCGGTGCAGGCGAAGGCGACGTATGGAAGCGGCGCACGTCTTCTCGGCTTTTTTGCCCTCTTTCAAGCGGCCATCGGGCTCGCGTCGTTCCTGCTCCAGACGACGGCGAATCGTCCGTCTCTCGACGTCCTCGGTATCGGCGGGACGATTGCCCTGATGCCCGCCGCCGTCGCGGGCGCCGGCACGTTTGCTCTGGCAATGCCGTCGCTCGTCACGGCGGCGCTGCAGCGGGGCGCCGAAGGGGTGCTGCGCGGGTCTCTTTTCCGTTCGGCTTACGAGGTGCTGTTCACGCCGCTGCCGCAATCGCTCAAGCGGCCGACCAAGACTTATATCGACGTGACCTTGGACCGAGTCGGCGCCTTGGCTGGGGGCGGTCTGACGATGGGGCTCATCGCGCTGTGGCCGCACGGCTCGCTCCGTCCCGTGACGACCGCTGCCGTCGTCATGGCCGCGATACAGCTGGTGGTCGCGTACAGGCTGCATCGCGGTTATGTTGCCACCCTGGCTGATCGGTTGCGTTCGGGTGCCCTTCAGCTCGACTTTGCGTCCGTCGTCGACGCGACGACGCGCAAGACGCTGTCGCGAACGCTCTCGAACCTCGATCGTGGGACGCTGCTCGCGAAGATCAACGAAGCCTGGATTGCGAAGAACGCGGCCGTTGCCAACCCAGGGTTCCTCGGCGCGGTCGAAGGCAGGGGCGATTCCTCCGACGCCGCCGCGACCGTTCCGGCCGATACCATTGTGCATTCCATGACGCAGCTGCGATCGAATGACCCGGCGACGATACGCGCTGCCCTTCGAAGCGACGACGTCCAATCCGATTTTCTCGCGCCGCAGATCATCGATCTCCTATCGCGCGATGACGTCGCGCGTGAGGCGATGCACTCCCTCGCGCCGCGAGCGCGCGAGATACCGGGGATGATTCTCGACGCCGTGTTGGACGAGCGGCGAGAGACTTCGCTCCGGAGACGCGCGGCAAGACTGCTGAGGGACGTTCCATCGCAGCGCGTCGCGGACGGACTGGCCCTCGGACTGTCGGCGGAGGCGTTCGACGTACGGTATGCGTGCGGAAGGGTCTTGGTGGGGTTGCGAGGGCAGAACGCGGAGCTCCGCTTCGAAGCCAAGGCCATGTTCGACCGGGCCAAGCACCAGCTGGAGGCTGCATCGAAGGACCCGCGCTCGCTCGAACATGCGTTCGACGTCCTCTCGCTGACGGCGCCGCGAGAGCCCATTCAGCTTGCTTACGGGGCCTTGCAGTCGACGGATACGTTTCTCCGTGGGGTAGCTCTCGAGTATCTCGACGTCGTTCTGCCCGTCGACGTACGCGCTGCCATGACGCTCCGACTGTCGCAACGCCCTCCCGCGGCTGCGGCGCCCAGGACGAGCGATCGATCCTTGAAGGATCTGCTCGAATCCAAGGAACTGATTCACAAGCAGCTGGATGACCTTCGCCGCTCGCGAGACCCGGACACCGAGTCCGTGGCGTAGTCCGGAGATCGATGGTGATGACGCCCCTCCATGCCCGTCGCGGCGCGTTCCTGGGATCCGCTCCGCGCAGCGCCGGCGAGGAGCGCGCGTTCCTCCAGTCGCGTCTGTCGGCGTTCTACCGCCTGGCCCTCACCGTGAGGATCATTCAGCTCGCGCTCGGCGCCCTTGTCTTTGCCGCCGCGGGGGCGCCGAAACCGAACGAACCGTCGATGAACGTGTCCGATGCGGTCTACCTCTGGGTGACCGACGCCGTCTTTCTCTTGGCTTGCTTTGCCGTGTGGAGGATTACTCGTCGCGGCGAGAAGGCGTCCGCCACCCTGATCGGCATCGACGCCGTAGGGACCCTCATCGGCTCGTTCGCGATGTTCGTGGGCGGGTGCATCCTGCCGCACTATTTCCGTCCATACTTCTATCAGCTCATCTCCGTCACGCTGTTCCTCGCGCTTCGCGCCGCGATGGTCCCGAGCAGCGCCCGGCGCACGGCCATTCTCGGTGCAGCGCCCGTCACGGGCATCGTCGCGTACGCCTACTTCTTTTACGCGCACCACTACGTGACTGAGGAGTTGCCGCGGCCCGAAGTCTATGCCGGGTTCGTGGCAAGCCTCGGCGCGCCCTGGGTCGCGGTCACGGCGATCATGTCCCACACGCTCTTCGGGTTAAGACAGAAGGTGCTCGAGGTGATGCAGCTTGGCCAGTACACGCTGGAAGAGAAGATCGGCGAAGGTGGCATGGGTGTTGTCTACCGCGCGACGCACTCGATGCTGCGTCGGCCGGCGGCGATCAAGCTCCTCCTGCCCGATCGCGCCCAACCGAGAGACCTCGCGCGCTTCGAGCGGGAAGTTCAGCAAACGAGCCGGCTGGCGCACCCCAATACGATCTCGATCTTCGACTACGGCCGCAGCGCCGAAGGCGTCTTCTACTACGTGATGGAGTATCTCGACGGCTTCGATCTCGAGAAGCTAGTCAACTCCGAGGGACCGTTGGCGCCCGGGCGCGCGATTCATGTGCTTCAGCAGGCGAGCGGCGCTCTCGCCGAGGCGCACGCCCTCGGCCTGATCCACCGCGATATCAAGCCAGCGAACATCGTGCTCACGGAGCGAGCCGACGAGTCGGACGTCGTCAAGGTTCTCGACTTCGGCCTTGTCAAGACGCTGGACCGCGCGAAGGACGACGCGGCCGTCACGAACGTGAACACGATCACAGGCACGCCGATGTACCTGGCGCCGGAGGCGATTACGTCACCTGACGCGGTCGACGCGCGCTCGGATCTCTACGCGCTCGGTGCGGTGGGCTACTACTTGCTCACGGGCCAACACGTCTTCAACGGCGCCACAATCGTCGAGGTGTGCAGCAAGCACCTGCTCGAGACGCCGACGGCACCGTCGCAGCGACTGGGCAGACCGTTGCCGAGAGACGTCGAGGAGCTACTGCTCGCGTGTCTGGCCAAGCGCCGCGAAGATCGCCCCGCGACGGCGCAAGCCATGCGGGCCTCACTGCTCGCATGCGCGGAGGCGACGCCGTACGATGTCGATGTCGGCCGCGCTTGGTGGCGGGAGCGCGGCGCGGCGCTCCGCGCTCGCCCGACGACCATGCCGAGCGAAAGACACGAGACCATGGCGATCGATCTCCGCGGACGCGCTCTTTCGCAGGCCATCTCGCACTAAAGGGAGCGAGGGCGACCTCGCGTCGTCGACGCGGCGAGCGCCGCCGTCGGAGCGACGTTCGGGACGGTGCTGTGGGAACCGGTGCTCATCCTCGGAAGCCGTTCAGTCAGAGGAGGTGCACTGCACCGGGCCGGGAAGCTTCTTCCACGCGCGGCTCGCCCAGTCAGTCCCAGGCGCAAGACCGAGGCGAAGCTCAACGGGCGCTCGCACAGTGCCAGCGCCCGAGGTGCGAGCGGAGTACGGCCCTGGCCTTGCACATTGGATAGCGCATGAACGCCGCCACCCAGACACCTCTCCCCCAACGCGTACCGGAGCTGCACGGACAGACCGTCGTCGTAATCGGCGGCAGCGCCGGCATCGGGTTCGAGACGGCGCGACGCGCACGCGCCGAAGGGGCAAACGTGATCCTCACCGGGCGGAATCCGGAGCGAATCGAACGCGCCGCGAAGGAGCTCGGCGCGCAGAGCTCCGCGGCCTTCGACGCGACGGACCCAGCCGCGCTCGAGCTGTTCTTCGACGGCCTGCCGAACGTCATCGATCACGTCATGGTCACGGCCGGTCAGCCACACTACGGCCGTCTCGTCGACATGAACTTCACGGAGGCGCGGGATGCTCTCGACAACCACCTCCTTCTGGTGCTCGAAGTCGCCCGCGACGCGGCGTCCAAGATGAGACCGGGAGGCACGCTCCTCTTCATGGGCGGCACTGGTGGCCGCCGCCCTGGCCCGGGCCTCGGAATTGTGCCGACGGTCACGGCCGCTCTGCCCGCGCTTGCGGCGAGCCTGGCGCTCGAGCTCGCGCCCGTTCGCGTCAACGTCATCGCGGCCGGCTTCGTCGACACACCCTTGTCGGCGTCGCTCCTCGGCGCCGACCTCGAGAACCGTCGCAATCAGCTGCGCGCCACGCTCCCCATCGGACGTGTCGTCGGACCGGTCGACGTCGCCACGCTCGCCGTCCACATCATGACGAACACAGCGCTGACGGGCGCGACATTCGATATCGACGGCGGTCAGCAGCTCGTCGCGAGGTGAGCCCTGGCCTCAGGCTAACCCAACCATCGAGAAAGGACGGAGCATGTCAACGATCCATCTCCACGAGACGACCCGCTCCACGCCCGAGCAGTTCCTCGCCGGGCTCACCGACTTCGGGCCGGGTCGCTCGGAACTGTTCGGCAACAGTTCCGACGAGTACCTCAAAGTGCACCAGAGGGGCCCCACGAGCGCCGACGTCACGGAGGGCTCGGGTGGCGTCTGGGAACGTCTGCAGTACGACTGGTCCGACCCCAACCGCGTTGTCATGAAGACCACCGATTCCAACGTATGGGGCGGCGCCTCGGGGCATACCTACACGTTCGCGCGACGGCCCAACGGCACGACCGACGTCGATGCCACCGTGGTCCGCGACGGCAAGAACCTGAAGGGACGCATGCTCGGGGCGGTCCTCGCGCTCTTCGGAAAGCGCGTCTTGGGAAAGGAGTTTGCCAAGACCGCCAAGGCCATCGAAGCCCGGAACGCGAAGGCGACGTAAGGACGCCGGCCGCGAAGAGTTCGAGTCCGACGAGAGACAATCGATGTCTCAGGTCAATCGAAGGCTGCAGATCCGAGGTCGTCTCGTGCGTACAATCCGCGCTGATGCCTCCGCGAGGGCCCACGAAAGGCAAGCCCGGATCGGTTGGCGCGCCCGATCCGCGCGTCACCGCGCTTCTGCGCGCCTTGCGCCGTGACCCGACGCTCGCGTCCGTTGTCGACGCCTACGAGAAGGAAGGGGCCACGCCCGGTCGAAAGTTCGGGAAGAATGCCCTGAAAACGAGGGACGGGAAGCTGTTCGCGCTCTTCACGCAGGACTCGCTGGTCGTCAAGCTGCCGAACGAACGAGTCGCCGCACTCGTTGCCGAGGGGGTCGGCAAGCCTTTCGACCCAGGACATGGGCGTCTCATGAAGGCGTGGCTGAGGGTGACGAGCGCGCAGGCCTCATGGATCGAGCTGACAAGAGAGGCCTTCGTCTTCGTGGGAGCCAACTCATCAGCAAGATCGATCGTAGGACCTCGGGGAGTGCACAGGCCGAAGAAGGGCGAGCGATGACGACGACCCTTCGCGGCGGCTGCCACTGTGGCAACATCACGGTCGCCTTCGAGACGGCGCTCAATCCGCACGCCCTCCCGCTCCGGGCCTGCCAATGCTCGTTCTGCGTGCGCCACGGCGGCGTGACGACTTCGGACCCAGCCGGTCTGCTGGTCGTCGAGGTCCGCCAACCCGGTCAGCTCCAGCGCTACCGTTTCGCGCTCGGCATCACGGACTTCCTGAACTGCCGGTCGTGCGGCGTGTACGTGGCCGCCGTCATGGGGTCGGAGGGCCGGTCGCTCGGCGTCCTTAATGTCAACGTCCTCGATGATCGCGAGCCGTTCGCCCGAGCGGCGCAGCCGATGCAGTACGGAGCCGAGAAGGTCGAGGACCGCGAAGCGCGTCGGGCGACGGCCTGGATGCCCGTCGTAGTCCGGTCGGGACCCTCGACGTGAGGAGCGGGGGTCAGCCGACGCGCGCTCGGACCTCTCCGCGAGCCTGGTACAGCTCCCAGAACTTGTTCGCGATGGTTGCGCCGCTGAGGGCCGCGCTCCCGTTGTCCCAGGCGGTTCCCTTGACCGTGCCGGCGACCATGACCTCTCCGACGTAGACGCCGTCGCCCTTGAGTCGCTGCGCGAGTAGGCCCACGAGCTTGTGCTTCGCCGCGTTGCCGAGCGCAAGGCCCATGGCCTTCGCATGAACGGCATACTCGTCGATCGGCGGGCTGATCTCGCCGAACGCGCCGTTGGTGATCAGGACCGCCCCCTCTTTCGTGCTCTTCAGATCGGGAAGCGCTTCCTGGACCGCGGCGAGAAGGCCGACCACGGCCACGTCGAATACGCCACGGACGGTGGTGGCGTCGGCCGTCATCAGATCGGCCGCCTCGCCGCCGCCGTAGGCATTCCAATGGACAACCGTGATAGGGCCGAGCGCGGCCCGCGCCCTTCCCACGGCACCGCGGACGGAGACGGGGTCGCCGGCCTCGGCCGCGAACGCGGCCGCCTCGATGCCCTTCGCTTTCAGCGCTTTCACGCCCGCGGCGAGCCGCTCTTCGTTTCGTGCGACGAGCGCGATGCTGAAGCCTGACGAGCCGAACTTTTCGGCCACGGCGGTCGAAATGCCAGGTCCGAATCCGACGACGAGCACGGTCTTTCCCATGCGGCCTTTCGATGCCGCCCGCGACGCCGTCGTTGCGCGGCAACTGAAGTCGCCGGTCGGCCCTGGCGGTGCCTCTCGCTTTTCAACGGTCTGTCAGGGGTCGTCCAAAACCATGAACGCAAACAGAGAATATCCGTTCGCGTTGCCCCGTTTCGTGCCATTCATCCGCACGTACCGCGCGGAAGTCGCTTTGAACGTGACGTCAGTCACGGAGTACGACGCCCCAGTCGTCGTGCTGTACACAGACGTCCACGTCATCGAATCGTTCGACACCTCGATGTCGAACGCCTTGGCATAGTCCGTATACCACTTGAGAATGACCCTATCGACGTTCATCGCAGAGCCGAGGTCCACCATGATCCATTGCGGGTCGCTCGCCTGGCTCTCCCATCGGGTGGCCGTGTAGTTCTGGTAGGTCGTGGCCGTGGTCACGCTGGACGCCGTGTTCGTAGCGATCTGCGACGAGGCCGTCGCCGTTTTGCCCAGAGCCAGATCGCGCGACGTCCGATCGAACGCCCTCCACGCGCCCGAGGTCACGTTGAGGTCCCAATCCTGATAGTAATCCATCGTCGGCGCACCCGCGGCGTCGAATGTCATGGGCAGCCAGAGGTAGTCGCCCTGAAACCCTCCGGTGGGTATCCAGCGATCGGCGTCCAACATGTAGACAGTCCCTTGCGTCCCGGTAAACGGAAAAACGAAATCGCACTGGGTTTCGTACGTAGTGGTCGAGCCGGGGGTGACGAGCATCGTTGCCGCCGACCAGGGGCCGGTCAGGACCGTCGCAGTGTAGTATCGGGTCGGCGATGGCTGAATCCCGTTGGTTTCCGAGACTCCATAGTAGTAGGTGCCGTTGCGCTTGAACATGTGCGGAGCCTCGCGGCTCGGCACGTTGAACAAGTACATTCGCGTGTCGAGCGACAAGTAGTCCGCCGACATTCGGTAGATAGCATGTTGTCGATTGGGGCCGGCTTCGTCCCAGACATAGGCCAGATAGGCCTTCCCGTCGTCGTCTTTGTACATCGACATGTCGCCGATGTAGTTGCCGTCTACGAGGGTATCGCCCAAGAACGTGTACGGTCCCTCGGGGGCTGAGGCCGTGGCTGTTCCGAACGACGCCTTGTCGCCGTTGTATTTCAGGAACATTACGTATTGTTTCGTCGTGTCGTCGTACAGCACGTCCATTCTGTCGCACAGCTGGGCCGTCACGAGCGGAACGCCCTTGTAGGTCCAATGGACCAAGTCGGTCGAGGCGTAGCAGGTCTGGTCGAGGCCGCCCGGCTGGCTGCCATACCAGTAGTAAATGCCATTGAATTGCCGCAGGGCTCCGCTGCGGACCTGGATTAGCGTTCCGGTGTCGTCGTACCAAAAGAAATCGTTGTGTATGGTGACCCAGGCCTGCGAAAGGGCTCCGCCGTCCGCGGTTCCGCCACCGCCGGAGCTGCCCGCACTTCCGTCGCCTGCCACGCCCCCGCTCGAGCTGCTGCCGCTGCTGCCGCCGCTGC
>CAZHED010000057.1:2529-9533 GCA_964531095.1 uncultured Polyangiaceae bacterium | reverse complement strand
GCTGCCGGAACCACTGCTGGTCGAACCCTGTCCGCTGCTCGAGGCGGAGCCGCTGCTGCCGGGGCCGCTGCCGCTGCCAGACGGTGTTCGGTTCGGTTGCCCAGTGCCCGAATTGCCGCACCCGGTGATCAACACGGCCGCGCTGACCGCGAACATAGGCGACGCCCGTCGCGAACACGGGGCTCTTCGCTTTCCACGCTCTGGGCCCATGGCACTCTCCTGACCAAGCCGGCGGTCCAACTATCCGTCGGATGTTACCAGTCGACTGGGCGCGCGGTATCCCTTCCGTCTGTCGTGGATAGATCAAGCCATGACGGCCCGGTCGTCGCCTTCCAGAGCGGCGGGGGACGCTCGGTGGTACGACGGGTGCGTGCAGCTCATGCCCAGTCCTGATCAACGCCAATATCCTGTTCACGCTGGCGGCTCGCGGTATGGGTCTACCCCGTGTATCGCGATCTCGGTTGCTTCGGTCTTTGTCGTGGCGTTCGCACTGTCCTGCGCGCCGGGGCGTCTGGGTCCCGGTTATCCCCTGTATCCAGATCCGCAGGTCCGGCGACCTGACGACCAAGTGGCCCGGCTCGTGGGGCCCATTGGCCTGGTCGATGGTCGGGACGTCGCCGCCCAGGGAGAGGTGTTCGACCTTTTGCCCGGATGTCACGTCGTGCAGCTTTACGGCGACATGGCCAGAAGCAATGGCTACGTCACCCTCTTGGGACCGGTGCCCCGCTTCGTTTTTGCGCTGCGAATGAAGGCGGGACGCCGCTACTTCATCCGGCGCGAGTTCGTTCAAAACATGAGCTCCACGACCGGCAGGGTGGTGGCGATCGCGGAGGAAGAGGACTCCGCCCGCGCACGCACGGCGCTATCGCCAGCGCGCAATGACAACGACATCCGTGCTTGCAAGGAATGGGAAGGCGAAGGCAAGTAGAGCGAACGCCCTATTTGCAAGCGAGCACGTTGTATATCGTGTCACCCACTTGGAGGGGCTGCGGCCGGCACCGGACAAGACGGGGTGCGAGGGGCCCTCGGGACACTAGAAGCCTGGTGATTTTCGTCGAGACCAAGCGATGGGTTCGGCGGCCGCGCGACGAATACTACTGTATTTTGAGCGCGGCCGACGAAGCCAGCGCGCCGGTATCGGCGAAAAGCGCCAGGCTTCTAGGCGTGGACGCGGGCGCTCCGCGGCGGTTTCGCATAGGCGGCCGCGCTCCGGTACTGCCGACAGGTGTCGATGAACGTGGCGGTGGTCTTGGGCATCGGCACCCGCGCTCGCGTGACATGCGTGACGACGCTCGCTCCCTCGCGCAAGAGCTGCATGCCCCGAGCGGCGTCCTCCTTTTGGCGTGCCTGCGCGCCCTCCGGCAACTTCGGTGCGAAGCGGGCAAGCCGTTCGGCAGACACGACGAAAGAAGTCCACACGTCGAAGATGTCCTCGTCGGTATGCAGCGTTTCGCAGCGGATCTTCGCGTCGCGCGCGAAGTCGCGCAATAGCGGGTCAATCCCGTCGAACATGGGTCGCCGGCCGAGCGTGGCCATGAGCGCCTGGCAGATCTCGTCGATCGCTTGCATCGTTTGCGCGATCTTGATGTATCGGCCGCGGTAAAACTCTTCGATGGGAAACGAGAAAGCGCGAAACGGTTCGCCCCACAGCTCGTCGAGGCCTTCTTCGCCGCTCCGATGCAGCACGAGCCTTCCCAGGGTGAGCGCCTCCATCAGGTGGTCGCCGCACTCCCTCATCAGCGCGTTCTCCGGTCCGATGTGCACGCCGAGCGCCTGAATATCGACGATTTTGGTGAAGATGTCGCACGCTCGATTGAAGAGAGCGCCCGCCAGCATGGCCGCCTTGACGCGCCCGCGGGCGGGGTCGGTTTCCGATTCGTAGGCTTGCCGTGCCTCGTCGAGCCGGCGTCCCGGGATGTTGATGCCGTGCTCGACATGGTTGAAGAGGCGTCGCGTCAGCGCCTCGATGAGCCGCTTCTTCGCGTGCAGCGTGTCGGCCGGAGCATCGTACGCCCGCACCCAGTAGCCGAGATAGTAGACGCGTCGCCGGCCTTCGATGATCCGCACGGTCCCTTCCGCGGTGATGTCTTCCACGATGACCTCCTCGCTATTCCCGCGGAGGCGAGCCTAGCGCGAGCGCACACACAAAAGCACATAAGTGCGCGCGCACATTGCGGAAACCAGCACGAAACCGAGGCGCCAACCCGCGTTGCAGGCGGGCCTTGCCCGTCGCGCGAGTCCGCTCATTGCGAACCAGCGCCGCGGTACGTAAAGGAGAGACAGCCATGCCTCGGAACACGCGGCCGCCAACGTTCCAAGCGAAGCCGGCCATCCTTCGTTCCGCTCCGTCTCGGGGCGCTTCGCCGCTCGAGCTCCCGATCCCCAAGCTCACGGGCGGCCAATCGCTGCCCAAATCGCTCCGCGGACGCCGGACGATCCGCGAGATCAGCGCGAAGAAACTGCCTCTTCAGATGCTGTCAAACCTGCTCTGGGCAGCGTGCGGCGTCAATCGCAGAAAGGGGCCGTTCGGGCTGCCCGGGATAACGGCCGCTTCGGCGAGCAACTCTCAGGAGATCGATCTCTTCGTTGCGGTGGAGGAGGGGGTCTATCTCTTCGACGCACGTCATCACCGGCTGCTCCCCACGGTTGCAGCCGATTTGCGCGCCATGGCGATCGGTCGCGGCCAGAAGAACGTGGCCATGAAGGCGCCGGTGCAAATCATCTACGTCGTCGACGTGCACCGCCTCTCGCACACCAAGGGCTTTCAGGAGCCCGGGCTGCAAGACCCGGAGGTTCAGAAGTCCTACTACTACGTCGACACGGGGCTCATCGCCGGCAACGTGTATCTCTTCTGCGCCTCTCGAGGCCTCGCGTCCTGGTTTCACAACTGCGACCGAAAGGGCCTTACGAAGAAGCTGAAGTTGCGCTCCGGTCAGCGTGTGCTCTTTGCCCAAACGGTCGGATATCCGGAACGACGGTAGCCGGTGCCCTCGGCGCCCATCACGGGCCCGTGGGGACCGATACGAACTCGTCGATGTTCGGCTGGAGCGCGATCTCCGTGCGGCGGTTGCGCGAGCGCCCGTTCTTCGAGTCGTTGGAGTCCACCGGATCGAACTCGCCATAGCCGGCCGCCGAGAGCTCGCGCGGTTCGACCTTCTGCGATACGAGGAAGCCCACGACTTCGAGGGCGCGGGCGGTCGACAGGTCCCAGTTCGAATGAAACGGCGAGAGGCGGATCGGCTCGTTGTCCGTGTGCCCGGCGACCTGAAAGTGGCGCACGGGCAGGCTGCGGAGCACCGCGGCGAGCTCGGCGAGAGCACGTTTTCCGGCGGGTTTGAGATCGGCCTTTCCCGAATCGAACAGAACGTCGTTCGAGAGCCGAAGCACCATCCGGCCGTCGCGGAGCGTGATGGAAAGGTCGCCCGCGTCGATCATGCTCTTTAGCTTCAGCGCGAGGTCGTGGTACAGGGCGGCGCGCGACTCGGCGGCGATCTGCGCGCGTCGTAGCTCCTCCAGCCGGCGGCGCGAGCTCTCGACGGTTTCTTTGAGGGTGCCGTTGACGGCGAGCAGTGATTGCGAGTCTTCGCCCAGTCTTTTCAGCTCCTTCGAGAGCTGTTCGTCGACGACGGTCGCGTCGTCGATCTGCTTTTGCATCAGCGCGCGGCCCGCCTCCAGATCGGCGAGTTGGTGCTGGAACCGTGAGCGCTCGGCTGCGTCATCCAGGGTCCGCTTGGCCAGCTCCGCTCGCGCCTGGTCGGCGCTCTTGGCCACTTCGTCGTACTCGGCGCGCGAGACGCATCCGGTCGCGGCGGCCGCGACAAGCGGGGTGATTGCGAAGACGGTCATCCATCGTCGGGCCATGACTCCTCCAGGTGGGTTGCCCTCGCCATAAGCAGCGAGTGTTCCACGAGGAACGATGCCCTTTCTCTCGGAGGATAGGGCCAGGAGGGTCGGAGCCGAGACGCGACGTTTGCGCATCGCCGCACGGCGTGCGCGGTCTCGAGGCCCTGGGTGGCCGCTACCTCAGAGGGCGCAGCGGCTCACTTGCAGCCAATCTGGTTGTCGTCGATCGCGAGGTCGTCGAACCACATCACCCACGGGGCCGGGGGCGCCTGGTAGCTCGTGGAGCCGACGATGACCTCCGTGTACGGGTTCGACATCATCGAACAGGTTTGCCCGGTGAACCCGATGGTGGTCACTTCGGTGGAATCCGAGAAGAACCGGAAGGTGTTGGTGCTGACGTCGACGTACCACTCGGCGCAGTGCCACGCCGTATCGTAGCTCCAGTTGTAGGCCGAGCCCTTGCTGCACGCGTCACTCGGCAGGTTGTAGAGCCACTGGTGCATACCCCCCGTGTTTTCGACGGTATCGACGATGCGGTCCTCGCCCGCGGAGCCGAATAGCGACGTCCACGTATTGTGGAGAACGCCGCCCGTCGGCTTCGGCGCGGGAGACTGCACTTTGTAGAAGATTCGCCCCCAGTGCTTGCTGGCCGTGGCTCCCAGGGAAGCGAGGCTCTTCTGGGCACGAGCGGCGCCGCTCTTCCCCAAGTCGTCGCTCTTCAGCGACATCATTCCCGAGTGGGCCGCGTCGGTCGCAAGCACGACATTCTGCGGCGATGCGGCGCCGTACCCCTTGTACTGCGTCCAGCCCGTCGGAAGGGATCCCGCGGTGCCGGTCTCGAAGTCGTCACAAAGCTTGTAGGCTTTCCCGGCACAACCCGCCGCCGCGGCGCCGCCATCTCCACCGCTTACGACGCCCGATCCACCTCCTTCCGCGCTCCCTCCTGCGTCCTTGCCGCCTGCGCTCCCCGAGGAGGAACCACTGGAGCTCGAGCTCCCGCTGCTCGACCCTCCGCTGGAGGAGCCGGTGGGCACGGCGCCCGAGCTCGAGCTGTCGCTTCCCGACGCTCCGCTGCTCGAGCCGCCGCTGCTCGATGACCCCCCGCTCGACGAGCTGCTGCCGCCGGTGTCCGTCCCCGTTCCCGTTCCGGTGCCGCCGCCGGATGACTCGAACCCACTTGAGCTGCCGGAGCCCGAGTTCCCGGTTGCCGGTGGCGATGCCGTCGAGGAGCACCCGGGGTACGCGGACAGGAAGAGAGCAGCCAGCGCCATCGGCCCGGGTCGTGTCACCAGCGAGGGGACGCGATCGGCAAGTCGGCGGTTCGAGGTCAGGCTCATATCAAGGACTCCCTTTTCGTAGTACGAGGTTGGCGCTCCGGGGCTCAGTACACAGTAGCAACAGGCCGGCACGTTGGCTCAGGCCGGGTGCGGCGGAAAATTCGTCTGACGCGGGAAACCGGTCGCGCCCCTGATGTGCGCCTATTCGCTTCGGAAGGCGATGCGCGCCTGCGGCGGCGGAGGGGAGTCGACCGGCGCCGTCGATGCACGGGCGATCCCTTTCGGCGCGCGCCGTTCGAGAGTCTCGGCGATCGAGGCGAAGTCTTTTCCGACCGAGCCGAGCCCCCCATCGATCCCTTCTGCCACCGTGGACGAAGCGAGCGCGATCTCTCTTGCGCGCTCCGCCAAAATCGCCCACGCCGCGTGCTGTTGGGAGAAGCCCACCGTCGAGCGTTGCATCGTGAACGTAAGCCCTGCCGTCGTTCCCGCGAGCGCGGTGTTCGCCGGAAGCCGTGCGAGCCTATCCATGATCGGCGCGAGGGCGCGCATCGCGGTGAACGAGGCGTCGATCAGCGCACGCCGTGATTCTGCCGGATCCTCCGCTTCGCCGAAGGACCGGCAGAGGCATCGGAGCGCAAACGCATAGACGGCATTGCCGAAGTCGACGACCCGCGCGGCCTGGGGTGCGTCGATGTGAACTTTGCCCTGGGGAACGGGCGGTTTGCGCATCACTGGATTGCGCGCAACAGGGTGGGCCGGAGAGAACTCGGGGCGCGATGCAAGGATGGTCTGCAGCTCGTCACGTACGCGGACGAACCGCCGATAATGCGAACGCTCGGGGTTGGTCGGCGACCCTTCGCCCTGTTCGACGATGGTATCGACGGCCCGCAACGCCGACGCGAGGTTGGTGACCGCGACCAGCCCGTCGAGCGGCGCCAGATCGGGGCCGACTTGAGCGGCCGGGTCGCCGACGAAGAGCTTCGACTCGCCGTACGTTTCTGCGGCCCGTTCCAGTCCAGCGCGGATGCCGCGGTACAGATGTCCCACGGTCGCGTAGTCCTGGGCGCTCGGGACGAGACGGTCTGCCTGCAGGCTCCTTTCGTAAGGAGGGGGCGGATCGAAGCCCGCGCCATCCGAAGCGTCGATTCCCTCCGGGCGCTCCAGAAAGACGAAATGATTCATCGTCGCGAGGTCGAACGGAGCCAGCGAGACGACGACACCAGCGGGGTGATAGCCGGGCGAAACGGGGAAATTGGGCCGCTGAAAGTGCGGTGTGGACCCGATCGCGGCGAGCAGGTTGCTCACGAGGGCGAGGTGCAGCATCTCGTCGATCGCCACGTCGACGATCGCCGAGCGCCATCGGGAGACGACGTCGCCGTCCGCAGCCGAGAGGCCATCGACTTCGCCTCGCTTGAGGCTGTGTGCGGCGAAGAGGTAGCAGCACATCAGCCCGTGCTCGATCTCCGCCGCCTCCGTCAGGAGGTAGGCGAGTTGCTCGCGGTTCTGCGCGACGATCTCTGGTTCCAGCGCGTGCTTCAAAGTCGCCCTCGATGGTCGTGGGTGCGGCGGATGACCGCGCCGCAAGGCGCGGCCCCGGTCCGCAGCGTAGCGCTCGGCCCGTCGGAAGGTAGCCCCCGGTGGGACTTGAAGCCCCCGAACCTTTTCTGGCAAGGGTTACGACGTGGGCTACTTGCGCAAAGCAGCGTCGGTCATCGCGGGCGGTGGGGTGTGCGCCCAGGCTCTCGGAGGCTGCGCAGGCAGCGCTGGACCGAGCAGCGGCCAAGGGTCCAGCGGTTCGGGGTCCAGCGGCTCGGGGTCCAGCGGCTCGGGGTCCAGCAGCTCGGGGTCCAGCAGCTCGGGGTCCAGCAGCTCGGGGTCCAGCAG
>CAZHED010000057.1:0-2429 GCA_964531095.1 uncultured Polyangiaceae bacterium | reverse complement strand
GGTCCAGCAGCTCGGGGTCCAGCAGCTCGGGGTCCAGCAGCTCGGGGTCCAGCAGCTCGGGGTCCAGCAGTGGTAGCCCGAACGGATGCGCGCCGGCGGCGACGCAGTGCTCGGACAGCGGCACATTGCAGATATGCGGCTCGAATGGCCAATGGGGCAGTCCGTGGGCGTGTGCAACGGGTACCTGCGCCAACGGGGCTTGCACAGGGTCGACGACGGCGGGCACGAGTTGCGAAGCGAGCGGTGCGGGGCTGACCGACTGCGGTCCCGGAGGCAGCGGCACCGAGAGCTGCTGCACCAGCTTGGAAGTTCCCGGAGGGACGTACGACCGGACCTACGCGAGCACCGCGGGCGGCGCCACCGACGTGGCCAACCCGGCGAGCGTGAGCGGGTTTCGCCTCGACAAGTATGTGGTCACGGTCGGCCGCTTCCGCCAGTACGTCGATTACCTGGTGGGCGGCGGGTCGCCACCCGCGAACGGGGCCGGCAAGCACTCCCACGTGAACAGCGGTCAGGGCGTTTCGGACATCGCAACCCCGGGCGCCTACGAATCCGGTTGGGACGCGACGGACTGGAACGGAGACATCGCCACGGGGGCCGCCGCCGCGACCCTATGGAGCGACAACCTGGCCGTGTGCGCTCCCTATTCCACGTGGACCCCCTCGGCTGCAACCCAGGAAAACCTTCCCCTCAATTGCGTCGATTGGTACCAGGCCTACGCGTTTTGCGTCTGGGACGGTGGTTTCCTGCCGACCGAAGCCGAGTGGGAGTACGCGGCGGCGGGCGGGGCGCAAGAAGGCCAGTACCCGTGGGGCGAGACGGATCCCGGGCCAGGCAACCAGTACGCTATCTACGGCTGCTACTACGGGTCGAGCGGGACGAACGCCTGCGAGGGGGTGATGAACCTCGCGCCGGTCGGAACCGCGGCGCTGGGTGCGGGACGATGGGGCCAGCTCGACCTGGCCGGCGAGGTCTGGGAGTGGAACCTGGACTGGTATTCCGCCTACGGCAGCCCGTGCGCCGACTGCGCCGACACGTCGTCGGGGTCCTACCGCGTGATCCGGGGCGGCAGCTTCAGCAGCGTCGCCACGGACCTGCTCCCGCCCTTCCGGTCGAACAATTCCCATCCGTTCGACCGCGTCATCGGAAACGGCCTGCGGTGCGCGAGGACCCCGTAGGAGGCTGGTGATTTTCGCCGACAGCCCGCGTTCGTGTGCTCCGCTCGGCTTCTACACGAGCTCTCCACGCGAGGAGACTTGTGCCTCACCAGCATCTCCTGCAGGTGTGCGCCCAAGCCAGTGCGGGCAGACGTACGGTGACTTCGATGGTCGTGTCCGGGCGCAAGCGAATGGGCCGCGACACCGAGTAGTGGTCCTCCACCTCGAAACGGATCGTGCACGCGTCGCACATGATGTCGTTGGCGGATGGATCCTCGTACAGCCCCGACATTCGGAATCGCCCCTGTCGGTCGGTGACGATGACGTTTTCTCTCTCTCTTCCGGCCTGGCGGAGGCTGCCGGTGACAACCACGTCGGCGAGTGGCTTGTCTGAAGAAGGTTCGAGCACAGCGCCGACGACGCCCATCTCTCCCTGAGTGTGCGTTGTCACCGCCTGAAATGCAGCAGCCATTCTGCTCTCGGGCAGCGGGGCCGCTCCGCAAGGCGCGACAGGTTCCGTGCAAGTCGCCGCTTTGGTCGGCGCCTGTGTCCGATCGGCAAGCGACCCGGGCGCCCGAGCAGAAGCACATGCCCATAGCAGCAGCAACGCAGCCAATCCGACCGAGCGCTCAAGCCAGCGATGGCGTCGCAGTGGACGTAGCCCAAGCCCGGTGAGGGACGCCTTCAGTGTCACGAGAGCCATCGCCTCTTACGGTCTCACCCTTCGGGCCCGCGCGCCCCACTCGATTGAACGAACTACACCTGACCGCTCCCTGACGGTCGCGGTACTGAACCCGGCGGCTGCGCCGACGGCTTGATGACGCAGCACAACAAGTGACCAATCGACTCCGACCCCTGGTCCATGTTGCCTCCGAGCCGCGATCGAGAGCTCGGAGAACGCGGCTTCGAGCGTCCGGACCTCGGCCCGTAGCAGAAGGCAGGCACCCGCGAGCCTCCGACCGGACATCCGGAGCGGAAGAAGCGCGGTCGTGAGCCTCTGCATAGGCAAGCCAAGCGGACGAGACTCGATCTAGGCCGCCTCAATCGCGATCCAGAGCGAATCGGACGAGGCATTGAGCCTGTTGATCGCGATGATGAGCTTCCTCACCGCGGTCCAGAGCGCACCGGATGAGGCCAGGGGCCTGTCGTTCGCGATCCGGTGCCTCCGGATCGCGATCCAGAGCGAATCGGACGAGGTCGTGAGCTCCTCGATCGCGATCGATAGGGATGAACCGCGATCCAGAGCGGATGAACCGCGATCCAGAGCGGATG
>CAZHED010000056.1:0-29473 GCA_964531095.1 uncultured Polyangiaceae bacterium | reverse complement strand
TATGAGCCCGACGAGCTACCAGGCTGCTCCACCGCGCGGAACGGTCGATAGCCGAAGCGACGAGCGCCTACAAGCTCCTTCCGACACGTCCCCGGTCAAACCCGGCCGGCGCCGCCTTCTTTTCCGAGCTTTTCTGTACCCGCACCGCCCCTCGGGTCCCCGCGCCCGGCCGAGCCCCCTGTTTTCCTGCCTCGACATCCCGACAGCACCGGAACCCCGTCTCGTAGAACCGGAACTCGGGCCCGTGCGCGTTGTTCGTCGAGTGACAGGTCGGCTTGTTGCCGCCGTAGCACCCCGCCCAGTAGCACCCGATGAGAACGAACGGCCACGCATTGGCATGCTCGCGCGTGCGCACCACCCACTCTTCGACGTTCCCCGTCAGGTCGTACACCCCGCTCGGCGTCGCGCACTGCCGCTTCTCTCCGCTGGCCGCCGCTTGGTAGAGCTCCTCCACGTGGGCTTTCGCCTCGGGGGCCGGCCACCTGGCCAACGTCGCCTCGTTGACCGTGCGCCACGTCTGGTCGTCGTTGCAGCGCCCGTCGACGTGGGAGTCCCCGTACGGATAGGCCCGCCGCTCCTCCCCCTGGCACGCGGCCATCCACTCGTCTTCCGTGCACAGACGATCGCCCCTCGCCGAGCACCATGCCTGCGCATCGTTCGCCGATTGCATCACCAGCGGCTTGGCCCCGCGGCGATTGGGAGCCTCGAAGCGGTCGATGCAAAAGCCGCGTACGCGCACCATGCCGGACGGGCAGCCGCCGCGGCGCTGCTTGGGCTTTCCGCCGTCGAATTCGGCGAGCGCGGCCGCGACGTTCGCTGGCTCATCGACGCCTTCCACGTCTGCCGTGGAGCTCCCGACCACGTCCACTTCCGCTGCGGAGCTCCCGACCACCTCGCGCTCGCCCCCGAGCGCGACGAGCGACGCGACGATGAAGAGCAGACACGAAGCGGAGCGAATGACACGGCCCACGAGCGCCTACGCAAGGCGTACCGTCAGTAGCCCTTTCGCGCCACCGCGAGGTCGCCCCGCTCGATCTCCACCGTCGACTGGGTGACCACGCACGTTGCGCTGTCTCTCTTCATCGCCACGACGCGGAGCTCGCCCACGACTTCATCGGGATACGTGCGATCGTCGCGAGCCGATCCGGGCGTTCGCTCCATCGCCGGCAACGGCTTCTCGTCGTCGGGCGACACCCGATCGCCCGCGCTCGGCTCGACCAGGCTGCGACGCCACGGGTCTCCGCGCCGCACGACGAACAAGCGATTGCCGAGCTTGAGCCCCCCCGATTCTCCCTTGTCGACGAAGACCACCTGGTTTTGCCCGTAGAACTCGTTCGGGTGCACGCTGGCCAGCACGTGAGCCTGCACTTCGCCGTCGTTGCGCCGCGGAGGTACGATCTGGAAGCGCCGGCCGAGGGGCCCGACCTTCGCCCCGCGCTCGATGACGTTCAGCGTCTCGATGACCTGCGCCCGCGCTACCCGATCGCGCGAGTTCCATTGGTCGATCCGCGCCGTTCCCTCGATCTGGACGATGGTCCCTGCCGCTGCCGACGGATGAACCGGCCGAAAGATCGTCAGCTCTTGACCGATGTGGACGTCGTGGCCAGCCCCGACGTGCAAGTAGACTTCGTCGAAGTCCGAGAGAAACATCTTGTCCTCGGCCGCGCCGGTCACGTCGCCCCAGACTTCGTCCGTGTCGTCGCGGATCCAGCCTTGGTCGCGCAAGAAGACCGTGTCCCCTGGCACTCGCCGCCGTCGATCGATCAACGTCATCTGCCCTTGCGGCGTGGTCGGCTGCACGCCGGGACCGGTCGCCGTGGCGGTATCGTTGGGGCCGCCCGCTCTCAGGTGCACCTCGTCCCCGGGGTAGATCCAATTCGGATTCTTGATGTCGGCGTTGTACGACCAGAGGCGCGGCCATTGGTACGGGGTCTTGAAGTAGTAATCGGAGATTCCCCAAAGCGTGTCGCCCTGCCGCACGACGTGCGACGCAGGCACTTCGCCGCCCGTAAAGCTCGGGCTGCCGGCGAAGACCGGGCCGGTACTGTCGCCGTGCGCGATGCCGCCCCCTCTCGACCGTGGGCCGAGATCGAACGAGTCTTCCTCTTCCCCCGTCACCGGGTGCGAGCTCGACTCGGTGGCGTTGCCGCCGCCGATGGTCCCGCTGGGCGACTGCGGATTGCCGTAGTTGCTCGCGGGCGGCGCGTACGTCGTCCCGGGCTGCGGTGGAACCAGCGGGCCGGCAGGCTGGACGCCCCCCGCGCCGCCTTGGGGCGAAGGGGCCGTCTGCCCCCGTGCAACCAGGGGAACGAGCCACGCGAGCATGGCGAGAGAGGCGGCTGCGATCGCGCCGCAGCGATTCGCTTGGGTCATCGACCTTCCTCGGGGATAGGGTTCGGCGAATCTGCAGCGGAGCCGGAGAGTGCCGGGATGTGGCGCGCTGCGTCGCTCTCCGGGTATTGCCGCGCGAGCCGATCGAAGCACTCTTTGGCCTTCGTCGTTTGGCCGAGTCTGCCACGCGACATGCCGAGCTTGAGGAGCGCGTCGGGCGTCTTGTTGCCGACGGGGAAGCGCTTGATGGCTCCCTCGAATTGTTCGGATGCGTGCACATAGTCGCCGCGCGCGAAGTAACACTCGCCGCGCCAGTACATCGCGTTGTCGGCGTAGGGATGGTCCGGCCATTTGACGAGAAACGCCGCAAACGCGTCGAGGGCCTGGTCGCATCGCTTCGTGTTGACCAGCGACAGCGCTGCGTCGTACGCGCGCTTCGCCTCCGGGTCGAGCGCGCCCTCGTGATCGCGGGGCGGCGACGGGGCGGAGGCGCTTGCTCGCGAAGGCGGTTCGGCTGAGGCCTCGCCCTCGTCGGTAGCCGATTGCTCGATCTGGTCTTCCCCTCGCCTCGAGTTTCGCGCGCCGCGCGCCGAGCCGAAGACGCGGATGGTCGGCCGCGGAGTCGTGTCTTGGGGGTCGGCGGTTTCGGCGCTATCGTCCGCCCCGTTCTGCCCATCTCCAATCTGAAGGACCGGCGGCGGCTGCCCCATCGGGGCTGCCGACGTGTAGGCCTGGGGAACCACGAGTGACGGGTCGGGCGCGTCCCGGCCGGTCGCGGCGCGGTCGCGGCCGTCGCGAATTCGGTCGATTTCGTCACGCATCGAGTCGAGCTGCCTTTCTTCGGCGCTGCGCCCGCAGCCGAAATTGGCGAGCAGGGCGAACGCCTGAAGGGCCAAAAGCGCGCGTAATCTCATGCGCAGGAGACAGCGTATTGCGCCGGACCTGCCGCGGCCAATTTCCCGGCTGGCTCGCGCCCCGTCCACGGCGTGCCATATCTTTACCCCCGCCCCATTCTGTGGGCACGATGACCGTCCGCCGGTGTCGCCCGCAGCCCGAGCGCCGCCATGGTCGGGGCGCACACGAGACCGAGGAACCGAAGTGCCCCCGCCGCCCCGCAAGCTAGACCTTCGCAAGACGCTATTCCTCTTGCCGAACGTTATCACGCTCTCGAGCGTGTTCTGCGGGTTCGACTCTATCCGCATCAGCGCGACCGCAACGGGAGACGACGATTACTACCGAGCGTCGTTGCTCCTGGTCTTCGCGCTCTTCTTCGACATGCTCGACGGTCGTGTCGCGCGGCTCACCAAGACGCAAAGCGCGTTTGGTCTGCAAATCGACTCGCTCGCCGACGCGATCTCGTTCGGCGTCGCACCGGCGATCCTCGTCTTCAAGTGGTCGCTATGGCAAAGGCCGACCGCCGGTCTCATCGCCTCCTTCCTCTTTGCCGCCGCGGGAACCGTGCGCCTGGCGCGGTTCAACGTGTTGTCGATGGGAGACAAGGGGGCCCCGACCAAGCCCGGCAAGTACATCGTCGGCCTTCCGGTCCCCGGCGCGGCCGGAATTCTCATCTCGCTGGTGCTCGCCAACCACGCAATGGGCGACGAGCTTCGCCTGCATGGACCGAAGTACGTGTGGGCGATGGTCGCGCTGACCATATTCTTGAGTTGCCTCATGGTCTCGACGATCAAATTCCGCAGCTTCAAGGACCTGCGGCTCAACGCGCGAACGTTCTTGCTCGTCGCGTTTGCCGTGGGATCGAGCGCCATCGTCAGCCTTCAGACGCGCCCGGCGTTCGTGCTCGTGTGGCTCCTGTCGTGCTACGTGGTGATCGGCCTCGTCGAGAGCGCGTTGACCCTGTCCCGGCGCGCTCGTCGGCGCCAGGCCGGGCCGCGGCCGACGCTCCCGCCCGTACCGTAAACCCGGCACCCTATGTTCGACGACCTGTACGCCCTGCGTGACCGCGCGCGTGCCGCGGCGGCTCGAGGCAACCTGGACGATGAAATCGCGGCTCTGCTCGCCGCCGCCGGGCAGACGCACGTCGCCGAGCACGACTACACCGCGGTGCTGCGACATCTCGAAGAGGCGCTCGCCAAACGAGGCGACACCCGAGGCGCGCTCAACGTGCTCGCCTATCTGGCGTCGGCGGACCCGACTGCCTACAAGCGCGCGCAGGCCCTGATGCCGCAGGTTCCCCCCGTCGACCGCGCTCCGGTCCTCGCCGCGCAGGGCCGCATGGCGGACGCGGCGCGCGAGACGGAGAACGCGGGGCAGGTCGCCGCCGCGGCGATCTACCGCGAAAAGGCGAAGGATTGGGTTGCCGCCCGCGCTCTCTGGTCGCGGCTCGTTCACGTGACCGAGCACGACGACGATGCGTACGTCACGGCGCTCGTGCGCTTCAATCTGGCGCGCTGCGCCAGGCAGTGCGGCGACGCTCGACAGGCACGCGAAGCGATCGTCGCCAGTGTGCGTCTGCTGGAAGAGTCGGCGGACTATTTCGAGTCGATCGGGCGGCGCGAACGAGCATTCGACTGTTTTCAAGTGCTCGTACAGATAGGACGCGAGAGCGGCGCCTTCGAAGACGTGCTCGAAGGGTTCGTCAACTCGATTCGTATTCTGCGCGAAGACCACATCAAATACGAGTTTGCGCTCGAGCTCTTCGAAGAGTGCATCGCGGCGGCGACCGAGTGCGGCGAGACGCGCGCCGCGGCCACTCTTGCGCGCCAGGCCGGGGAGTACGCGCGATCGATCGGGCTGCCCCACGCAGCCGCCGGATATTCGCTTCGACAGGCGGACTTGTGGCGCGCGGTGGCCAAGCAGACCAAGCAGAAAATGGGCACCGGCGCCCGCGCCGAGGTGGCGGAGAACTCCCTCCTGGCGGCGATCCATGCGTTCGGCGAGATCCATCAATACGCGCGGGTCGGCGGCCTCTTCGCCGAGCTCGCGCAGCTCGACCTCGAGCCCTTGCGCCGGGCGCACTATGCCCGCGCGGCCAGGCGGTACGAGAAGGTCAGCGACGAACCCCTCGAAAAGTCCGCCACCCATCCCCCGGCGCTGCGACGCGAATCGCACCACGCGGAGGTCTGGCACGTCGACGTTCTCGAGTGGGAGCGGCGGGGCAGCGCCGCAGAGGCGTGCGCCGGCGTGCTGTTCGACAAGCGATGGAACGACCTCGTTCGTCGAAGGGCGATGGTGGCGCGGCTGACCGCTCTCGACGTGGAAGCCACGCCCGACGACGCGAGCCCTTGGGTGCTCGGTCGAAGGGTGCTCCTCACCGAGCAGCTCTCGCAACTTCAGCTCTATGTGTTCCTGTCGCCCCTCGAAAAGCTGTTCGCTCGTCCCGAGCGACGCATCAAGGTCGCCGTTCTGCAGGCGTTGCGGACGTTTTGCTACAAGCGAACGTTCGTCACCGTGCGCGCCGGGCTCCGCGACCCCGATCCGGTCGTCGTCGATCAAGCGGCCAAGGCCCTCGAATCGCTCTCGTTTCCGCACGCCGTCGACCCGCTGTCGCGCATCATGAACGAAGCCCCGCAAGCCGGGGTCCGCGCGGCGGCGCTTCGAGCGCTCGCCCACGTCGACACGGTCGAGGCGGCGGAGCTCGTCCTCGGGGTGCTGGAATACGGGGCACCGGTGGACCGGGCCGCGGCGCTCGCGGCGGTCAAAGCGGCGGGCGGCTCGACATTCATGGGGCTGGCGCGCGCAGCGCTTCCGTCCGCGACTGGAGCGCTGCAGGAGAGCCTGCGGCAGGTGTGCGGTTAGTCACGTTTCTTGGCCCGCGCCCGTGCGCTTCGATACGCCCATCGTGGGATGGATTGGCTCGTCGGCGCGTCGCTCGCCATTCGACGCCTGCAGCGCCGGACCCAGGGACTGCTGGTTGCACTGGCTATCGCTTCGTACGTCGTCTTTGGCAATCTGCGAGGGGGCTTCGGGGTCGCCCACGGCGCCGCGCTTGCGGCGTGGGCCATCGTGCTCGGCTCCCGCGTGCGACGCCGACTGGGTGAGGCCAAAGCCGACGCGCCCCTGCTGCTCGACGTCGAGGTGGGCGTGCTGCTCGCCGTGGCGCTCGAGGCCGCGCTCGTCCGCTTCGACGGCGGGCTCGGCGGTCGCTTCTCACCGGCGATCTACTTGCTCGTCGCGCTCGTCGCGGGCTTTGCGCGCCCGCTCGCCGGGCTGGTCGTCGTCGCCTTCGCCATCGGCCTCGAAGCAGCGCTCCGGTTCGTGACGTTGGGCGAGACCGATGTGGCCGGCCTCGCCACACACGCCGGCTTCGCGACCGGTTTTGCGCTCCTCAACCTCGTACTCTTGCGGGCGGAGCTCGCTCGCGTCCGCGCCACCGCTCGCGCGCGCGTCGAGCTGCAGCTCGCCCGCCTTCGAGACGACGCTCGCAGCTACCGCCTGCTCGGGGCGGGCGACGCGGGCGACCGGGACAGAGCTCATGGGGAGCGGCTCGCCGGCGCAAGCGTGGAAGAAATCCATCAGTCGGTGCACTACGCGCTCGACCTTCTCCGCCGCTCGCTCGATCTCCATACCGCGGTCCTGCTCTGGGTCAACGACGCAGGAACCCACCTGCGAATCAGCGAGATTTCTACCCGAGCCGACGACGTTCACGACGCGCCGTTCCCCGCGGGCGACGGGGTCCTCGGCGCCGTCCTCGCCCAGCGCGCCCGCGTCTCGCTGCGGGGCCTCAAACCGTCCTACAAAGTGCCGTACTACGTCGGACCGTGTCCGGTGCGTGCACTGGCCGCCATCCCCGTTCTCGAGGGGCAAGCCTTGCGCGGCATTCTGGCGGTGGATCGCGTGGAGGACCTGCCCTTTTCGCCGCACGAAGAAGAGATCGCTGCTCAGGCGGCGCGCTTCTGCCTGCGCGCGATCCAAAACGAGCGCGTCTTTCTGCAGCTCGAACGGGCGAAGGTCGAGGAGGGCAAGCTCTACCGCGCCGCGCGGGCCCTCGGTGCAGCGCTCAGCGAGAAGGACGTCGTCGACGCGGGCGTCCAAGCCGCCCGTGAAATCGCCAGCTTCGACCTCGCGGCCGTCACGGTCTTCGACGAGGCGACGCGCATGCACGAGGTGGTCGCCGCCAAGAGCGCGGGCGGCGACATCGACGACCTCGTCGGTACGCGCTTTTCGCACAACGCGGGGCTGGTCGCCATGGTCGTCCAAAACCGCTGCCCTCTGCCCTATCGCGGCGACTACGAGACGGCGCGGCAGGTGGTCCTGAGCAAGCGCCTGCCATGGCCCAGCCACCCGAGCCTGCTGGTACTGCCCTTGCTCATCCACGATCGGGCGCTCGGCACGCTGATCCTCGGCGCCAAACGAAGGCACGCGTTCGGCGATTCCGTGCGACCGACGCTCGAGGTGCTCGCGAGCCACCTTGCCGTGAGCCTGTCCAACGCGCGAATGGTGCACAAGCTCGAAACGATGGCGACGACCGACGGCCTGACGGGGCTCTTGAACAAGCGCGCGATGCTCGACGCGGCAGCGCAGAAGATCGCCGCCGCGGCGCGCTTCGGTCGAGCCCTCGCGCTGCTCGTCGTCGACATCGACTTCTTCAAGAAGGTCAACGATACGTACGGACACGACATGGGCGACCGGGTCATCCGGGGGCTCGGCGACATCCTCACGCGGCAGAAGCGGTCGACCGACGTGGTCGCGCGCTTCGGCGGAGAAGAGTTCGTGGTGCTCTGCGAGCAGACCGACGAGCCGGGCGCGATGCTGCTGGGGGACCGAATCCGCGAAGAGCTCGGCAAGACGAGCTTCCGCGCCGCGGCGGCGGTATTTTCGGTCACGTGCTCGATCGGCGTAGCGACCTTTCCTGGAGCGGGGGGCGACTGGGAGGCTCTCTTCAAGGCGGCCGACGACGCCCTTTACCTGTCCAAGCGGTCTGGACGAAACCGCTGCACCGCCTGGCGGGCGGGTCGCAAGCCCGCCGCCGGCAGCTCCAAACGCTGAGCGAATCTCGACAGAGCCCTCCGACGTGCGCATGCTTGTCTTGCCATGAACGACAACAAGCCGACACCGCTGCAAGACGTGCGCAAAGGGCTGGGCCTTCTATTTCGCGCGGCGAAGACCGCCGTCGAGAAGCTGCCAACCGGCGGCGTCGAAGAGGTGGTTGCGACGAGCGCGCGTGAGGTCGGCCGCGCTATCGAGAACGTCGCGTCGGCCATCGAGCGCGAAGTCTTCGGAAAGCGGGGCGGGCCGGGCCACACGGGCAAGGACGCTGGAGCCGCGCCTCCCGAGGCGGGCAAGGACGAGCCGCCGTCCCCGGAGGGGCCAAAGCCGCCCGACGCCGCCTAGGAGGGCGATGTCTTCCGGCCGATCCTTTGCGATCCCGCCGTGAAGCTTCCACTGCGGCTGCCGTTCCCTCCCTCGAGATGGCGGTTCGATTGAGCTCTCGACCCGACGATTCGCCTGCGAGCGAGGGCCAGGTAGGGACGAGAAGTGACGTGTGGCCAATCAGGCCCTCCCTTCGACCGGAGCCCAGCCCGATTGCCTACGCGATTCACGACGCGAAGAACATGGTGGGCGTCCTCTCGGCCAACCTCGACGTCCTGCGAAGGGCCCTCCGAAATATGCCCCTTCCTCGCGGCGCCGCCGACGCGCTGGAAGACATCGACGAGAGCAGCCGGCGGTTGAACGGGCTGCTGCGCGAGGCGCTCGCCGGCCTGCAAGGGTACTCGCCCCAACCGACGCAGCCGCCGACCTTGCGCGCGTCGCCAATCGTCGCGGCCGCGGTCGATCGCATGTTGCCGGCGGCCGAGGCGCGACAGGTCCGGATCACGGTGGCAGGCGCGCAAGACGCCTGCGCGACGATCGAGCCAGAGCTCCTCGAGCGAGTGATCGTCAATCTGCTCGAAAACGCGCTCCGCTTTTCGCAGGCCGGCGACACGGTCGAAGTCGCGTACGCCTCGCACGGTGGGCGCATGACCCTCGCCATTGGCGACCGAGGTCCGGGGGTGCCCGAGAGCGCTCGCGACGAGATCTTCGAGTCGTATCGCCACCGAGACCCCGATGGCGCACAGTCGCACTTCGGGCTCGGGTTGGCGTTCTGTCGCGAGGTAGCTCGGGCGCACGGTGGGGACGCGTTCGTGTTCAATCGCGCCGGTGGCGGCGCGTGCTTCGTGTTCGAGACCGAGTGACGCCCGCCTGAGGCCCGGCGCTGGGCGGCCCTGCCGCGCGGTGCGATGCTCGCGGGTCGTGCCCGGGCTATTCTCTTGCGCGCCCACCATGACGACCGCTGCTCCGTCCACGAACATGGCAACGCCGCCGACGACCGATCTGCGCGCGATGCTCGCCCGCATGAAGGACTCCCAGCGCAAGCACGGGGCGCCGAGCTCCGACGAGCGCGTTCGCGCGCTCGGTCGCCTCGAACGGGCCCTCATCGGCCGCAAGGATGCGATCGCAGCCGCCATCTCGAGAGATTTCGGCAACCGCTCGACTCACGAAACGCTGGTGGGCGAGATCTTCGTCGTGCGAAATGCCATCGAGCACGCGAAAGAGCACCTGCGCGAGTGGATGGAACCCGAGGAGCGCGAGGTCGGCTGGGTCTTTCTGCCGTCGACCGCGCAGGTCATTTCGCAGCCTCTCGGGGTCGTCGGCATCATCTCCCCTTGGAACTACCCCGTGCAGCTCGCTCTGTCACCGCTCGTCAGCGCGCTCGCGGCGGGCAATCGCGCCATGATCAAGCCGAGCGAGCTCGTTCCGGAGACCTCGGCGACGCTGCGCGATCTCCTCGGCGAGGCGTTCGCGGAGGACGAGGTTTGCGTCGCGATCGGCGGTTCGGATGTCGGCGACGCCTTCTCGCGACTGCCGTTCGATCATTTGCTCTTCACCGGGTCGATTCGCGTGGGCAAGCTCGTGATGCGCGCGGCGAGCGAAAACCTCGTGCCCGTGACTCTGGAGCTCGGCGGCAAATCCCCTGCCATCGTGGGCGATCACGCCTCGCTGCGTCTCGCGGCCAAGCAGATCATGGCCGGGAAGCTCTTCAGCGGGGGGCAAACGTGCATCGCCCCGGACTATGTGATGCTACCCGCTCCAGCGCGCGACGCGTTCGTCGAGGCATGCCGAGCGTCCGTTTCCAAAATGTACCCGACGCTTCGCGACAACCCGGACTACAGCACGATCGTCACCGCGGAGCACTTGCAGCGTTTGCAACGGCTGGTCGAAAACGCGCGGTCGCAGGGCGCACGGGTGCTCGAGCTCAATCCGGCCAACGAGACGCTCGACGGCACGCGCAAGATGCCCCCCGTGCTGGTGCTCGACCCGACCGAGGAGATGCACGTCCTCCAAGAGGAGATCTTCGGCCCGATCCTGCCGGTCTTGACCTATCGGACGCTCGACGAGGCCATCGCCTATGTCAACGATCACCCGCGGCCGCTCGCGCTCTACTATTTCGGTCGAAACCGCGCAGCGATCGATCGCGTCCTCACGGAGACGGTCTCCGGCGGCGTGACGGTGAACGAAACCCTCCTGCATTTCGCGCAAGACGACCTCCCGTTCGGCGGTGTCGGCCCGAGCGGGATGGGGCATTACCACGGCCGCGATGGGTTCGACGCGTTCACCAAGAAGAAGCCCGTGTTCCGACAGGCGCGCCTCAGCTCGAGGGGCCTCCTGCAACCGCCTTATGGTCGCACCGCGAACGCGGTGCTTCGTCTACTCATCGGGAAGTGACAGCTCGCACATGCTCTGGCCCTTCGAGATCCGCGGCGCGGTCCTCGCCGACGAGGATCAGCTCCTGCAGGTCGCACGCCACCTGAACACGGTGAACCTGCCCGCGGATCGCGACGAAATCCGCGGCATCCTCGAGCACTCGCAGGCGAGCTTCTCGGGCGCCATCCGAGACCCGCGCCGCCGCGAGTACGTCTTCGTACTCGTCGACCGCGAGCAGGACCGCATCGTCGGCACGTCGATGATCATCGGGCAGCTCGGGCGGCGCGACGCGCCCTACATCTATGTCGACGCGTCGGAAGAAGAGCGCTACTCGGCCACCCTCGACCGGCATTTTCGGCACGTGGTGCTCAAGATTGGCTACTCGTTCAACGGCCCCACCGAGATCGGCGGCCTGATCGTGAGCCCCGAGTACCGCAAGAAGCCCGAACGGCTGGGCCTGGCGATTTCGTACGTGCGGTTTCTCTTCGTCAAGATGCACCGCGAGTGGTTCCAGGACGAGCTGCTCGCCGAGCTTTTGCCGCCGCTCGAGCCCGACGGCACGTCGCATCTGTGGGACGCGCTCGGCCGCAAGTTCACCGGGATGACGTACGCCGAAGCCGATCGTCTCTCCAAGAAGAACAAAGAGTTCATCAAGGGTCTCTTTCCCGAGGGAGCCATCTACGCGTCGCTCCTGCCGGTCCAAGCGCAAGAAGTCATCGGCAAGGTGGGCGTGCAAACGAAGGGAGTCGAGAGGATGCTCCGGCGTGTCGGCTTCCGATATGCGGGGCGCGTCGACCCCTTCGACGGCGGTCCTCACTTTACGGCGCCCACCGACGAAGTGACCCTGGTGAGCCGTTCGTACCGGGCGCGGGTGACCGAGCTGCTGGGCTCGAACGACGTACCGAAGGCTCGCGCGCTCGCGGCGATCGAGACCGGCACCCCCCCTTTCTTTCGTTGCTTGTGCGTGCCGTGGAACGTGTCGCGCGAGTCTGCCGGTGGCGAAGAGGCGCGGGGAGGGATCGCCCAAGAGTCGGCCGACCGCCTCGGAGTCGTCGTGGGAGACGACGTCTGGGTGCTCCCGCTCGCGTGACGGGCGCGCTGCCGGTCCCCTCCCATGTGGCACGATGGCAGGATGAAGCCGGCGCGTCGCGGTCGCGAGCCCAAGGGGCCGCCGGCGCGTCGCTGCGAACCGATCGACCTTCGGACGAGCGACGGCTGGTCGCTGCGAGCGGATGTACACGAACCGGGGCTCGCCGCGGCGGGGACGGTGGTCCTTGCCCATGCGCTGATGGCGCGCCGAACGGAGTTCGACCGCCCGCGAGGGGCCGGTCTGGCGCAATTCTTCGTCGACCGCGGGTGGCGTGTGGTGGCCTTCGACTTCCGCGGCCACGGCGAAAGCGGACCTGGCCCCCGAGAGGGGGCCAACATCGGGTACGACGACTACGTCACCCGGGATCTCCCGGCCGTTCACGCGTTCGCTCGTGCCCGCGGCCAACGCAAGCGCCCGGTCATTCTGGTCGGTCACTCGCTGGGCGGGCACGCCGCCCTCGCTGCGCAGGCGGCGGGGCTCGTCGCCTTCGACGGATTGGTCCTGGTGGCCGGCAACGTCTGGCTCCGCGAGCTCGAACCCTCCCGCCTCCGCTGGCTGATCAAGCGCGCGTCGCTGTCGGTCGCGAGAACCGTCGGCCGCCGGCTGGGTCGATTCCCGGCGCGCGCGCTTCGATTGGGCAGCGACGACGAATCGTGCGCATTTTTCGATGACATCGAGCGGTTCGCGCGCACGGGGCGCTGGGCGAGCGCGGACGGTCGCGTCGATTACCTCTCGTCGCTCGCTCGCGTGCACGTTCCGGTGCTGCAGATACTGAGCGATGGCGATCGATTCGAGTGCTCGCCCGAGTGCGGTGCACGCTTCGTCGCGCACTGCGGCGGACCGCACGAGATCTTGCGTGTCGCGCGCAGCGACGACGGCAGCCCGCCGCCGGACCACATGGGCCTCGTGACGAGCGAACGGGCGCGCAGCTCCTGGCGGCAGGCCGAAGCCTGGATGCGCCGTTGCCCTTGCGCGTCTAACCGCCTGAGCGATTCTTCACGTACCTGACCGCCCCGTGCTCCGTTTCGACGACGCGCCCGTGGCGGCGCGTCACGAGGACGAGCTGTTGGTCTCGGTCGTGCGGCCCGACCGGAGCGACCAGCTTTCCGCCCTCGGGAAGTGCGTCGACCCAGGCCGCGGGGAGCTCGTGCACGGCGAACGTGGCCACGACCTTCTTCGCCGGGCCCCATTGCGGCGCGCTGCTCATCGCGTCGGCGCGCACGATCCGCACGTTCGTCTCGCTGACCACGTTGCGGGCGGCCCACGCGGCGAGCGTCTCGTCGATCTCGAACGTGACCACGCTGCCCTGGGGTCCGACCACGAACGCCGCAAGGGCCGCACCGTAGCCGGAGCCGGCGCCGAGCTCGACGAGCGCGTCGTCGGGCTGGAGCGCGAGCGGACGAAACGACAGGAGGTACGCGTGCGGCGCGCTGATCGTCGCGAGACCTTCGCCGTCGAGCGGCAGCGGCGTGTCCTCCGCGCTCCGCTCCAGGTCCTCCGGACGAACGAAGCGCTCGCGTGGCACTTCCAGAAGCGCCGTGAGGTAGCGCGCGTCGAACGGGCCGAGGTGCTTCTCGATGGACTCGACGAGCGACAGCCGGCAGCCGCGCGCCACTTCGCGCAGCTCTTGCCGGAGCACCGATTTCCCAGCGGGTCCCGCCGTCGATCGCAGCTGCCCAGCCAGCGATGCGAGCCACTCTTGCCGCTCGCGCTGCGACAGCTCGGCCATCTTCCTTCGAAAGGCGACCGAGAACAGAAGGGGCTGGGTCGAGCTCATCGCCGGGGACCAGCCGGAGACCTAGTTCGCGAGCGCCGCGCTGTCGACCCAGGGCGGGCCTTGTGCCCGGCACGTGTCAAAACGAAGTCGTACCGGGATTGCAGAGGGCTTCCGGACCGTGTCCGTAGTGCTGAAGCGCGAAATCTTCGAGCGTCGGAAGGTCGACGCACGCCGCTGTGTACGTCCAACCCCAGGCCGCCGCGGCGACCGGGACGTCGAGCAAGGGGTCGGGCGTGATCACGGTGCGCACCCGCACGCCCTCGTTCGTGCATAGGGGGTCGGTCGGGATCGCGTCGGAGACTGCCTGGAGGGCGGCCACGGTGTCGGGGCACCCGGCGTCGCCGCAGTTGTAAAGGAGCACGATGGCGCCATGCTCGAGGTCGTGCACGTAGTAGCCGCGCGGAACCGGGGCCGAGTACGCCTGGAAGGCCGCCCATACCGGATAGTGCGAGCCGCTCGAAGGGGGGTTCGAGTCCCATTGGATGTCCGTCGGGATGCCGACGTGGGTCGCGGGCAGGAGGGGTGGCGAATCGATCGTGACCAGGCACCCGGCGTCCGGGTGGATGGGCGCGTCCAGTGCTCCGGGCACTCTGCCCGGCTCGGGGACTCCTCCGCCGACCGGCGTGCACGACGCGACGGCGATCGCGGCGAGCGCGTGGCCCAGGTCGGTATGCACCGGGACATTATGCGAGAAGTCACATTGACCTGCACCCCGCGCGCGTGGTCACGTCCATTATCGTGGCGACCCGGCCACTCGTAGAGCGAGTGTTTCGTCTGTCCGCGCGTGTCGTGCGCGCCATGAGTGTTCACAACGCCTTCGAAGCCTCGGCCGCCGTGGCCTTCTGGTTCTTTCTGAGCATCGTCCCGCTGCTCGTGCTCGCGGGGTTCCTCGTCGGACAGGTCGCGCGCACCCGAGGGATCAACGTGCTGGTCGGCCCCCTCCTCGAAGTGGTTCCCTCCACCGCCGAGGGGCTCGTGCGCGACGAGGTGGGGCGCATGGCTCGCGCAAGTGCGTCATCGCTCGCGCCGGTGGGCGTCGCAGGGTTCATGTGGACGGCGTCGTCCGGGCTGCACAACTTGATGAACCTTTTCGAGACCGCCGCTCAGGGAAAGCGCCGGCCGTGGTGGAAGCAACGGGGGATCGCGCTCGGATGGGTCGTCCTCGGCCTCTGCGTTACGTGCCTTCTGGCCTGGCTTCTCGTGGCGATCGACTCGGTGCTTCGCGGCCACGCCCGCGGCGCTGGCGAGCACGTCGCCGGCGCGCCCCGGCATGCCGGCCCCCAAGGCCTCCACGCGCTGCTCGGGCAGACGATCGCCGCAGCATTGATGCTCGTCGTCGGGACAGCCCTGCTCGGCGGGCTCTATCGCTTCGCGGTCGAGCATCCGCGTCGCGGGCAGCATTGCATCTGGCCCGGCACCCTCACCGCCGTCGTGTGCTGGCTGGTCGTGTCATGGGGTTTCGGCGCGTACGTCGTCTCGGTCTCCGCCTATGCGCTCTATTACGGAAGCCTCGCGGCGGTCGCCGTGCTGCTCGTGTGGCTGTACTTGACGACCCTGTCGCTCGCGGTGGGAGCGGAGGTCAACGCGGAGCTCGAACGGGCGCGCTCGGATTCGGTTCGGGTCGATTCTCGTCGAGCGCCCGCATCGCCGCAGCGCGGCCTTCGACGATGACGCGGCTCGTCCCTCGACCGCCCGAAGAGCGCCGGGCGCCGTCGCTCGTCGACGTCCGCCTCGACCCTGCGCAGCGGGAGGCCGTCGCTCGGTCGCCCGAACGTGCGGTCCTGGTCTTGGGGGAGGCGGGTCACGGCAAGACGACGGTCGCGTTGCATCGCCTGGCGCACGTGTGGCGTGCGTCGAAGGCGCCGATGCGAGCGGCCGTAGTGGTGCCGACCGAGGGGCTCGCGCGCCTCCTCCAGCCGCTCTTGACGCGGCTGGGCGTCGACGTCGAGGTGGTGACCTACGACCGATGGGCCCGCGCGCAAGCGCGCCGCGTGTTCCGAGACCTGCCCCGGGAAACGGAGCTGACGCCCCCGCTCGTGCAGCGCGTGAAGCGCGACGCCGCGTTGCGCGAGGCGCTCGCCGAGCTGGCCAAGCGGCCCCCGGGGCGAGTGGACGACGATGCCGACGAGCCGCCTTTGCGCTCGCGCGCGCTCGCGCGACGCGGCGACCTGCAACACCTGTTCGGAGACCGTGCGCTCCTCGAGGCCGTAGCGTGGTCGTCGGGCGCGCTCACGGGGCGGGCCATCGAGGAGACGCTGGATCACACCCGGCTCCAGTTCCGGCTCACGACCGAGAACGAGTACGCCGACGTCCTCGACCGGGAGCGCCTGGTCGCCGTGGACCGCCGCGCACTCGACGAAGGAACCGGCACCGCGAGCGCAGGGCGCGTCGACGTCGAAGACTACGCCGTGCTCTTCGAGCTCGACCGGCTGCGCTCGGCGATCGCGGGCCGTTCCCCCCGCGCGCCCCGCGCCTACGACGCGTTGCTGCTGGACGAAGCCCAGGAGCTGGCACGACTCGAGCTCGTGCTCCTCGGGCGGAGCTTGCGCGCGGGGGGCACGCTGATCGTCGCCGGCGACATGGACCAGCAGACCGACCCGACGACGAGCTTTCCGGGATGGTCGGAGGCGATGACCGACCTGGGAGCGGGCGACTACGAGGCCGTGCGTCTCGACATCGGGTATCGGTGCCCGCCGGGCATCGCGGCGCTCGCGCGCTCCGTCCTCGGTCACGGGGAGCCGGAAAGAAAGGAGGGGACGACGCCGGGGCGGGGCGTCGTCCCGGAGTGCGTCGCGTACGACGACGAGCGGGCGCTCGTGGCGCAGATCGGCGCCGACATCCGACTGCTCAGCCGGCGCGATCGCCGAGCGTCGGTCGCGGTGGTGTGCCGTTCGCCCCTGACCGCAAGGCGGCTGGCGGCCGCGCTCCAGGCCGAGGTTCCGACGCGCCTGGTCTTCGATGGGCATTTTCTTCCGCGGGGACCGGTGCAAGTGACGATTGTCGACGAGGTGAAGGGGTTGGAGTTCGACTTCGTCATCATCCCCGACGCGACTGCGGCGGAATACCCGGATACGCCTGCGTCGCGGCGTGCCTTGTACGTGGCGATCACACGCGCGCGACACCAAGTGCTGCTCGGGCATGTCGGTCCGCGGACTTCACTTCTTCGGCTGTAGGGTCCGTGGACCCGGATGCGGGCCGAGCCCTCTCCGCGCCCGAGTCGCATTTGCTGGGGCACGAGCCCCAACCGCGCGCAGTCGGAGCGCGGTCCAGACGCTCGCGGGCGCGATCAAGAAGCCCACGATCGCATCTCGTACGCTTCGGATCGCGGTCGAGAGGCTCAGGACCTCGATTCATCCGCTCTGGGTCGCGATTGAGAGGCTCAAGACCTCGGTCCATCCGCTCTGGGTCGCGATCGAGAGGCTCAGGACCTCGATTCATCCGCTCTGGATCGCGGTCGAGAGGCTCAGGACGTCGATTCATCCGCTCTGGATCGCGATTGACAGGCTCAGGGTCTCGACTCATCCGCTCTGGGTCGCGATCGAGAGGCTCAGGACCTCGATTCATCCGCTCTGAAACGCGATGGAGAGGCTCAGGACGTCGATTCATCCGCTCTGGATCGCGACCCATACCCTCTCGATCGCGACAACGAATCATGGCCCCGTCCGATTCGCCATCGATCGCGATGCGGACGCTGCTTGAACCGGAGAAGCCGCGCTCGGATACCGTGCGGCGGGAACCGTGTTTCGATCTCTGCTTGAACCCCCGAGCCCTCTGCCGTCTGCTGCCAAATACTCGTCGACCGCCCCACGATGCGCGGGGCGCGGTTCACATCGAGGGACCAGCGAGCTCGCGGCAAGAATGCTGTGGTGAGCAGTTGCCCTTCGGCCTATCCTCGCCTGGGTGAGGGGAGACTCGGCGCGACAGGCAGCGGCCGTTGCCATTTTCTTTCTGGCGGCCTGCATCGCTTCGCCCGCTTCCTTTCCGCCAACGGGCGCGAACGTTCGCTATCCGATTTCGCAGGCGATGTCACCGAGCGGGCTGCGGGCCGTATTCGAGGCCGCACCCGACTTCGGGATCGGCGGAATCGTCCTGGTCGTCGGGGCTGGTTCGGCCGACGAATCCCCGGATCAGGCTGGGCTCGCGCACCTGGTCGAGCACCTGGCGTTCGATGCGCGACACGGGGAGACGACCTTCAGGAATCGCCTCCTCGACCTGGGCGTCGGCGCCTACAACGGCATGACCACGTGGGACGAAACGACGTATTTCGCGTTCGCTCCCGACGCGAGCTTGTCGGAGCTTGCGACGCTCTTTGCCGATCTCCTCGACGATCCGCTCGCCTCGGTCGACGAGGTGGTGTTCGAGCATGAGAGGCAAGTCGTACGAGACGAGATGCGGTCACGCGCCGAGAACGGCACGCCGCAACAGGCCATCGGCCTGCTCGCGGCCGACGTCTTCCCTGCCGGACATCCGTACGCCCACCCGGTCGTAGGGACGGAAGAGAGCCTCGGACGCCTGACACTCGCGGATGCCCGGGCGTTCGCGAAGCTCCACTATCGCCCGGAGCAGTCGGCCCTCGCAATCAGCAGCCCGACCGCCCTCGATGCGCAGAGGGCCCTCTTGGCGAAGGTCGAATCAGCGCATCGCTGGCCGGATGCAGAGGCGCGCGCGCTCGGGCGCTCCCACGGCGACGAGCGGTTCGCCCGTAGCGGCCCGTCCGGCCGGTTGGTCGCGCACGAGCTTCCCGTCGCGACTCCGACGCTATGGGTCGGGTGGCCGATCCCAGCACGCAACACGCCCGAGGCCGACGCCGCGCTCGTCGTATCCCGGATGATCAATTCCGTCTTTGCGCGCCACGTCTATGATCGCGATCGAGATATCGCCTACGTTCATTCGGGGGTTTGGCTCGGTGATGCGGCGAGTCTCCTCTATCTGGAGGCCCCGCTCAACGAGGGTCGTGATCCGCAGTCGAGCGCGGATTCGCTCGTTCGGACCCTGCTTCGCGGTCTGGGGGAGGATACGTACCAGACGACACCGTTCCAGCACTTCAAGCGAAACGTCGCAGCGGAGCTGGTCGCCTCCGAAGAGCCGATCGTCGCGCGGACGCTGAACCTGGGCGAGTCGCTGGCGTTCACCGGGGTCCCCATCTACGAACGCTCGCGCGCCCAACGGCTCATCGCCCTCACCTCCGGACAGGTCGCCGACTTCTATCATCGCTACCTCGCAGCTGAGCTCTCCCACGTGGTCCTCGTTCGACCCATGTCGGGCGATGGGCAGGCCAGCGCGAAGGGCGGGAGCGACGTGTCCGGGGTTCAAGACCGCGACCCCCTGCCGGCGAGCGTTGCTGACGTCCGGCCCTGGATGCGAGCTCCGGGGATCGCCAATGCGCGACACGCGCGCCTGCCCAACGGGTTCGAGGTCGTGGTGCTCGCGCGCCCGGGCTCGCCTTTTCACTCGGTGGTGGTCGCGTACCGCGGCGGGAGCGCGGACGAAAGCAAGCCGGGTGCTGGGGTAGCATCCCTGTGGGCAAAGCAGACCATGGCATACGTGCCGGCGGGGGGATCGGGGGTGGAGTACTGGGATAGCGTCGGCGCCGATATGACGACGCAGACCCTTCGCGCCACGGGCTCGGATCTCGCACTCACGCTGAGGGAGCTCGACAAGGCGAACACATTTCGGGTGTTCTGGCCGCCGGTACAGTTTTCGAGCCGGATCGAAGCCTACGAGAAGCAAGACGAGTCCGCGGACGCTGTCTTCCATCGACGGTTGCTTGCCGCGTTTTACGGCGCGCACCCGTATGGTCGCACGACGACCAGCAATGAGCTTCGTGCCGTACGTCCGAAGGATGTGTACTCGTTTCTCGACGCGATCCGGCGCCCGGAGCGCGGGCTAGTGGTCGTCGTAGGCGATGTGGATCCGGACGTAGCGGCGGATCTCGTGGCCCATTCTTTCGGCGACACGGGCGGCGGCGAGGCGCCGGCCGCATCGACCGAAATCGCCGACGTTCCGCCCTTCGTGCGGTCGGCGGCCACCCCCGGCGGTCGGCTCGTTGTGCAAGACCGACATGGCTCGGACGACGCCGTGATGACCTTCAAATGCGCATTGCCGCAGGTGGATAGCGAGGCATCGGGCACGGCCTGGGTATTTGCCGAGGCCGTCCGAGGCATGTTTCGGAGCGAGCTCCGCGAGCGGGCCGCCGCCTCGTACGACGTCTTCGGGAATACGGAGCTGCTGCGCGGGGGAACGGCGGTCTTCACGCTTCGCGCGGATGTCGATCAAGCCCACCTCTCACGGGCGGTGAGCGCCCTTCGCCGCTTTGTCGAGCAGCCTGCGCGGACGGTCCTCGGCGCCGAGGAGCTTGCGCAGGGGCGCGCCGCAGCTGCGCGCCAGTTCAACTTCTCGTTCGGCACCACCGGCGAGCTCGCCGCGCGGATCGCGTCCACGTGGAACCTCGGCTGGCCGCTCGAGACGCTGGACCGCTACCCCGAGCGATTGCAGCGCGTGGAGCCCGGGGAAGTGACTCGCTTCGCAGAGCACTGCCAGGCCAATTGGGTGCTCGGCCTGCTAGGGGACGAAGCGCGCATACGCGCCGCGCTGGCCGGATACAGCCCGTAGCGATCGTGGATAGCCCTTGGCGGATGCGGGGGTGCGCATAGACGACGTACCGCGCGAGCTGGCCTTGTTCGCTCGCGCGGCAGCGCTGCCCCACGTCACGGTGAACAGCCGCCTTCGTTGCACTTGGAGCCAGTCAGCGCGGATATGGGCCACACGTTGCCGCAGCTCAAGTCGAGCGCAACCTCCTGACCCCCCGTGCACGTGACGTGGTTCCGCAGGTTGTCCGCGGCGTCCATTCTCACCGTCGCCACCGTCTTGCCGGACGCATCGACAACCGTGATTGAACCGGTACCGCTCCACGCCTGATTGTAGTTGAACGTCGTGGAGAAGCATGTCGTGCTGCGCTGCTTGACCGTCAGAGTGGTGTTGTTCGACGTCTGATCGATGATGGCGCTCTCGATGACACCGTTGGGAAAGCACGTATTGTAGTTGTCGGTCACCAGATTCGTCATCGTCGCGCAGGTTCCGGTTCCAACGCAGCTCGGGGCGAGATTCTCGAGGCAGCTCGGCAGGACGCACGCGCTCCCGCCGTCTCCGCCCAAGCCCCCTTCACTGGACCCGCTCGACACGCCCGTGGGGGGGCCACCGTCGCCGAGACGGCTGCTGCCGCAGGCGATTGCGACCGGGAGAATGCCAACGAGGACGAAGACGCGCACTCGGATCATGAAGGAGCTCTACCTAGCAGGTTTCTAACTCTCGCATGGCGTCCCCGGCGTCCCGGCCGTTCATCTCTCGCTTTTCAACGGCTTGCTAGCGCAGGTAGCATACGAGCGGGAAGATATTGAGCTTCACAATCTCGTTCTTGATAAGGCCGGCCACGATGTTCGCGCCGATGGTGCTGAGGTGTGTCGTCGGGTCGGCGTAGTAAGCAGCAGCCTTGGCTTCCCCTGCAGCGCCAAACGCCGCGAGGGTGTCGGCCAAGATGTCGATGACGGGAACGTGTGCCGCAGCGCCTACGCTTCGTATGGAGGCAGGGAGATTGACGCCGGCGCTGTTGACGAGCTGGTTCGGGTTCATCATCGTGGCGCTCGTCCAATTGTTGCGCGGGATGGGAGTCGCCAGTACGGGGATGGCACCTGCTGCCCTGGTTTCGCTGATATAGGTGTTCAGGTTGGCTTCGTATTGTGCCTTCGGCGTGACCTTGTCGTTGTGCGCGAATTCGATCAATACGACGTCCCCCGGTTTGAGTAGAGGCTTGACGGCTGGCCACATCTTTGGATTGTCGTAGAAACTGTAATAGGGAGCGTCCGTTTGGCACGGAGTGGTCGCGGCCGAGCATTCCGTCAGCGCGCCGGAGTTGCCATAGTTTGCCACGGAAAGGCCATAGCCGAAGAATTGAGGCAGCCACTGCCCCCATCCCGCCGTGGTGGCGCTGTCTTGGTCGCAACCGGTCGAATCGGTTACGATGTACAAGACGACATCGGTGGCGGCTGCCGGTGCGAAGGCGATTGACGTCAGCTCCGGCGACGGGCCGTTGAAGTACATATCCAATCCCGGGGTTCCGTCCGAAGCCATCATCCAGTCGGGTTGTCCCTCGGGCTGGCGGACGTTGACCGACATCGAATACGTGGGCGTTTGGCTTGCGGCCGTATCTGCCTCGGCCAGCATCTCACGCTGGCGTTCCGCCTGGACCACGGTCTTTCCAGCGGCCGCACCACCGAGGGCGAAAGAGACATCGTAGTTTCCCGGGTTACCGCCGAAGTGGCAAGCGATGCCGCCGTCTGCCGGTTGGCACATCTGTCTCGTCGTCGTGCTCGGCGTCGGAGGCACACCGAGGGCGGGGCAGGCGCCGCCATCCGGAAAGGTCAATGGTCCGGCGTCACTGGCCCTTGCGACCCCCGGCGAGCCCGAACCTCCGCCGGCGTCCGTGGCCCCCGAGCTCGGAACGCTGCCGGAGCCGCTGCTACCCCCGGGGCTCTGGGTTCCGCTCGATCCCTGGCCGTTGCTCGAGCCCTGCGTTCCACCCGAGCTCGAGCCGGAGCCATTGGCGCCGCTCGATCCCTGGCCATTGCCCGAGCCCTGCGCTCCACCCGAGCTCGAGCCGCCCTGCGCTTTGCCCGCGCCCTGGGCGGAACCAGAGACTTGGCCCGAGCCGGAGGGTTGTCCACCGCCGGAGCCAGCATGGTCCGGGCCCGTCGACGAAGAACACGCCAACGGGAGTGCCAGCGACGAAGCCAGGGCCAGATACGAAAGCGGTTTCATCGTGGTCTCCGAAGTGGCGGGGGGCGCATTCCTACGCACAGATCATAGCGACTTCGTACCCACCTTCCATGGGACCCGAGTCCAGGAAATCGGATTCTCGTGGGGCTTCCATATTCCGCTCTCGACCGAGTTTTCGACTCCCTAGAACGCGTTCCAACGCCTTCCAGGGCTTAGGCGTCACCGTAATTCCGACCACTACGACGTTGCGACGAGATACCCCAGCTCGGCCCGCACCCGCTCGGGTGTCATCTTCGCGACCGCCGCGAGCTTCGCGAGCTCTTGCGGATCGTCGAAATCGCTTGGCCGCAGCCGCGTCATGTACGAGTCGGCGATTCGGTAGCGATCACTCGTCACGTCGACCATCCGGACGCGCATCCGGCCGGTCGCCGGGTCCATGATGCGCTGGAAAGGGATCGGCTCGAAGCGACCCTGCTGGATCGACACGAGCGCGTTCGTCCCTCCTTCCATGAGAAACTGCGCCCCGCAGTATCCGAGGTCGCGCGTGTATTCCAGGTCGAACGGGATCGGGTCGGCGCAGCGCACTTCGTAGCCGATGTTCTTCGACACGATCGTCGCCTTCAGGCCGAGCTCGGCCAGGCGCTCGCGCACGCGGCGTTTGCAGATGTCGCCGAAGCTGATCTCGTCGAGGCGCAGGTGACCGTGCTCGTCGCGTTCCGCGCTTTGGCGCTCCGCGAGGTCGTTCTCCGGAACGATCTCGGCGAGCCCCTCGGCCAGCACCGCCACGCCGTCGAAGCGGCCCTTGGCCTGGCGCTTCCAGATCGCGCCCGCCAGCGTGTCGACGACGGTCTTCAGAGGAATCCGGCGCGCGCCAAACTCCTCGGGGATCAGCGTCAGCGTCGCCCCGGCGGCCTTTCCGATGCCCAGAGCCAGGTGCCCCGCCTTGCGCCCCATCGCCACGACGAAGTACCAGCGCCCCGTGGTCGTGGCGTCGACCATCAAGTTGTGCACGATCTCGACACCGACATGACGCGCCGTCTGGTAGCCGAACGTCCAGACATCGTGCGGGAGGTCTAGGTCGTTGTCGATCGTCTTCGGAACGTGCGCGACGCGCAGCGCGCCGCCCGCGGCTTGCGAGAGCTTGTAGGCCGTCAGGGCGGTGTCGTCGCCGCCGATCGTCAGAAGCATCCCGACGCCGAGGCGGTCGAGCGAATCGAGCACCCGTGCCAGGTCCTTTGGGTTCTTCGTGGGATTCGCGCGCGAGATGCCGAGAAACGAGCCGCCGCGGAAGTGAATCCGACCGGTATCCGAGATGGTCAGCGGCACGACGCGCGACGTGTCGCCCGCCATCAGCCACTGGAACCCGTCTTGGATGCCGAGAACCCCGACGTCCGACACGCACGCAAGGATGGTCGCCGACCCAACCACGCTGTTGATGCCCGGCGCGGGCCCGCCCGCGACGACGATGGCCAGCTTCTTGTCTTGCTTCACAGGGTGGGATTCTGCCATGCGGCGCGAGCGGACCGCCATCGGTAGGAGCCGTATGCCAGGAGCGCGACGACCATCGCCGCGACAACGAGCACGGCCGCGCGCCGAGCATTGCGCCGCCCGACGCCGCCCTTGCCGGTCCTGTGGAGCGCGATGGCCCGATGCTCGCCCGTGAGCACGGCCTCCATCGTCGCGTCGGGTGCTTCGATGCGCGCGATCCCGCGCCGGTACGATGGACGACCGGGTCGACCCTCCGGCGTTCCGCTCAGATAATAGAGCGTGACTTCGATGTCTGCCGCGTCGCTCGGGCACGCATAGCTCGTCCGGAGCAGCAATCCGTCGGCTTCGGTGAGCTCCGCGTCGAGGAACGCCGCCGGGCACGTGGCCCCGTCGGCGTCGACGCCGACTCCCTGCAGAACGAACGCCCGCAAGTCTTCGCGCGCGGCCGCCAGGTCGTCGTCGGTCACCGCCCCATCGCCGTCGCGGTCGAGCGAAAGACCGCCGAGCTGCTCGGCGCTCGCGAACGTCAGCCGGCCTTCGACCTGGCCGTCGGCGCGTACGTCGAAATCCGCCACGCTGAGGCCGGGCGTGTGCCCGCGCGCCGGACGTGGCAAAAGGAACAGCACGATGACCGACAATCCCATGCCCAAGAGAGCGCCCGGACGGCCTCCGGCGCTTGCGCTCGGCGCGATGAACTTCGGAAAGCGTACCCCGGCGGCGGAGAGCGAGCGCATCGTGCGGCGGGCGCTCGAGCGGGGGATCCGCGTCTTCGACACCGCCAACGTGTATAACGCCGGCGAGTCCGAGCGCATCCTCGGGCGTGCGCTCGGGCGCGACCGCGACCGCGTCGTCCTGGCGACGAAAGTGGGCTTCAACCGCGTCGGGGGAGCGGTCGAAGGGTTGGCGCCCGAGGCGATGGAGCGGGCGCTAGCCGGGTCGCTCGAGCGACTCGGCGTCGCGGCGATCGATGTTTACTATCTGCACGCGCCGGATCACGCGACGGCGATCGAGCGCACCCTCGACGGCATGCGAGCGCTCGTGGCATCGGGCCATGTGCGCCACTGGGGTGTTTCGAACTACGCGTCGTGGCAGATCTTGGACATGCACGCGCTGTCGGACGCGCGAGGCCTCGCGCGCCCCGTCGTGTCGCAGGTGATCTACAATGCCCTGCACCGCCAGCTCGACGTCGAGTATTTCGCGTTCACGCGGCGCCACACGATCCATACGACGGTCTACAACCCCCTCGCCGGAGGCCTCCTCACCGGCAAGCACACGTTCGAAGAGGCGCCGGGCAAAGGCTCGCGATTCGACGAGAACACGATGTACCGCCGACGGTACTGGACGCGCGCGATGTTCGATCGCGCGGGGCAGCTCGGCAAGGTCGCCGAACGCGAGGGGCGATCGCTCGTCGACCTCTCGTACGCGTGGGTCGCCTCTCGACCGGACGTCGACTCGATCCTCGTCGGCCCTGCCACCGTCGACCAGCTCGATCAAGCGATCGACGCCGTGGCCCGGCCGCTTTCAACCGAGGCCCTCGCGTCCATCGACGAGCTTGGGCGCGAGTGGAGCGGCACCGACACGGCCTACGTCCGATGATGCTCGACGTCCGCGCCGAAGCGTTGGATGTCGGAGCCGCCGTCGCGCACTTTCGCACCCACGGCTGGGCGCGACTTGGACGAGTGGCGAGCGACGAGTGCCTCGCGCGGCTGCGCACGCGCAGCGAAGACCTGATGTTCGGGCGGGTGGTGCACGAAGGGCTCTTCTTCCAGCACGACGCCGCGAGCGGGCACTACGGCGAGCTCGCGTTCGGGCGAGGCTGGGAGGGGCCGAGCCCGTGCTACCGAAAGATCGAGAAGCTCGAGCGAGACCCGCTCTTTCGGGACTGGCTGGAGAACGCGGTCTTCGAGCGCGTCGTGCGCGCGGTCGTCGGCGGCGAGGCCGCGCTCTACCGGGCATCGCTCTTCACGAAGAGCGCGCAGGGCGGCACAGAGCTGCCGTGGCATCAAGACGGGGGCAGCTTTTGGGGCCTCGACCGCGATCCGGAGCTCCAGATCTGGACCGCGCTCGACGACGTCCCGGTCGAGTCGGGGTGCGTTGAAGTGCTCGACGCGAGCCATGCGGGCGGGCTGGCGACGCCCCTCGGCGGGAACATTCCGACCGCGATCGTCGAGCGGGCCGGAGCCAATGGCCGAAGGCTGGCGTTGCCGGCGCTTGCTGGCGAGGTGCTGCTCATCCACAATTACCTCTGGCACCGCTCGGGGGTGAACGCCACGGGGCGGCCGCGCCGTGCCTTCACGGTGGCCTACATGCCGGCGTCGACCCGATGTTTGCGCCGCAAGCGCGCGCCCCGGTCGTTCGTCCGGGTGTTCGCGGGCGGCTCGGCGGCGGTCCGGCCCAGTATCGAAGCGGGCGGCACCGATTCCATGCGATAAGAGTCCCCCGATGGGTGACGCGATGAAGCAGCTGCTCGCCACCAAGTCGGTGGACGAACTGCGAGCGCACGCCGAGAGAGACCACGGGCTCAAGCGGTCGCTGACCGCCCTCGACCTGGTGATGCTGGGCATCGGCGCCATCATCGGCACCGGCATCTTCGTCCTGACCGGGCGCGCGGCCGCCGCCAACGCGGGCCCCGCCGTTGCGTTGTCCTTCACCGTCGCCGGCGTCGCGTCGACGTTCGCGGGGCTCTGCTACGCGGAGATGGCCTCGATGATTCCGATCGCCGGCAGCGCGTACACGTATTCGTACGCGACGATGGGCGAGCTCGTGGCGTGGATCATCGGCTGGGACCTGATCCTCGAGTACTTGGTCGCTTCGTCGGCCGTGAGCGTCGGCTGGTCGGGCTATGTCGTCGCGTTCTTGCACGACACGTTCGGCATCGATCTCCCGAGCGCCTGGACCAGCGCTCCGGTCGTGTGGAACGAAGCGGGCCAGCGCTTCGCTTGGACCGGAGCGCACCTGAACGTCCCGGCGGTCCTCATCGTTCTCGGGGTCACCGCGGTCCTCGTGCGCGGCATCAAGGAGTCCGCGCGGATCAACACGGTCATCGTGTTCATCAAGGTCATCGTGGTCCTGCTCTTCATCGCCTTCGCGGCGCGCTTCGTGAATCCCGCGAACTGGCACCCGTTCGTCCCGGCCAACGAAGGCACGTTCGGCCGCTACGGGGTCTCGGGGGTGCTTCAGGGCGCGACGATGGTGTTCTTTGCCTATATCGGGTTCGACGCGGTCTCGACGGCGGCGCAAGAGGCGCAAAATCCCCAACGGGATCTGCCGATCGGGATTCTCGGGTCGCTCGCGGTTTGCACCGTGCTCTACATCGTCGTCTCGTTGATCCTGACGGGGGTCGTGCCGTACCAGAAGCTCAGCGTGCCGCACCCGATCGCCTTGGGTGTGGAGGCCACCGGCCAGCTCTGGCTGGCGACGGCGGTCGAGGTCGGAGCGATCGCAGGGCTCTCGTCGGTCATGCTCGTGATGCTCCTCGGGCAGCCGCGGATCTTTTTTGCCATGGCGCACGACGGCCTATTGCCCCCGGGTGCCGCGAAGGTCCACCCCAAGTTCGGGACGCCGTACGTCACGACGATCATCACCGGCGTCGTGTGCGCGATCGCCGGCGGGCTGCTTCCCATCGACATCCTGGCCGAGCTGACGAGCATCGGCACCCTGTTCGCGTTCGTGCTGGTCAGCATCGGCGTCATGATCCTCCGCTTCAAGCGCCCCGACTTGCCGCGGGCGTTCAGAGTCCCCGGCGGCCCGTATTTCGTGCCCATCATGGGGGCGCTCACCTCCGGCCTTCTCATGTACACGGCGACGACGGCGACGATCGTCCGTCTCTTCGTGTGGATGGCGATCGGGCTTCTCATCTATTTCGGGTACGGCCGGAAGCACTCGAAGCTCCAGGCGGCCGCCGCGGGGCAAGCTCCCCGATAAATCGCAAAGAAGGGGCGGCGGCGAGGGTGGCCATGCCCCGCAGCCGAGCCGGCACGCGGCGCCGCCTCATCGCGACGCGCGCCGAGGGCCGGGTTCGACGACGGTCAGGAGATCGGAGAGGTCGTTGGCATGGTCCTCTTCGTCAGCCAAGATCTTCTCGAACATCCGGCGGCTCGTCGGGTCAGCGTTGCCGAACCACTGGATGATCTTGCGGTAAATCTCGATGGCGACGCGCTCGGCCACCAGGTCTTCTTTGATCATCTCCGAGAGGACGTCGCTCTCGCCGAACTCGGTTGCCGCGCGCGCCGCTACCGTGGACGGTCTGAAGTCGGGATCGCCGCCCAGCTGATCGATCCGTGCGGCGATGGTCATCATGTGCTCCTGCTCGTCGGTCGCGTGCTCGTCGAACTGAGCGGCGACTTGAGGAAAGTTGATGCCCTTGGCGATGACCTGGTGGTGGCGATAGCGAAGGACACATAGGATCTCGCTGGCGAGCGCCTGGTTCATCAGCTCGTAGGTTCGGGCGAGGTCGAGCGGATAGTCCGCCGTGACGGCGCCGTTCAGCATCGAGTCCTCGGCGTCGCGACGGACCTGCTCGACGTCGAAGAACTGTCCATTGCCCTGCGGTTGGGATTGGGTGGCCATGCCGTGGACGATGCGAGCGGCATGCCGGACCGTGCCCGGCAGTTCAAGGCTTGCGCACGGGGCCAAATCCAGTCATTCCATACCGCCCGAGTGACGACCCCCATCCTGCGCGAGCGCATCCGCCGGCGCCTGGCCGACGAAACGGGTCGCATGCTTCGCCAGGCGCCGTTCACGGTCGCCCTCTGTTATCCATCTCCGTACCGCGTCGGGATGAGCTCCCTTGGCTACCAGCGCATCTACCGCGCGCTGATGGAGGCGCCCGGGATCGCCTGCGAACGAGCGTTTCTCGACGACGAGTGCGAAGACGACGCCGCGCGCCCCGCCGAGCACCCGATCACCTACGAGTCGCTCCGCCCGATCGATGCGCTGCCGGTCATCGCGTTCAGCGTCGCCTACGAGCTCGAGATCGCGGGGGTCGTGCGCATGCTCCAGGCAGCGGGCATCCCCCCGCGCCGGCTGGACCGTGACGGGCGTCACCCGCTCGTGATCGCGGGCGGGCCCCTCACGTTCTCCAATCCGCTGCCGCTCGCGGCGATCGTCGACGCGATCGTCGTCGGCGAGGCCGATACGCGCACGGTGGACGTCGTACGCGCCGCGCAAGAGGGGCCGTCGCGTGCGGCCCAGCTCGACGCCCTCGCGAAGATCCCACACGTATTCGTCCCGACGCATCACGCCGTGCTTCCTCCCGTCGGCGCGGAGCACGACGCCGTCCTTCCCGCCTATTCGGCGATCCGCACGCCGAACACCGAACTTTCCGGCATGTTCCTCATCGAGACCGAGCGCGGCTGCTCGCGCGGCTGCAC
>CAZHED010000055.1:5525-32975 GCA_964531095.1 uncultured Polyangiaceae bacterium | reverse complement strand
CAATCGGCGGTGGGCCTTTTGTCGTCGGCAGCGGGCCTTTGACAATGGCGAGTGGCCCGTTCCTCGTTGGACGACGTCAGTCGTCCGTTGGCGAACGATCGCGCGTCGCCGACAAAGGGTCTTTGCCGATGGAAAGATGTCATTTTCTCTTCGGCCGAGGACCTTTGCCGATGGTCAAAGCACCTCTTCTCGTTGGCAGAGGGCCTCGGCCCGAGGAAAAAGGGCCTTTTCCCGTCGACAAGGGACGTCTTCCTATGAACAAAGGGCCGTTCGTGCCAACTGGAGCACCTTTGGCAGGACAGAACGGCGCGTTCGACGAGAGCTGCCCCCGCAGGACCCTGGTATGCGGAGCGTTTGGCGAATACGTGGGAAGGGCTTACAAATATGGCTTTCGCATCCAAGATCCGACCGCCAGACGTCGCGTTGATCGCACCGCCGCACGGGATATTTATGAACGGCTGGCCGACGTACGTCGCCGTCGTATTGTTCTGTCATTGCAAAGAGCTGCGCCGTGACGGCAGCCTTGGCCGCGGTTTCGTGCTTGGCGTAGCGGTTGCTTTAGCCTCCACCACGGAGGTCGCCCGGAGTGCCGCAATCTCGTCTCTCACCCGTGGCCCGATCCGAGCGCTCGCCGATGCACGAGCCTCGGGGGAGAAGGCCTCTGCCGTTCTCGGCCATGGCGGGCCTAGCTCGGGCGGACGGCGGGGTGCTGGGGACCTGGAGCGTCGTGGCCGTGGATGAACTCGCCGATGAGTGTGCGGCATCTTTCATTCACAACAGACGAAATAGATCATGAAAACGATTGCGCTGGCTCTTATAGCCACGTTGGCGACCGCCTGCGCACCGACCAGCAGGGCGGCGGCCCCCGAAATTCATTCGGCTAGTTTCCCCGATGTGGGCTTGACCCAATACCGCACGTTTTCCTTCGGATTGGCCCTGGATCCCGAGCCGACTTACGAAGTCTCGCCGCAGTCGCTCGAGGTGGCGCGGCACATGCGAAAGTTCATCAGTTCGGTCCTCCTGCAGAAGGGGTACGTGGAGGATAACATCAATCCAAATTTCATCGTCCGGTTCGGCGCCGGAACCAAGAAACTCGATTCGGGTGCGGATCCGAGTTGGTCGTCGGGGGTCGATGACAATGTCGACGTCCACCGGATTGACGTCGAAGTCTACGATGCTTTCACGAGAACCAAGGTGTGGACGGGCTCCCTCACCTGGAAACACGATCTTCGCGAGAAGACCTACGGCGGTCTTTTTCCGCGCGACGTGCAGAGCCTCCTCGCAACCTTTCCGGTGCGGAGCCCCGAGGCGAACGACCGCGCGAACGCACAGGCCGGGGCGGAAGCCCCGCCGCGATGACGCCGCGTCGCGTCTCGAGGCGGGCGAAGCCCACTTCGCGCTACGTTGATTGGAGCGAGGGAACGCCGTCGGTGCCGAAGCACGCCCGAAGAAACGCGGGCCTCGGACCACGAAGACGTCAAACGGAGAAGCGAGGGACCGATGACTGAAATCCAGTGTACATTCCGGTCGCGATGTTTCCGGCGCCTGCCGTCCAGGTGACGCGCGGCACGCCCACCCGCGGAAAAGCCCCCCGACTCTCGACATTTCTGGTGCTTGTGCAAATGGGAAAGGTAGTGCGCTCGCTTCGTCGTTTCGCCGTTCTCGTGGCCGGGGAGCCAATCGAACGCGTTCGAGCGAAGCACGGCGGTTACGCGGAGATCATCCGTCGCGCGGCGGGCGAAGCTCCCAACGAGTGGATCGACGTCGACCTCCGCGACGGCGCGTGCTTGCCGGAGCCTTCGGCGCTGACGGGAGTCGTGGTGACCGGGTCTTCCTCGAGCGTGACCGAGCGAGCCCCGTGGATGGTCCGCGCCGAGGAATTCCTGAGGGTTCTGGTTCGCGAGCGCGTGCCGACGTTCGGCATCTGCTTCGGCCATCAGTTGCTCGGACAAGCCCTCGGCGGCGAGGTCGTGCGAAACCCGCGAGGTCGCGAGATCGGCACCGTGCAGTTCGAGATCGTCGACGGCGATTCATTGCTCTCTCGGGCAACCGCGCCGTTTCAGGCGAACGCGACGCACGTCGACACCATCGGGCGACTGCCCGAGGGGGCTCGCGTCCTCGCGCGCACGGCCCTCGAGCCTCACGCCGCGGTGCGATTCTCGGACGCGGCCTGGGGCGTGCAGTTTCACCCGGAGATGACCCGGAGCATCGTCCTCGACTACGTGGGGGTTCGCGCGGAGCTTCTCCTGCGAGAAGGAATCGATCCGAGCGCGCTGGCCGAAGGCGCGACCGAAGGTGCGGCGGGCGCGTCGACGCTCGTGCGCTTCATGGAGATCTCGCGAGACAACCGCGCCCCCGCTTGAGCGGGGCCCGGTCACGGCAGACACCCCACTTTACCCGTGACGTGAGCCGCGGTGAGTGGATGCTTGTGCGGTTTGAAGATCGAACCATCCACAACGAGGCCGTCGAGGCATGCGGCAAGGCGCGAACCCTTCAACTTCGTTTTCGGCATCGACTTCTTCCGTCGGTTCTTGTTTGCTCCACTCTGAGCTGACCCGAGGCACGTGAGGCATGTGATGCCGACTTCATCGACCTTTCCGCCATTCGCGGACCCAACTGAGATAGAGAGCTCCATCGTCCAAGTTGGCGCGCCTGTCTTGCGTTCCCGTGCGCATGACGTGTCGCCTGAGCAGATGCAGACGCCTTCGTTTCGAGCCTTCGTCGAACGGATGATCGAAACGATGCGCAAAGCGCCCGGCGTCGGGCTTGCCGCGCCCCAGATCGGGGTCCCTTGGCGCCTCATTGTCCTCGAGGACAGGCCCGATCTGCTCGTCAACCTGAACGACCTCGAGAGGCGCGAGCGCGAGAGGGTGCCGTTTTCCGTGCGCGTGTTCGTGAACCCCGTGCTCACACCCGTCGGCGAGGAGCGCACGATGTTTTTCGAGGGTTGCCTCAGCGTAAAGGGCTTCGTCGGGATGGTAGAACGAGCGCGCGAAGTAGAGGTAACCGGGGTCGACGAGCGCGGCCAGGTTCAGACCTGGCGCGCGGCGGGATGGCCAGCGCGAATCCTTCAACACGAAGCAGACCACATCGACGGAACTCTTTACGTAGACCGAATGAAGACCCGGTCGTTTTCCACGGTGGACCAGGCGAAAGAGCGGTTTGGGGGAAAGCCCATCGAGGAGATCCGACGAGCCCTCGGTATCTGACGAGATCGGGGGTCTGCGCCACTCTTGTCCTCCTCCTACCGTTCCTGTCGCTTGCCTCACCCCACCCGAGTCCCCTTCTTGGCTCGGTCCACGACCGCTTCGAGCTGCCGACGCGCAGCGCGTAAGTGGAAGATCAGGCTCCGGTCCTTGGTGTCCTTCGCCCATTGCTCGAAGCCGACTCGAAGGACGGCCGCCCGTCGGTCGATCTCGCCAACGATCTGACGATCGCCGATGCGGAACGCGAACCCGCTCACGGCCGCGTCGGCTGGCAGCGGCAACGAGTAGACGACGGAGAGCGGCTCGACGTGCGGATTGTGGAAGCGCTGATCGAGCACGACGCGAGCGAGGCCTCCTCCGGCGTCGGCCAAGAGCGTTGCGCCGACGAGGGGCAAAGTGCGGGCGTCTGCTGTGACCAGGCGGCCGCCCACGGTTGGGGGCGCGGCGGGCTGGGTCGTGGGGGTCGTCATGGCGTCTTTCGGGGCTCCGATCGACCAGGGCCTGCTAACGGTGACAAGGATTCGGACCGAAACTGACGACAAGACATGCCAGGCGGACAAACAGCAGGATGGGCGGTCTTCCGACACCGCGATTTCAGCCGATTCCAAGGGGCGCGCGTCCTGTCGGTACTCGGTGTGCAGATGCAGAACGTCGCGATCGGCTGGCAGATCTACACGATCACAAGGAGGCCGCTGGACCTCGCTTGGGTGGGCCTCGCCCAGTTCCTTCCGGCCGCGTGTCTGTCGCTCGCGGGCGGCCATGCGTCCGATCGATTCGAGCGACGGCGAATCCTGATGGCGTGTTACGCGGCGACGGCCGCGCTATCGGCCACACTTTTCGCGTTCGCGCGCCAGGCCGAGCCGCGCGTATCCTCCATCTACACGGTTCTGGTCGGTGTCGGCGTGGCGCGCGCGTTCGCGGGGCCTGCGAGCCAGTCGATCGTCCCGGCTCTCGTTTCACCCGAGCACTTCGGCAGCGCCGTCGCGTGGGGGTCGTCCTTGTGGCAGGCAGCGACCGTGGTTGGGCCGACGCTGGGCGGGGTCGCGTTTGCGGTCACGGGCCACGCTGAGGCGGTCTACGGGCTGGCGGCGTGCTGCTCCGTGAGTGCGCTTGCTCTCGTCGCCGCGATGCGGCCAACCCCCAGGATCGAGCGCCGAACCCCCGCGTCGTTGAAGTCGCTGTTCGCGGGAGTGCGCTACGTGCGAGAGAATCAGGTCGTTCTCGGCGCCATTTCGCTCGACCTCTTCGCGGTGCTGCTGGGCGGTGCGACCGCTCTCTTACCGGTCTATGCGCGCGACATCCTGCATCTCGGACCGTGGGCGCTCGGCTTCCTGCGCAGCGCACCTGCCGTCGGTGCGGCAACCACGGGTTTCGCCCTGGCGTTGCGCCCGATCGAAAGGCGGGCCGGGGCCAAGATGTTCGCGTGCGTAGCGCTCTTCGGAATCGCGACTGTCGCATTCGCCGTGTCACGCAACTTCTGGCTGTCGCTCTCCGCCCTGGTCGTACTCGGCGCGGCCGACATGGTGAGCGTCTTCGTTCGTTCGGCGCTCGTTCAGCTGGCGACGCCCGACACTATGCGCGGTCGTGTGAGCGCGGTAAACATGGTATTCATCGGCGCGAGCAACGAGCTCGGCGAATTCGAATCGGGACTGGCTGCGCAATGGCTCGGCGTCGTTCCTTCGGTGGTGCTCGGAGGAATCGGCACGATCGCAGTCGTCGCAATCTGGGCATGGAGGTTTCCCGAGCTGCGGCGCGTCGACCGGCTGGGGGACGTCCAGTCGAAGGATGCTGTTCTCTTCGTCGCATCCCCGAAGTGAACGAGGGAGACCATGACGCGAACCTCGCGTTTACGAACGAACGCGTTGTCCGCAAGGGCCGTACGCAACGACCGCTCACCTGACCATTGCGGGCAACGCCTCACTTCAGACGTTCGGCGGCGGCGCGGATCTGCGCATCGTTGGGCGGCACGGCCGAGCCGCGGGGATCGCGGGAGTTTTGGAAGTCAACCATCCAGCCCGGGTATTCGGGCGGGAGCGCGCTCGCCTGGTCGAGCAGCTTCACATGCTCGCTCGAAAGCCGAAGTTCCGCCGCGGCGAGGTTGTCGGCGAGCTGCTCGGGCCTTTTGGCTCCGATGAGGATGCTCGTGACGAAGGGCTTGGTCAGCTGCCAGCCGAGCGCGACACGCGCTACAGAGGTGCCCGTGTCTTCCGCGACCTTGCGGAGCGCGGCGAGGACGTTCGGCAGGCGGTCCATGTTCACGGGCGGAAAGTCGAAGGCTGCACGGCGCGCGTCTGCGGGGCCCTTCTTATTGGGGTCGAATTTGCCGGACAGGAGGCCGCCTGCGAGTGGGCTCCACGGCAGGATGGCGAGGCGGCGCGCCTGGCAGAGCGGCACGATCTCGCGCTCGATGTCGCGGCCGGCAATGGAGTAATAGGCTTGGGCGCTCTCGAAGCGCGCGAGGCCGTTTTGCTCCGCGAACGTGATCGCATGAGACGCGAGCCAGGCCGGTAGGTTGCTGAAGCCGAGGTAGCGCGCTTTGCCGGAGCGGACGACGTCGTCGAGAGCGCGCACGGTCTCTTCGATAGGCGTCACCGGATCGAAACCGTGGATTTGATACAGATCGACGTGATCGAGGCCGAGGCGGCGCAGGCTGTCGTCGATGCTCGAAAGGATGTGGCCCCGAGAGAGACCCACTTGATTGACGCCCGGCCCGACGCGGCCGCGCACCTTCGTCGCAACCACGATTTGTTCACGCGGGCGATTGAGGGTCTTGAGCGCCTCGCCGACGAGCCGCTCGCTGTCGCCCTCGGAGTAGACGTCGGCCGTGTCGATGAAGTTGACACCTGCGTCTAGTGCGGCGGAGACGAGCGCGAGCGACTCCGAGTGCCCGAGCCGGCCGATCGCCTGCCACATTCCACTGCCGCCGCCAAAGGTCATGGCGCCGAGACACAGCTCCGAGACGTAAAGACCCGTATTGCCCAGAAGATTGTACCGCATGGCGAGGAGCCTAGGCCCTGGGCCGCGTAGCGCCAACCGTTGCCGCGATCACTCCGACGAGGACGGAGCTGTCAGCCGTCGACACCCCTGTTCAGGGCGCCGCGGTCCTCTCGAGCGATCGGTACGCGAGCGAAGTTCGGGAGGAGGAGGAGGCCGCGCGAAGGCTCGGGATAAACGGGGTCCCGTTCTTCGTCCTCGAGGAGGAGTACGGGATCTCCGGCGCCCAGCCCGCCGAAGTGATCGTCCGTGCGCTTGAGCAGGCGTGGGCGAGCTTGCCGGAGCCTGGGACGGTAGCTCAGGAGGAGGGTGGCCTGCGGTCCGGACGGGCGCGCGTGTGGCGGTCCGTCTGCTCGTTGAGGACGATCCGGCCCAACGCGTCCGGGCAGAACGTGCCTTCTGTCGCGCCGTCGACGAGGGCGGCGCGTTCTTTTCGGCGACGGTCCTCATCGAGTCCCGGCATCGGGTCCTCGACACCCTCGAGCGCCCTCTCCGCAGTTTTCATGGCCCCTTCGACGTGCTTGGGGTTCGAAGGGGGCTGCTCGGCGCCGGCGTCGTAGCGACGACCGGCCATGCGATTTGCTTCGCGCTCGTCTTCGGTTTCCTGCGCTTCGTTGTCGGTGCTTTCGCCATGTCCTCACGGGATGGCTCAAGATCGGGGGGCTGAACGCAGCGCGGCATTGTGCGACAAATAGTCGCATTTGAGTCGTCCTTGCGCGCGGGGGGCCTATCTGCCTTTCGAAGGTAGTCTGTGACCGGGCAGCAGGAGCCGCGCACGCTTGGTACGCGCCTGGCCAAGGGTACCGCTGGTTCGTACAGGCGTCGATGGCCGGGGCGATGCGTACCAGCGGATGGCTGCAGACTCGACAAAGTGACGGTACCGGCCGTGGCCCATTGCGTGACACCTGCGTTGCAGCTCGCGTCGAGCACCGAGAACAAGACATCGGCTTCAAGATCCGCTTGGGTGGCCGGCCATGGCGACAGGGAACGCTCCGGGGGCGATCGCGTTGGAGCGCGAAGACGCTCTCGCGAGGGCTATCGAGGGGCCGTTTTGGCTGGGCGGTGCGACATCGTGGCGCAGCTCGCCAAGGAGATCGAGGCGCGCAGGCTCGGGGCGGCCGGCGTGATGCGCCTGGCTGACGAACGGGCAAAACGAGCGCCCCCTGGGCGAGGGTGAGGAGCGCCCCCTGGGCTCGCAATCCGGCGGCAAACGACTTTCTCGCCAGCACACCGCGATCGGTGCCCCTCTGCCCTTGCCCCGACGAGACCCTTCGACGTTGCCCCCGCCGCCCGCCCCGTGCTGAACTCCGGTCCCGAACATGGCCCCCAAGAAGACCTCCAAGAAGCAGAGCAAGTCCGACTTCATCCGCTCCCAGCCCGCCACGCTCTCCGCCACCGAGGTCGTGGCGAAGGCGAAGGCCGCCGGGATCACGTTCTCTCCGCAGCTCGTCTACAACGTGCGAAACGGCTCGAAGGCGCAGAAGGGCACGGCGAAGAGGACCGCCAAGGCGAAGCCGACCACCACCTCGAAGAGAGCGACTGCCCCGAGGCAGGCCCCACCGGTGCCGAGGCCCATCACGAGCGCGCGGTCCGCCGAGGATCTACTCAAGGCGGTCGCCGCCGAGATCGGGCTCGGTCGAGCCATCGAGCAGCTTCAGGGCGAGCGGGCGAGGGTGAGGGCGATTCTGAGGGGGTGAGTTTGAGGGCACGCCGCCCTAGGCTCCCGCGCGGTCGGGTCGACGAGCACAGCGCGAATGGCGGGAGACATGAGAGCACCTCTCTATATCGAATCCTAGTTCGACGCGTCATCGGGTCACCCTCGCGCGACGGTTTGTCTTACCCTTATGCGACATGCAGGGAGACTCGCATCCGAGCAAGCTCGCCGTCCGTGACCGACGCGAGCGTGTGATCGCCCAGCTGGCGGAGAGCTTCGCGCGGGACGAACTCAGCGTCGATGACTTTGAAGCGCGCATCGATGCCGCCTACTGCTCCACGACGGACGCGGAGTTCGACGCCCTAATCGCCGATCTCCGCCGCCGGGACCTGCCGGCGGGCGACGCCATGGTCGTTGCGCCGACTCTTCGGATCGATGGTTCGGCTATCTTCGGCTCCGTCGTCGTCAAGACCCTTCCCCCGGCGCGCGTTCGTAGCGTCGTCGAGCAATTTCGAGCCCGCCGCCTTCTTCGTCCGTAGGCGCGGCGCAACCTGCCGCGAGCTTCTGACGGGGCTCCTCGCGCTCGATGGTGCGGACGGGCACGTCGGACAACAAAAGGCCCATGCGCGGATTCGGCATTGGATTCACATCTCCTGCAGCACGCGGTGGACCATCTGAACGCAGATCGACCCCTCACCGACCGCGGAGGCCACGCGCTTGACGCTGGTCGAGCGCGCGTCGCCGACACAGAACACGCCGGGGATGCTGGTCTCCATGAGGTACGGCCGGCGGGGCAGCGGCCACCGGGTGCCCGCCAGATCTTCGGGGAGCAGGTCGAGGCCCGTCTTCACGAACTTTTTTTCGTCTAGGGACACGCAGCCTTCGAGCCAGCCCGTGTTGGGGTCCGCGCCGGTCATCAGGAACAGGCTGCGGATGCCGTGCGTCTCCCGCTCACCGCTGTCGAGATGACGCCATCCGATTCGCTCAAGGCCGTCGTCGCCGTCGAGCGCGTCGATCTGCGTGCGCGCGCGCACGGTGACGTTGGGCGCGTCCTCGATACGCTGGATCAAGTAGCGTGACATGCTCTCGGTGAGGCCGCGCCCACGCACCAGCATGTGCACCTGCTTGGCGATTGTCGCGAGGAAGACCGCCGCCTGCCCCGCTGAGTTGGCCCCGCCCACGATGGCGATCTCCTCGCCTCCGCAAAGCTGAGCCTCGAGGTGCGTGGCGGAGTAGTAGACGCCGGCCCCCTCGAAGCGCGCGAGCGACGGGAGCTCGGGCCTTCTGTACTTCACTCCACTGGCGACGACGATGGCGCGGGTCCGCAGCACCTGACCGTCCGTCAGATGAATGCGATACGGCCGGCTGTCGCAGTCGAGGCGGGCGACCGTGCGGCCGATGGCGACCTCGGCCCCGAACTTCTCCGCTTGCGTGAGCGCGCGTCCGGACAGCGCCTGCCCGGAGATCCCGGTGGGAAAGCCCAGGTAATTCTCGATGCGCGAGCTCGTGCCCGCCTGGCCGCCCGGTGCCGTGCTCTCGAGCACCAGAACATCGAGCCCTTCGGACGCGCCATAGACGGCCGCGGCGAGCCCCGCCGGCCCCGCGCCGACGATCACCACGTCGCGCACCTCCTTCGGGTCGAGCTCCGCGCTCAGGCCGAGCTGTGCCGACAACATCTCGATCGACGGGTTCTTGAAGACGTGGCCTCCTTGACACACGATCACCGGAACGTCGTTGACCCCGATGTGAAACCTGTCGAACAGCACCTGCACGTTCGGGTCGGTCTCGACGTCCTCGTATGTGAATGGTTGCCCGTTGCGGCTCAAAAACTCCCGGATGTGTTGCGTGCTGCCTGAGTGCCGTGACCCGAGCAGGACCATCTCGTTGTTGTCCATAGACATCAGCGCCGTCCGCCTCAGGATGAAGGCGCGCATGAGGATCTCGCTCAGCTCCGGATCCCGTTGCACGAGGGTACGTAGGTCGTCGCGGTCGACGGCGATGACCGCTCCGTCGCTTGCCATACGCCCACGCAGCAGGCTGCGCCGGGCCGACAGCATGTTGATCTCCCCGGTGAATCCGCCCGGCTGGTGCACGGCGACCGGCTCCTCGCGATCGCCGATCGTCCGGACGACGTCGATCGCGCCCGACACCACCACGAAGAAGCTCGTGTTCTGGTCGCCCACGTCGAAGAGCACATCCCCCGCGTGGACGTCGCGCCGACGACCGATGGTCGAGATGCGCTCGATCTGCGCCGGCGTGAGCAGAGGGAACATCTGCGCCGAGCGGTCTGTGATTGCTGTGGCCATGAGGGAGGTTCTAGATCATGCTCGCGGGAATAGCGGCAGGCCTGGTTTACCGACCTCAAGACGGACGGGCTTCGCATCCTGAACTAAGCCGAGGTACGGCACGACGAGGCCCCCGTCGGTGGTGACATACAGAGCCGTCGTGTCCCCCGGCGCCCGGCCGAACGCGCAGGCCGTGCTCCCCACCACGCCCTGGTCCGGACCAGCCAGCGTCGCGCGAGCGCCCGATCCGTCGATACGGACACGCTGCTCACTGCGGGCCCAAGCGTCCGGGGCGGTTGAACTCAGCGACGCCGGAGCCTCCTCAGGCCGGTTGCGTGCGCGGCCACCGCAGATGGCAACCAACGACGGAACGAGCCAGGAGATCGTTCTCAGTGGGCACCGGACTCGGGCGGCAACCGAAAATGGAGATGAGCGCCTGGAGACCCCACCGGACGCGAGAGCGACCCCAGCCGCTGACGCTATGGATGCCTGTATCGCAACCGCCGTACGTTCGAATCGAGTCGAACGCGGACGACGCAGGGCGCGAATGGCGATACGCTCTCGGCGCCGGTCGGCTGACGGGCGCATGTCGACTGAGCCAACGCAAGTCGAGGGTGAAAGGAGAGACCACCCATGAGCGGAAAAGCAGATTTGAAAGGCGCCGACCTCGAGAAGGACGGCCTGGCGGAGGCTGCTCTCTCCGAGGACACGCCGGTGGAAGGCCATGCGGCCGGGGAGGGGGTGATTGTGGTCCGCCGCGGCGCGGACATTTTCGCGATCGGCGCCCACTGCTCGCACTACGGCGGACCGCTGGCAGAAGGCGTTGTGACCGGCGATTCCATTCGCTGTCCCTGGCACCATGCCCGCTTCGATCTCGGAAGCGGGCAGGCCGTCGCCGCCCCCGCGCTCAGTCCGGTGGCGTGCTGGAAGGTGGAGCGGAGGGCGGGCCGCGTTTTCGTCGGGGGCAAAGTGGACGCCCCCACGAAGAAGCGGCTCGCTCTGGCCGCTCTGAGGCGGGTGGTGGTCGTGGGCGCGGGCGCGGCGGGCGCGTGTGCAGTCGAGTCGCTGCGGACCGAGGGGTACGACGGAGAACTCGCGCTCATCGGTCGTGACGACTCCGTCCCCGTCGATCGCCCCAACCTATCGAAGGACTACCTCGCCGGCACTGCGCCCGAAGAGTGGATCCCGCTTCGATCGAAGGAGTTTTACGCCGAGCAACGCGTCGATCTCGAGCTCGGAGTCGCCGCCAGCGCCATCGACACCCGAGCGAAGACCGTCGCGCTCTCCAGCGGTCGCACGCTCGCATACGACGCGCTGCTCCTGGCTACGGGCGCCGACCCGGTCAGGCTCTCGATCCCCGGGGCCGATCGGGACAACGTGATGTACTTGCGTTCGCTTCGCGACAGCCGAGCGATCATCGCGCGGGCAACCAACGCCAGGCGCGCCGTCGTCGTTGGGGCGAGTTTCATCGGCCTCGAGGTCGCGGCTTCGCTTTGCGCGCGCGGCCTCGAAGTCGACGTCGTCGCACCGGAGGCCGAGCCGCTTGGGACGGTGCTCGGCGAAGTGGGTGCCTTCGTGCGGACACTGCACGAGTCGAAGGGCGTGCGCTTTCATCTGGGAAGGAAGCCGGCGGCTGTCGGGGCGGAGAATGTCGCGCTCGACGACGGATCGAAGCTCGAATGCGACTTCGTCGTGGTGGGTGTCGGCGTGCGGCCCGTAGTCGATTTCGTACGAGCCGCGGGAATCACGGTCGACCGCGGGGTGCTCACGGACGAATACCTCGAGACCGATGCGCGCAGCGTCTTCGCGGCGGGGGACATCGCGCGATATGCGACGGGCGACGGCAAGCGGCGACGCGTCGAGCATTGGGTGCACGCCCAGCGGCAGGGACAAGTCGCGGCTCAGAATATCTTGGGCCGACGGCGTAAGTTCTCGTACGTCCCATTCTTCTGGAGCGTGCACTACGACGTGACGATCAATTACGTCGGGTATGCGGAGAAGTGGGACCGGGTGCAAATCGCAGGCAGCCTGAAGAATCGCGATGCGGTGATCGCGTACCGTGAGATGGGAGCCATACGCGCGATAGCGACCATCGGGCGGGACCGCGCGAGTTTGATCGCCGAAGAGGCCATGGAGAAGGACGACTCCCGGGCGCTCGAAGCGCTTTTGACGGGCTGATTCGGGCACGTTGCTCACGGCGGGCGCGCCCTCGCTCGCGATCCCTAGTGTCCATGGCGATCGCGGCGCCCGGCCAACGTCCCTCCCGGGCGCGCCTCGCCCGGGCGACTGCGGCGCGCTACGACCAGCAGGACCCTTCGCATCCCTCCGAGCAGCGAGCAGCGGCGTGCAGAGCAACGACATCCCGAACGCTGGCCTATGTGAGCGCTGTCGACACTGCAAGCAGGTGCGCACAGAACGCGGCTCGGTGTTCTACCTCTGCGGTTTGCACGATCGCGATCCGCGCTTTGCAAAGTACCCCCACGTGCCCGTCTTGCATTGTTCGGGCTACGTGAGGAAGGCGCCTGCGTAGTTGTCGAGACCTCGACCAAACCCCCAAATGGCGCAGGTGTTAGTCGACTTCGGCGACTTCGGATTCTATCGCGTCCCCGGAACCCACTGTTACGGGACTCTTTCAGAAGATCGTAAGCGTCCGGTGGACCGCGTCCTCGCGCCAGGGCACGGGGCCATGCAGGATGTCGTGCGTGGCGGCACGAGGGACGAAGCGATCAGGCGACGGCGCGCATCGCGCAGCGTCGAGGTCCTGCAGCTTGTTCTTCCAGGCCTTGGGGCTGAGCTCGAGGACATCGCGAGCGGGGTGGCTGCCCACGCGCATGATGACGTCGCAGCAGACGACGGAGCGTCGCCTCGTCGAAGTCGGCCCGCAGGCGCACCGTGTGTCCCGACGAACTCTGGTGTCCGACGTTGCAACCTGGAAGCCACTGACCGTATCGACCCCGGACCATCGCTCAGAAGCGACCCACGCGCCAGCGCCGACCGAGATGCCATCGCTGACGAAGTAGTCGAATCCCCCCAGGAACCCAGCGCTCGTGGACGCCGACATCGTTCCAGCGTAACTCGAGGACGCCAAGGAGGCGCCGAGCTCGTTCGTGAGCACCCATTGGCCGGCTTCACCAAATCGTTGCGGCTTTTCGTCCATTTCGTCGAGGCTCGACCGCGCCCTCACGACGCGTGCTCCGCCCCAATAGCCGCCGACAATGAACCAGGCGGAGACTGTCGTGCGCTGTCCACCCGCGCCGGGACTGCCGCTGACTTCGCCGAAATCGTGATAAATGCCCGGACCGATTCCCACGAAAAAGTGACTCGTTGGATGGAACAGAAGGGGCAAGTACAGATCGATCCACGGGCCGAATTGAGTGGTGGACGGAGAGCCGTAGGGGTTCGCGACGGACAGGGACGATCCGGAGACGAGCAGTTGGTCCCGGGTCGTCCAATCGAGTCCGACGGTCAGCCTCGGATACCAGGAGATCACTCGGCCCAAGGGCACGTTGATGCCGATGCGGGGCCCCGCGGATATCGTGCTGGTCTTCGTTTCGACCAGGCTGCCGTCGGATCCGTAGCCTTTGCCGTCGGCGTACGAAAGGTCCACGTCGACGCCCAAGGCGATGTTTCGTGCAAAGAAGTAGTCGAGCCCGGGAGAAAAAGCCGCCGCGAAGCGGGACGCTTGGCTGGCGCCCCAGGAAATGGAAGAGATGCCGATGTCCGAACCGCCGGTGATGACGAACTGACCGGGTGATCCGAACGGTGCGGCGGGCGGGCGACGGGCCCGTCGACTCAACCCTCGACTCCATGCCTGACGTCCGTCTCGACGCGTATTTGGACGCAGCTCTGGACACACCTTTCGATTCACCAATCCACGCGGCGTCCGACGCGCCAACCCCGGACGCGCCGGCGGTCGGCGCCGCCGACGCGACATCCCCCGGTCACTGTTGGACGGGTTCGCCGACGGTGCTGGTCGCGAACCTGTACCTTGCGCGTCAAATCGCGGTCGATGACGCCAACGTCTACTTCACGGCCTTGTCCACGACTTCTTCGGATGAGGCCATCTACCAGGTGCCCAAGAATGCCGCTGGGAGCACGCCGATTGAGCTCTCGAGCAACGACCGGCAGCCGCTCTCGCTCGCCAGCGACGGCACCTACGTCTACTGGAACGACACCCTCGATCCACAGGTCATCCGGCGCGTCGCCGTCGGAGGCAATGGGGCAACCACGCTGGCGGCCATCGGCACCGGCGGCATGGCGCTGAGCCCGACGAGCCTGTTCTGGGTGGGGGCCAGTGGCGTGGAGTCGATGCCCAAGGCGGGAGGGACCGTGACAACCCTGGGGCCCGCTCCAATGGGCGGAGGGTACGGCGTCGCCATCGACGCCAGCTACTTCTACTTCGCGGCCTCGTCGACACTGAGCGCGACCATCTTTCGAACCCCGCTGTCTGGCGGTGCAACCACGACTTTGGCCATGCTCGGGACGATCGTGAACGTCCTCGCCACCGACGGCGCGAACGTCTACTTCGTCTCCGGCGACTACCTGAGCTCCGTGCCCGCGGCGGGCGGCGCGGTGTCTGTGCTCGCGAGCGGGTTCAGCGGAACGACGAGCTTGAAGCTCGATTCTGGCAACCTCTACGCCTCAATCTCACTCGGCAACGGACCCTATGGATCCATCCTTCGAGTCCCCGTCACGGGCGGCAGGCCGACCGCCCTCGCCTCCGCCCAATGGGGGGTGAGCGACCTCGCCGTCGACGCGACGTCCATCTGCTGGACGAACTTCGGCGGGCCGACCGGAACCGGTGCGGTCATGGTGGCCTCGAAAGGGGGCGACGACCTCACCCGCTGCGAGGCGGGCAACGGCCAATCGGGCGGCGGCGAGGCCGGCGTGCCCGAAGCGGGCATCGACTCTCAGGACGCGGACTCCGCGTGCGCGCCTTCGCAGGGACTCTGCGGCGGCGTGTGCATCGACGGTTCCAGCTCCGCGGCCTGCACCCTCCCGTGGACGTACGTCGCGAACGTGAACGCCGGGGCCATCGCGGTGGATATGGACAACGTGTATTGGACCGAATCCTCGTATCCCGGCGGCTCCGTGATGAAGCTGCCGAAGTCGGGCGGGGCCGCTGTCACCGTCCGCTCCACGACGGCGTCCATCCCGTCGGGGCTCGCCGTGGACTCGACCAACATCTACTGGGGCGAGTTCGGGAGTGGTCCCGACGGCGGGTCCATCGACAGCCTTCCTCTCGCCGCGGACGGCGGCACGCCGCCCAACTGGCTGGCCGGGGGCGGTGCCCAGGTCCTCGCTCTCTCGGGCTCCACGTTGTGCTTCGGCGCCCAGGTCGTCGGCTGCTTGCCGGTGACCGGCGGGCCGGTGACGATCCTCAACCCGGTGCAGGGCGGTCAGGTGCTCAGCATGGCCGTCGACTCGACGAACGTCTACTGGACCCTGTTCTCGAGCAATGGTGCGGTGTTCTCGGCCCCGATCGGCGGCGGCCCCGTCCAGTTGCTGGTCGCCCATACGGATCGCCCGATGGGAATCGCCGTCGATTCGACGAACGTTTACTGGGTCGGCGACGGCACCGGAACGGTCAACGCAATGTCCATCGCTGGGGGTCCGGTCACGACGCTTGCAACCGGTCCCGGCTATGCCGAATTCCTTACCCTGGACTCAGAGTATCTCTTCTGGAGCGCAGGGCTCGACACCAACAACGGAGCCATCCTCAAGATGCCCGTCACGGGCGGCACGCCCACCGTGCTCGCGTGGGACGTCTACGGCCCTGGCCCTCTCGTCGTCGACGCGCAGTTCGTCTACTTCATCCTTCAGAACGGAGCGATTGCCAAGGCTCTGCGCTGACCGCAGCGTTGGTTTTTTTTCGAATCGGCACGCATAAGAGGGGGTATAAACGCGCTATCGTGCCCTTACTTGGCGACCCTCATGATGTCGCCCTCGCCCCAGTAGACGCTCGTCGTGTCGAGCGCAATGCCGCTGGGGTATGGCCGCGCCGTCAATGCCGACCTGCCAGCCAATCGCCTGCCCCGACGCAAGCGAGACGGGAGAACCTCCTTGGAGCGGGACCTTCATCACGTCTCCTGCCTGGGTGGTCCAATAAACAGCATTTGAGTCCACGGCAACGGCCAAAGCGGAGACGGGGCCTGAGGCGAGGGTGACGGCGGGAGTGACCACCGTAGCGCCGGCCCCGCGGAATGGATCGTTCCGTCCTGGTTGTTGGACCAGTAAACGGTCGTCGAGTCCGCGGCGATCCCCCAAGGGCTTGCCTGTCCAATCGCGACAGCCGCCGCGACGCCACCCAAGAGCGGCACGGACATGACGCGGCTCTCCGTCGACTCGATCCAGTAAACATACGAGCCGTTGATCGCGATCGCCTCCGGATTGCCCCTCGAGGGAGCCAAGACGACGGCCGGCCCTCCGCCCTTCGGCGCGCTGCCGACCGACTGCGCGACATAGCCGGTCCAGTAGACGTTGGACGAGTCGACCGCCACGAATTCCCCTTCGTCGAACGACGTGGTCGCGCGATGAACGACCACCGGCTGACAGATGCCTGCGAGGCAGCCGCCGCCGACACAGTCATGGCCACACGCGCCGCAGTTGCGCACGTCAGATTGCAAATCGACGCCCGCGACGCCGCAATCAGACGAATCGCGGTTTGCGACCGAAGCATCGGCCCTTGCGTCCGGGGACGTGTCGCCGCCCGCGTCAGCATCGGGGCGTGCAGCGGGCGCCGCGTCGCCGCCCGCGTCAACATTGGGGCGTGCAGCGGGCGCCGTGTCGCCGCCCGCCTCTGCGACCGGGACGACGATCGAGCCGTCGACAGTCTCTGGCAAGCCGGCCTCACCGACGACGACAAGCGCGTCGGGCAAACCTGCCTCGTCGCCCTGGGGTGGGCCATCGAGGGACCCGTCAAACTCGGGGGGTGAGGGCGCGTCATCGCCTGCCTCGGGGGAAACATCCGGGGATCCGTGTCGCTCGCATCGGTCGCGTGGGTCTCGAGCCCTCTACATCCCGTCGCTACCGCCAGCAGACCTGCCCATCGCACCGAGGGTCGTATGATCTTCAAAGGGAGTCCTCCTCGGTTCCCGAGCTGAAAGAGGCTCCCGAGGATAGCCCGTTCGCCCGCCGATCGCGACGACACAAGGGGTAGCGTTCGACCCAATTCAGGCGAACAGACGCGTAGCAGCAAGCCCGGGCTCGATGTGGCCATCGAATGGCGGACGATTGCCGCGATGCCTTGCACGATCAAACTCTTGAAGGTGGACGATCAGGCTGAGGCCGACTTTTATGAGCACGACACCTACGAGCGGATCGTCGAGGCAGCGCGACAGGTTGATCCGCGCATTCTTGCCGCGGTTTTGCTGGCCGGTGACGGTGGTCTCCGACGCGGCGAGATCATTGCGCTCGAGCTCACGGGTCTTGACCTGAAGGCCGGACGCATGATTGTCCGGCGAAACGCGTTCATCGAACGCGGCGTCGAGTACGTCGACACCGTCAAGGGCGGCAAGTCGAAGCCGATCCCCCTGACGTCGCGGCTTGTCGACGCTCTTAAGGCCGTGAGGCACCTGCGCGGTCCTCGCGTGCTTCACCCCGACGACGGCGGGCAGTTGACGCCCAAGGTCCTCAAGACCTGGATCATGCGTGCCGAGCGCAAAGCGGGGCCTGCACAAACGGGGCGCATCCACATCGCCCGTCATACGTTCGCCTCCCACCTGGCCATGGCAGGCGTGCCGGCGAACACGATCAAGGAGTTCTGCCGCGGCGAGGCCCCGGCGTGAGCTGGTGCAGCAGAACGCCCTGCTCCGGCATCAGATCGTGGTGCTGCGCCGTAAGGTGCCGCGACCGAGGCTGATGCCACTCGACAGGTTCATGCTCATGGTGAGCGCGGCCACGTCGCCGGCATCCCAAGTCGCGGCATTCGTACAGTCGCGCACCAAAATTGTCCTCCCGATGCAATTATGGTCTCGCTGCGGCCATACTTAAAGCAATGCGGACTGTTGTCGTCTCTTGCGCCGTTGTGGCGCTCGCTTGCGCCTTGGTTGCCTGCTCCGCGCGCGCGCCAACCAGCTCGTTTGCGACACCCGAAGATGCCTCCGGAGCGACTCCGCCCGTGGAGGATGCGTCGGCGTCGTTCGACGATGTGTCCTTCGTCTTCGGCAATAGTCCCTCGAGCGCCGACGCGAGCACGAGCGACGTGAGCCGGGGAGCGGGGATGCTCTCTCATGCCCATATCGTCCCGGCGGACAGCGTCTTGTCGGTGAATGCGGGGTCGCAGGCCACGCAAGCGTACCAGGTGCTGGCTACCATCGATGGATCGGGGCCGGAAGTGGACGTGACTTCGCGCTTCGTATTCTACGTGCCCGACAACTACTTGGTGGGAGGCTTCCCGGCGAACGGCGATCCAACGTTCACCTCGCGCCTCCCGTCGGCCGCCACGGATCCGCCGCAACAGGGCGGAAGGCTTACGGTCCGGGCGCAGGCGACCAACGCGGACAACACCCTGGTCACAGTTACGACATCGCTGACGATTCGGCTTCTGGCCACTCTGGCCGGTTCGGGGGGTAGCGCCGTACCGGCGAATGCACAAACGCTGTTCGGCGACTGGGTCGACGGCGGCGCTCCCGACTCGGGAGTCGCCGATGCAAGCCCAACGACGATGGTGCCCAATCCGACCCGCGCGCCGACCGTCTTTTACCCGAACGACGGAGTCATGCTGCCGCCGAATCTGAAGCAGCTCGAAGTACACTGGCAACCGGGTTCGTCGCAAAATACTCTGTACCGCGTTTCGTTCGAGAGTGCCGCCACCGATGTCACCTATTACGTACGCTGCGGCGGCCCCACCATCGCGCTCCCCGGACTCGTTTCGGGCGCTTGTGCGCTTCAACTCGACCCCGCGGGCTACGGCTATCTCGCGCAATCGAATGCGGGTCAGGGCGTTGTCACGCTGACGGTTGCGGGCGCGGACGACAGCGGAACCGGCTATGGGATTTCGACTCCGGTACACATTCAGTTTGCGCAAGAAGCCGTAAACGGTGGAGTGTACTACTGGGATGTCACCCATACGCGCATCATGCGATTCGACTTCGGTGGAACGCAGACCGCTCCCGAAATATTTCTCGCTCCCGGCGATTACGGGACCAACGGCAACTGCATCGGATGCCATACCCTTTCGCCGGACGGAACGAAAATCGCGGCTTCGCAAAACGGACAGAACGGCGGGCAGCTCGTATACGTGAGCGACATCGGCAAGCCAACCAACCCACCGCTTCCGGCGCGATCCGATACCAGCTATCTCACCCAAAACAACGACGCCGCCGACCACATTCAGTTCGCTTCTTTCGATCCGGCCGGCGACGAGTTCGTCGCCGTGTACGGCGACACGGGCTCGGCCAGCGCCGGCCCCGATGGCGGCATGGTTCCCGATCGCGACAAGCTCTGGTTTCACGACGGCACCACAGGAAGCATCATCGCCGGAGCGGAGAAGGTCCTCGCCTTCGAGCCGGATCATCCATGCTGGTCGCCCGACGGAACGATGATCGCCATGACCCACGTGGGGTCTCACGGGACTTCGCAGCGCGAGTTCAGCGGGGGGATCGACGTAGCCACTTTCTCGAGTGCTCTCCTGGGCGACCCCGTAGTCGTCGTTCCAAGTCTCGTTCCAGGCACCAATAGCTACAACCCCAGCTTTGCGCCCGACTCATCGTTCTTCGTGTTCAGCCAATCTACGTGTCCCATCGGTCAAGAGACGAGCGACCAATGCGACAGCGACGTCGCCAATAACCTCAATGCAACGACTTGGGCAGCGACGCCGGCGCCCAACGCGCAGGCGATCCACCTGGACAATGCCGCGATGCCAGGACTCGCCGACAAAGGTACGACGCCCATCGACACGTTCCCGCGGTCGACGCCGTTCAAGACAACCGAGGGGTCAGGAGTTTTGTTTTGGTTTACGGTGGCGTCCCAGCGCCAGCCCGGCCTGAGACAGAAGATCAGCGGTACCCAGCAGCTACTGTGGATGTTCGCTGTCGATCCGTCACAGATCGTGGCCGGGCGCGACGGCAGTTACCCCGGGTTCTTTCTGCCCTTTCAAGACATGTCGACGTCCAACCATATCGCGCAGTGGACCCAGAAGATTGTCAGTGCCGCCCCGCCTCCGTCCCCGCCGACTCCGCCTCCCCCACCGCCGCCTCCGGCGCCGCCGCCGTCCGTTCCGCTCTGATGCGCTGGGCCCGGCAGAGTCATTCTCGCCGCCACCATCGGACAGGGTACGGGCAGGCGGTTGTCCGCGGGGGTCGGCGACGATAGTGTCCGCGGCGCCACAGGGCTGCCGAGGAGCCCGTGCCATGTCCTTCAAAACCGGGTGGACCCGCTTCGAAAGGACCGGCCATATCTGGGGTTCTGCGCGTGGGCGCAGCACGGCCCCCTCAGGTTCCCCCGCGCGGCCCGCGGAAAAGCCCCCCGACTCTCGACATTTCTGGTGCTTGTGCAAATGGGAAAGGTAGTGCGCTCGCTTCGTCGTTTCGCCGTTCTCGTGGCCGGGGAGCCAATCGAACGCGTTCGAGCGAAGCACGGCGGTTACGCGGAGATCATCCGTCGCGCGGCGGGCGAAGCTCCCAACGAGTGGATCGACGTCGACCTCCGCGACGGCGCGTCCTTGCCGCGAGGTCGCACTGTGGGACAAGCACAAACTGGAAGGGGACCAGGAAATGACCGCCAAGGGCATCGGAAACCCGGTCCCCAGATGAGCAGCACGGTGGCTAAGATCCGATCCTCCGCCCGTGACCGATGAAATTCGAGACGGTCGCGATCGCGATTGTCGTCGCGCTGGTGTTAGCGTGGACGGCGATCATCATCGCCATCTTTGAGGATCCATGAAGGGGCCCGTCTGCGGCCTTACTCACTGTCCAATACCGTGAGTGCAGAGAGCTGATGGAGGTCTCCGACCTCGTAGAGCGACAGCAGGCCCATAACCGCCCGCATGACAATTTCCTCGTGCACTCCGCTGCCGGAGCCGATCCGCCGCAGTGCACAGCGCAGGTCTTCGAGATCGCGCTCGGCAAGCGCCGAGACAGTGCCCAGCAGCGTGAACCCGTCGGCGTCGGCCCGATGTTCGGGGACGCTAAACTGGCGCGCGGCAACCGTCAGCACGCTTGACTTGGGCTCGCCGCGTTCACGCTCTCTCGAACGAAGGTCGTTGCCGACGCGCGCCAGGCGCGACGCAATCCGATGCGCGTCGCGGAGTAGCGGGATGGGTTGGGCCATCGAAGGGTCGTCGATGACGACGAGCACTGCCGCCATGCCGACGCCAAGACCCACAGACCCACTGGCATAGGCCAAGTACTCTTCAAGGACGACGGCGCGGGCGCAAAGCCGCCTCGTTCCTTGGATTCGTGCGCCATCCCGTGGATCATCGTCGCGAGCTCGTCGACAAAGAGCTCGCCGAAGCGCGCCCAGCCTGCGTGGAGGCTCAACTGCTCGAGCAGTCCGGTCAAGACGCGACCCGGAAGGTCGGCCGCCTCCCCGCCAAGGAGCCGTGCGACGTAGTGGTCGACCAAGTGTCCGCTTGTCGGCGTCCCCATCGTCTCATCGAAGTGATCATCGACAACCAAGATGAACAAGGTCGTCAGGAAGACGTCGTAGGCGCCAACATCGTCGACGAGATGTGCCGCGCGCGCCGGCATCAAGAAGTCATCCACCAGGGCCGAGATGCCACTCAAGGCGGCTCGAGTGCGTGGGAATCGCAGCGCAGCTTCGCGAAAGCCACGAGCCCGGTCGGCATCAAGCGCGGCCAGCATGCGACGCGCGCAGACGCTTCCCAGCGCAGGGGGCAACAGGGGCGTGCCAAAAAAGTACCGACGCGTTGAGGCAAAGCCCGACCGAGATCTCCTCCTGAAGAAAGGCAGGTTGTTGGACCTTTTCCTCGTCCATAAGCTGATGGGCCAATCTACGAATGTTTCCCGCGACCTCGCCATAGTCATTTGTTTTGCGAACGGTGAAGGTCGTGGGGACGACCTGCGCACCCTCGTACAGCGGGATGCGGAGCTGAGCGAGATCCTCATGCGCGCCTTCATCCTGAGGCGGACGGCGCTGATGTCCCAGGACAACGACGACCTGGTGCTGCTCGGCTCGCGACACTCGGACAGCACGCAGCACATCCGGGAGTTCCTGAGCCGTAACGGGCAGCCCGTCACCTACGAGGACGTCGAGACAGACCCGAGCGTTCAGGTGCTGCTCGATCGGTTTCACATCGGGGTCAACGACGTACCGGTGATTGTGTGCCGGGGTGGCCACATCCTGAAGAACCGTAACCCATCCACCACTGGCGTAGGCGGGAGACCATGTGGAGACTCGCCACCTCGCGAACTTGCCGATGGTCGTTCGGGCCGCGCGGCGATCGATGCGTGCACGTGAAGGCCGCCGACCTGAGGCAGGTTCGATAAGATGAGGACGTGCATTCCGGGTTGGAGGTCGCGCGAAAGATTGAATGCCTCGTCGACGCTTGGTGCGAGCGGCGCTGTCTTCGCGCTCTTCGCGAGGTGCTGCGATCATGGCCGCTCTCGTCCGGACTTACTGACGAATGGGCGCAGCTTCTGGATGCGCTCGAGAAGGTGCGCGCATTCGCAAGGGCGGAGCTCACCGACGCGGAGCTCATCGAGCTAGACGCGTTGATCCACGAAGTGGGCGGCTTCGTTTACCGGAAGTAATTCGTGCGATCCCCGATGGTCTCCGGGGGCGTGTTGTCAGCGATTCAGTGTTCGCGTCGAGGAGGGGATAGGGAGCGCGTCACGATCGCCAACGTAGAGCTCCGGGTGGGCGACAAGCATGCGGTCGGGCAGGAGCTCACGAAGCTTTGCTTGCGGCCATCTGTGCACGATGCAGTGAACGATCTCGTGCAGATACGCGCGCGGGTTGACGTCATGCGCGATACAGGTGGCGACATCGATAGGATGTCGGCGGTCCGTTCGCCGCCTTCGTCGAGCCAGGTGAATAACCAGTTGCGGCGACCTAGGACCAGACGTCGCAACTCGCGCTCGCGTCGGCTATTCGTGGTCTCGATGTTTCCGTCGTCGAGAAAGAGCAGCAGGCGGTTCCATTGCCGGTCTAGGTAGCCCAGGGCCTTGCCGAGCGGCGTCTTGGGAGGTGTGACCGCGCGCTGCCCATCGATCCACGAGCGAAGCGCATCGAGGATTGGGCGACTCTTTTCCTGGCGTCGATCGCGTCGCTGCTCGGCGTTGTCGCCAGCGATCGTCGACTCTCGCTCGACGGCGAAGAGCTTCGCGATAATGCGCACGCCCTCGAGGGCCACACGGTCGCCCGAACGTGCGGCTTCAACGAGACGGCGCCGCCCGTGGGCCTTATCCTGTGCGCAGGATAAGGCCCACGTCTACCGGAAATTCGAGGAAGCTGCGCCCGACCACCCCGAGGCGCAACTCGCGCTCAAGTGGATCGGGGAACTCTATGCCATCGACGAGCGCGCCGAGGGGGTTCTCGATAAGAGAGCCGAGCTCCGGCGCACCGAGAGCACTGCGGTGATCGCCACGAGGAAGACTTGGCTCTGGCAGCAAGCCGTTCTCAAGACGCTGTCCATTGGAAACGCCGCGGCGTACGTCGTCGCCAACTGGGACCGGCTCACGCGTTTTCTGCGCGATGCGCGCATCCCGCTCGACAACAACGCCACCGAGCGCGGCATCCGTGGCCCCGTGGTCGGGCGAAAGAATCACTACGGCTCCAAATCGAAGCGCGGCACCGAAGTCGCCTCCGTCTTCTACTCGCTCCTGGAGACGGCAAAGCTCCGCAACGTGGACCCCGCGCGCTATCTCAGGGACGCCGCACTTGCCGACGCACGCGGCGAGGTCTTGCTGCCCGGCGACCTACCTCGCTGAGGTCTCAGGGGCCGGCCAACCATCCCGAAGAAAGGCTTGAGCGAGTCCGACGCGACTGCGTCCGCATCCGTATAAAACGCGGCCATGCAGTGGTCGCCAGAGGAGCAAGTGCGCCCGGCGGTGAAGCCGTTCGTGCTCGGGTGGCGGGCACCACATCGAGCTATCTTTCGTCGCATGATCCTGCGGGGCCCACCCAACCGTCGTGGCCTTGGTCCGCTGCGCAACGCTGCTCGAAGGGTGCGCCACCTCTTCATCGCGGCGTGGCTCATTGTCGGCTTTGGCTGCGACCGCGACCCCTTGCGTTGTCTCGAGCCCGATCCCGTGCAGCCGACTGCGAGCCGGATCTGGAGCATCCAGTACGGTCGCCACGGAGGGAATGGCTGCTTTACCTTGGACATCGGCATGGCCGACGACGGCCGCACCCGCGTCCGCGTTTGGTCTCGGTCACAAGCCACATCGTTTCCGTCACGAATCATTCGCGAGGGCACCGTGGCGCCCGAACCAGTCGCGGAGATTTCGACTCTCTTGGCGAAGATGGTAATGACAGGGGAGCTTCGTCCAAAGCCTTGGTTTGGGCCATTTGGAGACAACTGCAGCGGGATGTCCGACTGCCAAACCGGCTACTTGACGGTCTTTTACCAGGGAAAGGCGTACACGGAGGGCGCCCGCAGCCCGATACCGCTTTTCCGATTGCTGGAACCCGCGGCCATGCAGATCGGGTACCCGAGAGAAGCACGATCGGAAGCAGGGTCCTCGGCCGGAGACGCCGCAGACGACTGACGATCGCCAGCACGTCCCGGGTTGACACACGCACTCGGCGCTCGATCAGATGGAGCTCAGTTGCCGGGGGCACCGCAAAAGCTCGCGTCGTCGTCGTCGCGCTGACGACGCAGGCAGAGGAACCGCGCGGTCGGTCAGGCGATCGCCCGCGCTGCCAAGCGTCGCGCGACAAGATCAAGAATGGAGACAGATCTGGGGTAGCCACTGGCCACGGTGAGGTGGCTACCGTCGTGCATTCCGGATCTTTGCCGATCGGTCATGCCCGCGACGCGAGCAGGTTCGGTGACTCACGTCACGACGAGATCAGGCGAGACGTAACCGCAAAGTGGACGAGGGCGGACGGCACGCGCTCGCCCTGGGTGCCGATCCCGGCGAAGAACGACCCGCCGATCGCACGGGACGACGAAGCGGGGGCGAGGGCCTACGCCGCTTCGCTCGCGCCACAGGTGAAGTCTGCGGGGGCGGGCGGGGGCTCGGTCGAGAGGGTGGAAGCCTACGCGGCACGATGGCTTGCTGACCGCGAAGGCCGAATCGCCAGCATCGAGGCGGACCGCGCACGGATGCGCATCCACGTGCTCTCGAAAGATCGGCCCCCTCGACGTGCGCACGTTCGATAGAGACGACGTCGAAGCGCTACGGGACGACCTCGACACGAAGATCACCAAAGGCGTGCTTGCCTGGAAGACGGTCGCCTCGGTCTGGACCCTCGTCACGAGCATGTGCTCCGACATGGTGAGCGCCAAGAAGCGCGAGTTCCGCACGCGCAAAGACAACCCGTGCGCCGACGTGAAGCCGCCCGAGCGAGGCGACAAGAAGGCGAAGCAATACCTCTACCCTTCCGAGTTTCTCACCTTCGTCTCGTGCGAGGCGGTTCCGCTTCGACTTCGTCGCGGGGTGGCGATCGCGGTGTACACCTTCGTGCGCGACGGCGAGCTTCGGGAGCTTCGATGGGATGGGGGCGACCTCGACCTCGCTCACGGTACGCTCAGCGTCACGCGATCAGTCACCCGCACCGGCGCGGTCAAGTCGACCAAGTCCGGCGAGACGCGCCGCTTCGCCGTCGAGCCGAACATCCTGCCGCTACTCCGCGCGCTGCACACCGAAGCGGAGGGCAAGGGACACGTCGTGCGGTTCCGTGACCGGCACATGGCGCGCGACCTTCGCCTTTGGCTGACCCGGGCAGGCGTGAACCGCCCCGAGCTGCACAAGGGAGACGCGCACCGAAAGCCGATTACCTGGCACGACCTTCGCGCGACCGGGATCACTTGGATGGCTGTGCGAGGGGATGACCCGCTCAAGATCAAACAGCGGGCCGGTCACTCCACGTTCAGCACGACGGAAGGTTACATCCGCGAAGCCGAGGCCCTGCGCGACGGCTTCGGGGATGTCTTCCCGCCGTTGCCCGATGCGCTGTTCCCAATCGCCCCGAATCGCCCCGGGACGATTGAAAGTGGCGGATCGAGCCAAAAACAAGCCAAAATGGGTGGAGACGCTGGGAATCGAACCCTAGCAAGCGGCATTCTAAAAGTCGGCGATGTCGCTCGTCTTTCGTCGCTAGGGTTCGAGAATCCCACCGCTTTCGGCCGAACGAGCAGTCATCCGGAATCCACTGGAGTCCTCCCGGATCGCCCCGGTTCTTGGAGACGCTTTTGGAGACGGCGAAGATGCCTGCTGGTGCCGTGCGCGGCGCGTTGACCCGAGTCGATTCAGCTCCTAGCGAAGCGGCAAGTAGTGTACCTGGCCGACCCAATCTTCCGCAGAGCTCCATGTAGCTACCAACACGAGATCCTCGACGACGCTTCCGATCCCGAGGCGCTGGTGCACCGCAATGACACCGGGCATCGGATGGCCGACGCGCACGCGGTCGAGCGCGTGATGGGTCATCGTAGACACGTCGTGCGTGAGGAGGACGCGGGCCTCCCTCGCCGCCCACGCCAGAATCGCCGGGTCATCCGCACCACTGAGTCCCACGTCCTGTATCCGAACGACATCGACCTCGGGAAGGCGCCTGCGCAGCGCTCGCAAAATGTCGTTGTCGAAGTCCTCGTCCGCGGCGAAACGAATCATCGAATCGCGCTACGGTCTCGGCGAGCGAGAAGCCGCGCTCGGATACCGTGCGGCGGGAACCGTGTTTCGATCTCTGTTTGAGCCTCCGAGGCCTTCTGTCGTCGGCTCGCCAAGTACTCGTCGACCGCGGTTCGATGCCGCAGCACGTAGGCGATCACCTCGTAAACGCTGGCGACATCAAGCGACGGGTACCGCTGCACGATCTCCTCGGCGGTGGCGCCCATGTCGAAGGCAATCACAACCGAATCCAGAGTGACGCGGGTACCGTCGACGCGAAGAACGCCGTCGGCGTCTTCGCGCAGAGGCGGTGACCTCGCTTCGAACGCTTGCATCGACGGCAAGCCTAGCGCGGCCCATCTCGAGGAACCAGCGAGCGCCTGAACTCATGCAGGCTACTCCCGACGCCGACCTCCCCGAGCTTTTCGCTCCCCCTCGGGCAGCGCGCGATCACGTGCGCGGAGGCGGAGAACTGTCGACCAGGGCGAGCCGCTCGCCTGTCGAACGAAGGAAATGGAGTTGCCGGGTGAATAGGGGGCGAGTCGAGGACTCGTGACCCCATACCCGGAGCCCCC